>NZ_JBVVPU010000002.1:293819-679099 GCF_055811295.1 Mesorhizobium sp. WSM4871 | reverse complement strand
CCCCACCGCCCGGCCGCTTGCCCCCTTAACCCGCCCCTGCTAAAGCGCGCGGCATGACCACGCCGCTCGACCACATCCGCAATTTCTCCATCGTCGCCCATATCGACCATGGCAAATCCACGCTTGCCGACCGGCTGATCCAGTCCACCGGCGGGCTGGAGCTGCGCGACATGAAGGAGCAGGTGCTGGACTCGATGGATATCGAGCGCGAGCGCGGCATCACCATCAAGGCGCAGACGGTGCGGCTGAAATACCGCGCCAACAATGGCGAGGACTATATCCTCAACCTCATCGACACGCCCGGCCATGTCGACTTCGCCTATGAAGTGTCGCGCTCGCTGGCCGCCTGCGAGGGCTCGCTGCTGGTCGTCGACGCCTCTCAAGGCGTCGAGGCGCAGACGCTGGCCAATGTCTACCAGGCCATCGACAACAACCACGAGATCGTCGTGGTGCTGAACAAGGTCGACCTGCCGGCCGCCGAGCCCGAGCGCATCCGCGAGCAGGTCGAGGAAGTCATCGGCATCGACGCCTCCAACGCCGTGCTGATCTCGGCCAAGACCGGGCTGGGCATCCCCGACGTCCTGGAGGCCATCGTCCACCAATTGCCGCCGCCGCGCGAGGGCGACATATCAGCCCCGCTCAAGGCCATGCTGGTCGACAGCTGGTATGATGCCTATCTCGGCGTCATCGTGCTGGTCCGCATCATCGACGGCGTGCTGAAGAAGGGCCAGACCATCCGCATGATGGGCACCGGCGCCAAATATCTGGTCGAGCGCACCGGCGTCTTCACGCCCGCCCGCATCAATGTCGACGAGCTCGGCCCCGGCGAGTTCGGCTTCTTCACCGGCTCGATCAAGGAAGTGGCCGACACCCGCGTCGGCGACACCATCACCGAGGACAAGCGCGCCACCGCCCATGCGCTGCCCGGCTTCAAGCCGGCGCAGCCGGTGGTGTTCTGCGGCCTGTTCCCGGTCGACGCCGCCGATTTCGAGGATCTGCGCGCCGCCGTCGGCAAACTCCGCCTCAATGACGCTTCTTTCTCTTATGAGATGGAAACCAGCGCCGCGCTCGGCTTCGGCTATCGCTGCGGCTTCCTTGGCTTGCTGCATCTCGAAATCATCCAGGAGCGGCTGGAGCGCGAGTTCAACCTCGACCTCATCGCCACTGCGCCCTCGGTCGTCTATCGGCTGCTGTTGACCGACGGGTCGATGAAAGAGCTGCACAACCCGGCCGACATGCCCGACGTGGTGAAAATCTCGGCCATCGAGGAGCCCTGGATCCGCGCCACCATCCTCACTCCCGACGACTATCTCGGCGGCATCCTGAAGCTCTGCCAGGACCGGCGCGGCATCCAGGCCGACCTCTCCTATGTCGGCAAGCGCGCCATGCTGACCTACGATCTGCCGCTCAACGAGGTCGTCTTCGATTTCTACGACCGCCTGAAATCGATCTCCAAGGGCTACGCCTCCTTCGACTATCACCTGACCGACTATCGCGAGGGCGACCTGGTGAAAATGTCGATCCTGGTCAATGAGGAGCCGGTCGACGCGCTGTCGATGCTGGTCCACCGCACGGCGGCGGAAAAGCGCGGCCGCCAGATGTGCGAAAAGCTGAAGGAGCTGATCCCGCACCATCTCTTCAAGATCCCGATCCAGGCCGCCATCGGCGGCAAGGTCATCGCCCGCGAAACCATCTCGGCGCTGCGCAAAGACGTCACCGCCAAATGCTACGGCGGCGACGTCTCGCGCAAACGCAAGCTGCTCGACAAGCAGAAAGAGGGCAAGAAGCGGATGAGGCAGTTCGGCAAGGTCGATATTCCGCAGGAGGCATTTATCCAGGCCTTAAAAATGGGTGACTAGCTTCTTAAGTAGTGCCTAGGGCAAAAAAATGATGCTAGTGTGCCCCAGAGTTGGGGGGTGATTCATGGCAACAATCGCGAACTACATTTCCGAAATAGTTAGCTTTTTAGTTGGCGCTGGCGCCGGCTGCCTTATAACATTTCAAGTTACAAAAAATCGCGCAGGCCCCGGCGGGACCGCCGTTAATCAGGCCGGAGCTACCGCTGGCGGCGACATGGTAGGCCGCGACAAGACGACTACAAAATAGCTTGCCTACAGGGGCGCGTAAGTGACTACCACCGTTGATCAATCGGGGGCCCGTGCCGAGCATGATATGGCGGGGCGCGATATCCGCAAGACGTACAACTATGTTGCTGCCAGTCGGGTAGGCGCAGTCGAGAAATTGCTTAAAAAGCTCGAAGCCGAAATGGAGCAGAGTCAAACTGTCAAGGATACCATTGATCGCCTTCAGAGGTACTATTCTCAGCGCTCGCACGACGGGGTTGAGGGGTTGAAAGCAAAACTGGAAGTGAGCGGGCGTATCGACTCTTATTCCGATGCTATCGAAATGAAAGAGATGTTCGTTAAACTTTTGGAACATTGGTCGCTCTACTCGTCGGCGCAAGAGATTATTGTTCATCTCTTGGCCAGGGCGGAGCGTCAGTTTAATGACGTTATATTGCCTCAGATATCTGTATGCAATACATCTGAGATAAACAAAATTGTCGGCGACTTAATTATAGATCCTACCGTAGACGACTGTGGTGGAAGCGTGATTAAAGTCGACCATAACACGGCAACGGGAATGATTTATTGGCTTGCAGAGCAATGTTTTGTACGCTGGCATAAATGACCCAGTTATCGTTTCAGCCCGCTTTTGATGCGTTTCATGCAGTCTTCCGCCTTTTGCGGCTCCGTGATTTGGTCGCAGCGGTGGGACCGTTGCCTTATGAAAAGGTCCGCATATTAGACTTCTACCTACTCTTCCCACATCAGATTCAAAACATTCGCCTAGCGCCAAAACATCAGAGGCTCAAAAAGTTGTCTGAGAGGTATGCGCACATGAAGCCGTACGGAGAACTGCCAGACAGACGACTGCTCTTCGAGCGTATGGCACCTATGCAGACGGCGGCGATCGAAACGCTCTCCGCTCGGTCCCTCGTGAGCGGTCCGGCTCTTGAAAAAGGTGACGTCAGTACCTCAGAGAGCACTATTCCGCCCGAACTGGCCCAGCGCGTCAGGCAGATCAATGAATCACAATCAGATCTCATGGAGTTTCTGACGACGCTGGCAAGCGATTATCCGCTGTCTGGGGACAATGGGCTAAAGGCAAGAACTGGCTTGATGGAGCATCGATACGATGCGGTATGAGCCAACGCTAATAGTAACGAGAGTTATCGTCGAGAGAAACGACGTCAAAGTCTATAATGAGAGCTTCCATTCGGGGGTTAACGTTGTTCGAGGGGACAATTCCTCTGGTAAATCGACAGTATTGAATTTTATATTCTATGGCTTAGGGGGCGAATTGGCAGATTGGAGTGCCGTCGCCCGCCTCTGCACGAGAGTCGTCATTGAAGCGCGGATCAACGGACGTATGGTAACTCTCAGTCGGGAGATTTCCGAATCCAGCGGACAGCAACCTATGGAGATTTTTGGGGGGCCGTATGACGTAGCGGCGGATGCGCCTCGGTCTGAATGGATACGCTATCCGTATAAAAGTACGAGCAACCGAGAAAGCTTCTCGCAGGCGGTTTTCAACCTTCTTGGAATTCCGGAGGTCTCTAGTGATCTATCCGGCAATATAACGATGCATCAAATTCTAAGACTACTATATGCAGACCAATTAAGTCCGATCGAGGACATCTTTCGATTTGAGCGGTTCGACCAGGCGAATTTGCGCGATACGGTGGGGCGCTTACTCTGCGGCGCATACGACAGCGCTCTCTATGACAACGATCAGAAGATTAGGGAATACTCGAAGGAATTGGATAAAGTTATTGGACAGCTACACAGTCTGTTCACCGTCCTTGGAAAAGTTGGCGGATCAGATCAAGGCTTAACTCCTGCGTGGATTGAAGCTCAAAGGGCCAGCTTGGAGCAAGAGCGGGCCAACCTCCAAGCCGCCATCGAGCAAGCTGAGGCAATACTTTTTTCCAGCGAATCAGATGACAAATTCACTCTGGCCTCTCAAGACAAAGCCTACCGCCAAGTTCAAGTGATTCAAGAAAACCTTGTGAGAGTTCGACAGCAACGAGACGGGCTAACGCTAACTATCGTAGACTCGGATTCGTTCATTTCGAGCCTTCGCAACAAAGTCGAAGCCCTCAAGGATTCGTCAAAGGTGGTCGAACATATCGGCGAGGTCCGCTTTCAGCGCTGTCCTGCCTGTTATGCGCCATTAGACGACGACCCAGTGCCTCATGCTTGCCACCTCTGTAAGACCCCGTTCGACTCAGAGCAAACTCAAGTACGCATATCGGCTCTAATTCTCGACACGAGTCTGCAGATCAGCCAGTCCGAGGAGCTTCAGCGAAAGCGGAATGAGCGCCTTGCTCAGCTTGGTAGTCAGCTAGAGACCTTGGAGGAGCAATGGCGTCAGGCTACTCGGCACTTGGCATCGGTGCAGCGTCTTCCATCCACGTCAGCACGCGAGCAACTTGGTGAGCTCAATCGGCGCTCAGGGTATTTAGACCGCCAAGTTGAAGATCTTGATCAGAAGGCACTTTTGGTTGAGACGATTCGGGAGTTGTCTGCTCGGCGAGAAGAATTGGAAGCCGCGATTTCGGGCCTGAAATCCCAGAACGAGACCCTGCGAGCGCAGCAACAAAATCGATTGTCTATCGCCTACACGAGAATTGCAGATGAAGTGAGAGAGTTATTGAGAAATGACTTGAGAAGGCAAGACATATTCGAAGATCCAGAAGAGGTAAGTTTTACCTTTGGCCAGAACAAAATTAGCGTCAACGGCGAAAATTATTTCTCCGCCAGCTCAAGAGCGATTTTGAAGAGCAGTTTCTATCTCGGATTCTTGGCTGCTGCGACTAAGACCGAATTCTTCCGCCATCCTCGTTTCTGCATGATCGATACCCATGAAAATATGGGGGTCGAGGCAATTCGAAGCCAGAACTTTCAATTGCAAATCCTTCGGGTGTCCAAGGAGAGCAAAGTTGAACATCAAATAATATATGCAACTGCTATGATCGAGCCCGAATTGGAGGACGACGTCTATACGGTTGGAGCGTTTTCTACGAGTGATGAAAAGACTATCGGCATCAGATTTTCTTGATGCACAGTGGCCGCACTTCAAACTCGGGACCGCCGCGCCGCCTAGTCTTCGGCGGCAGGGGGTTAAGCAGTGGCCAATGTCCAAGTGACTGAGGTGTCCGTCGCGGCCTTTCCGCTGACGCACCTTTGAGAACATCCCGCCCTGCACTATCCTCTACCCAACTCGGGGAAGCACCACATGCGCACCACTTCAGACGCCACCGCCGCGATCGGCCTCGCCATAGGCGGCGCCTTCGGTCTGGCCGGCACCTTCGTCGCCAGCGCCCCGCTCCGCGAAACGCTCTGGGCGATCGACGGCGTGGCGCTTGTGGTGGCCGCCGCGCTGCTGACGATGAATTCCAGCGGCTGGCATTGACTGTTCGCCAGCTTGACGCCGTCCTGACCCCCGGCCATAGCGTAACCCGACAGGAGACCCCACCCATGGCAGGCACGGTCGAAGGCGAGAAAATCGATGTCGGCTTTTCCGGCCGGCGCTGCATCCATTCGCGCAATTGCGTGCTGGGCGATCCGCATGTCTTCGTGCCCAACGCGCCCGGCCAGTGGATCCATCCCGAGGCGGCCAGTGTCGAGAAGATCGTGGCGATCGCCGAAAGCTGCCCGTCCGGCGCCATCACCTATGGCAGGAAGGATGGCGGCCCGCAGGAAAAGCCGCCGGCGGTCAACACCGTGCGGCTCAGGGAAAACGGCCCGCTGGCGGTGCATGCGGAGATCGTACTCGGCGGCGAGACTTCTTATCGCGCCACGCTCTGCCGCTGCGGCCTGTCGCAGAATAAGCCGTTCTGCGACAACAGTCACATCAAGGCCGGCTTCACCGCCACCGGCGAGCCGCCGCTGAAGGAGGCGCAGGTGCTGGAGGCGCATGACGGGCCGCTGACGGTGACGCCCACCGCCAACGGCCCGCTGAAGCTCGAAGGCAATGCCGAGATCGTCACCGGTACCGGCCACACCATCGCACGCACCACCAAGGTTTTCCTCTGCCGCTGCGGCCATTCGGCCAACAAGCCGTTCTGCGATGGCAGCCACAAACGCGTGGGGTTTGTGGGGTAGGCGCTGGTAATCTCCCCCCTCGAGGGGGAGATGTCGCCGAAGGCGACAGAGGGGGTCGCCTCGCATGGAGCGCCGGCATCTTCTGTCCGCGATGGGGCGTCGCGTCAGGACGTACCGACCCCCTCTGGCCTGCCGGCCATCTCCCCCGCAAGGGGGGAGATCACCTCTTCTTGGCCCATCTCTCTTGCCTTTATCCGCCGTTCCGTATCGGCTAAGGGGCGGGGACGAAATTCGCCGGACCAGCCAATGACCGCCAAGCCCAAACCCTCGCCTTTGTTCCTCGGCATCGACACCGGCGGCACCTACACCGATGCCGTGCTGTGGTCGGAAGCCGGCGGTCCCCAGGGCAAGGTGCTGGCCAAGGCCAAGGCGCTGACCACGCGCCATGATCTGGCGGTCGGCATATCGGGTGCGGTCGATGCGGTGCTGGAGAAATCCGCCACCGATCCGGCCGCGATCAAACTGGTGTCGATGTCGACGACGCTCGCCACCAACGCGCTGGTCGAAGGGCAGGGCGGGCGCGTGGCGCTGGTGATGATCGGTTTTTCCGAGGGCGACCTCGCCCGCGACGGGCTGAAGGCGGCACTCGGCACCGACCCGGTCGTGTTTTGCCCCGGCGGCCATGATGTCCACGGCAATGCGGCAAAGCTCGACCTCGCCGGGCTGGAGGCCGCACTGCCGGAGCTCGGCGCCTCGGTGTCGGGCTTCGCCGTCTGCGCCTATTTCGCTACGCGCAACCCGGCGCATGAGATCGCTGCCCGTGAACTCATCCGCGACAAGACCGGCCTGCCGGTCACCGCCAGCCACGAATTGTCGGCCAAGCTCGGGGGCCCGCGCCGGGCGCTCACCACGCTGCTCAACGCCCGGCTGATCTCGATGATCGACCGGCTGGTGGCGGCGACCGAAGGGTTTTTGGCCGCCCGCAAGATCGCCGCCCCGTTGATGGTGGTGCGCGGCGACGGCGCGCTGGTCTCGGCGGCCTTTGCCCGCCAGCGGCCGATCGAGACCATTCTTTCAGGCCCGGCCGCCAGCCTGGTCGGCGCCCGCCACATGACCGGGCTCGACAATGCGGTGGTCTCCGACATCGGCGGCACCACCACCGACGTCGCCGTGCTCGATCAGGGCCGTCCCCGGCTCGATCCGGAAGGCGCCACGGTCGGCGGCTTCCGCACCATGGTCGAGGCGGTGGCCATGCGCACCTTTGGCCTCGGTGGCGATTCCGAAGTGGCGCTGGAGGATGGCGCGCTCAATCCGAAAATCCTGCTCGGACCGCGCCGCCTGGTGCCGCTGGCGCTGGCCGGCATGGTGCATGGCGAGGCCGTCACCTCTGAACTGGAGCGCCAGCTGCGCGCGCCGAATCCCGGCCGCATGGATGGCCGCTTCGCCCTGCGCACCGGCGTGCCGGAGCGGCTCGCCGCCGGCCTCACCGCGCCGGAAGCGCGGCTCTACGAGACGATCGGCAGCGTGCCGCTGGCGCTGGACAGGCTGCTCACCTCGAACGCCCAGAACGCCACCCTGAACCGGCTGGTGTCGCGCGGCCTGGTGCATATTTCAGGCTTCACCCCTTCGGATGCCGCCCACGTGCTGGGCAAGCAGGCCAACTGGGATGCGGCGACCGCCCGGCTCGGCGCCGAGCTATTCATGCGCAAGCGCGACGGCCGCGGCCAGTTCATCGCCGCCACGCCGGAGGCGATCTCGGAACGGGTGCTGCTGACGCTGACGCGCTGGTCGGCCGAATACATCCTCGAAACCGCCTTCGCCGAGGACGGGCTGGATGGCGCCGCCACCGTGGCGCATGCGCTGGTGCAGCGCGCCGTCGATGCACACCCCGGCATCGCCCGGCTCAGCGTCGCGCTCGACCGTCCGGTCATCGGCCTCGGCGCCTCGGCGCCGCTGCATTATGCCGGCCTCGCCGAACTGGTCGGCAATGACTGCGTCGTGCCCGAGGATACCGACGTCGCCAACGCGCTCGGCGCCGTCGTCGGCCAGGTCCGCGTCTCGGCCGAGGCCCGCGTCAGTCAGCCCAAGGAAGGGCTGTTCCGCGTTTCGTCGGGGGAGACGGTGCGCGATTTTCTCGACGAGGCCACAGCGATCGCGGCGGCCGAGGCCGATGTCCGCGCGCTCGCCGCCGGGCGGGCGAAAGATGCCGGCACCGACAGCGCCGAGATCGAAATCGCCAGCGAGTTCAGCGTCTCGACGGTCGAGGGGCAGCGCATGTTCATCGAGGCGCATGTCGTGGCGGTGGCGTCGGGAAGGCCGAGGATTGCGGTGTGAGCACGTAATCTCCCCCCTCGAGGGGGAGATGTCGCCGAAGGCGACAGAGGGGGTCGTCTCGCGTGGAGCGCTATTCTTTCTATCGCAGGAGGCCGGGCCCGGCGTGAAAGGTCGAGCCCGGTCGGACCGACCCCCTCTGGCCTGCCGGCCATCTCCCCCTCGAGGGGGGAGATTGGCGCCCCAAAATCCACCCCTTCACCCTAAGCTGAATTGACCCTGCCGGCCCAACATGCCAAAGGCGCGCAAAGCCTTCGCCTGGAGAAGCCCTGATGACCGATCGCATCGAGATCGCCGGATTGCGGATTGCCCGCGAATTGCACGACTTCGTCGCCAACGAAGCGCTGCCGGGGACCGGCATCGAGGCGGACGCCTTCTGGGCCGGCTTTGCTGCCATCGTTAGCGATTTAGCGCCGAAGAACCGGGCGCTGCTGGAAAAGCGCGACGCCATGCAGGAAAAGCTCGACGGCTGGTACCGCGACAATGGCGCCCCGGTCGACATGGAAGCCTACAAGTCCTTCCTGAAGGAGATCGGCTATCTCGTGCCGGAAGGGCCGGCCTTCTCGGTCGCCACCGGCAATGTCGATCCGGAGATCGCCCGGGTTGCCGGGCCGCAGCTCGTCGTGCCGGTGATGAATGCGCGCTATGCGCTGAACGCCGCCAATGCCCGCTGGGGCTCGCTCTATGACGCGCTTTACGGCACCGACGCCATCCCCGAGACCGAAGGCGCCGAAAAGGGCAAGGGCTTCAACCCCGCGCGCGGCGCGAAGGTCATCGCCTGGGCGAAGAATTTCCTCGATGAGGCGGTGCCGCTCACCTCGGGCAAATGGGCGGGGGTGAACGGGCTTTCGATCGCCAATGGCATGCTGCGGCTGGGCGAGGGCGCGGGCGCCAGCACGCTGGCCGACCCCAGGCAATTTGCCGGCTATCGCGGCGATGCCGCCAATCCCGATGCTGTCCTGCTGGTCAGGAACGGGCTGCACATCGAGATCGTCATCGACCGCGCCAACCAGATCGGCCGCACCGATCCGGCTGGGATTGCCGATGTCGTGCTGGAATCGGCGCTGACCACCATCCAGGACTGCGAGGATTCGGTCGCGGCGGTGGATGCGCAGGACAAGGTCGTGGTCTACCGCAACTGGCTCGGCCTGATGAAGGGCGACCTGGCGGAAGAGATCACCAAGGCCGGCAAGACTTTTACCCGCAAGCTCAATCCCGACCGCGCCTACACCGCGCCCGATGGTGGCGCACTCACGCTGCCCGGCCGCTCGCTGATGCTGGTGCGCAATGTCGGCCACCTCATGACCAATCCGGCGATTCTTGACCGCGACGGCAACGAGGTGCCGGAAGGCATCATGGATGCGGCCATGACGGCGCTGATCGCATTGCACGATGTCGGGCCGAAGGGGCGGCGGATGAATTCCCGCGCGGGCTCGATGTATGTCGTGAAGCCCAAGATGCACGGACCGGAGGAAGTCGCCTTCGCCGTCGAGATCTTCGACCGCGTCGAGGCGCTGCTCGGCATGGCCAGCAATACCATCAAGATGGGCATCATGGACGAGGAGCGGCGCACCACCGTCAATCTCAAGGAGGCGATCCGCACGGCAAAAGACCGCGTCGTCTTCATCAACACCGGCTTCCTAGACCGCACCGGCGACGAGATCCACACTTCGATGGAAGCCGGCCCGATGATCCGCAAGGGTGACATGAAGCAGGCCGCCTGGATTGCCGCCTACGAAGCCTGGAATGTCGACACGGGCTTGGAATGCGGGCTGGCCGGCCACGCCCAGATCGGCAAGGGCATGTGGGCGATGCCGGACCTGATGGCGGCGATGCTGGAACAGAAGATCGCCCACCCCAACGCCGGCGCAAACACCGCCTGGGTGCCGTCGCCGACGGCGGCGACGCTGCATGCCACGCATTATCACAAGGTCGATGTGCAGGCCGTCCAGGCGGCGCTGAAGAACCGGCCCAAGGCCAGGCTCGACGACATCCTCTCTGTGCCGGTGGCGGTGCGGCCGAACTGGTCGCCGGCCGACATCCAGGCCGAGCTCGACAACAATGCGCAAGGCATTCTGGGCTATGTCGTGCGCTGGATCGACCAGGGCGTCGGCTGTTCGAAAGTGCCAGACATCCATGATGTCGGCCTGATGGAAGACCGCGCCACGCTGCGCATCTCCTCGCAGCACATCGCCAACTGGCTGCATCACGGCGTCTGCACCGAGGATCAAGTAATGGAGACGATGCGGCGCATGGCGGCCATTGTCGATCGCCAGAACCAAGGCGACCCACTCTACCGGCCGATGGCGCCGGATTTCGACAGCTCCATCGCCTTCCTCGCCGCCTGCGACCTGGTGTTCAAGGGCCGCGTCCAGCCCAACGGCTACACCGAGCCGGTGCTGCACGCGCGGCGGTTGGAACTGAAAGCGAAAGAGCAGGCGGGCTGAGGTTCCCCTCCCCCTCGAGGGGAGGGTGGCCCGAAGGGCCGGGTGGGGTCGCCGAGGGTCACCTCGGCGTTTCCGAATTTCAAAACGACCCGATTGCGTTGCCATGTTCTTCCCGAGGCGCATAGTCAGAATGGGCGTTGGCGCACCTTACGCAGGACCCCACCCGGCCGCTTCGCGGCCACCCTCCCCTCAAGGGGGAGGGAGCTCACGCTGCCTGCGCCATCCGCTCCGAGCTCATCCGGTAGGAGATCGCCTCGGCCAGATGAATCCGCCCGACCGCCTCGCTGGCGTCGAGATCGGCCAGCGTGCGCGCCACCTTCAGTACGCGGTGATAGGCGCGGGCGGAAAAGCCGAGCTTTTCGCTGGCATCCCTAAGCAGCGACAGGCCCGATGCATCCGGCATCGCGATCTCCTCGATGACCGAAGGCGAGCAATGCGCGTTGGTGGTGGCGGAGGTGACGCCAAGCCGTTCGAAACGTTCGCGCTGGAGCGTGCGGGCGCGCGCCACGCGCAACGCCACATCGGCGCTTTTCTCCGCCCGGTCCGGCCGGATCAGATCGCCGGCCGAGACCGCCGGCACCTCGATCCTGAGATCGATGCGGTCGAGCAGCGGGCCGGAGATGCGCGCCTGGTAGTCGGTGCGGCAGCGGTCGCCGCGCAGGCAGCGATAGCCGGGCTCGCCGGCCATGCCGCAGCGGCACGGGTTCATCGCCGCGACCAGCTGGATGCGCGCCGGATAGGTGACGCGGTGGTTGGCGCGCGCGATCATGCAGTCGCCGGTCTCCAGCGGCTGGCGCAGCGCGTCGAGCGTCTGCGGCGAGAATTCCGGGAATTCGTCGAGGAACAGCACGCCATGATGGGCAAGCGAGGCCTCGCCCGGCCGCACGCGCAAGCCACCGCCGACCATCGCCGCCATCGAGGCTGAATGATGCGGGGCGCGGAATGGCCGCCGGTCGGTCAGCTTGCCCTCGCCGAGCTCGCCGGCGACCGAGGCGATCATCGAGACCTCCAGAAGTTCCTTCGGCGCCAGCGGCGGCAGGATCGACGGCAGCCGCTGCGCCAGCATCGATTTACCCGAGCCTGGCGGGCCGACCATCAGCAGATTGTGTCCGCCGGCCGCCGCCACTTCGAGCGCCCGCTTGGCGCTCTCCTGGCCCTTGATATCGGAGAGGTCGGGCAGGTCGCGCGGCGCCAGCTTGATGCCGGCTTCGGGCCTCGACAGCACCTGCGTGCCGCGAAAATGGTTGGCAATCGCGATCAGGCTGCGCGGCGCCAATATGTCGAACTCCTTGCCGGCCCAGGCCGCTTCCGGCCCGCAGGCGAACGGGCAGATCAGGCCCTTGCCCTCGGCATTGGCGCCGATCGCCGCCGGCAGCGCGCCGGCCACCGCGGCGATGGTGCCGTCGAGCGACAGTTCACCAAGCACGACATAGCCGGCCAGCATGTCGCCCGGAATGGCGCCGAGTGCCGCCATCAAGCCAAGCGCGATCGGCAGATCGTAATGGCTGCCTTCCTTGGGCAGATCGGCCGGCGCCAGATTGACCGTCACCTTCTTCGACGGCATCGACAGGCCGGAGGCATGCAACGCCGCCTGCACCCGCTCGCGGCTTTCGGCCACCGCCTTGTCGGCCAGGCCGACAATATGCATGCCGACCTTGCCCGGCGCGATCATCACCTGCACGTCGACCGGCACGGCCTCGATGCCCTGGAAAGCGACCGTGCGAACCCGCGCCACCATTCTAATCTGCCCCCGGATACCGGCTTGCCCGAAGCCCATGCGATCATGCCGCGAACGGCGTCACCGCAGACAACCACAGATTTCCGTCTTAGGCAAGAACATTACGGGAACAACTGAGCGACGCGTTCGGCGGCGCAAGAGCAATTACTTCCGCTTGCCCTCGACACAATCCCAGAACAGTCCAGCGATATCGGCGCCGCCAAAACGCAGGACCTCGCGCAAGCCGGTCGGCGAGGTCACGTTGATCTCGGTCATGTAGTCGCCGATGACGTCGATGCCGACCAGGATGAAACCGCGCTCTTTCAGCGACGGACCGATGCGCGCGCAGATTTCGCGCTCGCGCTTGGTCAATTCGGTTTTCTCGGCGCGGCCGCCGACATGCATGTTGGAGCGCGAATCGTGCTCGGCCGGCACGCGGTTGATGGCGCCGACCGCCTCGCCGTCGATCAGGATGATCCGCTTGTCGCCCTTGCGCACGTCCTTGAGATAGCGCTGCACGATATAGGGTTCGCGAAACATCTGGCCGAACATTTCAAGCAGCGAGGCGAGGTTACGGTCGGCCTCGTGCAGATGGAAGATGCCGGCGCCGCCATTGCCGTAGAGCGGCTTGACGATGATGTCGCCGAACTCCTTGCGGAAGGCGGCGACTTCCAGGGGATCCTTGGTGATCAGCGTTTCCGGCATCAGGTCGGGAAATTCGGTGACGAATATCTTTTCCGGGCTGTTGCGCACCCAGGCCGGGTCGTTGACGACCAATGTCCTGGGATGGATGCGTTCGAGGATATGCGTCGTCGTGATGTAGTTCATGTCGAAAGGCGGATCCTGCCTGAGCAGGATGACATCCATCTCGGACAGGTCGGTGCGCACCTTCTCGCCCAGCGAATAGTGGTTGCCCTTCTCGTCGCGGACTTTCAGCTCCTCGATGCGCGCGAACACCTTGCCGTCGCGCATGGACAGCCGGTCGGGCGTGTAGTGAAACAGCTGATGGCCGCGCCGCTGCGCTTCCAGCGACAGCGCGAACGAGGTATCGCCGGCAATCGAGACGGTGGAGACGTGGTCCATCTGGACGGCGACTTTCAACTTCACGGCAGGTCTCCAAGGCTTTGAATCCATGCATCGCGCTTTCCGAAGATCGGGCCGATGCATCGAGAGCGATATACGGAACTTGGCGCCTTCTGCCAATTGGCCAGAGCCCATATGACGCACGCTTCGCTTGGCGCAGGGATACCTTTCCTAAACGGTTTGCTGCCAGTGTTTGCCGCCAGTGTCGGAATTCATTCCGGCTTGAAAGACAGGGACACCGATGCAAACTCCGTTTGGCACCGGGCAGACAGGCAGGGACAGCACGGATCAGGCCTTCACCGATCCGCTGACCGGGCTGGGCAATCATCGCCGCTTCTTCGACAAGGTCGACCGCCTGATCGGCGACCGCGCCGACGACCCCGCGCCCTTCGCCGTCGGCATCCTCGATCTCGACGGCTTCAAGCCGATCAACGACCTGTTCGGACACAAGGCCGGCGACGACATACTGGTCCAGGTGGCCATGCGGCTGCGCGCTTCGATGGACAGCTACTCCACCGTCTGCCGCATCGGCGCCGACGAATACGCCTTTCTCTATCCGATGGTGTTCAGCGAAGAGGCGGTCGCCGCAAGAGCGCGCATGCTGATCGAGATACTCTCGGCGCCCTACGATGTCGGCGAACGCACCGCCAGGCTTTCGGCCTCGGTCGGCTGCTCGCTGTTCTATTCGGGCGACGAGACCACCGAGATTCTGGTCAGAAAGGCCGAGACGGCGCTCTATCATGCCAAGCGTTCGGGCCGCGGGCGGGTCGTCGTCTACAGCCGGGAAATGGAAGAGGCGGCCAAGCGCGTCACCCGCATCGAGCAGGCGCTGCGCCGCGCGGTTTCGGCCGGCGAGGTCGAGCCGTATTTCCAGCCGATCGTCGATCTCAGGACCCGCCGCGCCGTCGGCTTCGAGACGCTGGCGCGCTGGACCGATCGCGACCTGGGTTCGGTCTCGCCGACGGTTTTCATCCCGATCGCCGAAGAACGCGGCATCATCGGCCCCCTGTCGCAGCTTGTGTTGCGCAAGGCCGCCGAGGCGGCCAGGAGCTGGCCGAAAGACCTGTTCCTGTCCTTCAACCTGTCGCCCTCCCAGCTCGTCGACCAGAACACCGGCCTGCACATATTGTCGATCCTCGACCGCACCGGCTTCGATCCGCGCCGGCTGGAGATCGAGATCACCGAAACCGGCCTGATGAACGATCCGGCGTCCGCCGAGAAGATCGTCGAGGACCTGCGCCGCGTCGGCATCCGTGTCTCGCTTGATGATTTCGGCACCGGCCAGTCCTCGCTCGGGCGGCTGCGCGAATTCCATTTCGACAAGCTCAAGATCGACCGCGCCTTCGTCGCCTCCATTCTCGACGATCGCCCGTCGGAACACATTATCCGGGCAATCCTGGCCATGTGCGAAGGGCTCGGCATGGATGTGGTCGCCGAGGGTATCGAAGAGGAGGCGCAGGCCCGGCGTCTCGTTCAGTTCGGCTGCGCCGGCGGGCAGGGGTTCCTGTTCGGCCGGCCGGCCGATGCCGACGCCACACTCGCCTATATCAGGAATTCGTTCCGCAGCGACATGCGCGCAACAGTGGCCTGACGACCGGCGGCGCCGCCGCCGCGGCGCGACGATCCCTGTCAGACTTGATGCATGTCGCGCAAAAGCCTGCCCACGGGCTTGACCCGAGGGTGCGCAGCGGTTTTGCGAAAACGACTTGCAGGAAAACATGTCAGCGAATCTGCTTTTTCGCCCTTGCTCCCCCGACCTGGCTGGATAGGATGCGCGCCGGCCGGACAGGGCCTGGATCGGGAGAGAAAAATGATGCCATCGGCGCGTTTTGTTGACCTTGAAGGGGCTTCGGTGCTGATCACCGGCGGTGGTTCCGGCATCGGCGCCGCCTTGACCGAAGGTTTTGCCCGCCAGGGCGCGAAGGTTGCCTTCATCGACATCGCCGAGCGTCCGAGCACGGCACTGGCCGACCGCATCGAAAGGGAGCTCGGCCGGCGGCCGCTCTATCTCAAGGCCGATCTGCGCGACATCGAGGCGCTGCGCGCCGCAGTCGCCGAGGCGGTTGAGGCGCATGGCGATGTCACCGTGCTGGTCAACAATGCCGCCCTTGACGATCGCCACGCCGTCGAAGACGTCACCGTGGAATTCTGGGACAACAATCACGCGGTCAATCTACGTCCGCATTTCTTCACCGCGCAGGCGGTGGTGCCAGGCATGAAGCGGGCCGGCGGCGGATCGATCATCAACTTCACGTCGACATCGTTTCTGATGAATTTCCCCGACATGCCGGCCTATACCGCCGCCAAGGCCGGCATTATCGGCCTGACCAAGGGTCTTGCCGGCAATCTTGGCGCCGACCGCATCCGCGTCAACGCCGTTGCGCCGGGCTGGGTGATCACCGAGCGGCAGAGAGAGCTGTGGGTCACTGAAGAAAGGCTCGCCGCCCATGTCGCCAAACAATGCATCAAGGACGTCATGCAGGCCGACGACCTCGTCGGCACGGTGCTGTTCCTGGCCTCGGATGCCTCGCGCATGCTGACGGCGCAGACGCTGATCGTCGACGGGGGTTATCTGTGAGTCCAGGGACTGCGGGCAACGCTCCGGCGGTCGCGGCGGTCGACTGGGGCACCACCCGTCTCAGGGCCTGGCTGCTTGACGGTGCCGGCACGGCGCTTGCCGAACGCCGTGGCGATGACGGGCTGATCACCGCGCGCGAAAAGGGCTTTTCGACCGTGCTCGAAGGCCACCTCGCCGCCATGGGCGCCCCGGCGTCGCTGCCAGTCATCATCTGTGGCATGGCCGGCTCGCGCCAGGGCTGGCTGGAGGCGCCTTACGTCACCGTGCCGGCGCCGATCGGCGCCATCCTGGCGGAGGCAACCCGCATTCCCGGCCAGCGCCGCGACATCCGCATCGTGCCGGGCCTTGCCCAGCGCGACGCCGACGCACCTGACGTCATGCGCGGCGAGGAAACGCAGCTTGCCGGCGCCGGTTTGCCGGCAAAGGGCCGCCATCTCGTCTGTATGCCGGGCACTCATTCGAAATGGGTCGTCGTCGAGGACGGTGCCGTCGCCGGTTTCGGCACCTGGCCGACCGGCGAGCTTTATTCGGTGCTGGCGGCGCATTCGATCCTGCGCCATTCGCTGGGCGAGCAGCCCAGCCCGGTCACTTCGGACAATCCGTTCTTCCGGCGCTGGTGCGAGCGCGCGCTGGGCGAAGGCGGCGATGTCACATCGAGACTGTTTGCGATCCGCGCCACCGGCCTGCTGCAGGACCTGAAAGCCGACGATGCCGCCGCTTGCCTGTCCGGTCTGCTGATCGGCGGCGAGATCGCCTCGGCCAACCGCCGCTATGGGAAGAGCGCCGAACCGATCGTGCTGATCGCGTCCGGCGGGCTCGGCGCGCTCTATGCCCAAGCGCTCGCCCTCGCCGGGCTTGAAATCAGGACCGTCGATGCCGACGAGGCAGTGCGCGCCGGCCTGGTCGAGGCGGCGCGTGAAAATGGCATGATCGCCGCAAATGGAGTCGCCGCATGACCGAGACCGCACCTTTTCCGAAGCTTGGGCGCGGCCTTGTCGCCATTCTGCGCGGCCTCAGGCCGGATGAGGCTGTGGCCGTCGGTCAGGCGGTTTTCGAGGCTGGTATTGAAGCCATCGAAGTGCCGCTCAATTCGCCTGAGCCCTTTGTCTCGATCGCCAGCATCGTCAAGGCCCTTCCCCCGGCGGCCGTGGTCGGCGCTGGCACGGTACTGACCCCAGCCGATGTTGATGGCTTGCACAAGGCTGGCGGGCGTCTGCTGGTCAGCCCCAACATCGACGCTGAAGTGATGGCCCGCGCAATGAAGTACGGCATGGTGACGATGCCCGGCGTGTTCACGCCTACCGAGGCGTTCCAGGCCATCCGGCTCGGTGCCTCGGCGCTGAAATTCTTCCCGGCCAGCGTGCTTGGCGCCGCCGGCATAGCGGCGATGCGCGCGGTCTTGCCCTCCAGGACGCTGGTCGGCGCGGTTGGCGGTGTCTCGGAAAAGGACTTTGCCGGCTACAAGGCAGCCGGCGTCAGCATCTTCGGCCTCGGCTCAAGCCTGTTCAAGCCTGGCATGAGCGTCGATGAGGTGGCGACGCGGGCGCGGGCCTCCGTCGCGGCCTGGGATGCGGCATTTGGAGCAGCGCCATGACCGAGACCATCGTTTCCGTCTTTTCCGATCATGTCTGCCAGCTAGGCGAGGGGCCGAGCTACGACCCGGCCACCGATACGCTCTACTGGTTCGATATCGTCAACGGCCAGCTTCTGGAAAAAAGCTTGTCCGGTGGTGCGACCACCGCCCACGACCTTGGCCAGATGGCGAGCGCCATCGCCATCATCGACGGGCAGCGCCAGTTGATCGCCACCGAGACCGGCCTCTTTGTCCGCGATATCGCGACCGGCAAGCTGACGCTGCACACGCCGATCGAGGCCGACAATGCTGTCACCCGCTCGAACGATTCCCGCGTCCACCCATGCGGCGCCTTCTGGGTCGGCACGATGGGCAAGGGCGAGGAGAAGGGCGCCGGCTCGATCTACTGGTTTTTCAAGGGCGAGTTGCGGCAACTCTATTCCGGCATCACGGTGTCGAACTCGATCTGTTTTTCCGGGGATGGCACGATCGCCCATTACACCGACACCAGCACCGGCCTGCTAATGCGCGTCGGCTGCGATCCGGCAACCGGGCTGCCGGTTGGCGAGCCGAAGGTCTTCGTCGATCACCGCTCGGCAAAGGGCTATATCGACGGCTCGGTGTTCGACCGTGACGGCATATTGTGGAACGCCTGCTGGGGCGGCAGCGTCATCGAGGCCTACGCGCCCGACGGCAAGCTCGTTCGTACGGTCGCCATGCCGGTGACGCAGCCGTCCTGCCCGGCCTTTGTCGGCCGGAATGCCGACCGGCTGGCGGTCACCTCCGCCTGGTCGGGCAAGAGTGAGAAGCAGCGCCTGCTGGACCTCCAGGGCGGCATGACCTTTCTGCTCGACATCCCGGTAAACGGCCGCCTCGAGCCGCGCGTGCTGATCGCTTGAGCATGACCACGCTGTCGTGCGGGCGTCCGGCCGGTGTCGGTTCAGCGAAAGCCTGATACATTGGCCATGCGATGGTAGGCGATCGCGCCGCCAGGAATCGCTCACCCCATGTCAAGCCGCAAGCCGAAGCTGATCCTCGTCTACGAGCCGGAAAAGGCCTGCATCGACCGGCTGGTCGCCGATGGCCATCTGCCGGAACGCGCCGCCGAGATCGCCTCTTATCTGGCGCAGTCGACCGATATGGCGCCCGAATTGGACGCGTTGACGGCGGCCTGCCTGAAGCGCGGCCTGTCCTTTGCCCCGGTGGCGCTCGACGATGCCGCGGGCGCGCTCGCCGGCGAGGACCCCAGGGCGACGCTGGTCTGGACGCTGACCGACGGCATCGCCTATTTCCGTGGCGGCGCCGCACCTGCTCTGGCGCGGCTGAACGGCCTCAAGGTGATAGGCGCCGACGATGCGCTGTTTGCGCTCTGCCAGGACAAGTTCCGCGCCGGCGCCGTGCTTGGCGCCCTCGGCCTGCCGGTGCCGCAGGCGGGCCTCGCCCGTGACGGCCAATGGGTGGTCGAGCCGCCGGCCTCGCCGGCCGGCTGGTTCGTCAAGCCGAACCGGCTCGGCGCCAAGATCGGCATCTGGGCGGATTCGCGCAGCAGCGATCTCGGTCACGTACTGGAACTCAGCCGGCGCGTCTTTGCCGCCTATGGCGACGGTGTCGTCGTGCAGCCCTATGTCGCCGGGCGCAATGTGCGCGCAAGCTTTCTCGGTCTGAAGCCGGACACCGGCATCGAAGCGCTCGGCATCGCCTTTGTCGATTCGGGCGGCGATTTCCAGACCATGGCGGATAGCCTGGCGCTGTACGGCGACACCGGCAACGCTGCGAGGGCGGCGGGAACCTACGCCGAGCCGGTGCTGCAGCAGGTCGCCGACAGCCAGCCTGTCGCTGACACCAGGATACGCCGGATCGCGCAAAGGCTGATGACCGGGCTTGGCCTGCGCGACGTGTTTTCCATCGATTTCAGGGTCGAGGCCGACGACACGATCCATCTCATCGAGTTCGAAGTCTGCCCCGGCCTGCCCTGCTTCGATTTCCGCGCCTATTGCCGCAAGCAATGGGACATGGGCCTCGCCGACGCGATGGCCGAAACCGCTGCGAACCGGCTGATCGGTTGAACGCCGAAATTCCCGGCTGGGCGGCCCCTATCCCTGCGGCATTCGCTCGAATGTCTGCAATAGGGGGTCCATCGTGTCCCAGGCGTGGCCGCGGATGCTGTATGTAAGCGCTTGCGGTTGGAACTGGCCCGGATCGTCAAGGCTGGCCGCGTGGATTGCTATCGCGTCCGGCGTGGCGGGGAACGTCAGGTAAACCGGCGTTCCACAGGTCGGGCAGAAGGCGTGGACTTTTTCATTCCCGCTGTCGCTCATTATCCGCCAGGTTCTCGCTTCGCCCGTAATTGTCGCAGCGGTGCGCTGCGACAAGGTCAGATAAGATCCGTGCCCGGTGCCGCTGCGTTTCTGGCAATCGAGGCATTGGCAGTGGTTCTGGAAGATCGGCTCGCCGCCTGTTTCATAACGGATCGCGCCGCATGCGCATCCACCGGTATAGCGCTTGGTCATTGTCATTCTCCCGCTGGGGCTACGCCGATTTCGGCTTGGCGAAAATGTCGATGCCGCTGCCGGTTTCGAGGAAGGATTTCATGCTCGACAGCACCGCCGGCCAGCCTTGGCTGATGCCTTTCGCCATGCCGCTGCCGGCTTCGAGTTCGTCATGGGTGACGGTCAGCCGCACCATGGTGTCGTACTCCTCGATGCCGAACGTCACCCGGCTGTATTTCGACGGATCGTCGGCCTGCGAGGCGTTCGCCCAGGTCATCACGAGACGGGTCGGGGGCGAGATTTCGACGACCTTGCCGACCAGTTCGACGGTGCGCTCGTCATTGGCGCGGATATGTTCCCATTTCGATCCCGCCTTCCAGTCGGAGACGTTCTCGTGGCCCCAGTAGCGCCGTGCGATATCGGGCCTGGTTATGGCCTCGAACACTTTTTGCGGCGTCGAGCGGATATAGGTCACGTAGACAAAGCTGGTCGTCTCTCTGGTCATTGGTCGTCTCCTTCGAGTTCTTGCTTCAGGTCGTGCAGCAGGCTGAGCCGCTGCCGTTCGAATTTCCGCACCCAGCGCTCGTAGATGTCGTGCAGCGGCACCGGGTTGATGAAGTGCAGCTTCTCGCGGCCACGCTTGACCGTGCTCACCAGGTTGGCCGCCTCCAGCAGGTCGATGTGCTGGGTGGCGGACTGCCTTGCCATGTCCAGGTTCTCGCAAAGCTGGCCGAGCGTCTGCCCGTTCTTCTCACAAAGAAGGTCGAGCAGCCTTCTGCGTGTCGGGTCGCCCAGCGCTTTGAAAACCTTGTCGGCGTCCATCGGCCTCACTCTGTTGTGAAGCCAATATGCAGGTAAATACCTGCATGTCAATGTCGATCTTTCGGCCTCGCAATTATTCGACGAAGCTATTCGGACTTGGGCGTCGATTGCTCGATGGGTCGTGCGCCGGCCACATACCGATTGCCGTCAACCAACACCCTCTGGGCTTCGGATGAAGACAAGATCAAGTCGGTGTCTGGGAATGTTCGCAGGGCCACTTCACCGTGTGACGCTGCACGGCCCTGACGGCGCGGCTAAAGATGTCGGACCCGGCGAATTGCTTGTCCTGCCACTTGGCTGGGAGGGCGAATGGACCATCCACGAGAAAACGCGGAAGCTCTACATCCTGCATTCGGTCTGACCGCCGCGGCGGTTGTGCCCCCGGTTCGATCGAACAGGCCCTAAAGCCCCTCGACCAGCACGATCTCGCCATCGGCGACCTTCTGGCGGATGGAGACGGCGCGCTGATATTCCGGCGAGTGGTAGCAGTCATGCGCGTCGGCGAGCGACGGAAACTCGATGATCACATTGCGTGCGCGGCCAGGGCCCTCGGCCTTTTCATGCTCGCCGCCGCGCGCCAGGAATTTCACGTCGAAGCGGTCGAAGGCGAGCTTGGCGGCGGCGACATAATCCTTGTAGCCTTCGGCGTCGCGCACATCGACGCGGGCGATCCAATATCCCTTGGGCATGTTTTTCTCCTTGATTTTCCGTCTATACGGCAAGGGCCGGTTTTGAAAGTCGCTCCGGCGAGCTGGCTGGTGGTGGTTTCGAGAACCGGAGCGGAGCGTACTTAAAGTACGTTAGCACCGGAAGCACAGAAAACGCCGCCAGATGGCCGCCGGAGTAGAGTTTCAGAACTGGCCCTTAAGCTGAGCGCATCTCGGCCAAGATGGCTTCCGCGACCGCGCGCCTGTCGGCCGCGCCGACGATCGGCCGGCCGACGACGAGATGGCTTGAGCCGTTGCGGATCGCCTGTGCCGGCGTCACCACGCGTTTCTGGTCGCCATGGTCGCTGCCCTTGGGCCGTATGCCCGGCGTCACCACGGCCATGTTGGGCCCGACGATCCGGCGCACCGCTTCCGCTTCCTCGGCCGAGCAGACGATGCCGCCCATGCCGGCATGCAGCGCCTGTTCGGAACGTCTCAGCACCAGCGTATGCGGGTCGTATTCATAGCCGGCGTCGATCACGTCCTGCTCGTCCATCGAGGTCAAAACGGTGACGGCCAGCAGGCAGAGATCGCTGCCCCTGGCGGCCTCGACCGCCGCCCGCATCGTCTTGGGATAGGCATGCAGCGTCAGCATGGTCATGCCCATCTTGGCGATTGCCTCGACGCCCTTGGCCACCGTGTTGTCGATGTCGAGCAGCTTCATGTCGAGGAAGATCCTGGTGCCGCCGCTGGCGAGTTCGCGGGCGAAATCCAGCCCGCCGGCGAAGGCGAGCTGATAGCCGATCTTGTAGAAGGAAACGACGCCGTCGAGCTCACGCACCACCTTTTCGGCTTCCTTCAGCGTCGGCACGTCGAGGCCGACGATCAGCCTGTCCTGCATGGTGCCGGCACGCAAAGCGTCTTCGGCGTGGATCACGCCTCGATCCGGCTGGACAGCATGCGCGAGGTTTCGATCAGCGTGCGGCATAGGTGCTCCATCGATTTGTGCAGTCTTTCGTCCTTGAAATTCCCGGCCTCGTCGAAGGCGTTGCCGCCCTCCGGCACCGAGCACTCCGGCGTCACCACTTCCATCTGGCAACGCACCAGCACGGCGCGCAGATGGTTGATGCAGCGTATCCCGGCGAAGTTTCCTTTGGAAGACGAGCACAGGCCAGCGACCTTGCCGGCAAGCGGCCTGAACGAGCGGCTGCCATCCCGGCGCGCCCGGCTCACCCAGTCGATGCTGTTCTTGAGCAGCGGCGGGATGGAGCCATTATATTCGGGCGTCGCGATCAGCACGCCGTCATGGGCGGCGATCAGCCGGCCGAGCTTCATGGCGTTTTCAGGGATGCCCTTTTCCTTTTCCAGATCCTCGTCCAGGATCGGCAGCGGATAGTCGGCGAGCGAGATGCGGCTCACCTCGGCGCCCTGCATGGCAAGTTCCTTCTGCGCCACATCGGCGGTCCTGCCGCTATAGGCGCCTGATCGAACCGAGCCGGCGAAGACGAGAATTTTCGGGATCACTGCCATTGGCCAACCTTGTCCCGGACAGGTACAGCCAAGGATCGCTCAAATCAACGCATCAGCCCGAAAAAGCGGACCCGATGGGACAATCGACCTTTCATGTGACCTTGCGTTTAGGGATGACTTCCACGGCATCCTTGAACGCCTCCGGAAGAAATCGCGGAGCCGGGTACCACACCTCAGTTTCGGGGTAATCACTCGGATCGACGGACGTGTCTGGTTCGGTCAACCCGGTGTCAGCCGCCCCTAGTCATACTTGCCAAGGTCGATCGCAGTGCCGGCCAATTCGTGCAAGCGTGCGGCACGAGCCTCATCTATCGGGTAGTAAACTCCGCAAAGGGACTGATCATCAACAAGCAGAACCGGACGCATGTCCTCTTCACAGAAGTCCTTCAGGAAGATGCTACCGCTCAGTTTTTCATCTTTTTTGTCAAACCACTCCAGCTCCCACGCTACTGTCACTCCGTTCCAGATTACCCACATCTTCTTTCTCCTCCGATAGGTAGGCGGTCGATGTGGTGGACAGCTTACCGCAACAGTCGAACTCGGTCGTTCAACAGGAGCGGATTTTGAGTTAATCCACCCCGCGCCGGTAGATCCATAGCTGCGTCGGCGGGATGTTGCGGATGATGAAGTCGAAATGCTTCACCGTATAGTCGCCGCGGCCGGGCGGGATCGGCGACAGCGGGCCATAGGTCAGTTGCACGACCGGGCGGCCTTCGGGGATGCGGTCGAGCAGGCTTTCGATATAGGCGATGCGCTGGGCGATCGGAAAATTGAGCAGTGGCACGCCGGAGACGACTGAATCGAACACCATGTCGCGTCTGTCGCCAAGCGTGGCGTCGAGATTGAAGGCATCGCCCTCGATGACATTGACGCCGGGATAGAGCCGGCGCAGATGGCGCACGAAATCGGTGGAATATTCGACCGCGTAGAGATTTTCTGGCTTTACGCCCTGCTCCAGGATGGCGCGGGTGATGACGCCGGTTCCAGGCCCGACTTCGAGTACCGGCAGGCCGGATTTGGGATTGACGATCGAAGCCATCTTGCGGGCGGTGATGGAACTGGTCGGCACGATCGAACCGACCGCCTTCGGCTTGTCGATCCAGCCCTTGAAGAATTTCAGTTCGTCGTCGAACTTTTCCGCCAGCGCTTTTCGCAATCCGGGACCACGTGCCATGCAAGTTCTCCTGAACGCTCCCCCGGGACGCTACTTAGCAGTTAAGCAGTCCAAGGCAAGGCGAATGCCCGCATAAGGTGTTGATGACGCTAAGGCATGTCGCGCAAAAGTGCGCGGCGGTTGTGCGATAACGACATGCATCAAGCAAGTCGAGCAAGCCTTGCGAGCAGCTCTATTCTACACCTTGCCCGCTTGAATTGCTTCAGCGCTCGCCGAAGGTTTCGAAAAAGTCCTTCATGCGGGCGAAAAAGCCGCTCGACTGGGGCGAATTGTCCTGCGAGGAAAGCTGCTCGAATTCTTCCAGCAGTTCGCGCTGGCGGCGCGACAGGTTCTGCGGCGTCTCGACCGCGGTCTGGATGTAGAGATCGCCGACATTCGGCTGGCGCAGCACCGGCATGCCCTTGCCCTTGAGGCGGAACTGGCGGCCGTTCTGGGTGCCTTCGGGCACCTTCACCTTCGTCTGTGTGCCATCCAGCGTCGCCACTTCGAAGGAGCCGCCAAGGGCGGCCGTCGTCATCGAGATCGGCACCTTGCAATAGAGATCGGCGCCGTCGCGCTGGAAGAACTCGTGCGGCTTGACAGCGAGGAAAATATAGAGATCGCCGGACGGGCCGCCGCGCAGGCCGGCCTCGCCCTCATTGGCGAGCCGGATGCGGGTGCCGTCCTCGATACCGGCCGGGATGTTGACCGACAGCGAGCGCTCCTCGGTGACGCGCCCCTGGCCGGCGCATTTCGGACACGGGTCCTTGATGGTCTGGCCGCGCCCCTGGCATTGCGGGCAAGTACGCTCGATCGAGAAGAAGCCTTGCGTGGCGCGCACCTTGCCATGGCCGTTGCACATCGAGCAGGTGACCGGCTGGGTGCCCGGCTTGGCGCCGCTGCCGGAACATTCCGTGCAAGAGATCGAGGCCGGCACGTGGATTTGCGCGGTCTTGCCGGCAAATGCCTCTTCCAGCGTGATTTCCATATTGTAGCGCAAGTCGGCGCCGCGCTCGCGCCCGCCCGACGAGCGACGCTGGCGCCCGCCCATCATGTCGCCGAAAATATCCTCGAAGATGTCGGCGAAGCCGCCGGCTCCAAAGCCCTGCGCCCCGCCATTCATGCCGCCCTGTTCGAAGGCGGCGTGGCCGAAGCGATCATAGGCCGCGCGCTTCTGCGGGTCCTTCAGCGTCTCGTAGGCCTCGTTGATTTCCTTGAACTTGTGCTCGCAGGAATGGTCGCCGGGGTTGCGATCGGGGTGGAACTGCATGGCGAGCTTGCGGAAAGCGCTCTTGAGCTCCTTGTCGTCGGCGCCCTTTTGCACGCCCAGCGTTTCGTAGAAATCAGCTTTCATCTTTTCCCGCTGTCCGGATGCTCAATGTCTTGGGGCATTGTTCGTATCTTTTGCCGGCACGTTGCTTCGATTTAGGTGCGATGGCGCCGGGATGCCAGTGTCGAGAAGGGGTTGCCCGCATTTTTTCGACAAGGCCTGCACTTTTTCGGCGAGGGTTGCAAAAAAGCCCGGCTGTGCGCCGGGCTTTTCGCTCTATTCGCCGTCAGACGGCTCAGGCCGACTTCTTCTTGTCGTCGTCCTCGTCGATTTCCTCGAAATCGGCATCGACCACGTCCGAGTCCTTGGCGGCATCCGCCTTGGCGTCGGCTTCCGCGGCTTCCTTCTGCGAAGCCTCGTACATGGCCTGGCCGAGCTTCATCGAGACTTCGGCGAGCGCCTGCGTCTTGGCCTCGATCTCGGCCGCGTCGTCGCCTTCGGCAGCCGTCTTCAGCGCCGCGATCGCATCGGCGATCGCCGTGCGGTCGGCCTCGGGAACCTTGTCGCCGTACTCCTTCAGCGACTTCTCCGAGGAATGCGCCAGCGCTTCAGCCTGGTTGCGGGCCTCGACCAGCCCGCGCCGCTTCTTGTCGGCCTCGGCATTGGCCTCGGCGTCCTTCACCATCTTCTCGATGTCGGCGTCGGAGAGGCCACCGGACGCCTGGATGCGGATCTGGTGCTCCTTGCCGGTGCCCTTGTCCTTGGCCGAGACGTTGACAATGCCGTTGGCGTCGATGTCGAAAGTGACCTCGATCTGCGGCACGCCGCGCGGCGCCGGCGGAATGCCGACCAGGTCGAACTGGCCGAGCGCCTTGTTGTCGGCGGCCATTTCGCGCTCGCCCTGGAAGACGCGGATGGTCACGGCAGACTGGCTGTCTTCCGCCGTCGAGAACACCTGGCTCTTCTTGGTCGGGATCGTCGTGTTGCGCTCGATGAGGCGCGTGAACACGCCACCGAGCGTCTCGATCCCGAGCGACAGCGGCGTCACGTCGAGCAGCAGCACGTCCTTGACGTCGCCCTGCAGCACGCCGGCCTGGATGGCGGCGCCCAGTGCGACGACCTCATCCGGGTTGACGCCCTTGTGCGGCTCCTTGCCGAAGAACTGCTTCACGATCTCCTGGATCTTGGGCATGCGGGTCATGCCGCCGACCAGGACGACCTCATCGATTTCGCCGGCCTTCAGTCCGGCATCCTTGAGCGCCGCCTTGCAGGGCTCGATGGTGCGCTGGACAAGATCCTCGACCAGGCTTTCGAACTTCGCCCGGGTCAGCTTCAGCGTCAGGTGCTTGGGGCCGGTGGCGTCGGCGGTGATGAAGGGCAGGTTGATCTCGGTCTGCGTGGTCGACGACAGCTCGATCTTGGCCTTTTCAGCCGCTTCCTTGAGGCGCTGCAGCGCCAGCTTGTCGTTCTTCAGGTCGATGCCTTGTTCCTTCTTGAACTCGGCCGCCAGATATTCGACCAGGCGCATGTCGAAATCCTCGCCGCCGAGGAAGGTGTCGCCGTTGGTCGACTTCACCTCGAAGACGCCGTCGCCGATCTCCAGCACCGAAATATCGAACGTACCGCCGCCAAGGTCATAGACGGCGATGGTCTTGCCTTCCTTCTTGTCGAGGCCATAGGCAAGGGCAGCCGCGGTCGGCTCGTTGATGATGCGCAGCACTTCGAGGCCGGCGATCTTGCCGGCGTCCTTGGTTGCCTGGCGCTGGGCGTCGTTGAAATAGGCCGGAACGGTGATGACCGCCTTCTCGACTTTCTCGCCGAGATAGGCCTCCGCCGTTTCCTTCATCTTCTGCAGGATCATCGCCGAGATCTGGCTGGGCGACTGCTTCTTGCCGCCGGCCTCGACCCAGGCATCGCCGTTGTCGCCCTTGACGATCTTGTAGGGGACAAGCTTCTTGTCCTTTTCCGTCACCGGATCGTCATAGCGGCGGCCGATCAGGCGCTTGACCGCAAAGATGGTGTTTTCAGGATTGGTGACCGCCTGGCGCTTGGCCGGCTGGCCGACAAGGCGCTCGCCGTCGCTGTTGATGGCGACGATGGAAGGGGTGGTGCGCGCGCCTTCCGCATTCTCGATGACCTTCGGCTCCTTGCCATCCATGATGGCGATACAGGAGTTGGTCGTTCCCAGATCGATACCGATAACTTTTGCCATTTTTCTAGTCTCTCCGCTAAGCAGGCTCTCAGGACCCGTAAGGCGTTCCGACGAAAGCCCCTGTTCACAAGAAATTCCGTTCCCAGCAACCGGCATTCCGGCGCTGAACGGCTTGGCGCGTATATAAGAACAGGCTGCGCAACGCGCAAGCACTCTGCGCAAGGCGTCAATCACCCTTTGCTACAGCATCCCCATGAACCTTTCCGCGTCCGTCCGCGACTGACGCTCAGGCGCCGCATGGCGCGGCCCGGAAAGGACAGCCCGATGACTGGAAAACCAGAGGTTCCACGGTTTGCGGGAGCAACAGGGGCTCGGCGCGGCCACCGCTTTCGGGACGAGGTCGATGCGCTGGGCTTTCCGCTGCTTGCGTTGACCCTGCCGAGGTGCAGGCGTATCGTGGGGAAAGCAGGCAATTCGATCAGGGAAAAACGTGCCGGAAGCCCGCGCCTTGCCCTGATTTGCGCGGTCAGGCCGGATGTTTCTCCCGCAGCCAGCGGGGGGAACTCAATGTCTTGCGAATACGGCACCTTCGTGCCCGCCGGCCGCTTGCGCCGCGCCATGCATAAAGCCAGCGCTTTCCTGACGATCGCCGCCGCCAGCCTGTGGCTTGGCGCTGTCGCCCGGGCGCAGGAAACGCAGATCATCCATCCGGGCTCGATGGCGGTGACCGGATTTTCCGGCACCATCATCCCCGATTTCGAGGAGGGCCTGCCGCCAGGTATCGATCCGGTCGACGAGACCTTCGTCGATCCGGCGCGCGCCACCTTGCGCGTTTTCGACGTTTCAGGGCTTGGCGGGCCGGCTTCGGGCCAACTCGTCTACACGCCGCCGCCTTTCGAGGCGACCGCCGGGCAGATCGGCCAGGTGTTCGCCATCACCTATGACGACGGCGCGCGTGATGGCGTTCCATCAGGCATTCCCAACGTCTATGCCGGCGCCACTTCGCTGCACGGCATCCGCATCGTCACGCCGGACGCCGATGATGACGGGCGGCCCGAGCGCCAGCGCCGCGGTGTGGCCGGCGCCACCTTCATGGACGGCCAGTTCGGCACCGAAAATGGCGGCGGACCGGGCACGATCTGGAAGATCGACGGCGTCACCGGCGCCGTCTCCAAATTCGCCGACCTCGACGCCAACAGCGGTCCCGGCATCGGCGACATCAGTTTCGACACCATCCACCGCCAGTTCTTCGCCTCCGACCTCGACACCGGCCTGATCCACCGCCTCGACGCCAATGGCGAGCCGGTCGACGCGTTCGACCATGGCGTTGCCGGGCGCCCGGCGCACGGGCTAGCCCCTGTCGCCGACGACGGCTCGGTGATGGACATTCAGGGCGCCGCCTTCGACAGTGAAGACCCCGGCACATGGGGCTATACGCAGGACGAGCGCCGCGTTTGGTCCGTCGCCTATCATGGCGGACGGCTCTATTATTCGCTCAGTGAAAAAGCCGAGATCTGGTCGGTGGGCATTGCCCGCGACGGCAGTTTCGCCGGCGATCCGCGTTGGGAGCTGACGGTCAAGGCCGACAAGGACTACGCCGTCACCGACATCGCCTTCGACAACAGGGGCTTCATGTATCTGGCGCAGCGCGGCCCGGTCGAAAACCGCTACGACTACAGCCAGTTCGCCGATTCCGGCGAAGGCGAGGTCATCCGCTACTACAGAGAAAACCCGGACGATCCGGCGACGGAATCGATCTGGGTGGAAATGCCGCAGGAATATGCGGTCGGCTTTCCGCAGGATAACCGGCAATCGGCCGGCGGCCTCGACCTGCAATATGGCTATGATGCCGACGGCAATCTCGACACATCGGTCTGCACCGATACGCTGGTCAACACGGGCGACAAACTGCGCGACAATCCGGCATTGGGCGAACAGCTCGCCGTACACGGTGTTCAGATCACGCCGACACCGCTGGTCAAGCCGGCCAATGTGCCGCCTTTCGGCTCCTGGTTCGTCGATTTCGACGGCTATTTCGAGGACCCGGAAGTCGAGGGCCATGTTGGCGATGTCGAGGTCTGGCGCCCCTGCGAAGGCCGTGCCGGCTACTACGACGAGGTGCCTGGCGGCGGCTATCTGCCGCCCTTCTATCCGCCGGATTTTCCGCCTCCCGGCAATCTGCCTCCCTGTCTCGATGTCGAGGATGTCAGGTATTTCTGCACGCCCTCAGGCCTCGATGCCGATCTCTATCTCCATGACCAATCAGGCTTTGGCGGCGATTCGATCAAGGCGCAGTCGAGGACGCCTGGCGTCGGGGTGAGCGCACCCCTCTCGCATGCTCCCGGCTCCCCCTACACGGTCAACATCACCGGCCATTACCCTGGCGACACGGTTGATGTCGGGCTCTGCTTCTACAGGCAGTCCGACCGCGACAAGGGCGGCTATTACCCTTGCTGCAAGATGACCGTGCCGCTCAGAACGCCTGCCGTCAGTTGCGAACGTTGAGGGAGGGGAAGATGAACATTCTTGCCCTGTCCCCACTCGCGACGAACACTCAAAAAGCCGTCATGGAGACGATCATGAAACCCCTGTCATATGCCAGGCGCGGCGCGCGCTGGCTGATGGCGGCCGGTATCGCGGTCGCCATGCTCACCCCGGCGCCCGGCTTCGCCGAGGACCTTGCGCCGGCCGAGATTGCACCAGTCAGCACTGCCCAGGCCGACATCGACAAGCCGCAGCCGATCGATCCCGATTCGATCGTGATTGCCGGCCCGGAACCGAAGCTCGAACTCGACAATCCGCGTGTCGTCAATCCAGAACGCGGGCGGATCGTGCCCTTCTTCACCAAGAAGGGCGGCCAGAGAAGCTGCGATTATGTATTCTATACGCTGAGTTTCGGTCTGCGCGGCAATGCGCAAGCTTTTGCCAATCCGGCATTTGCGGCCGCGCTGAAAAAGGCGAAGCTCGACTTCAAGGACCAGCTTCCGCATGGCTTGAAGATCGTCAACGTGAATGTCTCCGGCGACGGCACCGACGCCGTCGGCGGAGCGTTGCCCGCCGCCACGATCAGCAGCTCGGCCAATCCCGACGATACGGCTGAAGTTTCCGATTTCCGGATCTCCGCCAGCGATCTCGATGGTATCGGCGCCGCGAACGAACGTGTCATCACCTTCCAGATCACCGCCAGGATCGACCATGCGGTGTTCCCTGCGCCGGCCGTGGTCGACAACCAGGGCATGATCAAAGTGACCGTCGGACCGGGCAGCGGGACCACCATCCCGTCGCAGGATCCGGGCAAGCCGGACGACGGCAATTTCCTGACCGGCGAAAAGACCTCGATCAGGATCGACGTCACCAAGTGCGACCCGCCGCCGCCACCTCCCGGCAAGGAATGCTTCAAGGTCGAACGCGGCACGGTCGATTGCGTGCCCGGTGGCGGCGCTTTCATCTACCACATGCCGGTCGGCCAGGAGATGGGCGGCAAGTGGGTGCAGGTTTCGACGACGACGCCCGGCATCACCATCATTCCCAACACGCAAAAGGTGCCGGCCGGCGGCGGCGTGCTCGACTGGAAGATCGTCGGCGCCTCGCCTGGAGACGTCATCCACTTGATCGTCACCGGCATCGAAACCTATGCCGGTCCGAAGGAAGGTTGGGGCCTGTGCTGCACGCAGACGATCGACATCGTCATCCCGCGTGACCTCAGGTGCCCGAAGGACAAGGAGCCCGATCTCAAGGTCGAAAAACGCGCCGATGTGACGCGTTGCACGATGGCCGGCGGCTGCGACTTCACCATCCGGGTCATCAATGTCGGCGACGGCCCCTATAACGGCAAGATCGTCCTCGACGAGGTGACGCTGCCGGCCGGCTCGACGCTGGATTCAGGGCCCAATCCGCCCTGGGTCTGCGTGCCCGGCGTAACTCCGATGATTTGCACCCGTCCGGTGACCACGCTCAATCCGGGCGCCTCCGTCGACCTCAAGCTCGGCTTCAAGCCGGCCGGCGGCTGGCAAGGCGGGGCGTTGCGCAACTGCGCCAGCTACAATTATGGGGCGAGCGGCAAGCCGCTGTTCGGCAGCCAGCAGAACGATCGCGGCTGCGCCTCGATCCCGATCTGCCGGCGCGGCGACCGCGACTGCCGCCCGCCGGTGGAGAAGAAGGTCGATCTCATCCTGAAGAAGCGCGCCCGCACCGAATTCTGCTCGGCCGATGGGGTCTGCACCTTCGTGATCGACGTCATCAACAATGGCAGCGTCCCCCATAACGGGCCGCTGACGGTCATCGACACCTATCCCGGCGGCGCGCCGGCGTCCTCGACCTTCGGCCCGGCCCCGCCCTGGACCTGCGGACCCAACGGCCCCGGCCAGTTCCGCTGCGACAATGCCGGCATCGTGCTGATGCCGGGCGCCTCGACGCCGATCTTCGTCAAGGCGGTGCTGCCGGCCGGCTACCGGCCGGACACGGTCGAGAACTGCGCCGAGGTCAAGGCCATTCCCGGTGAGAACGACCTCACCAACAACAGGGCCTGCGCCAAGGAACGCATCCGTCGTCCCAATGGCGGTCAGCCGGCGCTTCGCATCACCAAGGTGTGCAATGGCGCGCTGGCGGGTGCCGTGGCGGTTTCCTGCCGTATAACCGTCACCAGCGTCGGCACTGTCGCCCCCACCGGTCCGGTGCGGGTCAACGATGCCGCGACGCTGGTGGCCGGCGGCGCACCCGTCCAGATCCAGACCGTCGCCCCCGACGGCGCGGAATGGGCGTGCGGACCGGTTCCAGCCAACACGCTATCGTGCCAGATTCCCGGCGCCGTCATGACGCCCGGAACCAGCCGCCACTTCGACGTGACGGTTGTCGGCAATGGCGAGTTCGAGAACTGTGCGCGCGGCTCCTACGGCCCGGCGCCAGGCGACGACATCGTCTATCCAATCGGCCGGGCCTGCGCCAAGGGCGGCGGCGCCTCGACCATCCGTGTCGAGAAGACCGGCGACGCCGAGTGCCGGCCCGGCCAGCCCTGCACGTTCGAGATCACCATCACCAACGAAGGGGCGAACCCATTCTCCGGTCCGGTCCGCATCGGCGATGCGATCGGCATCGAAGGCCTCGGCCGGCTGGAAGGCGTCGCGATCACCTCGATCGAACCGCCCTTTGGCTGCTCGCCGGAACCGGCGACCTTGCCCGCGTCCTGCATCGCCAACCTGACGCTTGGCGCCGGGGAAAGCCACGTTCACAACGTGACCGTGGTGCTTCCCGACGACGGCCGCCTGGCCAATCTGCAAGGCACGGTCAATGGCCAGAACTGCGTCGGCGTGCTCTCTCCCGACACGCGCGTGCTAGGCGGCGGCGATGCACTGTCCGGCAATCAGGCCAATGTGCAGGGCGATCGCGGCAAGGCCTACGCCTGCCATCCCTTCACCGTCAGCAATGAGGTGGAGAAGGAATGCTCGGCGGGCTTCGTCATGAACGACGCCGGCCGGTGCGTCTGTCCGCAAGGCACGAGATTCCGCAACGGCCAGTGCTCGTCGGGTGGCGGCACGGTCATCATACCGAAGCCGAAGGACCCGCAGCGCTGCGTGCTGCTCAAGGGACAGATCCGCACCGAGGACGGGCGTTGCATCTGCCCGCGCGGAACCGAGTTGGACAACGGCAGATGCGTGTCGACCGACCAGCCGCCCGTCCGGCAGTGCAAGTTGCTGCCTGGCCAGATCCGGACCCAGGACGGCGATTGCATCTGCCCCAGAGGAACGGAGCTGAGAGGCGACACATGCCGGCCGATCCGCAAGAAACCACCCGTCGAGGAACAGTGCAAGCTGCTGCGCGGCCAGATCCGCACCCAGAGCGGCGACTGCATCTGCCCGCGCGGGACGGAGCTGCGAGGCAGGGCTTGTGTGCCGATCCGCAAGAAGCCCGAAGTGGAACAGTGCACCATCCGCGGCCAGGTCCACAACAAGCGCGGCGCCTGCGTCTGCCCGAGGGGCACCGAGGTGATCAGAGGCGCATGCCGCCGGGTTCAGGTGGAATGCGCGCCCGGCAGCCAGGTGATCAACGGCATATGCCAGCCGATCATCAAGCGGCGCTGCCCGGTCGGGACAGTCGGACGCTATCCGGACTGCACCCCGGTTCGCAGGAGGCCGGGCGTGGAGATCGATCCGAATCTCCTGAACCCGAACATCCTGCAGCAGCTTGTGCCGAGGCAGAAGCAACGGATTCCCCTGAAGCAGGATCCGGCGCGCATATTGAACTGACGATCCGTACCCCGCCGGAGCGATCCGGCGGGGCTGGTTGTCGACATTTGAAGTCATCGCGGCGGGGACAAACCGGCTTCCCCTTTTCCAGATCATGGTCTAGCAAGTCGATCCAGACGAAGCGCCCGCAAGCGGGGGCGCCTGGAAAGGCCGCATTATGAGCAGAAAGACCCTGATAGCGCCATCGGTGCTGGCGTCGGATTTCTCCAGGCTCGGCGACGAGGTCGAGGCGGTGGCGGCGGCCGGAGCCGACTGGATCCATCTCGACGTCATGGACGGGCATTTCGTGCCCAACATCACCTTCGGCCCGCCGGTGATCAAGGCGATCCGCAACCGCACCAAGGCGTTTTTCGACTGCCATCTGATGATCGCGCCGGCCGATCCCTATCTGGCCGCCTTCGCCGACGCCGGCTGCGACGGCATGACGGTGCATGCCGAAGCCGGGCCGCACCTCGACCGTTCTCTGCAGACGATCAGGAATCTCGGCAAGAAGGCCGGCGTGTCGCTCAATCCGGCGACGCCGGAAAGTGCTGTCGAATATGTGCTCGACCGGCTCGATTTGATCCTGATCATGACCGTCAATCCGGGCTTCGGCGGTCAGGCTTTCATTCCGGCCATCGTCGACAAGGTGAAGCGGGTGAAGGCGTTGATCGGCAACCGGCCGATCCGCATCGAGATCGACGGCGGCATCTCGCCTGAAACAGCGCCCCTGGTCACCGCCGCCGGCGCCAGCGTGCTGGTCGCCGGTGCGGCTATCTTCAAGGGCGACGGCGTCGAAGCCTATCGGACGAACATCGAAGCGATCAGGACGGCGGCGGACAAGGCGGCCATCGGCTAGAGGGGCAGCCGGCGGCCGCTGCGCCTCAGCCATTCATCTGCGTCGGGATACCGAGCTGCGACACGATACGCCTGCCCGAGGCTTCGAGGTCGCGTTTCACCCGCTCTGTATCGTTCCACAGCAGCTTTCCGTCGCGCTTCCTGAATTGGCCTGCGATCATCACGGTTTCCACATTGCCGACATTGGACTGCATGATGACGGTCGAATAGGGATCGTGAACCGGCCACATGTTCCAGTCCGTGGCGCGCAAAATGGTGATGTCGGCCTGCTTGCCCGGCGTCAGCGAGCCGATCCGGTCGTCCAGCCCGAGCATCCTTGCGCCTTCCAGGGTGATCCAGCGCAACGCATCCCTTGTCCTGACCGTGCAGGCTTCGGGGATCGCACCGGTGGTCCGGCGCGACAGCTCATTGTCCAGCGCGCGTTGGCAGGCCAGCGCCATGCGCGCCACCGTGAACATGTCGGTGGAAACCAGCGATTCGATGTCGACGCCGAAGGACGGCTGCCCGCCTGCCGCCAGCACCCGGCCGGTGATGGGAAAGCCGTGGCCTTGCGTCATCTCGTTCTCCGGCGTCACCGTGAAGGAGACGCCGGCGTCGACGAAGCGCCTGATCTGCTCATCGCTCAGATTGTTGCCATGCACGATGTTGATGCCGGGTCCGACCAGTCCCTCGGACTCCAGCGTCTCCCAGCCGCCCGGCGTCCTGGCCTCGCCGCCGCCCTGATGCATCGAGGCGACCATGCCGAACTCACGCGCCAGCCGGAAATCGGCGCGGGCGACATCCATCGTCGAGTAATGCGGCCCGAGGATAGCCAGGCCGAGCGTCACCAGCTGGTCGCGGCCGGCAAAGCGGCCGCGCAGCAGGCGCTCGATCTCGTGGCGCGGATGCGGCACTTCGGAAAAATGCGGCTGGCCGGGTTTCGGATCGGGCTTCGGCGATCCGTGCAGGAAGACCGAGCGGATGCCGCTCTCGAACAGCGCCTCGACCGCCGCATCCGTATGGTCCGATGTCGGATTGTTGTGACACCAGTCGCCGAGCGTGGTCGCCCCGGCATTGATCTGGCCGATCGCACCGGCGAGCGTGGCGATGTAGATGTCCTCGGGCCGGAAGGCTGTCGCCAAGCCGCGGTGCACCCAGCGGAAATATTCGAGCAGCGTCATGTTGGAGGTGAGGCCGCGCAGCCCGGTCTGCCACGTATGCATATGGGCGTTGACGATACCGGGAATGACGATGCGCCCGCGCCCGTCGATCACCTCGGCCTGATCCGCCTGCAAGTTCTGCCCGACGGCGGCGATCCGGTTGCCGACGACCAGCACGTCGCCGTCGAGGAAATCGCCGACCCTGTCGTCCATCGACAGCACGATGGCGTTGCGGATCAGGGTGCGCGGCTCTTGCGCCATCAGGCATTGCCCTGCAGCGGCACCAGCGTGAAATCGAAATCGAGCCGCTTGTCCGGCCGCCGTTCGAGGCCGGGAGGGCCGGCGTCGCTGGCGCGCATGGCGTCCAGCTTTCTCACCAATGGTTCGCGCACGCCGAAGACGGCGTCATTGTCGACGAACTTGTCATGGGTGAAGAAGATTTCGGTGACGATCGGCTTGTGGCACTCAGCCTTGACGATGAAGTGGAAATGCGACGGCCGCCACGGCGATCGGCCCGCCGCCGCCACAACGGCGCCGACCGGACCGTCCATCGGGATCGTATAGGGCGCCGGCTCGACGGTGGTGAAGGCATAGCGGCCCTCGGCATCACATTCTTGCTTGCAGCGCAAATTGTCGTCGTCCTGCGCTGCGTCCTGCGTGGCATATTCGCCTTTCGCATCGGTCTGCCACATGTCGACGATCGCCCCGGGGATGGGCTTTCCGGCCGTGTCCCGCACAACGCCGGTAACCAGCAAGGTCGTGCCTTCATTGTCCTTGACCAGATCGGCGCCGAAGGGAACCGTCGGGCTGTCGTCCGAATAGAAGGGGCCAAGCACGCTGCCGATCGTGGCGCCCGGCGTTGCGTTCAAGAGATCGACCAGCGAGGTCACGCCCATGACGTCGGACAAAAGCGCGAATTCATTGCGCTTGTCGTCGCTGATCTGGCCCGCCCGCCACAGGAAATCGACCGTCGCCAGCCATTCCTCATGCCTCAGGCCGACCTCGCGGACGAAGGCATGGACATGGTGGGTGAGCCGATCCAGCAGGTGACGCAAGCGCGGGTCGGGCGCGTTGTTCCAGGCCTGCTGCACGGCCTCGGTGATGTTGTCGGCGGTGATGTCGCGCATGGTGCCGTCTCCTCCCGTGCCGGCCTGTCATTTCCCTTACCCGCTTGTCACTTGGCGGTGGAACGCGGTTCTTCGGCCGCGATGCTGTTGCGCAGGATGCCGATGCCTTCGATCTCGACCTCGACCACATCGCCGGGGCCCATCCAGAGCGGCGGCGTGCGCGCATAGCCGACGCCTTGCGGCGTGCCCATCGCGATCATATCGCCGGGTTCAAGCGTCATGAACTCGGAAATGATCGAGACCGCCATGGCAACCGAAACCATCATATCGGCGGTGCTCGCATTCTGCACCGTCTCGCCGTTCAGCCGGCAGGCGATGCTGAGGCCGGAAGCGCCGGCGGGAAGCTCGTCCGCTGTCACGATGACCGGACCGACCGCACCCGTCCTGTCGAAATTCTTGCCGGGCGTCCATTGATGCGTCTTGCGTTGATAATCGCGGATCGAGGCATCATTGAAGCATGTGTAGCCGAAGACATGACCCAACGCATCGGCCTTCGGGATGTAGCGTCCGGCCCGCCCGACGATCACCATCAGCTCGGCCTCGAAATCGAGTTTTTCCGAGACGTGCGGCGCGATGATCGCCTCGCCCGCCGGCAGCAGCGATGTTGCCGTGCGCAGGAAGATCGCCGGATAGTCCGGCACCGCGTAGCCGCCTTCCTGCGCATGCGCGCGGTAGTTCAGGCCAAGGCAGACGATCTTGCCTGACGGCTCAAAAGGCAGCGCCAAAGGCGTCGTCGCCAGCTTCTGCCAGGCGGCGGGCGGCAGGACCTCAACCTGTTGGGCTATCGCGGCGAGCCCGTCCTTACCCCAGTTGATGAGCTCGAGCAGGTCGGGGCTCGACGAGCCGAGCACGGCGATGTCGGTCCCGCGCACGACGCCCAGCCGCCGCTCGCCATCCTCGATGCAAACCGCAAAACGCATGAAATCCCTCCTGTGATCTCCTCTGTTAAAATCGCTAATTTTGCTGATGTCAATATATTATCGATTTTATTGCAAAGCGCGGCGTATTTCCCTATGGTCGGGACGCCAGACCGATTCAGGCCCACACAGGAGAAAAATGCCCATGCTTTTCGCCATCCATGCCCTTGACGGAGACAATGGCCCAGAGGGTAGAAGCCTCCAACGCCGGCTGGCCAGCCAGGATGCGCACAAGGCGCATCTGACGACGGCTGCAACCTATGGCGTCACCCTCATTATGTCCGGACCGCTGGTGGAAGACGACGGCGCCACGATGAAGGGCAGCCTGTTGATCGTCGACGCCGAAGGGCGCGGCGCAGTCGAGGCGTTCAACGGTGCCGATCCCTACAACAAGGCCGACGTCTGGGGCAGCGTGACGATCACCGGCTTTCAGAAGCGCCAGGGCTGACGAAAACCCGGAAGTCGATCGAACAACGGAGGACAGGGATGCGTGTCGCGGTCGCGGGCCTTGGCTGGTGGGGCAAGCAGATCATCTCTTGCCTCGACAAGAGTGCGCATTTCCAGGTGCTCTACGGTGTCGATCCGGCGCCGCCGGAAGGTGCGCTCGATTTCCTTGGCCAGCATGGCGTCGGCCATGCCGCCGATCTGGCAACGGTGCTTGCCGACGATGCCGTCGAAGGCGTCATCCTCGCCACGCCGCACCAGTTGCACGAGGGGCAATGCCTGGCGGTGATTGCCGCCGGCAAGGAATTGTTCTGCGAAAAGCCGCTCACTATGACCGCTGCAGGTGCTGCCCGTGTCATCGAGGCCTGCCGCAAAGCCGGCAAGATCCTCGGCATCGGCCATGAGCGCCGCTACGAGGCCTGCTTCGAGCAGGTCCAGAAACTGCTCGACGACGGCACGCTGGGCAAGCCGCTGCTGTTCGAGGCCAATATCAGCCATGATCTGTTCCGCGACATCGACCGTTCGAACTGGCGGCTGGACCCGAGGCACGCGCCGGCCGGCATGATGACGGCGACGGGCATTCACCGGACCGATCTCTGCGTCGCCTTCTTCGGCGCTGCCGCCGAAGTCCGCGCGCAGACGTCGAGCCTGATCTTCGAGCCGCCCGCCACCGATTTCGTGACCGCGTCGCTGACCTTCAAATCCGGCGCGCGCGGAACGATCAGCCTCCTGTCCTGCACGCCCTATTACGGACGCGTCACGGTGTTCGGCGACAAGGGCTGGATCGAGGTTGTCAGCGAAGGCAATGTCGACCAAGGCAAGCCGACCATCGTCACCGTCTGCACCGGCACAAGAGAGCCGCGTCAGGTGACGGTCCATCATCCGGCCGACACGGTCACCGCGAATTTCGAGGCCTGGGCTGCTGCCCTCGCTGGCGAGAAGCCTTATCGCTTCACCCCTGCCCAGCTTCTCGACAACATCAAGCTGTTCGAGGCCATCGTCACCTCGGCGAGCCAGGACGGCGCGGTCGTTCGCCTTTGAGGAGCACGATCTTGCCCTTGAGGGCCGCAAGCCCGACATTGTAGGATAGGCGAGGAGCCGACCATGGCGGATACGGGCAACACTACGCAGGCAACAGGAGCCGCATTGACGTACGCAACGGCCGATCTGAATGACGAGGGCGCGTTGCCCAAAAGCACGCTTGCCAGCACCGTCTATCATCAGCTTCGCGACGACTTGCTGCACGGCGTGCTTGAAACCGAAAGCAAGCTGCGCGTCGAATGGGTGGTTTCTAGATACGGCGCTGGCGCTTCGCCCGTTCGCGAAGCGCTTAACCGGCTTGCCTCGGAAGGCCTGCTCGGCCGCCACGACCAGCGCGGCTTCTTCATCATGCCGCTCAGCGCGGCCGAACTGGAGGAACTGACGCGCACCCGCTGCTGGCTGGAAGAGCGGGCGCTGCGCGAAGCCATCGCCAACCGCACGCATGAGTGGGAGGAACAGCTCGTACTGGCGCTGCACCGCCTGTCGCGCACGCCGCGCCGTTTGCCTGAGGATCCCCTGGCGATCAGCTCAGATGCGACCAATCCCGCCCCAACCAATCCAGATTGGGAGAAGCTGCATCGCGCCTTCCACCGCGCGCTGATTTCGGCCTGCAGGTCGCGCTGGCTGGTGGGGTTCTGCGACCAGCTTGCCGACCAGGCCTATCGCTATCGCCAGATGGCGCGCGGCGGCGCCGGCGTCCAGCGCGACGAACTCGGCGAGCATCGCCTGATCGCCGAACGTGCCCTCGACGGTAATGCCGACGGCGCGGTCCAGGCCTTGCTCGACCATTACCGCCTGACGACGGCATTGTGCATGGAGCGCTTCAGCCAGAGCGAGGACCCCAAGGCGGCCTCGGGCAAGGCGCGCCGGCGGCTGTAGCGGCGACCTTGGGTGCGATGCTTTTAGCCTGCGGTGCTGCCGCCATCGACGAACAGGATATGGCCGGTGACGAAGTCGGAAGCCCTGGCCGCCAGGAAGATCGCGGCGCCGACAAATTCCTCCGGCTCGGCGGGGCGGTTGAACGGGATGCGCGACATGAAGAGATCGCGCACTTCCGGTGTCTTGAGGATGAAATCGGCAAGAGGTGTCTTGATGACCGACGGTGCGATGCAATTGACGTTGATGCGATGCTGCGCCCATTCCGTCGCCAGTTGACGCGTCAAAAGATGCACGGCGCCCTTGCTGGTGCCGTAGCTGACATAGCCGAGCGGATGACCGACAAGGCCGCGCACCGAGCCGATGGTGATGATCTTGCCGCCCTGGCCGCGCGCGATCATGCCGCGCGCCACTGCCTGTGCCGGCAGGAACGTGCCTTTGACGTTGATCGCCAAGATGCGATCGAATTCCTCAGGCTCCAGATCGACCGCGGCGGTGCGCCTGGCAAAGCCGGCCGCCGTCATCAAAATGTCGATCTTGCCGAGCGCCGCCTCGGCCTTGGCGACTGCGTCGGCAACGCTTGCCGCATCGGTGACGTCGCAGGGCGCCCCGATCACCGTGCCCATGGCCTCCAGCCCCTTCACTGCGGCGTCGACCTTGTCGGCGTCGACATCGGAAATGACAACCGAGGCGCCGGAGGCGAGGTAGGCTTCGGCGACCGCGACGCCGAGCCCGCCTCCGCCACCGGTGATGAAGGCGACCTTGCCGGCCAGCGTGAATTGCCCTGCGACGTCCATGAAAATTCATCCTTCCGCGAGAAAACCTTCGGGTCATTTTTAGCGATTTTTATTGCCACGTCAAAGTTATATCGATATTTTCCGGGGACACTTCGCGTGTTCCCGAGCCTGCCTGCGCGGCTCCAATTCAGTGGTCAGGATTGATGGACCGCAGCCCCTTCTTCGCCGATCTCCTGAACACCATCGCCGATCGCGGCCGGATGATGCTGAACCTCGTTCGCGGCGACGAGCCGGTCTCGGCCGACAGCCTGGCGCGTCTGTGCACGCGTCTGCTTTCCAGCCAGGGCGAGGCCTCGGGCGTCGCCTATGCCCGCGAAATACTCGAGCGCTGGCGCGCCCTCGATGCCGACGGCAGGCTGGCCTTCCTGCACGTGCTGCGCGATCGTTTCGGCACCGACCATGGCAGGCTTGCCGATGCGGTGGATGCCTATCGCGACGCGCCCGACGATCGCACGGCGCTCGCTTTGCACGACGCCGCCGAGCCGGCCAGGCAGGAGCTGCTGCGCCGCCTGAACCTTTCGCCCGGCGGCATCGAGACGCTGGTGCGCATGCGCGAGGATCTGCTCGCCCGGCTGACAACATCGCCCGACCTTGCCATCGTCGATGCCGACTTCACGCATCTTCTGTCGTCATGGTTCAATCGCGGCTTCCTGGTGCTGCGACGGATCGACTGGTCGACGCCGGCCAACATCCTGGAAAAGATCATCCGCTACGAGGCGGTGCATGCCATCCACACCTGGGACGATCTGCGCCGCCGCATCGAGCCCGACGACCGGCTCTGCTATGCGTTCTTCCACCCGCAGCTCGGCGACGAACCGCTGATTTTCGTCGAAGTCGCGCTTACCCGCGCCATGCCCTTGACCATCGCCGAGTTGCTTGCCGACGAACGGCCACCGGTGCAGCCGCGGCTGGCGACGACGGCGGTGTTCTATTCCATCTCCAACTGCCAGGAGGGCCTGCGCGGCATCTCCTTCGGCAATTTCCTGATCAAGCAGGTGGTCGAGGATCTGCGCCGCGATCTTCCAGGACTGACCGATTTCGTCACGCTGTCGCCGGTGCCGGGTTTTGCCCGCTGGCTGGCCGAACAGACCGATCCATCCGCCGCCGAGGCGCTGAACCTCGTCGCCAACGAAAGTTGGCACGCGGACCCTGCGCTGCGCGAGCGCGCGGGCCAGCACTTGCTCCCTCTGGCGGCGCAGTACTTCCTCGAAGCCCGCACCACCTCCGGCAAGGTGATCGATCCGGTCGCGCGGTTCCATCTCGGCAATGGCGCGCGGCTGGAGCGCATCAACTTCCTCGGCGATCTGTCGCCGCGCGCCTTGCGGCAGGCGCATGGCCTGATGGTCAACTACAGCTACAGGCTCGACGACATCGAGAAGAATCACGAGCTGTTTGCCGCCAAGAACGATGTGGCGGCCGCGCCCACCGTGCGCCGCCTGCTGCCGAAGACCGTGGCGAGGTCGGCGACGCCGCAGCTTTTGCCGCCTGGCCGATCCGCCCAACCCTAGAGCCGGATGATTTCAGGTCAAATCGACCTAAAATCTGAATCCGGCTCTAAATCAAAGTGATAGAGCATGATGTTTTCCGAAAACCGCTTCACACTTTTCGGCATCATGCTCTGGAGGAATACATGAGCAATCATTTGTTCGACGCGTTTCGCGCGGCGATGCCCGCCCCCGGGCGACTCCTGATGGAGACGGATGACGGGCGCTCGCTGACCTATGGCGACATGCTGGCGCGGTCGGCGCAACTGGCGCATGCGCTGCTGCAACTGGGCGTCGAGCCGGGCAATCGCGTCGCCGTCCAGGTCGAGAAGAGCTCTGAGGCGGTTCTGCTCTATCTCGCTTGCCTGCGCGCCGGTGCCGTCTTCCTGCCGCTCAACACCGCCTATACGCTGACCGAGCTCGGCTATTTCTTCGGCGATGCCGAACCGCGCCTGGTCGTCTGCGATCCCCGCAGCGCGACCGACCTCGAACCGTTGGCGCAGGCATCGGGCGCTACGACCGTGACGCTCGGCCGCAACGGTGAAGGCTCGCTGATTGACCAGGCCTCGCGGCAGTCCGAGGATTTCCATGATGTGGCGCGCGGACCGGACGATCTGGCGGCGATCCTCTACACGTCGGGCACGACCGGCCGCTCGAAAGGCGCCATGCTCAGCCATGAAAACCTTGCCTCCAACGCACGGGTGCTGGTCGAGCACTGGCGCTTCACCTCCGACGACGTGCTGATCCACGCGCTGCCCATCTTCCACACGCATGGCCTGTTCGTCGCCACCAATGTCATCCTGATGGCCGGCGCCTCGATGCTGTTCGAAACCAAATTCGATCCGGCCCGCATTGTTTCCCTGCTGCCCCGCGCCACGGCGCTGATGGGCGTGCCGACCTTCTATGTGCGCCTGTTGCAGCAGGACGGCTTGAATGGCCAGGCGGCAAAGAACATCCGCCTGTTCGTATCCGGATCGGCGCCGCTGCTTGCCGAGACGCACAAGGCCTGGCGCGAGCGCACCGGCCATTCGATCCTCGAGCGCTACGGCATGACCGAGACCAACATGAACACGTCGAACCCCTATGAGGGCGAACGCCGCGCCGGCACGGTCGGCTTTCCCTTGCCTGGCGTGGCACTGCGTATCGCCGATCCAGACGGTGGCGGCACCCTTGCCCAGGGCGAGGTCGGCATGATCGAGGTGAAGGGCCCCAACGTCTTTTCCGGCTATTGGCGGATGCCGGAAAAGACCAAAGCCGAGTTCCGCGACGACGGTTTCTTCATCACCGGCGATCTCGGCCTGATCGACGCCGACGGCTATGTCCACATCGTCGGGCGGGGAAAAGACCTGATCATCTCCGGCGGCTACAACATCTATCCGAAAGAGGTCGAGAGCGAGATCGACGCGCTTGCCGGCGTCAGCGAAAGCGCCGTCATCGGCGTTGCCCATCCGGATTTCGGCGAAGGCGTCACCGCGGTCGTGGTGCGGGCGCCGGCGTCGACCATCGCTGCTGCCGATATCGTCGGCGCCATCGCCGGGCGGATCGCCAAATACAAGCACCCGAAGCAGGTGATCTTCGTCGACGAACTGCCGCGCAACACGATGGGCAAGGTGCAGAAGAATGTTCTGCGCGAGACCTACAAGGACCTCTACGCCTCTCAGAAAGCCGGCTAACGGCGTGGAGCTCAGGCGGCCGGCTTCTGCCGGTTCGGGAACACGGAGGGCCGCGCGTTGGGATGAGCCGGCATGGCGCGCGGCGCATAGGGCGCCTCGGCGCCCAGCTCCTCTGCCGCATGCCAGGCCCAGCGCGGATCCCACATGGCGCCGCGCGCCATGCAGATGAAGTCGGCCTTGCCGCTGGCGATGATCTCCTCGGCCTGCCGCACACCGGTGATCAGCCCGATCGCCATCGTCGGAATATGAGCTTCACGCCGCACCGCTTCGGCGAAAGGCACCTGATAGCCGGGGGACAGCGGTATCTTCTGGCGCGGATCAAGCGCTGCGCTCGAGGCGTCGATATAGTCGCAGCCGAGCGCCTTCAATTCCCTGGCCAGCACGATCGTATCGGTGATCGTCCAGCCGCCATCCACCCAGTCGGTGGCGGAAACGCGCACGCCCATCGGCTTGTCCTGCGGCCATGCCGCCCGCGCTGCCGCGAAGGTCTCCAGCACCAGCCGCATGCGGTTTTCGAGGCTGCCGCCATAGGCGTCGGTGCGCACGTTGGACAGCGGCGACAGGAACTGGTGCATGAGGTAGCCGTGGCCGGCATGCAGTTCGATCAGGTCGTAGCCGATGCGTTCGGCACGGCCGACCGCGGCGACGTAGTCCGCCTTGAGCTCCGCGATGTCGTCCAGCATCATCGCCCGCGGCACATGCCAGCCCTGGTCATAGGCGAGCGCCGAAGGCGCCACCGTCTGCCAGGCGCCTTGCTCTTCGCTCAGCGGCTTGCCGCCGAGCGCCGGCGGCAGGGTCGATCCCTTGCGGCCGGCATGGCCAAGCTGGATGCCATGCTTGGCAACGCCATACTGCCGGCAGAAATCGATGATCCGCTGCAGAGCCCGCTCATTGTCGTCGGTGCACAGGGTCGCGCATTTCAGCGTGATCCGGCCAGTCATGCTGACATGGGTGGACTCGGTCATCACCAGCCCGCCGGAGCCGCCCATCGAGAACTGGCCAAGCTGCAATATGTGCCAGTCGGTGGCCGAGCCCTCGACCGAATTATACTGGCACATCGGCGACACGACGATGCGGTTCGGCAAGGTCAGCGCTCTGAGCGAGATCGGCGAAAACAGAGCACTGCTCATTCCAAATCTTCCTCCCTGCGCCGCTCGCATACCGGATCATGCCAAAGCCGAACGGGCGAGGCATGCGCAATGATTCTCAATATGAACCTCGGGTCAGGCCCAGAAAAAAAGGCCCGCTACTTGCGTAGCGGAGCCAGGTCCTGGGAGGAATTTGCAAGTAGAGAACGGGGGGCGCCTGTCAGCCGGGCAGCTCGGCCTTTTCGGCTTCGCTGCCGGCGCCGCCCGGCGGCAGGAAACTCGCGGCGAAGGCCAGGGCGCGCAGCGGCTCGTCGCCGACGGGCGCGATCGTGTGCACGGCATTAGGTGGAATGTGGATCAGGTCGCCGGGCGCGACCTCGCGTTTTTCGGCGCCGATCTGCATCAGCGCGCGGCCCTTCAGCACATAGTAGAATTCATGCGTGTTGTGCCGGTGCGGCTCCAGATGCGAACCGGCCGCGATCTCGAACTCCGAGACATATTCGAGATAGGAGCCTTCGGTCTCGGCGCGCATAGCTTCCTTCGGCACCATGAAATAGGTGCGGCATGTACCGCCATGTTCGATGGTCGGTTCGATCCTTGCATTGGTCACGTTCATCTTAATCCTCCGCTACTGAACGCAGCGCCTCACTGCGCCAGGTAACCGCCGTCGATCACCAACTCGCTGCCGGTGATGAACGATGAATCGTCGCTCGCCAGGAACAGGCAGCCATTCGCCACTTCGCGCGGCGTTCCCATCCGGCCCATCGGCGTCTGCGCGATGATGCCGGCGTTCATATCGTCCGGCTGGGCTTCGACCAGCGGCGTGCGGATAAGTCCGGGATGCACCGAATTGACCCGGATGTTTTCGGGCGCGTAGGTCACAGCGGCATTCTTTGTCATGTTGCGCACGCCGCCCTTGGCGGCGTTGTAGGCGGCAGCGCCCGCGACCCCGACGCTGCCCCAGATCGACGAGAAGTTGACGATCGAACCTTTGCCGGCCTTGCGCATGGCTGGCAGCACCGCCTTGATGCCGAGAAAACTGCCGGTGAGGTTGACGGCAACGACCGCGTTCCAGGCGTCGAGATCGGTCTCCATGAGTTGCTCATAGGCGCGCACGATGCCGGCATTGTTGACCAGAATGTCGAGCTTGCCGTGCCGGGCGAGGATCGTCTCGACCGCCTTTTCCCAATCGTCCGGCCTGGAAACGTCCAGCGTCAGCGCCTCGATGCCGTTGGCCGGCTTCACCGGCTTGACGTCGCCGGCATAAACAATGGCGCCTTCCTCGGCGAACAGCTCGGCGACCGCGCGGCCGATGCCCTGCGCCGCACCGCTGATCAGCGCTATCTTTCCATCAAGCTTTGCCATGACGGCGCCTCCCAGAATCTATTCGCCGATCATCGTCATCTATTTGCTGATCATCGTCATCAGCCGGATCTGCGGTGGCACCGCGAACAGCTCGCCGGCGCGGCGCGCGAACTCGTGCAGGCTCGGCGTTTCCATGTGCTTGTCCCATTCCGCCCGGTTCTTCCAGTTCTCATAGAAGGTGAACTCGGCCGGCCTGTCGTCGTCCTGGTGCAGGTCGTAGTCGATGCAGCCAGGCTCCGCCCGCGTCGCGTCGATCAGCGACAGCAGGAATTTCTTCGTCTCTTCGATCTTGTGCGGCCGGGCGACGAGATGCGCGACGACGGTCAATTGCTTGGACATGATTTTCTCCCCTTGGTTCAGGCCGTCAGCGTGACCTTGATGCACTGGCTGGCATCCTTGCCGAGCTCGAAAGCGGCAACCGCCTCGTCGAGACCGAATGTGTGGGTCTGGATCGGCGTCAGGTCGATGCCGGTCCGCTCCAGGAAGCGGATCGCCGCTGGCCACACGCCCGGCGAACCGATGCAGCCCTTCACCGTCAGGTTCTTGATCTGGATCTTGCCGAGCTCGACCGGAATCTTGCGGCCGATATTGATGCCGACCATCGACACTCTGCCGTCCTCGCGGGCGAATTCGAAAGTGTTGGCAAGCGAGGCGTCGTGGCCGGACGCCTCCACCACAAGATCGGCGCCCTTGCCGCCCGTCAGTTCCATGACCTGCGCTACGGCGTCCTGTGCCGGATCGACGGCCTCAGTCGCCCCCAGTCGCAGCGCCACTTCGCGGCGGCGGGCGATCGGGTCGACGACGATGACGCGCGCGCCCATGCCGATCGCAGCGGCCGCCGAGACCAGGCCGATCGTGCCGCCGCCCGAAATCACCACGGTCTCGCTGGCATTAGTGCCGCCCGAGCGCAGTACCGCGTAGAAGCCGCAGGTGAACGGCTCGATCAGCGAGGCGCGCTTGTCGTCGATGCCTTCGGGCAATTTGTGCAACCAGTCCGGATTGACCGAGAAATACTCACGGTCGGCGCCATCCATCGAGAAGCCGAAATGGTGCAGCCGCTCCGGCGTGCGCACCACGCATTCGCCGACGACCCGGTCGCCGACGCTCCAGCCCTTGACCCCGCGGCCGACCTCGATGATCTCGCCGCACCATTCGTGGCCGGGCGTCACCGGATAGGAGATCGGGATGATATAGCGTCCGGCCAGGAGCTCGTAATCCGAATGACAGATGCCGACGGTCCTGGTCTTGATCAGGACCTCGCCATCGCCGACGCCGGGCATCGGCCTGTCGACGATCACGGGCTTGTCGGGGGTTTCAAAGACCAGCGCTCGCATTTCGATATCTCCGTCTCGTTCAGCCGACCGTTTCGACCATTCCGGTCGCCGCCGACTTGATGATGCTTTCGAGGATGGCGATGTTGTTGATCATGTCCTCGCCGGTGATCGGATAGGCCTGGCGGCCGCGTACCGCCGCGGCGAAAGCCACCAGATTGTCGCGTACCGGTTCGGCCGGGCCGACCTCTTCCACTTCGATGGGCGTGCCGGTCGCGGCGCTGGTGACCACCCAGCCCGCCGGCGCCTCGACATGCGCCTTGTCGCGAACCTCGATCCAGCCCTTGGTGCCGAACACAGCAAAGCGCGAGACGAAGGGCGTGGCCAGCGTCGCCGAGACATAGGCCGTGCCGCCGCCATGGAAGCGGATATGCGCGCTCAGCGTGTCGCCTTGCGGGATCTGCGATGCGAGGTTCTCGCAGGCGACGCGGACATCGCGCGCCGGCCCGAGCAGCTTCGCCGACAGGTCGGTCAGATGGATGCCGGTCGCGGTCATGCCCGCCGCCGGCGCCTGGCTGGCGTTCAGCCGCCAGTTCGACGGATCGAGGCCGAGAAATTTGTCGTGGCTGAAATTCGCCTCGACCTGCAGGATGCGGCCGAGGCGGCCATCGGCGGCCGCCGCCAGCATGCCGGCGATCGGTGGCTCGAAGCGCCGCTCATGCCCCATGCCGAGAACGAGCCCCGCCTCCCTGCACAGCGCCACCGCCTTTTCCGCACCGGCCTTGGTCATCGCCAGCGGTTTTTCGCAAAAGACATGCTTGCCCGCCGCCACCGCCTCCTCGATCTGCTGTTCGTGCAGCGAATGCGGCGTCGCCAGGATGACGGCCTCGATGTCGGGGTTCCCCAGGGCGTCGGTATAATTCCCGATCAGCTTCAGGCCATGCTCGGCGCAGAATTCCTCGGCGCCGGGCACGGGTTCCACGGCGCAGACCACGTCGAGATGCGCCCCGGCGCCCTCCAGGACCGCCACCATCTTGCGGCCCCACCAGCCGAGGCCGACCATTGCTACCCTCACGGGCGTGTCCTGCGCTGCAGTCATTCTCGGTTCCGATTTCTGATGCTGTTCCTGCGGAATGCCTTGCCGGTCTTATGAAGCCGAGTAGCCGGCATCGGTCATCAGCACATGGCCGGTGATGCCGCTTGCCGCGTCCGAAGCCAGGAAGGCGACGGACGCCGCGATTTCGGCCGGCTGCAGCAGCCGCTTCATCGGCGTGTCGTTGATCCAGGTCGCCATCACGTCGGGCTGCGCGGCGCCGACCTTCTTCAGCATTTCGGTTTCGGTGTAGCCCGGCCCGACCGCATTGACGCGGACATTGTAGGGCGCCCATTCGACGCCGACGACACGGCAGAGATGGGCGACGCCGGCCTTGGAGACGTCATAGCCGGCATGCAGTTCCGGCCGCACCGCCTTGATGCCGGCGATCGAGGAAATGCACACGACGCTGCCGCGCTTGCGCTCGACCATGCGCTTGCCGAAGGAGCGCACGCAAAAAAAGATGCCGTCGAGGTTGATCGACATGCAGCGCCGCCAGTCCTCGTCGGAATGATCGGCGGTCGTGCTTTCGTAGGAGATGCCGGCATTGGCGACCAGTATGTCGATCGCACCGAACTCCTCGTTGAGGCGAGCCGCGGCTTTCTCGACATCGGCGCTGTTGGTGACGTCGACCTTGATGCCCTTGGTCTTGAAGCCTTTGTCCGACCATTCCCTGGCGGCGTCGATGACGCGGTCGGTAACGTCGGCAAGCACGACCGTCGCGCCGAGGCTGCCCAGCCGCTCGGTGATCGCGCTGCCAATGCCGCCGGCCGCACCGGTCACGATTGCCGTTTTTCCCTCGAGCGAATAGTTCGCGAATGCGTTGCTTGCCATTTCGATATTTCCTCCAGTCATTGCTTTTGGGTCACGGCAGCGGGGCGATCGCCCGCCTAGACGCTCACCAGGATTTTCAAATGCTTGCCGGCCTTGTCGAGCAGGGCTTCAAAACCTTTCTCCACCACGTCGTCGGCCGAGATCTTCGCGGTCACCACCTTCTCCAGCGGCAGGATGCCGGCCTCGACCATGCGGATGACGCGCGGCCACACCTGCACCGGGTAACACCAGGTCGCCTCAACCGTGATGTCCTTCAGCGCCCACAGCATCGCATCGATGCTGGCTGGCTTCATGTGCAGGCCGGTCTGCACCACCTTGCCCTGGCGGCGCACCGCCCGGGCGCAGGCGTTGAGGCTTGCTTCCAGTCCCACGCATTCAAGCGCGACGTCGACGCCGACGCCTTCCTCGGTCAAGTCGGCGATGATCTCGTCGAGATTGTCCTTGGTCGGGTCGATGGCGATGCAGCCGGGCACCAGCTCCCTGGCCTTGGCCAGGCGGTTGGGGTTCGGCTCGCTGACGAAGATCTGCGCAGCGCCCGCCGCCTTGGCCGCCAGCAGCGTCAGCGCGCCGATCGGTCCGGCGCCGGAGACCAGCACGGTCGAGCCAGACTGCACGCCGCCGCGGTCGGTCCCATAGATGGCGACGGCGGCCGGCTCGATCATCGCCGCCTGGATGTCGCTGACGCCGGCCGGCACCGGCACGACGTTGTAGTCGTTGACGATGGCGAGTTCGCTCATGCCGCCCCATTTCCAGCTCAGGCCGACACAGGCCATTTGCGGGCTGAGGTGATAGAGCCCGCGCCGGCCGAAATAGTCGTCGCGCGGCGAGATCAGCGGCTGGACCGACACGCGGTCGCCGGCCTTCACATTGGTCACCCCGGAGCCGATGTCGACGACGACGGCGCTGAATTCGTGGCCGAGGATCTGCGGGTTGGTCGCGCCGCTATAGACATGCGGGGTAACAGGCGTGACGATCGGCCCGGCGATATATTCGTGCAGGTCGGTGCCGCAGATTCCGGTGATGACCGGCTTGATCAGCACGTCATGCGCGCCGAGCCTGGCTGTCGGCTCGGCGACGTCCTCGACCCTGATGTCCCTGGCTGCGTGGAATCGGACGGCTTTCATGCTGTGGTCTCCGGAAATGCAATCACTGTGTCGTGTAGCCGCCATCGACGACGAGGCTGGCGCCGGTGACGAAACGCGCTTCCTCCGACGCGAGGAACAGCACGCAATTCGCCACATCCACCGGCTCGCCGAGGCGCAGCGGATGCTTCTCCTTCATCATGTCGAGATAGGCCTGTTTGCCCTTGGGATAGGTGTCGGCGCACTTCATGAATATCTCGGTCATGGTCGAGCCGGGATGCACCGCGTTGACGCGGATGCCGTAGGGCGCGTAGCAGATTGCGTCCGTCTTGCTCATCATCAGCGTCGCGCCCTTGGTGGCGTGGTAGGGCGGGATGTCGTCATTGCCGATGAGGCCGTAGATCGACGAGAAGTTCACGATGGCGCCGGACTTCTGCTCCATCATCGGCCGCACCGCATATTTGGTGCACAGGAACGTGCCTTTGACATTGACGTCGAAGACCTTGTCCCACTCCTCGACCGTCACCTCATGCGCGAATTTGTTGGCGCCGGTGATCGCCGCATTGTTGACGAGGATGTCGAGCCGGCCCCATTTCTTGACGACCGTGTCGACCGCTGCCTGCACCTCTTGCTCCTTGGTGATGTCCACCTTCAGGAAGATCGCCTCGGCGCCCCCATCGGAAAGCTTCTTCGCCAGCGCCTCGCCGTCAGCCTCGAGCACGTCGATGATCGCCACCTTGGCGCCTTCCTCGACGAAACGGCGAACCGTAGCACCGCCGATGCCACGGGCGCCGCCGGTGACGATGGCGACCTTGTCCTGAAGTCTGCCCATTTTTTGTTTCCTCCTGAACGATGTGTGCGAGCCGGCCGACGATTGCGCGTGCGGATGCTAGATGCGTCGCCGCACGTAGAAGGCGGCGGCCAAAACGATGACCAAGCCCTTGATGATGATCTGCAACTGCACCGGCAGCCCGAACAGCAGCACGGCGTTGAAGACGACGACCAGGATGGCGGCGCCGAACAGGCCGCCGAGGATGCCGCCCTGGCCGCCCGACAGCGATATACCGCCCATCACCGCAGCCACGATCGAATCCAGTTCGAAGCCGCGGCCCACCCAATTGTCGACGATCCCGACATAGCCGCTCAGCACCAGGCCGGCGATTGCCGCCAGCGCACCGGAAATGACATAGCCGATGATGGTGACGCGGTCGGCGTTGATGCCGAGCAGCCGCGCCGTCGTCGGGTTGCCGCCGGTGATATAGACCTCGCGGCCGAAGCGCGACTTGGCCAGCACGACGCCGAAGACGACCGCCAGCACGACAAGCAGCATCATGTTGTAGGGCACGCCATGCCAGGTCGCCGAGCCGATCAGGCGAAACAGCGGCGGCACGTTGCCCGATGGCGCGCCTTGCGTATAGGCAAACCGAAAACCCTGCAGCACGATCATCGTCGCCAGCGTGGCGAGGAAGGGCGAAACGCTGCGCTTGGTCACCAGCCAGCCATTGACGAGGCCGGTGGCGATGCCGATGCCGACGGCGATCAACAGGATCGAAAGCACGTCGGAGTTCTGGCCGGAGAACCCGGTCGCGATCACTGCGGCGGTGGCCATCACCGACGATACCGAAAGGTCGAGGCCGCGCAGGATGATGACGAAGGCCTGGCCGATGACGACGATGCCGAGCGGAGCGACCTGCAGCAGCATGTTGGAGATGTTGCTGGTCGATAGAAAGGCCGGCGAGACGATGCCCGAGACGGCGATCAGGGCGATCAGGAAGATCGGCAACGCATAGGAAGACAGCCGGCTTTTCATCGAAATCGCCGGACCCTCCGCGCCGCTTGCTTGAGAGACATCGACCATCAGACCCTCTTCTTCTTCTCGACATAGACCGACACCGCAGCGATCACGATCAGGCCCTGGGCGATGAGCTGGTAGTGCGTCGACACGTCCATGAAATTGAGGACGTTGTTCAGGAGCGAGATCAGATAGACGCCGAGCAGCGTGCCGAAGACGCCACCCTTGCCGCCGCTGAGCAGTGTGCCGCCGACGACCACCGGCGTGATCGAGGCGAGTGTGTAGTTGAGCCCGGTATAGGGCTGGCCGACGCTGAACCGGCTGGTCAGATAGATGGCAGTCAGCCCGCAGCAGAAGCCGGAAAATCCGTAGACGGTCAGCATCACCCGCGCCCGGGGCAGGCCCATCAGCCGCGCGCCGACCTCGTCGTCGCCGACGGCATAGATGTAGCGGCCGAGCCTGGCATAGCGCAGGAACAGCGCCACCAGCAGGAACAGGACCAGGATAAAGACGGCCCCAAGCGGCAGGCCGAGCACCTTGCCATAGGCGAGGAAGTTGAAGCCCGGCGGCACCGAGCCCGCCGGCCCCAGCGAATAGAGCAGGACGATGCCTTGCAGCACCGCGCTCATGCCCAGCGTGACGATCAGCGGATGGACGCGCAGCCAGATGATGAGCAGGCCGTTGCAGATGCCGATCAGCAGGCCAAGCAGAAGAATGCCGATGGCCACCGGCAGCACCATCGACACCTTGCCGGCGATCAGGCCGGAGGTCAGCGTCGACAGCAGGCTGATCATTGAGCCGACGGAAAGATCGATGCCGCCGGTCAGGATCGCCAAGGTCTGGCCGAGGCTGACCAGGGCCAGGCCGGTCGACTGTTCGAAGATGTTGAGGATGTTCGACGTGGTCCGGAACCGGTCTGAAATGAAGGCGCCGAAGATCAGCAGCATGACCAAAAGCATGGCGACGACCAGGACGCCCTGGTTCGCGCGCAGCCTTGACGACAGTCTGATGGGAGCCAGCGCGGTCATTGGGCAAGGACCTCCGCCGCTGGCGCCTTGCCGGTCGGATGCTGGGTCGCAAGGCTCATGATGGCTTCCTCGCTGATATTGGCTCCGGTCAACTCGCCGCTGATCGCGCCCTCGCGCATGACGACGACGCGGTCCGACATGCCGACCACTTCGGGCAGTTCGGAACTGATCATCAGGATGGCGATGCCTTCGCCGGCGAGGCCGCGCATGATGCGGTAGATCTCGGTCTTGGCGCCGACATCGACGCCGCGGGTCGGCTCGTCCAGGATCAGCACCTTGCGGCTGGTGCGCGCCCAGCGCGCCACGATCACCTTCTGCTGGTTACCACCCGACATCGTCGCCACGCTGGTCGCCGGACCGCGGCAGACGACCCGGTAATTGTCGATTTCCTTGCGGGCGATCTCGTTTTCCAGCCGCCGGTCGATCAAACCATTGCGGGTCACCGCCGAAAGGTTGGCGGCGCTGATATTGGCGGCGACGTCGAGGAACATCGCCAGCCCCTGTCCCTTGCGGTCTTCGGTGACGAAGCCGACGCCCTTGCTGATCGCCGTTGCCGGCGTGATCGCGTCGACCTTCTCACCGTCGATCCACACACTGCCGGACGACATCGGCAGGCCGCCGAATATGCCCATTGCCAGTTCCGTCCGGCCGGCGCCGACGAGGCCGGCCAGCGCCGTGATCTCGCCGGCCCGAACCTCTATGCCGGCATTCCTGACACGGCCCTCGACCGAGACGTTTTCCGCCTTCAGCACAATCTTGCCCGGTTCGCCTTTCGGCTTCTTCGGCGGGAAGATGTCCTTCAGGTCGCGCCCGACCATCATCGAGATCAGCCTGTTGCGGGTGACATCGCCGATGTCCTTCGTCGCGACATGCGCGCCGTCCTTGAAGACGGTGACGCGGTCGGCGATCTGGAAGATCTCCTCGAGCCGGTGCGACACATAGAGGATGGCGACGCCCTCGGCCTTGAGAGCCGCCAGCCTGGCGAACAGGAGATCGGCCTCCCGGCCGGAGATGACGGCGGTCGGCTCGTCGAGGATCAGGAGCTTGACCTTGTGGACCAGCGCCTTGGAGATTTCGACCATCTGCTGGTCCGCCACCGTCAGCTCCGAAACCAGGATCTGCGGATCGATATCGACGCCGAGCCTGCGCAAAAGGTCGGACGCGTCCTGGCGCGTGCGCGCGTGGTCGACGAAACCGAAACGATTGCGGCGCTCATGGCCGAGATAGATGTTCTCGGCCACGCTCAGATGCGGAAACAGCACGAATTCCTGATAGATGACATGGATGCCGGCGTTCTTGGCGTCGGCGGGCCTCGCCCACTGAACGGGCTTGCCTTCGAATTCCATCTGGCCGGCATCGGGCTTGTAGACGCCGGCCACGATCTTGATCGTGGTCGATTTGCCGGCGCCATTTTCGCCGACGAGCGCATGGATCTCGCCTGCGCGCACGTCGAGATTGATGCCCGACAGCGCCTGCACACCGATGAAGCTTTTTGAAATGCCCGAAAGATTCAACATTCGCTCTGTCCAATTTTGCGGGATGACCCGAGGCCACTTGCCCCGGGTCACCCTGGCGAAATCGAAGACTATTGCGGGTAGTCGACCTTGAAGGTCTTGGGATCGTAGTCCGGTCCCATGCCGCCGGTGATCAGCATGTCGGGCGCACCTTTCGGCACCACCAGGTCGGTCAGCCGCAGCGGCGTCTCGATCGACGGTGTATTGTCGCCTTCCGAGACCGCGATCTGCGAGTTGATCGTATAGATGCAAGGCACCGGCGCACCGGCCAGCACCTGCAGCGCGACATCGACCGAGATGCCACCCATCGCCGGCGGATAGCCGACTTCGAGCATCGGCACCTTGTGCTCGATCGCCATCTGCAACGGGCCGTTCACATCAGCCGTGGTGTGCGGCGGGATCTCGCCATCCTTGTAGCCGGCTTCGATGAAGGCCTCGATCGAACCCGGCGTCTGCAAGCCATGCGCCGACCAGACCGCGTTGATCTCCTTGCCGTATTTGGCGATCATCGCCTGCATCACCTGCTTGCCCTTGACCGGCGACCAGTCGGAATAGACGGTTTCGAGCACCTTGATGCCGGGATACTGCGCGAAGACCTCGCGCGCCGGCTTCTCGCGGTTTTCGGACGGGCTCGATCCTGCCTGGCCCGCCAGCATGATGACATTGCCCTTGCCGCCGAGCTTCTCGACGATCCATTGCGCGAACAGGCGGCCCATCATGGCGTCGGACGCCGTCACGAAGGTGACGAAATTATCCGAGGCGATGCGGCGGTCGACCATCACCACCGGAATCCCTGCCGCCATCGCCTGCGACACGGCCGGATCGAGCGCCTGCTGCGTGTTGGCGCTGACGATCAGGAGATCGACGCCGCGCGAGATCAAATCCTGGATGTCGGCGACCTGCTTGGCGTCGTCATGGCCGGCATCGGTTATGATCAGCTTCTTGATCTGGTCCTTGTGCTTGGCGGCGGAGGCCTCCATGGAATGCAGCATCACGACGCGCCAGGAATCGCCGAGGCCCGCGTTGGAGAAGCCGATCGTATAGGGGCCTTCCTTCTTGTACTGCGATGTGTCCTTGAAGCAGACGTCGGTGTCCGGATTGTAGAGATAGGTTCGCGGAGCGCCGTTGTAGAATTTCGCGTCCTGCGCCAGAACGGGGGCAGCCAAGGCGGCCAGACCGGCAGCGCCCACCAAAAGCATGGCAAAGCGTCTTGAGATGTTGCTCATTTAGAAGTTCCTCCACCTGCGTTTCAGCCGGGGCTGCGGCGCAGCCGACCCCGTCGCGCCCGGCGCATGGTTCCGGGGCGTTCCTGTTGCTTGGTCCGGTCGATTTGACTGGAGACGCCCTCCCTAGCGTCTAACAGGAGAGTTGCAGTTCTGATGTTCGGATCAAACTGCAAAATTTATCATTTTGAGACTTTGACCGGAGCGCTCGGCACCCGGTCCCGACGCCGGCGCTCAATAGTGGCCCGCCGCCCGCATCACTTTGTCGATGCCGTTCTGGCAGCGTTCGAGCGCCTCGCGATCGGTGAGTTCGCCATTGAGCGCGGCGAAGATCTCGTCCCCGATGATCTTCTCGATGAGCGTATATTCGGGGATCGGCGGCCGGTGCCAGCCATGCAGCTTGTTCTGCTTGGCCAGCCTGTCGACCATGCGCACGATCGGCGTCGTCGCTGCCGCCTCTGGATCGGCGGTGACGCTGAAGCGGGGCGCCACCGGTATGCCGTTCTTGACATGCTCCTTCATCGCGGCGGGCGACGCCATCCAGGATATCGCCTCGAAGGCAAGCTTGGTGCGTTCCGGCGGCAGGCCGGCGGGGATGGTCAGCAGGAAGCCGCCGACCGGACCGACGACGGCTCCGCCCGGCCCATGCGGATGCGGCAGGTATTCGACCTTGCGCTTGACCACCGAGCGGATGTCGTACTCGAAACGCGAGGCCCGCATCGTCCAGCAATAGATCATCGCCGACTGGCCGAGCATGAAGCAGTCGAGCGCCCGGTTCCAGTCCATGACCAGTATGTCCGGCGGCGAGAAGGCCAGCAGGCGGCGCATGTAGTCGAGCGTCTTCAGGCCTTGCTCGGTGTTGACGCGGGGCCGGTACATCTCGCCGGCCATGTGGCTGTAGTCGAAGGCGACGCGCGCCATCGGCACGTTGATGACAGGCGTGCCGCAGGCGCCCATGAAAAACATGAAGGAATGGGCGATCGGCATGCCGCGCGCCGCGTTCCAGACGATGCCGTGCATGCCGCGCTTGGGATTGTGTAGCTGGCGCGCCGCGTCCAGAACCTTCTCGAAGCTCGTCGGCATGTGCAAATCGTGGCCCTCGAACAGGTCCTTGCGCACCGCCAGCGTCTCGATGGTGCAGTAGATCGGCACGCCATACTGCACCGTGTCCCAGTTTCCGGTCGCCCAGATGTTGGGATGGAAGTCGAGCGAATTGATGCCACTGTCGACCAGGAAACTGTTCAGCGGCTGCACCAGCCCGTGTTTGACGACCTCGCCCAGCCACGGGATGTTGACGGCCATGACATCGTATTCACTGGCCGGGCGGCGCGCATTCTTGAAGATCTCCTTGTGCAGCTCCGGCAAAGCCAGCAGGCGGAAATTGCGCCGCGAGGACAATTTGCTGCGGAAGTCCGACCACATGTTGCGCATCGACGAGAAGTAGTTGTCGTCATGCAGCAAGAAACGCAGGTCCTGGCTCGGCGCCTGGCGGTTCTCCATCAGCTTGAGCGGCGGAATGATCTGGTCGGCTAGATAGGAGCCGCCGAAATAATACTCCTCCGCATTGGCGCTGCCGCCGCCGAGCCCGAAGGTCTCGGCGAGCAGCGCCTTCACCCGGATGGCGTAGGCGACGAAGTTGGACTTGAGCTTTCTGCTGGGAACCAGGAAATACGACTTTCCCGTCACGCTGCGGCTCAGCTGTTCGACATCGCCGTCGTCGATCAGCTTGTGGATGCGCCGCATGGCGCTCGGAAACGGGATCTGGGAAACCGACGCCAGCGACGACATAGTGACGGTGTCGCCGCGCAGATGGCTCTTCATGAGATAGAGGACGATGTTCCACACCGGATCGGGGATCGCGGCGTTCAGCTTCTCATCATAGGGCACGCGGATGCGCTCGAGGAAATTGATGATGCGAAGCAACTCGTAATCGGTCATTCGATCGGTTACCGGCCCTTCGTGCAGCTCTTCCACCAAACCTAACACCGGATCCTCCCATCGGCAAAAGCGATGCGCGGCGCGAGCGTACCGTCAAACGGCCTGAACCCGCATTCGCATCGCGCTTTTTCGCGGCTCGTTTCCCTTTCGCAATGCGCCGAAACGCCGGCACGTCAACAATGGCCCTGGCACCCAGGAAATCCTCGCCGGGCAAAGCCGCGCAAGGCGCTTTCCACGGCGCCGGGCAGTTCCAATATCGTTCTCATGGAGCAATTGTTGCGACGGATCACCCGGCCGATGCCGGAGGCCGACGCCTGCTCCTCCCAGTCCAGATGCTAGCACCGCGGCCCGACACTGCCCACACGCATTTTCTCAAAATGAGAATCCTTTGGGGCTGAATGCGGGCCCGGAGACGGGCATGCATTCAAGCCAGGTGTAACCAAGAGATTGTTCAATATGAGAATAATGCCCCATGCCCGGTCCGAACGATTTTGGCATGGTCTGGCATCTAGGGTGGAACCATAACATGCGAGAGAAACAGAAAGGGTCCCGCGCCGCGGGCCTGCCAAACGACGATATCGGCCCCGATATCCGTCTCGAGCTCTATCGGCTCCAGGTCGAGATCCGCGACTGCGAAAAGAGAGCCAACGACCTCTTTTTCCAGAACCTGATCAAGGGCACGAGCCATCTCTCGCTTGGTCAGGAAGGGATTGCGGCTGGCGTCGCGGTGGCGATGCAGCCGGGCGATAAATCCTTCTGCACCTATCGCGGCCACGCGCACACGCTGGCGCGTGGCGTGCCGATGGAGAAGGTGCTTGGCGAGCTGATGCTGCGCGACAATGGCTTGATGCGCGGCAAGGGCGGCTCGATGCACCTCACCTCCGTCGAACATGGCGTCATGGGTTCCTATGCCATCATCGGCGCGCATCTGCCGATCGCCTGCGGATCGGCCTGGCGGGCGCAATATCTCGGCCAGACGGACGTTTCCGTCTGCTTCTTCGGCGACGGCACGACCAATATCGGCGCCTTCCACGAGGCGCTGAACTTCGCCGCCATCTGGAAGCTGCCGGTCGTCTTCATCTGCGAGAACAACCTCTACATGGAATACACGCCGATCGCCGACGTGACGGCGGTCGAGCATCCGGCTGCCGACAGGGCCTCGGCTTACGGTCTGGAGCGGATCGTCATCGACGGCAACGATGCCGATATCGTCTACCGCACCGCGCAGACCGCCTTCGCCAAGGCGCGCAAGGGCGACGGCCCCTCGCTGATTGAATGCATGACCTACCGGCATTCCGGCCATTCGCGCGCCGACCCGGCCAAGTATCGTCCGGAGGGCGAGCTCGAGAAATGGCTCGAGCGCGACCCGATCAAGATCTACCGCGAGCGCCTGAAGGAATTCGGCATCTCCGACGCGCAGGTCGCCGCGATCGACGCCGAGAGCAAGCGCAAGGTCGATGCCGCCACCGAGGTCTGCAAGGCCTCGCCGCCGGCGCCTGTCGAACTGCTCACCACCGATGTTTATGCCGACGGAGGTTGGTCATGGCGGAATTGACCTATCGCGACGCGGTGGCCCGCGGCATTGCCCAGGAGATGGAGCGCGACAACAACGTCGTCTTACTCGGCGAGGACGTCGCCAAGGCCGGTGGCGTGTTCAAGTCGACGGTCGGGCTTTATGAGAAGTTCGGGCCGCTCAGGGTGCGCGACACGCCGATCTCCGAACAGGCGATCCTCGGTGCCGCGATGGGCGCGGCGATGACCGGCTTGCGGCCGATCGCCGAGATCATGTTCGCCGACTTCGCCGCGGTCTGCTTCGACTACATCGCCAACGAGTTCCCCAAGCTGCGCTACATGACCAACGGCCAGCTCGGCTGCCCGCTGGTGGTGCGCACCGGCAATGGCGGCGGCGCGCGCTTCGGCGCCCAGCATTCGCAATCGATCGAGAACTGGACGATGATGATCCCCGGCCTCAAGGTCGTGGCGCCGTCCTCGCCCATCGACGTCATCGGCTTGATGGCCGCGGCGGTTCGCGACGACAATCCGGTCATCTTCCACGAGCACAAGTCGCTCTACGCCGTGAAGGGCGAGGTGCCCGACGGCGAGATCCTCGACACGCTCGGCACCGCCAGGATCCTGCGTCCCGGCAAGGACGCCACCATCCTGGCGCTGGCGCTGATGGTGCCGCGCGCGCTGGCCGCGGCCGAGACGCTGGCCGCCGAGCACGGCATCGACTGCGAGGTCATCGACGTGCGCTCGCTGGTGCCGCTCGACACCAACACCATCCTGAATTCGGTCGCCAGGACCGGGCACCTGTTCACCGTCGAGGAGAATCCGCGCCTGTGCGGCTGGGGCGCCGAGATCGCCTCGATCGTCGCCGACGAGGCGTTCTGGGATCTGGACGGCCCGATCGTGCGCATCACCACGCCGCATATCCCGCTGCCGGCCGCCGATCATCTCGAGGACCTGGCGCTGCCCAATGCGCCGCGCATCGTCGAGAAGATTAGCCGGGTCATGAACGGATCGGTGCGATGAGCGCGGACGTCCTCATGCCCCAGCTCGGCGAGACAGTCGCCGAAGGCAAGATCCTCGCCTGGTTCAAGCAGGAGGGCGACGAGGTCAAGGAGGGCGACAACCTCTTCGAGATCGAGACCGACAAGGTGACGATGGAGGTCCAGTCGACCGTTGCCGGGCGGCTCGGCGAGATCAGGGTGAAATCGGGCGAAATCGCCAAGGTCGGCGCCGTGGTCGCCGTCATCGGCGGCGCGGCGACACCTGCCGCGGCATCCGCGCCCGCCCAATTGGAATCCGCGAAACCGGCGCCTGCCAGTGCTCCCGCGGCTGCACCTGCTTCAGCACAGACTGCCTCGGTCAATGGGTCCGCGCCTGCCAAGCTCCGCTCGCCGTTTGAAGAAGTGTCGACGCCGGTCGAATCCTTCGGGCCGGCGAAGGGTCCGTCCGGCATCAGGGTGACGCCGCTGGCACGCCGGCTGATCGCGCAGAACGGCCTCGACACCGAGGCGATCGCCCGCAGCGTTGTCGCTTCCGGCGCCACCAAGATCGGCGAGAAGGATGTCCGCGCCGCGCTTGCCGCGCCACGATCCCAGCTGCAAGGCTCGGCTGCCCCATCGCCGGCAGCGCCTCAAGCCGCCAGACCGGCAATGCCGGGCAGCGTTGTGACACTGAACACCATCCGCAAGCGCACCGGCGAGCGGCTGGCCGAGAACTGGCGCACCATCCCGCATGTCTTCCAGGCGATCGAAGTCGATTTCACCGGCGTTGAAGCGGTGCGTTCGAAGCGCAAGGAAAAGTTCAAGAGCGATTTCGGCCTGTCTCTGACCTATCTGCCCTTCATCGCCCGCGCCACCTGCCTGGCGCTGCGCGATTTTCCCGAGGTCAACGCCCAGTTCGACGGCGGCACGCTGGTGCTGGCATCGGAGATCAATCTCGGCATTGCCGTCGACCTCTCGCACAACGGGCTGGTCGTGCCGGTGGTCCGCAACGCCGACGACTTGACGCTGCTCGGTCTGGCGCGTGCCATCGGCCGCCAGGTCGACAAGGCGCGCACCGGCAAGCTGACCGCCGACGATTTTTCCGGCGGCACCTATTCGATCTCGAACAATGGCGCGTTCGGTACGGCCTTCACGGCGGCGATCATCAATGCACCGCAGGTCGCCATATTGTCGACCGATGCAATCCGCCTGCGCGCGAGTGTGGTGGAGACGCCGCAAGGGGCGTTCGTCGCGCCCAGGCTGACCGGCATGGTCGGCCAGAGTTTCGACCACCGTGCCTTCGACGGCGCCTATTCGGCGGCTTTCCTGTCGCGGCTGAAGGCCGTGCTCGAAGAGCGCGATTGGGGCGCGGAATTTGGATAACGAGACCCATCCGAGGTGATGGCGGAGGAGCATGATCAATGAAATACAACAGTCCCTATTCCACGGCCGCATGGGGCCAGATGGCGAAGGATTGGGAGCAGGGCGTCGATTACAGCCGGCTTTCGAAAGAGCGCCTTGCCCGCGCCCAGCGCGCGATACGCCATGCCGGCCTTGGCGCCGTGCTGTGCTTCAACTTCGACAATATCCGCTACGTCACCGCCACCCATATCGGCGAGTGGGCGCGCGACAAGTTCATCCGCTACGCGCTTTGTCCGGTGGAGGGTTCGCCCTTCCTGTGGGATCCGGCGCCGCCGGCCAAGCGTATCTCCTCGCCCTGGATCGCCGACAATGTCGCGGCGCCCGTTACCACCATGCAGGGCGCCATCCCGCCGCATATGAATGTGCAGCGTGACTTCGCCAGGCAGATCAAGAAAGCGCTGGTCCATTACGGCATCGAGAAGGAGCCGCTCGGCATCGACCTGATGGAGCTCGGCATGCTGCGGGCGCTCGAAGCCGAAGGCATCGAGGTGGTCGACGGCCAGCAGGCCCTGCTCGACGCCCGCGAGATCAAGACCGGCGACGAGATCGAACTGCTCAAGGTGGCGGCATCGATGGTCGACGCGACCTATGTCGATATCGCCCGCGCCATTCGTCCCGGCACCAGGGAGAACGAGCTCGTCGCCATCGCCAACGACCGGCTGTTCCGCATGGGATCGGAACGGGTCGAATGCGTGAACTCGGTTTCCGGCTCGCGCGGGCGGCCGCATTCGCACACCTTCTCCGACCGCATGATCCAGCCCGGCGACATGATCTTCCTGGACATCATGCATTCCTACAATGGCTATCGCACCTGCTACTATCGCACCTTCATCTGCGGCGAGCCGAACAAGCACCAAGTCGACGCCTACGAGGCGGCATCCAAATGGCTCAGCGCCTCGATAGACATGATCCGTCCGGGCATCACGCCTGACGAGGTCGCGGCGGTCTGGCCCGATGCACAGGATTTCGGCTATCGTGACGAGGCGGAAGCCTTCCTATTGCAATATGGCCACGGGGTCGGCCTGTCGCTGTGGGAACGACCGATCTTCTCCAAGCGTTTCCGTGGCCAGAACACGCCGCTGCGCGAAGGCATGGTCTTCGCGCTGGAGACGTGGAAGGGTGCCGAGGACGGCACCGGCGCTGCCCGGATCGAGGAAGAGGTGGTCGTCACCAAGGACGGCTGCGAGATCATCACCAACTTCCCGTCCGACCGGCTGATTTCCTGCGGCCTGCCCGGCTGCGAAGTGTTTTGAGGTAACGATTGGGGCGTGAGATGAGGACCGAGCCGAAAACTCCCGCCGCGCGCGGCTCGGGCCGCATTCCGGTCACGCTCGTCACCGGCTTTCTCGGCAGCGGCAAGACGACGCTGATCAATGCCGCCCTGCGGGCGCCGCAGATGGCGCGCACGGTGGTGGTGGTCAACGAGTTCGGCGAGGTCGGCCTCGATCACCAGCTCTTCGCCTCGAGCAGCGATTCCGTCGTCGTGCTGGAGAATGGCTGCCTCTGCTGTACGGTGCGCAGCGATCTGGTTGGTACGCTCAACTCGCTGTTCCACGACCGCGAGGCCGGTCGTATCCCACCTTTCGAGAATGTCGTCATCGAGAGTTCGGGCCTCGCCGAGCCGGGTGCCGTGCTGCAGGCGTTCCTGTCGGAGCCGACGCTCGACGGGCTCTACCGCGTCGCCTCCGTCGTCACGCTGGTCGATGCCGTCAACTGGCGCGACACGTCCGAGCGGCACGATGAAGCGCTGCGCCAGGTCGCCTTCGCCGACCAGATCCTGCTGACCAAGCTCGACCTCGCCAAGCGGGCCAACGCCGAGGCCCTGGTGCGCCGCGACATCGCCGACCTCAATCCCGGCGCCGAGATTGGCATCGTCGACTGGACGCCGGGACCGATCGCCGCGATGCTGACCGCTCCCGGCTTCGATGCCGCCGACGCCAAGGCCGACCCGAGGCCATGGCTGCGGCTCGCCGACCACGAGCACGATCACGACAAGCACGATCACGATGGACATGATCATGCGCATCATGATCACGACCACGCCGGCGATCACGATCACCACGAGCCGCACTATCATCTGCGCGGCAAGGGCATAGAGAGCTTCGTTCTGCTGCGCGAAAATCCCTTGTCGCGCGACGAGCTCCAGTTCCTGCTCGACGGCATCAGCCAGAATCTCGGACCGAGCCTGCTGCGCGTGAAGGGGCTGGTCAACATCGCCGAGGAGCCGGGACAGCCGGCGGTCATCCAGGGCGCCCAGCATCTGCTGCACACCATGACCTGGCTCGAAAAATGGCCCGACGACGACAGGCGCACGCGCATCGTCTTCATCACCCAGGGCATCGCCGGCGAGGAATTGCGCGAGATGATCGACCTTCTCGACCGTGTCAGCCAGCGCACGTTCAAGGCCCGCGAGCGCGGCAGCCGCTTGCGCCAGTCTTCGCCCGGTGGAAGGAATTAGAGCCGGCACACGAAGACGGCACGGCGGGGCGAAAAATAGCGAGGAACAGCCATGAGAATCGGGTGGATCGGCCTTGGCAAGATGGGCCTGCCCATGTCGCAGCGCCTGCACGAGGCGGGCCATACGATTACCGCCTATGCCCGCAACGATGCCGGCCGCAAGCGCGCCACGGATAATCGCTATCAGCCGGTATCGACGATGAGTGCACTTGCCGAGAATGCGGATATCGTCTTCACCGCGATTTCCGACGACGCGGCGCTGCTCGAAATCGCCGTCGGCGACGACGCGCTGGCGGCGCAGCTGCGCGCGGGACAGAGCTGGATCGACACCAGCACCGTTTCGCCATCGGCGTCGAACCTGGTGGCAAAGCGGCTGGAAGCCCGCAACGCCTCCTATCTGCGCGCGCCGATCTCCGGCTCCACCGCGCTTGCCGCGGCCGGCACGCTGACGACGATGGTCTCGGGACCGCGCGCCGATTTCGAGCGCCTGCAGCCGCTGCTTGAGGCCTACACGCGCAAGCAGTTCTATCTCGGCGACGGCGAGCAGTCGCGTTACATGAAGCTCGCCGTCAACGCCATGGTCGGCGCGACGGCAGCCCTCCTGGCCGAGTCGCTCGCCTTCAGCGGCAAGGGCGGCATCGAGCTCGAAGCGGCGATGGAGGTCTTCTGCGACAGCGCAGTCGCCTCGCCGCTCATCCAGTACAAGCGCGCCATGATCGTCGAAGGCAAATACGAGCCGGCCTTCGCGGTGTCACAGATGATGAAGGACCTCGACATCCTGCTCGATGTCGGTCGAGGGAACCACGCGCCGCAACCGCTCGCCGCGCAGATCCGCCAGCAATTCGAAAGCGCCTACCTGCACGGCCATGGCGAACGCGACCTGTTCGTGCTGGTCAAGGAGATGGCGGAATTGGCCGGCATAGGGAAAGATCCTGCTTGAAGCCAGACAATCATCAATCGATCGATGCCCCTTCCGCCCCAGTCCGGAAATCGAAGCTGGTCGACAGGCCGCCATCGGCCATCAGATCGGCGCCGATGAAGGCGCCTGACTGGTCGGACAAGAGATAGGCGACCGACAGCGCGATCTGCTTCGGGTCGAGGATGCTGCCACCAGGCTGGCGGTTGGCGCGCGTCGCCAGGAATTTCTGGCTGTCGGCGGCCGATTCCAGATGGCGCTTGAACAGGCCGGCCATCATCGGGCCGGGGCTGAGCACATTGACACGGATCCCCTGGCGGGCGTGGTCCATGGCGACGGTGCGGGCGAGTGCCCGGGCGGCGGCCTTGGAGGCCGAATAGGCGGCGAGTTGCTGTTCGGCAAAGGTCGCCGAGACGCTGCCGACGACGACGATCGGCCCGCCGTCATTCTCGATCATGCGCGGCAGCAGCGCCTTGATCGCCATCGCCGTGCCGACGACATTGACGTCCAGCGTGCGCGCCAGCATCTCCTTGCTCGTCTCGATGATGGTGCCGACATCGAGGATCGCAGCGGCCGTGACAAGGCCGAGCGATGTGGTGCCGGATTTCTCGAGCTCCGCCTCCACTGCTTGCCAGGTCGCCTCGTCGGAAACACTGCCCGCCACATGCCTGTAGTCGGCCTCGCCGGCAAGGTCGGCGACAGCCGCCGCCCGGTCGACCCCGATCGTGGCGACGCCGGCGTCGAGCAGCAATCGGCAAAGTTCATAGCCGAGCCCTGATGCCGCGCCGGTGACGACGACCGTCTGCGGCAGAGTGATGGCGAGGGTGGGTCTGGAGGTCATCGAAACTGTTCCTTGTTGAAAGACGGTGTCGCCGACGGCGCCGTCTGCCGTGCCGGCAGGCGAACACCGAGGTGTCAGGCGCGCGGCGTCTCGCCGCTGAGCCGGGTGATGACGAGCGCGAGCAGGATGATGGCGCCGTAGCAGGCGTCGATCCAGAAGGCCGCCACTTGCGAGAGCGTCAGCACATTCTGCAGCAGGCCGAGCAGGAGCACGCCGGTCAGCGCGCCGATGATCCGGCCCTGGCCGCCATTGAGGCTGATGCCGCCGATCACCGATGCGGCAAAGACGTAGAAGATCATGTTCTGCCCCTGGCTCGACACCACCGAGGCGATACGGCCGGTCAGCAGCAGACCGGCAAGCGAGGCGAGCAGGCTTCCCATGATGAAGACGCCGAGCGTGATGCGCTCGACCGGAATGCCGGCGACGCGCGCCGCTTCCGGATTGCCGCCGATGGCATAGACGGCGCGGCCGATGCGATGATAGCGCATCATCATTCCGAAGAAGAGGAACAGCAGCCCGGCGATCCAGATCGAGGCGGGGATTTCAAGCCATTTCGCATTGCCGAGATAGAGGAATTCCTCAGGCAGGTCGAACAGCGTCTGGCCGTTGGTGATGCCAAGCGTGATACCGCGCAGCAGGATCAGCATCGCCAACGTCGTGATGAAGGCATTGAGCCGGAGCTTGACCACCAGCAGCCCGTTGATCAGCCCGATCAGCAGGCCGGTGGCGAGCACGACAGCAATGCCGGCATAGCCGCTGATGCCGATGCCGGAGCCGCCGATCGAAACGTCGGAGATCATCAGCCAGGCGGCGAACATCGGCGCGATGCCGACGGTCGATTCCAGCGAGAGGTCGAATTTCCCGCAGATCAGGATCAGCGACTGCGCGATCACCAGGATCGACAGTTCGGAGGATTGCTGCAGGATGTTGAGCAGGTTCTCCGGCATGAGGAAGGATGAACTGACAAAGCTGCCGATCACGATGACAACGGCGATGACCGGGATCAGCACCAGTTCGCGCAGCCTGAAGCGGGCAAACAGGCTCTGGCTCGGGCGAACGATGGCGGCCTTTTCGAGGGAAGCGTTCGTCATCTCAGTACAGTCCTTCGATTGCCGCGACGACGTCCTGGTCATTCCATCCCCTGGCGAAGCTGCGCGTCAGCCGCCCGCGGAAGATCACTTCGACCCGGTCGCAGATCGCCAGTTCGTCGAGGTCGTCCGACACGACGAGAACCGCCATGCCGCGATCCCTGGCGGCGTTGATGATGCGGTAGAGCGCGTCCTTCGAGGCGATGTCGACGCCTTGCGTCGGCGCCGCCAGCACCAGCACCTTCGGGTCCGAGGCGAGCGCGCGGCCGACCATGGCCTTCTGCTGGTTGCCGCCGGAGAGCTCACCGATCGGCTGCGAGCCGGAGGTCGCGACGATGCCGAGTTCGGCGATCTGCCGGTCGACCATGTCGGACTGCCGGCTGGTCGAGACGAAACCGAACGGCCCGAGCTTCGGCAGCACGGTCGTCGTCAGATTGTCGCCGATCGACATCAGCGGGAACAGGCCGCTGACATGCCGGTCGCGCGCGACATAGCCGACGCCGGCCGCGCGCATTGCCCCGACATCGCCGAGCGGCGTCTTTCTGCCATGGATGGCGATCGTGCCGGCATCCGGAGCGAGCAGGCCGGCGACGGCCTCGGCGATCTTGTCCTTGCCCGAACCGGCGAGCCCTGCCAGTCCGACGCATTCGCCGCAACGGACGCTGAGGTTGATGTCCTCAAGGCTATCCTTCATCGTGAGTCCGCCGATGTCGAGGCCGGGCGCCATCTGCGCCTTGTTGGCTGCACCACTGCCGTTTCGGCCTGCGCCCGATGCCGCGAAATCGCCGACCATGGCGGCGACCAGCCGGTTCTTGGGCAGGTCGTCCAGCTTGGCGTCGGCAACGACCCGGCCGTCGCGCATCACCGTCACCGTGCGGCAGATCTCGTAGATCTCCTCCAGGTGGTGCGAGATGTAGAGGAAGGTGACGCCTTGCTCCTGCAGTCCGCGGATGCGTTCGAACAGGCGATTGACCTCGCGCCGCTCTAGCTCGGCGGTCGGCTCATCAAGGATGATGAAACGACTTCCCTGCAACAGCGCGCGCGCGATTTCGACGATCTGGCGCTGTTCGACGGTCAGCCGCCAGGCATCGAGATCGGGCGCGACGTCGAGGCCCCAATCGTCGAGCACGGCGATGGATTCCTCGCGCAGCCGGCGCCAGTCGAGCAACCCCAGACCGTTGCGCGGCTGGTTGTTCAGGAAAAGGTTTTCCGCCACCGTGAGGTGCGGAATGACCATCCAGCGCTGGTAGACGCACGCCACCCGCTCGCGCCAACCCTGCCGGTCGCCGAGCCCAGGCGCAGGTTTGCCGCCGAGCCGGATTTCACCGGCATTGGCGCCATAGAGGCCGGTCAGCAGCCCGACCAGCGTCGATTTGCCGGCGCCGTTGCGGCCGACCAAGGCGCGCGCGTCGCCGACCGGGATCGAAATCCCGACATCGTGCAGCACTTCTATCGGACCGAAGCGCTTGTTGATGCCGTGCGCTTCGGCTGCATAGGTTTCGACGGCGCTCATCGGTCGGTTCCGGGCATTCCTGGGTCAGTCAGAAACGATCGCTGCGCGGACTTTCGCTCCACGCTATGTCCGCGCATTGCAAATCATTTTTCCGTCTGGTTGCCCCACAGCGACGGATCGCTGGCATTGGCCTTGGTGACGACGGTCGCCGGCAGATAGTCCATCAGATTGTCGCCGACCGGCACGATCTCGCTGTTATGGTCCGTTGGGCCGGCGGCGAAGGTCTTTCCCTCCGCAGCCGCCTTGGCATAGAAGGCGCCATATTTGGCATAGAGGTCGAGCGGCTGCGCGACCGCCACGTCGAGCAGGTCCTCGCGGATCTTCTCCAGCGCGTAGGGCGTGCCGTCGACGGTTGCCAGGAAGATGTGGTTCGGCTCGCCGACCTTCGTCAGCTTGCCGGCGCTCTTCAAGACATTGAGCACGCCGGCGAGCATCACCGAGTCGCTCTGCATGTAGATCGCGACGAGATCGGGCGTCGTGGTGACCACGGTCTGCGCCGCCGACGTCGCCTTGTCGGTCTTCCAGTATGTCGGCTGCTCGATGATGGTCACATCGGGGTATTTCGCCTTCATGCATTCGTTGAAGCCGGTCGTGCGATCTCGGCCGTTGGTGGTCGCCTGGTCGCCCATAAGCGAAAGCACCTTGCCCTTGCCGCCGATGGCCGCACCAAGCGCCTCGCAGGCCTTGCCACCGATACCCTTGTTGTCGGCGCGCACGATCATCGCCGACTTGCCCTTGGCAGGCGCAATGTCGATCAGCACCGTCGGAACGTTCTTCGACGCCGCGAATTCCAGCACCGGCACGATGGCCTGGCTGTCGGTCGGATTGACGATCAGCACCTTGGCGCCGGCCGAGATCAGGTTGCGGATGTCGGTGGCCTGCTTGCCGGCATCGCCATTGGCGTTGGTTGCAGGCATCGCCTCCATCCCGGCATCCTTGACCGCCTTCAGCGTCTGGTTGGCCATGATCGCCTGGAACGGATCGGTCAGGAACGGTGCGGAATAGCCGAGCTTGATGCTTTCGGCATTGGCCGGCATCAGCATCGCCGCAAGAGTGATAGCGGCGCCTGAAACGATCATTGCAGCCACGCCAGAGCGGCGCGGTTTCGTCTTGAACACCCTTTGCATTTTCATTCCTCCCAATCGTCGGCGCCGACCTCTTCCCTCGGCGCCAATGTCAGGACAGTGTTCGCTGGCGTCCCCAGCGTTTCAACACGCAAGAATATCATTTTGATAGAATGGGGGGTCGGGCGCTTAGCGGGCCTTCATAAGCCGGCAAAGCGCGCGCCGGCTCAGCCGTTGCGCATGATCCCGGAAGCCGAAGGATCATGCGCAAATCTGGAAGCGCCGTGGCGGCGGATCAGATGATGCTGCGGATCGAGCCGCCGTCGACACCCCAGACGGCGGAGGTGACGAAGGAAGCTAGGTCGGAGGCCAGGAAGACCACGACATTGGCGACCTCTTCCGGCTCGCCGAGACGCCCGAGCGGCAGTTGCCGCAAGCTCATCTCGTGTTCCACGGCCTGCTTCGGCGGCATATTGTGGAACTTGCCCATTGTTTCGGCGAAGCCGCCCGGCTTCGACCAGAACGGCGTCCAGATCGGCCCTGGCGCAACCGCATTGACGCGGATCTTCGGCGCTTCGGCTCGCGCCAGGCCTTTGGTCAGCGCCAGCACGGCGGATTTGGACGCACTGTAGTCGACCGGTACCGGCTCCGGCTGGCGGGCGAGATCGGAGGCGTTGTTGATGATGACGCCGCCCTTCTGCCGCAGGATCGGCAGCGCCACGCGCGTCGCCCTGACATAGCTCATGAAGTTGAGCTGGAAGGTCTTGTCCCATTCCTCGTCGGTGAGCTGGTCGAAGGTTCGCACGGCGCCCGAACCGACATTGTTGACGAGAACGTCGAGCGAGCCGCCGAACGGCTTTAGCGCCTCGCCCATCGCACTGGTGACGCCGTCGCCGGTGCTGAGGTCGCCTATGCCGGCGCTGGCCTTGGCGCCGAGCGCCTTGATGTCGGCGATCACCGCATCGACCCCGGCGCGGTCGATGTCGATCAGCGCCACCTCTGCGCCTTCCCTGGCGAAGGCGAGCGCGGTGGCGCGGCCGATGCCGAGCGCCGCACCGGTGATCAGCACCGTTTTTCCAGCGAGATTGGTCTGCATTTTCTCTCTCCCGATCGTTTTTTGATTTATCAGCCGGCGACTTTTTCAGCCGGTTCGAACATCGCCATCGTCGTGTCGTAGGAGCGCTTCGCCTGCTCTTTGAGCGGCAGCAACCGGTGGGTCTCGCTGAGCACCTCGACCGAGAAGAAATCGTCGAAGCCGGTCGCCTGGACCGCCCTGATGAAGGCGCGAGGGTCGAGCGCGCCTTCGCCGCACAGCAGGCGATGATGGAGCGTGTCTTCCCACAGCGTGCCGTCGACCTCCGCCTTGGCGTCGTTGAGCTCGACCGATTTGAAATAGCTGGCTGGCAGTTCGCGAAGCTCGTCATAGTCCATGCCGCCGCGCGCCACGTGCCAGATGTCGATGCACAGCCCGCCATTGTCCTGGCCCGCCTGCCGCACCACTTCGCGCGCCGTCTTCAGGTCGCGTATGTTGGTAAAGGGCAGCATCTCGATGGCGACATTGGTGTTGGCCGCCCTGGCGTCCTCGCAGACCTCGGCAAAGGCCGCCGCATAGTGCGGAATGTCGATCGTCTCGGCATACATTTTCGGCGCGATCTTCAGGTCGCGCGCGCCAAGCACGGCCGCCGCCTCGAGCAGGTCGTGCTTGACCCTGTCGGAGGCGGCCTTCTTCTCGCCGGTTTCGAACCAGTCGCCGAGGAATTCGACCTCGACATGGACGATGCCGTTGTCGTCGAAGATCTGCTTGATGCCCTTGAGGCCGATCTTCACGGCATTCGCCATGATATCCTGATAGACCAGGCCCATGCCGGTATAGCCGGCGGCGGAAGCGGCCTCGGCCCGCTCGCGCAAGGAGAAGGGGCTGACTTCGCTCGGGCCCATCGGGTATCGGTCGCCGGAAATGGTCCAGTACGCCGCCAGCAGCTCCACCTTCTTGGCCATGCTATTTCCTCCTCAATGCTGTTGGGCAAAAGCCATTGCCTGCCGGATCGTCCAAAGCCGACCCGTTCCTCCAGTCGGGCATCTTCCGTTTGGCTTTTTGGGATGCAACAGGAAGAATTATCAAATCGAGCATTCCGCCGGCGCCTCGCAGCAGAGGTCGCCCCAAACTTTATCATTCTGAACAACACGACCGTTGCCGCTTTGGCGCGACGTTCTATCCTGCTGGCAACAAGCATAATGGCGGTTCTCGCGTCGCGCGGACCGGCCTCGGAGGAGACGACGCATGGCAAATCATACGGCATTGGTGGTTGGCGCGAGCGGCATCACCGGTGGCAATCTTGTCCGCGAACTGATCGGCCGTGGCTGGACGGTTTACGGCCTGTCACGCAACCCGGGTGGCGACGTGCCTGATATGCGGCCGGTTGCCGCCGATCTGCTCAACGCGGCCAGCGTCAAGGCAGCGCTGGCGGATGTCGCGCCGACGCATGTGTTCTTCACGACATGGTCGCGACGTTCGACCGAGGCGGAGAATATCGAGGTCAACGGCACCATGGTCAGGAATGTGCTGGATGCGCTGTCGCCGAAGAAATCCGTGCGCCATGTGGCGCTGGTCACCGGCCTGAAGCACTATCTCGGCCCGTTCGACGCCTATGTCTCGGGCGGTTTCCTGCCGGTGACGCCGCTGCGCGAGGAGCAGCCGAGGCTCGACCTGCCGAACTTTTACTATGCCCAGGAAGACGAGGTCTATGCCGCCGCCAGGCGCGACGGCTTCACCTGGTCGATCCACCGCCCGCACACCGTCATCGGCAAGGCCATCGGCAATGCGATGAACATGGGCAGCACGCTGGCCGTCTACGCCTCGATCTGCAAGGAAACCGGCCGCCCCTTCCGCTGGCCCGGCGCGGCCGGGCAGTGGAACGGCCTGTGCGACGTCACCGACGCCCGCATCCTGGCCAAGCACCTGGTCTGGGCGAGCACCACCGAGGCGGCGCGCAACGAAGCCTTCAATGTCGTCAATGGCGACTTCTTCCGCTGGAACTGGCTGTGGCCGCGCCTGGCGGCATGGTTCGGCGTCGAGCCGGCCGGCTTCGACGGTACTGTCCATCCGCTCGAAGCCGAAATGGCCGACGCGCCGGCGATCTGGAAAGGCATGGTGGCGAAGTACAAGCTCAAGGAGGCCGACCTCGACCGCCTGGCCTCGCCCTGGCACACCGATCTCGATCTTGGCCGCCCGATCGAGGTGATGACCGACATGACCAAGAGCCGCGAACTCGGCTTCACCGACTATCAGTCGACCGAGCGCTCCTTCCTCGATCTCTTTGCGCAGCTAAAGGCCGAACGGCTTATCCCCTGACCCGTGTTGCCCACCCGCTTGAGGTGTAAGGCAGACAGGCGCTTTTGATGGTGCTAGCGTGCCGACCATCGTAGGGAAAGCCTCACCGGTTTGTCTCTAAGCCTCATATCTTTTGGCGCGCGATGGTTGTCGTCACAAAGGCACGGACGCTTGCTGACTTCCATGAAGTCCACGCGCTGATCGCGGAGATGGGCCGATGGGACGTCGCACAATGCGATGCGCACGGTCTTCCGTCGGGCGACGTGATTTCCGCCTACTATTCCGATGATGCCGCGAGCCTGCTGGAAAAGTGTACGTCGCCGAACACAGGCATGTACCTGGCTAGGGTTGGCTCTGTCGGCTTGGGTTGCGCCGGTTACGTGAGTGATGGAGATGTTGCCGAGATCATCAAGCTCTTCGTGCGTCCGGAAGGACGGGGAGAAGGCGTGGGAGCCCGCCTCCTTGCAACCGCGCTCGATGCTATCGACCAGTCAAGGGTCGCAAAAGTGAAGCTGGTGACAGTTTCGTTCATGACGGATGCCATCACCCTTTACCGCAAGTTCGGCTTTCAGGAGTGCGAGCCATTCGAACAAGCACCCAAGGGACTGGAAGAGGCTACGCGGTACATGGAAAAGAGTCACCGGGTAGTCGACGTGCTTTAGGTGGGTTTTGAGTCGGATGGATCCGCCTCAAAGACCTTGTCGCCGCCAATCCAGACACCTTTGACCTCGAGATTGTCCGACAGCGCGACGATGTCGGCGGCGGTGCCGTTGGCGAAGCGCCCGAGCCGGTGCGCCTGGCCGATCGCCTCGGCCGGATAGAGCGAAGCCATGCGCAACGCTTCCGAAAGCTCCAGCCCGACGGCGCGGTGGACGTATCGCACGGCGGTGATCATGTCGAGATCGGCGCCGGCAAGCGTTCCGTCGGCCAGCCGCAGGCTGCCGTCCTTGCGGTAGATGGTGCGGCCGTTCAGCGTGAACGAGGTCATGTCGGTGCCGATCGTCGTCATGGCGTCGGTGACGAGGAAAATCCTGCCCGGCCCCTTCTTGGCGCGCAACGCGATCGCCATGGTAGCGGGATCGACATGGATGCCGTCGGCGATGATGCCGGCATAAAATGTGCCGACATCGATGGCAGCCCCCGCCAGCCCCGGCTCGCGATTGCCGATCTGGCTCATGGCGTTGAACAGATGCGTGGCCATCGTGGCGCCGGCCTCGGCAAAGGCGCGCGCCGTGGCATAGGAAGTGTCGGAATGGCCGAGGCTGACGACAAGGCCGGCCTCGGCCAGCGCTGAAACGCGGGCGGCTTCGACGGATTCGGGCGCGATCGTCGTAAGCAATACCGGCAGCTTCCGTCGCGTGGCGATCAGCGCCGCCTGGTCGGCATCCGTCATCGGCCGGATCAGCGCCGGGTCATGCGCGCCTTTGCGCGCGATCGACAGATGCGGTCCTTCGAGATGCAGGCCGAGAAACCCCGGCACTTTCCGCCGCGCCGCTTCGACCCCTGCGGCAACCGCCGCGGCGGTGATGTCGGGCGTATCGGTGATCAGCGTCGGCAGCAGCGCTGTCGTGCCGAAGGGCGCGTGCGCCCGGCAGATGGTTTCTAGGGTGGCGACATCGGGATGATCGTTGACCATGACGCCGCCGCCACCATTGACCTGCAGGTCGACGAACCCTGGCGCCAGAATGCCACCGTTAGTCTCGATGCGAGCAATACCGGATGGAATGGCTCCGGCCGGAAAGATGGCTTCGACCAGACCGTCGCGCACGATCAGGGCGGCGTCCTCGTGCCAGTCGTCGCCGTCGAAGATGCGGGCGCCAGTCAGGGCAAAACGGTCGCTCATACTGTTTCTGTTACCTTGCGCAGATTGGGTGGCATATCCGGGTCAAGGCCGCGATGGCGGGCAAAGGCCTCGACAAAGCCGTAGAAGGACACGATCAGTGTCAGCGGGTCGGTCAGTGGATGGCCGGTGGCGACATGCGGCAGGGGCAGGGCACGCTTCGCCTTGTCCGAGGTGACGAAGATGGCAGCGCCCTTGCCCGCCAAAGCGTCGGCGGCCTCGGCGACCGACGGCTCCGAAGCGTCGCGGGCGGCCAGCGCCAGCACTGGAAAGCCCGGCCCGACCAGCGCCAGCGGCCCATGCATGACTTCGGCGGCACTATAGGCCTCGGCATGCATGCCACAGGTCTCCTTGAACTTCAGCGCCGCTTCATAGGCAAACGCCGTGGAGGGCCCGCGGCCGAGGATGAAGAGCGATCTTGGCGTCTCCAACGCACCGGCCAGCGCCATCCAGTCACAGGCGATCGCCTTGCGGAAATGCTCAGGCAGGCGGGCAAGTGCGGCGAGAAGCTTGTCGTCGCCGGTACTGTGCGCCATCAAGGCGAGGCCGGCGACCGCCGAATTGACGAAGGTCTTGGTCGCCGCGACGCTGCGCTCCGGCCCCGCCAGGATATCGATGGCGTAATCCGAGGCTCGCGCCAGCGGCGAATCGGCGGTGTTGGTGATGGCCACGGTCAGCGCGCCGCCGTCTCTTGCCGCTTGCGCCATCGCCACGATGTCCGGGCTCTTGCCCGACTGCGAGATCGCGAGGCAGGCTGAGCCGGCTAACCTGAGTTTCGCTCCATAGATCGAGGCGATGGAAGGGCCAACCGAGGCGACGGCAAGGCCGGCGGTCAGCTCGACGGCATATTTCATGAAGGTGGCGGCATGGTCGGATGAGCCGCGTGCGACGGTAACGATGAAATGCGGGTCGCGCTCGCGAATGCCACGCCCGGCCTCGGTCAGCACGGCGCCCGAACCGTCGAGCAGGCGGGCTGTGGCCTCGGGGATCTCTTCGATCTCGCGCCGCATATGGGTTTTGGTTGCGCTCATGGCCTGCTCTCTTCTCCCGGCCCGCTCAGCCGGAGTTCGGCGACGAAATCATAGGCGTCGCCCCTGTAGATGGAGCGGGTGAACTCGATCACCTTGCCGCTCGCCAGATAGGAAATGCGTTCGATATGCAGGCCGGCAATGCCGGGCGGCACTTCCAGCAGGCGCGCGTCGTCGTCGCCGAGATTGGCGGCGGAGATGCGCTGCACCGCCCGCACCGGCCGGTTGCCGGTCATTTCCAGCGCCGCATAGAGGGAGGAGCCTATTCCCGCCGGATCGGGCAGCACGCTTGCCGACAAAGCGGCGCGTTCAATGGCCAGCGGCGTGTCGTTGGCGATGCGCAAGCGCGCCACGCGCGCCACCAGTTCGTTCGACGACAGGCCCAGCACCATCATCTCGTCGGGCGAGGGCGCATAGAGGCCGCGGTCGAGCCAGGCCGAACGGACAACCATGCCGCGACGAGCCATGTCCTCGGTGAAGGATGTCAGCCGCGACAGCGATTGCTCGACGCGCTCCATGCGCGGCGCCACGAAGGTGCCGGAGCCATGGCGCTGGACGAGGATGCCGCCCTTGACCAGGTCCTGCACCGCCTTGCGCACGGTGACGCGCGAAATATCGGCCTTGGTGGCGATGTCGCGCTCGGAAGGCAGCGCATCGCCTGGTCCGATCAGGCCGCGATTGACGGCGTCCTCGATGCTCTTCCTGAGCTGCAGATAGAGCGGCGCGCCGCTTTGCGAGGATTGCTTCAGCGTGGCGAAGATCTGGTCGGCGGCCTCGCTCATCGCGCCGCCTCCGCTGTCTTGGCGAAAATGCGGACAGCCATCTGCACCGCGCCGCCCAGCGCATCGTCGAGCGGCGGCTTCAGCAGCGCCTGGTAGCGCACTGACAGGCGCGGCGCGTAGAGTGGCGCCAGTCCGCCGAGCAGGCAAAGCGGAGCGTTGCCCGAGAGATCGAGCACACCGAGCGCTGCCTCGACATCGGCGACCGCCTTGTCAAGGATCCAGTTGGCGACGATGTCGCCTTTTTCGGCATGGTCGAAGACCTTGGGCGCGAAGCCGCCGAAATCGCCCGGCTTGGCATTGGTGGTGAACTCGACCACGTCTTCGGGATTGTTGCGGAAGATGGCGAGCATGGCCTCGGTCAGCGGCGATCCCTGGCGGATGCCGTCATAGGCGAGCAGCGTCTGTTCGAGCAGGTCGCGGCCGATGCGGGCGCCGCTGCCCTGGTCGCCGACCTGGAAGCCCCAGCCACCGACGGCGCGCGACCTGCCGTCCTTGCGCGCCATATAGGCGGTGCCGGTGCCGAGGATGGCCATGGCGCCATCGCCGGACCCGACGGCGCCTTCGAGCGCGATCTCGGCGTCTGTCTCGACGCGGCTGATGCTGAACGGCAGGATCGCTTCGAGCTGCTGCCTGTAGGTGCCGACATTGGCGCCGGCGAGGCCGAGAATGGCCGGCGTTTGCGGGATCAGCTCCGGATCCTCGCCGGCGGCGGCAAAAGCCTGCCTTGCCGCGTCGACGATGTTGGCCCTGGCGCCGGTGAGGTCGGTGCGGATGTTGGCCGCGCCACTCCTGGCGCGGCCGACGACGCTGCCGTCCGCTGTCGCAAGGGCCGCCCTGCAGCTGGTGCCGCCGCCATCGATGCCGAGCACGAAATTCACGCGATTTCTCCTCCGGGCGAATAATACCAATAAAATACCAATAGCCAAGAGTTAATTTCCGCTTCAAAAAGATTAAGGCGTATTTTATTGAAAAATCTGCATATTTCGTCGGCAAGCTAATTCCAAGACGTCGAATTCGTTAATGCGTGTGGACAAGTGGTATTTTTTTGGTATTGTTTTGTGGATTGGAGGGAACGGTATGGCCGAGAAGCGCACCGAAGCGCATCACCAGAATGCCGAGGGGCTGGATATCCAGGCCCCGGACGCCATCCTTTCCTCATTGGCCAATGCCCAGATCGAGGCCGCCAGGGCCGTGCGCGGCGCCATTCCGGCAATAGCCGAAGCGGCCGGGATCATCGCCGGCCGGCTGAACGGCGGCGGCAAGCTCGCCTATGCCGCGGCCGGCAGCTCGGGCCTGATGGCGCTGGCCGATGCGCTGGAACTGCCGGGCACTTTCGGCATCAAGCGCGACCGCATCGCCATCCTGATCGCCGGTGGCGACGAAGCCTTCAGGACGCTGGCCGGCGGTCCGGAAGACGACGCCGGCGAAGCCGCGGCCGCGGTCGCCGCTGCTGGAATCGGCAAGGATGATTGCCTGATCGCCGTTTCGGCCAGCGGCTCGACGCCTTATGCGGTCAGGGCGCTGGAGGAGGCGCGCAGGCGCGGCGCCGCCACCGTCGCCATCGCCAACAACAGCGACGCGCCGCTGTTGCGGCTGGCCGATATCGCCATCCTGCTCGAAACGCCGCCGGAGCTGATCGCCGGCTCGACGCGCATGGGCGCCGGCACCGCCCAGAAGATCGCGCTCAACATGCTGTCGACGCTCACCGCCATCCATCTCGGCCACGTTCACGACGGCTACATGGTCAATCTCATGGCCGACAACATCAAGCTGCGCGACCGCGCGGCGCGCATCGTCGCCGCCATCTCGGGGCGCGGCAGGGACGACGCGGCGCATCTGCTCGAAAAGAGCGGCGGCGCCGTCAAGACCGCCATTCTGCTCGCCGCCGGTGCCGCCAGCGCCGACGAGGCGCGGAAGATACTGGAAGGGACCGGCCAAAAGCTGCGACCGGCGCTTTCCGCGCTGGAGCATGATTCCGAAAAGTGGAAACCGCTTTTCGGAAAAGATCATGCTCGAACAAAGAAGTAGAGCCTGGTTCAATCCGATTTCCATCGGGGTGAAACGGGCTCGCGAGGGGAGCAAGGGGCGCAATGCCTCTGTTCTCATCAAAACCGAACCTGAAAAAGGTCAACAGGGAGACTGAGCATGACAACGAAACTACTGACGGCACTTCTTCTCGGCACCAGCATTCTCGGCTCCGCCGGGGCCGCTTATGCCGCCGACGTAACCCTCAACATCGAAAGCTGGCGCGGCGACGACCTTGCCATCTGGAAAGACAAGCTGATCCCGGCTTTCGAAGCCAAGAACCCCGGCATCAAGGTGGTGTTCGCGCCCTCGGCTCCGACCGAATATGACGCGGCGCTGGGCGCCAAGCTCGCCGCCGGCTCGGCTGGCGACCTGATCACCTGCCGCCCCTTCGACAAGTCGCTGGAACTCTACAAGAAGGGCAACCTCGCCGATCTCTCGTCGCTGCCCGGCATGGAGAATTTCTCCGACGTCGCCAAGGCCGCCTGGCAGACCGACGACGGCAAGGCGAGCTTCTGCGTGCCGATGGCCTCGGTCATCCACGGCTTCATCTACAACAAGGACGCTTTCGACAAGCTCGGCATCAAGGCACCGGAGACGCGTGACGAGTTCTTCGCCGCGCTCGACAAGATCAAGGCCGACGGCACCTACATCCCGATGGCGATGGGCACCAAGGACCTCTGGGAAGCCGCGACCATGGGCTACCAGAACATCGGTCCGAACTACTGGAAGGGCGAGGAAGGCCGCGCGGCGCTGATCAAGGGCGAGCAGAAGCTGACCGACAAGGACTGGGTCGCGCCCTATGAAGAGCTGGCCAAGTGGAAGCCTTATCTCGGCGACGGCTTCGAGGCGCAGACCTATCCGGACAGCCAGAACCTGTTCACGCTCGGCCGCGCCGCCATCTATCCGGCCGGCTCGTGGGAGATCGGCCTGTTCAACACCCAGGCGCAGTTCAAGATGGGCGCCTTCCCGCCGCCGGTCGAGAAGGCCGGCGACACCTGCTACATCTCCGACCACACCGACATCGGCATGGGTCTGAATGCGGCCTCGAAGAATGCCGATGCGGCCAAGACCTTCCTGTCCTGGGTCGCCTCGCCCGATTTCGCCTCCATCTACGCCAACGCGCTGCCGGGCTTCTTCAGCCTGAACAACACGCCGGTGAAGATGGAGGACCCGCTGGCGCAGGAATTCGTCTCCTGGCGCGGCAAGTGCAAGTCGACGATCCGCTCGACCTACCAGATCCTGTCGCGCGGCACGCCGAACCTCGAAAACGAGACCTGGGTCGAATCGGCCAACGTCATCAACGGCACCGATACGCCGGAAGCTGCCGCCAAGAAGCTGCAGGACGGCCTCGACAGCTGGTACAAGCCGGCGAAGTAAGGCTCGGATAACAAGCAGGCCGTGCAAGTGGACGGCCCTGCTTTTTTCGATAGCATCGACTGCAACCGACGGCGCCGCCCCTCATCCGCCTGCCGGCACCTTCTCCCCGTATAGTGACGGGGAGAAGGGACTAGCCGCAACGCTGGTGACCCCTCTCCCCGTCCTTCACGGGGAGAGGGTAAGGGTGAGGGGCAGCGCTGACGTCAAAAGCATTTGCCCAGACCTGATCGGCGGGGATCGAACTCATGGCCGCAGCACCCAAACGACCTTTCCGCTGGCACATCGGCATCTTCCTGGCGCCGGCGGTGCTCGTCTATACGGCGATCATGATCCTGCCGCTGGCCGGCACGCTGCAGCTGTCGCTGTTCCGCAACATCGACCAGTCCCAGGTCTTCGTCGGGCTGGAAAACTTTCGCACGCTGTTCGGCGACCCCAACTGGTCGGTCAATTTCTGGAACGCGCTGCGCAACAATGTCTGGTTCTTCATCATCCACATGCTGGTGCAGAACCCGATCGGCGTCATGCTGGCCGCACTTCTGTCCAGCCCGAAGCTGCGCTTCGCGGCCTTCTACCGCACGGCGATCTTCGTGCCGACCATCCTGTCCTTCGTCATAGTCGGCTTCGCCTGGAAGCTGATCCTGTCGCCGCTATGGGGCGTGGCGCCGAACCTGATGGATCTGGTCGGGCTGAAGAGCCTGTTCACGCCGTGGCTCGGCAAGGAAGAATATGCGCTGACCACGCTCAGCCTGATCTCGGTTTGGCAGTTCGTCGGCATCCCGATGATGCTGATCTATGCCGCATTGCTGTCCATCCCCGACGAGGTGATCGAGGCGGCCGAATGCGATGGCATCACCGGCATGTCGCAATTCTGGAAGATCAAGCTGCCGCTGATCCTGCCGTCGATTGGCATCATCTCGATCCTCACCTTCGTCGGCAATTTCAACGCCTTCGACCTGATCTACACCGCGCAAGGGGCGCTCGCCGGCCCGAACTATTCGACCGACATCCTCGGCACCTTCCTCTATCGCGCCTTCTTCGGCTTCCAGTTGCAGGTCGGCGATCCCAACATGGGTGCTGCGATCGCCACCATGATGTTCCTGATCATCCTCGGCGGCGTCTGCGTCTACCTCTTCCTCGTGCAGACGCGCCTGCGTCGCTATCAGTTCTAGAGGGGCGAGATGTCGAGCTTGAGCACCCCCCTCTGGCCTGCCGGCCATCTCCCCCTCAAGGGGGGAGATTGGATGTCATCACCGCTTTCGCCAATCACCGACGTCGCAGAAGGAACCCCTTGGGCGAAGCTGCCGATCTCCCCCCTTGAGGGGGAGATGTCCGGCAGGACAGAGGGGGGTGCCTTGGCGCAAAACCAGGAGACTCTGGGATGAGCACGGCAACCCGTTCGCTGCCCCGCACCATCGGCGCCCATGCGATCCTGTTGACCTACACGGTGATCGCGCTGTTCCCGGTGATCATCGTGATCATGAATTCGTTCAAGTCCCGCGCGGGTATCTTCGGCGCGCCGCTGACGCCGCCGACGCCAAAAACCTTCGACCTGATCGGCTACACCACGGTCATCGGCCAGGGCGATTTCATCCACTATTTCCAGAACAGTCTCGTCGTCACCGTCGCCTCGCTGTTCTTCGTGCTTCTGTTCGGCGCCATGGCCGCGTTCGCGCTGTCGGAATATCGCTTCCGCGGCAATACGATGATGGGGCTCTATCTCGCGCTCGGCATCATGATCCCGATCCGCCTCGGCACCGTCGCCATCCTGCAATTGATGGTGGCGAGCGGGCTGGTCAACACGCTGACGGCGTTGATCCTGGTCTACACCGCGCAAGGCCTGCCGCTGGCGGTGTTCATCCTGTCGGAATTCATGAAACAAGTGTCCGACGATTTGAAGAATGCCGGCCGCATCGACGGGCTGTCCGAATACACCATCTTCTTCCGGCTGGTGCTGCCGCTGGTCAGGCCGTCGATGGCAACCGTCGCCGTCTTCACCATGATCCCGATCTGGAACGATCTGTGGTTCCCGCTGATCCTGGCGCCATCGGAGGAGACCAAGACGGTGACGCTCGGCGCACAGCTCTTCCTCGGCCAGTTCGTCACCAACTGGAACGCGATCCTGGCGGCGCTGTCGCTGGCGATCATGCCGGTGTTGATCCTCTACGTCATCTTCTCGCGGCAGCTGATCCGCGGCATTACCTCCGGAGCCGTCAAGTGAGTGATGGTCGAGAGATTGTCGTACAGGCCCTTGTCGAGACAGCGAGACGCTATGGTTTTCGAGGCGTTCGCGCCATGAATTTCTATCGGGAGTGGCCGGAGACCATCTGCTTGCTAAACCTTCAGAAGTCTTCCTGGGGGCCGCAGTTCTATATCAATGCCGCTGTCTGGTTTACACGGCTCGGGGCGGAGCGTTGGCCGAAGGAATACAACTGCCACATTCGTTGGCGCGTCAATTCCCAGATGGAAGACGACCAGTCGAAGGCATTCACGCAGGCGCTCAATCTTGAGCATCCCTTGTCTGACGACCAGAGGCTTCCGATGATCACGGAAGGAGTCGATACCTACGGCTTCCGGCTTTTGTCCCGCTGTGACAGCGAAAAAGCGGCTTTGCAGGTCGCGGAAGAATGCGGGCCACACGTAATGGTGGCTCTCGCAGCCCGCAGTCAAGAAAAGGCGAATTGAAATGACCGAACATCTTCGCGTTATCGTCGCCGGCCTGGGCAATATGGGCCGCAGCCATGCGTTAGCCTACCACACCGATCCGGGTTTCGAGATCGCGGCGCTGATCAACCGTTCCGACGTGCCACTGCCGGATGGGCTTGCCGGCTATGGCATCAGGCGCTCCTTCGACGAGGCCCTGCGCGACGAAAAACCCGATGTCGCCTGCATCGCCACCTATTCCGACAGCCATGCCGACTATGCGGTGAAGGCGTTCGAGGCCGGCTGCCATGTCTTTGTCGAAAAGCCGCTGGCAACCACCGTCACTGACGCAAAGCGCGTCGTCGCGGCCGCCAAGGCCAACGGCAAAAAGCTGGTGATCGGCTATATCCTGCGCCATCACCCGTCCTGGATCAGGCTGATCGCTGAGGCGCGCAAGCTCGGCGGCCCCTACGTGCTCCGCATGAACCTCAACCAGCAATCCTCGGGCCACACCTGGGAGACGCACAAGCAATTGATGCAGACGACGTCGCCGATCGTCGATTGCGGTGTGCACTATCTCGACGTGATGCTGCAGATCACCGACGCCAGACCGGTCGAGGTGCGCGGCATGGGATTGCGGTTGACCGATGAGATCGCGCCCTCGATGTACAATTACGGCCATCTGCAGGTGCTGTTCGATGACGGTTCGGTCGGCTGGTACGAAGCCGGCTGGGGTCCGATGATTTCGGAAACGGCTTTCTTCGTGAAGGACGTCATCTCGCCGAATGGCTGCGTGTCGATCGTGATGAAGGAGGGTGTGAAATCCGACGACATCGACACCCACACCAAGACCTCGACCATCCGCCTGCACAGTGCCGTGACGGGCGCCGACGGCAAGTTCGCCAGGCCCGACGAAATGCTGTCGATGGACGGCGAACCCGGCCATCAGGATCTCTGCGATCTCGAACAGGCGTTTGTCCTGAAGGCCATCCGCGAGGATCTCGATCTGACCCGCCATATGGACGACGCGGTAAAATCGCTCGCCGTCTGCCTTGCCGCCGACGAGAGCGTGCGCAGTGGAAAGGCGGTGCGCCTATGACAAGAGAATTGTCGTCAGGGGTTGCGCTCTACGGCGCCCCCCTCTGGCCTGCCGGCCATCTCCCCCTCAAGGGGGGAGATCAGTTGTCGGCATTCCTTTCGCCAATTTCCAGCGCCGCAAGGTGGCGCGCGGCCGCGAAGCTGCCAATCTCCCCCCCTGAGGGGGAGATGGCCGGCAGGCCAGAGGGGGGTGCCTTGGCGCCCACTCATCAATCCGGAGGATCGAAGTGGGCTCGTTGAACATCGAGAACGTGAAGAAGGCTTTCGGGCCAGTCGAGGTGCTGAAGGGCATCAACCTCGAAGTGACGGATGGCGAGTTCGTCGTCTTCGTCGGACCCTCGGGCTGTGGCAAGTCGACCTTGCTGAGAGTCATTGCCGGCCTGGAGGATTCGACCTCGGGCCGCGTCGTCATCGACGGCGAGGATGTCTCGGCCACGCCGCCGGCCAAGCGCGGCATCGCCATGGTGTTCCAGACCTACGCGCTCTACCCGCATCTGACGGTGAAGAACAATATGGGCCTCGGCCTGAAGCAGGCCGGCACGCCGGCGGCCGAGATCGAGCGCCGCATCGGCATCGCCTCATCGATGCTGTCGCTGGAGCCTTATCTCTCGAGGCGGCCGGCCGAACTCTCCGGCGGACAGCGCCAGCGCGTCGCCATCGGCCGCGCCGTGGTGCGCGAGCCCAAGCTGTTTCTGTTCGATGAACCGCTTTCGAACCTTGATGCGGCTCTACGCGTCAACACGCGACTGGAGATCGCGCAGCTGCACCGCCGGCTGAAGGCGACGATGATCTACGTTACTCACGACCAGGTCGAGGCGATGACGCTGGCCGACAAGATCGTCGTGCTCAACGCCGGCAGGATCGAGCAGATCGGCGGTCCGATGGAGCTTTACAATTCGCCGGCCAATGAATTCGTTGCCGGCTTCATCGGCTCGCCGAAGATGAATTTCGTCGATGGCGCGAGACTCGGCGAGACCCCCAAGACCATCGGCGTCCGCCCGGAGCATCTCACCGTCGATCCGAAATCCGGCACCTGGAAGGGCACGGTGGTCCACGCCGAGCATCTTGGCGCCGACACCAATCTTTATCTCGATTGCGAGAAGGTCGGGCTGATCACCGTGCGCATCTTCGGCGTCTACAATGCCGAACCGGGAGCCACGCTCTACGCGACGCCGGATCCGGCGAAGACGTATAGGTTCGGGGCCGATGGGAAGGTGCTGAAGTAGCGGCGCCGGCGCGCCCTCTTTCCTCTCCCCCGATCGACGGGGGAGAGGAAAGGCGCGAACCGTCACCTCTCCTTCCGGAGCACCACAAGGAATGGAGAAGATGCGCCTACAAATCCGCCCTGAACGTCTGCTTCTGCGTGCCCATGCCTTCGATGCCGAGCTCAACCACGTCTCCCGCCTTCAGGAACACCGGCGGCTTCATGCCCAGCCCAACGCCGGGCGGCGTGCCGGTCGAGATGATGTCGCCCGGATGCAGCGACATGAACTGGCTGAGATAGGAAACGAGATAGGCGACGCCATAGACCATGGTCTTGGTCGAGCCGTTCTGCATCGTCTTGCCGTTGACCTTCAGCCACATCGGCAGGTTCTGCGGGTCCTTCACCTCGTCCTTGGTGACCAGCCACGGCCCGATCGGCCCGAATGTGTCGCAGCTCTTACCCTTGGTCCACTGGCCCTGCCGCTCGGCCTGGAAGGCGCGCTCGGACACGTCATGCGAGACGCAGTAGCCGGCGACATAGTCGAACGCATCCGCTTCGCTGACATATTTCGCGGTCTTGCCGATGACCACGCCAAGCTCGACCTCCCAGTCGGTCTTGACCGAGCCGCGCGGGATCAGCACGTCATCGTCAGGCCCGACAATGGCCGAGCTTGCCTTCATGAAGATGATCGGCTCCGGCGGCACGGTGGCGCCGGTTTCGGCGGCGTGGTCGGAATAGTTGAGCCCGATGCAGATGAACTTGCCGGTGCCGGCAACGCAGGCGCCGATGCGCGGGCTGCCGGAAACCGCCGGCAGCGACTTCGGATCGAGCTTTGACAGCATGTCCAGTGAGGCTGGATGAAGCGCCGTGCCGGCGATGTCGGCGACATGGGCGGAGAGGTCGCGGATAGTTCCATCCGCATCGATGAGGCCGGGGCGTTCGCTACCCGCCTCGCCATAGCGCAGCAGTTTCATTCTTTTTCTCCCAGTTGAGACCAGAGGCCGTTTGCAAACTCGCTCCGCTGCGGCGAATGGCGTGGTTTTTGAGCACCGGAGCGGAGCGTACTTAAAGTACGTGAGCACCGGAAGCGCAGAAAACCGCGCCAGGCGCCCGGCGGAGTAGAGTTTTCAAATGGCCTCTTATATCGACCAGCCACCGTCGATATTATAAGCCTGCCCCGACGTATAGGTGGCGCCGGCGAGATAGACGGCGAGATCGGCGATTTCCTCGGGCGTCCCCAGCCGGCCCATCGGCTGGCGGGCAATGAAGGCGGCGCGGGCCGCCTCATAGTCGCCCTGCGCATGCATGCGGTCCTGCAGCGACGGGCTCTCGACAGTGCCCGGGCAGATGGCGTTGCAGCGTATGCCCTTGCCGACATAGTCGGCCGCGACCGCCTTGGTCAGGCCGATGACCGCAGCCTTGGTGACGCCATAAGCGAAGCGGTTGGGCACACCCTTGCCGGCGCCGGCGACCGAAGACATGTTGATGATCGATCCGTCGCCACGCTCCAGCATTCCCGGCAGCACGGCGCGGATGGTGCGGATCATGGCGCGCACATTGAGGTTGAAGGCGAAGTCGAGATCGGCATCCTTCATCTCGAGGATCGAGCCTGAGTGGACGAAGCCGGCGCAGTTGAACAGCACGTCGACGACGCCGATCTCGGCGAAGGCGGCGCTGACGGCCTCATCGTTCAGCACGTCGAGCTTGCGGGGCTTGATCCCTGAGGTCTTACCGAGTTCGGCGAGCAGCGCCTCGTTGATGTCGGTGGCGTGCACCACGGCGCCTGCCTTGGCGAAAGCCAGCGCGCTCGCCCGGCCGATGCCTTGCGCCGCCGCCGTAACGACCACCACCTTGCCTGCCAAATCCGCCATGCTTTTCTCCTCGCCCGCTCGGGTCATCTGCATTTATCGGCCGGCGGCCAAGGCGTCATGTACCAGTCAGGCGCTATCATGCGGCCTGCGCCCGGCCGTTCACTGATAAAAATGTTTTTTCTCGTTAAAGAGCACGCATCCGGGCGTCAAGCCCGAACACGATCACCATTCAACTCGGAAACTCTCAATCGCCGTAGGGCACCCAGACGTTCTTGACCTCGACCGCACGGCGCAGCAAGGCATCGCCTGCCGCGTCAGCCGATGCCCAGTCGAGGCTGCGGCCGTTGCCGGTCCACACGCGTTTCAAATTGCCCACGGAGTCCGCTTCCGCCTTGGCGCAGGTCTCGGCATCGGCGAAGACCCAGAGCCCGTCGACATCGTCGTGCTTGGCCAGCACGCCGGCAAGCTCGGCGCTGCGGCCGGTGACGATGTTGATGGCGCCGGCCGGAACATCGGAATATTCGATGACCTGATAGAGATCGGTGGCGAGCAGCGGAAATTTCTCCGAAGGCACGGCCACCACCGTGTTGCCCATGGCTAGCGCCGGCGCCACCAGCGAGATCAACCCGAGCAGCGGCGCATTGCCCGGCGCCACGATGCCGACGACGCCGACCGGCTCGTGCAGCGCCAGCGTGACCGCCCGGGTCGGCGGCTGGTGCACCCGGCCTTCGAACTTGTCGGCAAGGCCGGCATAGAGGAACAGCCGCTCGATCGACTGCTCGACCTCTTCGCGCGCCACTTTCGCGGCGGCGCCGGTAAGTTCGCTGAGACGCGCCGCGAATTCATCGGTGCGGCCGGAGAGGTTCTCGGCCAGATAGTAGAGCACCTGGGATCTGTTATAGGCGGTAGCCTCCGGCCAGCCTTTGCAGGCCCGCGCGGCGGCGACGGCGTCGCGGATGTCCTTACGGTTGCCGAGACCGACTTCGCCGGCAAGTCTGCCCTTGGCAGTGGCTATATCAAGCGAATAATTGCCGTCCGGCCTGACCTGCTTGCCGCCGATGAACAGCTTTGCGGTGCGGTCGATGGCATCGCTTTCAGATCGCTCGACGGGCTGGGCCGACGTCGCCGCCGGCTTGATGGCTGGGTCGAGCGGCAGTTTTGCCGCGAGATATTCGAACATGCCCTCGCGTCCGCCTTCGCGGCCAAAGCCGCTCTCGCGGTAGCCGCCGAAGCCGCAGGCGGCGTCGAACATATTGGTGCCGTTGACCCAGACGACGCCGGCCTTCAATTGCGGCGCGACATGGAGCGCCAGGTTGACGTTCTCGCTCCACACCGAGGCAGCCAGCCCATACCGCGTGTTGTTGGCGAGTTCGATCGCTTCCTCGGTGTTGCGGAAGGTCATCGTCGCGAGGACCGGCCCGAATACCTCTTCCTGCGCGAGTATATTAGCCGGCGAAACACCGGTGGCGAGTGTTGGCAGATGGTAATAGCCGGAAGACGGCAGCGCCGCGTCCGGCTGCCAGCAGATCGCGCCCTGTTTCGCCCCTTCGGCGACCAGGCCCTTGACGCGGTCGAGCTGGCTTAGGTCGACCAGCGGGCCAATGTCGGTGTTCTTGTCGAGTGGGCTGCCGACGCGCAGCCGGCTCATCCTCACCTTGACCTTGGCGATGAAGGCGTCGGCGATGCCTTCCTGCACCAGCAGGCGCGAACCGGCGCAGCAGACCTGGCCCTGGTTGAACCATATCCCATCGACCAGGCCCTCGACGGCGCTGTCGAGGTCGGCGTCCTCGAAGACGATGAAGGCCGACTTGCCGCCAAGTTCCAGCGACAGTTTCTTGCCCGACCCCGCGGTGGCCTTGCGGATGATCTTGCCGACCTCGGACGAGCCGGTGAAGGCAATCTTCTGAATATCAGGATGATTGACGATTGCCGCGCCCGCCTCTGGCCCGCCCTGGACGATGTTGACGACGCCCTTCGGCACGCCCGCCCGTTCGCAGATCTCGGCGAACAGGATGGCGGTGAGGGGCGTGAACTCGGCCGGCTTCAGCACCACGGTGCAGCCGGCGGCAAGTGCGGGCGCGATCTTCCAGGCCAGCATCAAGAGCGGAAAGTTCCACGGGATGATCTGGCCGACGACGCCGACGCCCTTTTGATCAGGAAAATCCCTGTCCAGCGCCTGCGCCCAGCCGGCATGGTGGATGAAATGGCGGATGGCCAGGGGCACGTCGATGTCGCGGCTCTCGCGGATCGGCTTGCCATTGTCGATCGATTCCAGCACCGCAAACAGGCGCTGGTGGCGCTGCATGGCGCGGCCGATGGCATAGAGCACTTTGGCTCGGCTGTAGCCGGAGGACGCGGACCATTTCGGCAGCGCCTTGGCCGCGGCCGAGACCGCCGCGTCGATATCGGCCGCACCGGCATCCGACACCTTGGCCAGCAGTTTTCCGGAGGAGGGATCGCTGGTCTCGAAAGTCTTGCCGCTGCTGGCCGCTTTCCAATCGCCGCCGATGAACAGTGCCTTGCCGAAATCGCGTGCGGCCAGCCACGCATCGGCCTCGTTGCGCGCCTCTGGCGCCGGGCCGTATTCCATGGCGTGATAGCGTTCGAGAATGTTCATGGAGAACTCTTTCGCGAGGAAGATTTCGATTTTGGCAGGCGCTCTACGGCGCCCCCCTCGGTCCTGCCGGACATCTCCCGCTCAAGGGGGGAGATTGGCAGTTTCGACCGCATCGCCAATCTTACAACGTTGAAAATTGGCGAAAGCTGGGATGACATCCAATCTCCCCCCTGGAGGGGGAGATGTCCGGCAGGACAGAGGGGGGCGCGAAGGAACTCCACGTTCAAAACTCTGATCTAAGCCATCGCGTGGCGATGATTGGCCGAATAGTGACCTGTCAGATGGTGTTCGAGCTGGCGCTCGATGTCGGTCAAAAGGCTCGACGCGCCGAAGCGGAACAGTTCCGGCTCCAGCCATGGCCGTCCAAGCTCCTCCTTCATCAGCACCAGCCAGTCGAGCGAGGCTTTCGCCGTGGAAATGCCGCCGGCCGGCTTGAAGCCGATGAGATAGCCGGTCTCCTCGAAATAGGCGCGGATGGCGCGCACCATGGCGAGGCCGACGGGCAGTGTCGCGTTGACGCTTTCCTTGCCAGTCGAGGTCTTGATGAAATCGGCGCCTGCCATCATCGCCACCATGGACGCCAGCATGACATTGCGCAGCGTGGCGAGGTCGCCGGTGCCGAGAATGACCTTGAGATGCGCCTCGCCGCAGGCGGCGCGCATCGAGACGATCTCGTTGTAGAGTTCCTGCCATTTGGCGCCGAAAACCAGGCCGCGCGGAATGACGACGTCGATCTCGTCGGCGCCGTCGCGGACCGAGGCCTCGATCTCCTGCAGGCGCGTCGACAGCGGCGCCAGACCATGCGGGAAAGCCGTGGAAACGGCGGCGACATGGATGCCAGTGCCGCGCACGGCGTCGACAGCGGTGGCGACGAAGGGATGATAGACGCAGACCGCCGCCGGACGGATGGTTTCGCCCGTAATGCCAAGGCCCTCAACGATGTCGCGGCGGAACGGGTTGATCGCCTTGGCGCAGAGCCGGCGCACACGCTCCTCGGTGTCGTTGGAATTCAGCGTCGTCAGGTCCATGCAGGCCACGGCGCGCAGCAGCCAGGCGGCCTGGTTGTCGGCCTTGATCGAGCGCCGCTTGGTCAGGCTGGCGACGCGGCGTTCCAGCGCCGAGCGGTTGACGCTGCGCACCGATTCCATGAAGCCGAGATCGAGCCGCATGCCGGGATTTCGGGCAATGGCGTGGTCTGGCGGTACGGGTGTGTTGGCGGCGGCGCGCGCCGGCAGTGGCGTCACCTTGGATGCGCCGCCACCAAGGCCGGCCTCGCGGATTGTGCTGCTCATCTCCTGCCCCTTTGTTCAGCGATCATGCCGAAGATAGCCCGCGAAGTCGCACTTCACGAGTCTTTCACGCGGTCATAACGGAAAAAGGCGGCCGAAGCAGCCAGTTTTTGACCGAAAGGTCAAATCTGGCTTTGGAACGAAGCGTCTGCCCTCAGCCGACGAAGGCGCGCTCGACAACGAAGCTGGCCGGATGGCTCAGCGAGCCTTCCTGGAAACCGAGATTCTCGGCCAGTTCCTTGACGTCCTTCAGCATGTGCATCGAGCCGCAGATCATGATGCGGTCGGTCTCGGGATCGAGCTTGTCGATGCCGAGGTCGCTGTAGAACTTGCCGGAACCGATCAGCGCGGTGATGCGGCCCATGCGCTCGGACTCTTCGCGCGTCGTCGAGTTGTAGAGCGTGACGCGGCCGCCGGTCAGCTCTCCGATCAGCGGATCGTTCTCCAATGCCGCGACCAGTTCCTGGCCATAGGTGAGTTCGGCTTTGTCGCGGCAGGTATGCGTCAGGATCACCTGCTCGAACTTCTCGTAAGTGTCGGGGTCGCGCAGCAGGCTGGCGAAGGGCGCGATGCCGGTGCCGGTCGAGATCATGAACAGGCGCTTGGCCGGGGTCAGTGCGTCCAGCACCAGCGTGCCGGTCGACTTCTGGCGCATGATGATTGTGTCGCCGACCTGGATCTTCTGCAGCTCGGAAGTCAGCGGGCCGTCCGGCACCTTGATGGAGAAGAACTCCAGCTCGTCATCCCAGGCAGGACTGGCGATGGAATAGGCTCGGAACACCGGCTTCTCGGCATTGGGCAGGCCGATCATGACGAACTCGCCGGAACGGAAGCGCAGCGACTGCGGCCGGGTGATGCGGAAGGAAAACAGGCGGTCGGTGTAATGCTTCACCGAGACGACCGTTTCGGCATAGACATTGGCCGGTATGGGGAATTGCAGCGGGCGGGCGCCGGCGGTGTTGAACGCGGATGTGGTGTTCATCAAATCCAACCTTCTGGCGCGCTGACGCCAAACCTTCTCCTGCGCGCCCGAACCGGTCAGGTTCCAGCGTGCCGTTTGCACACTCCGAAGCGGTAAGCTCTTGTGTCCGGAATTTATTAGTATACAAACGATATTTGCGTCAAGAGACCGTCGTAAAACACCTTTCCAAACTAAGACATATCCATAGTCCGGGCATTTCGGGTTTCGACAATGAAAGAGAATTTTTCGGCGCGGGCGCTGGATTCCCTGGGCAGCGTCGTCGCCGGCATCGATGTCGGCGGAACCTTCACCGACCTGCTTTTGATCGACGGCCGGGATGGCGGCAGGGTGCATATCGCCAAGACCCCGACCACGGTCGACAACCAGGCCTTCGGCGTCGTTTCGGCGCTCGGTGTCACCGGCTTTCCCATCGACCGCATCGACCTCATCGTGCATGGCACGACCACCACCACCAATGCCGTGCTCGAACGCCGGCTGGCCAGGACCGGCATGATCACCACGCGCGGCTTTCGCGACGTGATCGAGCTTGGCCGGCGGACCCGGCCGCAGCCCTATGGCATGACGGGCACATTCGTGCCGATCATTCCCCGCAATCTGAGGCTCGAAGTGTCGGAGCGGGTCGAGGCCTCGGGCGCGATCCGCGAGCCGCTCGACGAGGCCGGAATGCGCGCAGCGGTTTCACAATTGATCGCCGCCGGTTGCGAATCCCTCGTCATCCATTTCCTGCACTCCTACGCCAACCCCGCGCATGAGCGGCGCGCCGCCGAAATCGCCGCCGAGCTCTGGCCGAACGGCTACATAACGACGGGCCATGCGCTGCTGTCGGAAGCGCGCGAATTCGAGCGCGGGGTGACGGCTTCGGTCAACGCCTCGGTGCAGCCGATCCTCGAACGCTATGTCGAAAGGCTGCGCAGGGAGCTGGCGGCCAAGGGTTACGCCCGCGACTTCCTGATCATGAACGGCAATGGCGGCATGATCTCGGCCCGCTTCGTCACACGTGAATCGGCCAAGACCGTCATGTCAGGCCCGGCCTCCGGCGTCATCGCAGCCGCCTATACGGGAAGACGCGCCGGCTTCGAAAACCTCGTCACCTACGACATGGGCGGCACCTCGACCGACGTGGCGCTGATCCGCAATGCCGAGCCCGCCGTCTCGAACGAGATCGAGATCGAATATGCCATGCCGATCCATGTGCCGATGGTGGCGGTGCACACGGTCGGCGCCGGCGGCGGCTCGATCGCCCGCGTCGATGCGGTCGGCCTGATCCAGATCGGCCCGGAAAGTGCGGGCGCCAATCCTGGCCCGATCTGCTACGGACGCGGCGGCAGCGAACCGACCATCACCGACGCCAATCTGATATTGGGCCGGCTGGCGCCGAAGAAGCTGCTGGCGGTCGAAAATCCGGTCACCGTCGAGCGCGTCACCGGTATTTTCGAGAACAGCATTGGCAAGCCGACCGGCCTGTCCGGCGTCGAGGCGGCCGGCGCGGTGCTCAGGCTGGGCAACATGAAGATGGCCGGCGCCATCCGCATGGTCTCGGTGTCGCGTGGCCACGATCCACGCGATTTCGCGCTGTTCGCCTTCGGCGGCGCCGGGCCGCTGCATGCGACCGCCCTGGCGCGCGAGCTCGGCCTGCCCAAAGTGCTGGTGCCGGCGCGGCCCGGCATCACCAACGCGCTCGGTTGCGTCGTCGCAGATCTCCGGCACGACTTCGTCAACACGGTCAACCAGCCTGTGGCGGGGCTCGATGAAACCCAGCTTCATTCGATATTGGAACGGCACCGAAACGAAGGCGATGAGCTGATCGGCAAGGAAGCGGTGAAGCCGGAGACGATCCGCGTCACCCACTCCGCCGACATGCAGTTCGTCGGCCAGACCCACATCATCAACGTGCCGCTGCCGTCGTCCTCGGTGACCCGGCACGAATTGCAGCAGCTGTTCGAAAAGGCATATTTTGCCCGCTTCAAGGTCGAACTCCCGGAGATCCGCGCCAATCTGGTCAATCTCAACACCTCGGTGACGGGTGTTCGGCCGGCAATCGATCTGTCGCGCCTGATCGACCCGGCGGGGCGTGCCAAGACGCTCGACGAGGCACGGCGCGAGATCCGGCCGGTCTGGTATGCCGGCACGTGGCACGACACGCCGGTCTATATCAGGGAAAAACTGCCGCTCGATGCCATCATCGAAGGCCCGGCGATTCTCGAACAGATGGACGCCACCACCGTGCTCGAGCCCGGCGACCGGGCGCGTTCGGACGCCGACGGCAACATCATCATCGACATTGGCGAGGCCTGACAATGCCAGCATCCAGGGCAAAGCTCGACGCCATCACGCTTTCGGTGCTTCAGGCGGCCCTGCAGCAGGTCTGCGACGAGATGGACCTGACCTTCTCGCGCGCCGCCTTCTCGCCGGTCATCGCCGAGGCCAACGACCGCTCCGACGGCATCTATTCGGCGGTCGACGGCTCGCTGATCGCGCAGGGCAGCCAGGGCCTGCCGGTGTTCGTCGGCGTCATGCAATATTCGACCCGGACGGTGATCGAGATGATCGCCGACGGCCGTTGCCTGCCGCCCGAGCCGGGCGATATCTACATCGTCAACGACCCCTATCTCGGCGGCACCCATCTGATGGACGTGCGCTTCGCCATGCCGGTCTACAGGGGTGGCAAGATTTTCTGCTGGCTGTCGAACACCGGCCACTGGCCCGACATTGGCGGCTCGGTACCCGGCGGCTTCTCGGCTTCCGCGACGGCGGTCGAGCAGGAAGGCCTGCGGTTGCCGCCGGTCAAACTGTTCAAGAAGGGCGTGCTCGATCCGGAGATCTACGCCATCATCTGCTCCAACATCCGCGTTGCCGACCAACGCATCGGCGACATCAGGGCGCAGGCGGCTGCCCTGCTGATCGGCCAGGATCGGCTCAATGGGATCCTGGATCGTTACGGTGACGAAACTGTTGTCGAGGCGATCGCCGAACTGCGCCGCCGCGCCGCTGAACAGATGCGCGCCAACATATCGGCCATCCCGGACGGCATCTACCGGTCCAAGGCCTTCGTCGATTCCGACGGGGTGGTGAACGAGCCGCTGACCATTGCGCTGGCGGTCGAGAAGCATGGCGACACGCTGAGCTTCGATTTTTCCGGGTCATCCAGGCCTTGCGCCGGGCCGATGAACAGCGTGCTGGCGACGACCTTGTCCTCGGTCTATCTCGCCATGCGCCATATTTTCCCGGACGTGCCGATCAGCGCCGGCGCCTTCGAGCCGCTTCACGTCAAGCGTCCCGAAGGCACTTTCCTCGACGCCAGATATCCGCGCCCGGTGTCGGGTTGCGCGGCCGAGGTGTCGCAACGCATCGCCGAGGCGGTGTTCGCCGCCATGGTCCAGGCGCTGCCGGACAGGGTGACGGCGGCGCCCGCCGGTTCCAGCGGCAATTTCGCACTTGGCGGCAACGACCCGGCGCGCGGCCGCGACTATGTCATGTACCAGATCTCCGGCGGCGGCTATGGCGGCAATGCCGGTCACGACGGCCTGACCAATGGTTGCTCGACCATCGGCATTTCCAAATCGCCGCCGGTCGAGATCATGGAACAGGCCTTTCCGGTGCTCTATCGCCACTATGCCCTGCGCGAGGGCTCGGGGGGCGCCGGCAAGCATCGCGGCGGCTTCGGCCTCGCCTACGAGGTCGAGATCCTGCGCGGCGACGCCCGCGCCTCCTTCGTCATGGACCATGGCCGTTTCGGCCCGCAAGGCGCGCTCGGCGGCAAGGATGGCGCGGTCAACACGGTGACCGTGTTCCGTAACGGCGAAGCGCACGTCCCGCCGCATCTCTCCAAGGAGCAGGACATCCCGTTGCAGGCCGGCGACCGCGTGCGCGTCGGCACGCCCGGCGGTGGCGGCTATGGCGATCCGTTACTGCGCGATCCGGAACTGGTCGCTCAGGATGTCAGGCTAGGGTACTATACAGCCGAGCAAGCTAGGGACATGTTCGGAGTCGTAATGGATGACCAATCCAAATCGCTTGGAAGCTGAGCCTGCGTCTGAACTGGCCCACGCGGTCGAGCGTGTCTATGACGTCTTCGCGTCTTATCCGCTGCCCCGGCTTCTCCACAGCTCGCCGATCGAAGATGCGGAGGCAATCTTTCGGGCAGTAGCCAGTGATAAGCTACGGCAACTCAGCGGCGAAAAACTCGGCACCTATGCCGGATCGGCCGTATGGACAGTCGGCGACGTCGATGATTACCGGCACTTTCTGCCGAGGGTGCTTGAACTTGCCATCCAAGGCGAACCTTCGATGGGGTTCGACGCCAACGTGATTGCCGCAAAGCTCGAAAGGGCCTCTTGGCGCGATTGGCCATCGGAAGAACAGCAGGCCGTCGAAGTCCTGTTTCAGGCTGCCTGGCAAAAGACGTTGAGCAAGCACCCCGATGAAGGGGATGCTGTTCCCTGGCTGGAGGGCATGGTGCTTGCCGGGATGGATGTGGCAGGCGCACTGGCCGCCTGGCGTGAAAGCCCTTACCCCGAAGCCATGCTGCACTGTGCGGACCTGATTACCAGCAACATCAAGAAACTCGACAAGGGGCGCATGATCGTTAGCGAACAGGTCACCGCATGGCTTTTGTCCGAAAGCCTCGCCCGGCATTTGTTCACCGTCGCGGTCGAGGCTCCGTTGCGCTCAGACGATCGCGAAAAACTCGCTTGGGCGAGCGAGACCATCGAGAATAATCTGAAGCGTCCCGGAAACTAAAGGCAATGCCTGGCCACGCCGTGATCGCCGCAGGGCATGTCGTTTCCGTCTCCGCCGGGGGCGCAGAACTCCGTAGACTTCTCCCGTCAACGGAGATCTGGATCATGCGTCTTTTCGGTCGTTTCGTGCTTTCCGCTTCGCTCGCTCTGGCGCTCGCCACGGGTGCTGCCTCTGCCCAGGACAAGAAACTCAAGCTCGGCACCGAGGGCGCCTATCCGCCCTTCAACTATGCCAACGCCGACGGCACGCTGGGTGGCTTCGACATCGATCTCGGCAAGGCGCTGTGCGCCGAGATGAAGACCGAATGCGAATTCGTCGTGCAGGATTTCGATGGCTCGATCCCGGCACTTCAGGCCGGCAAGTTCGACGCCATCATCAACATCACCATCACGCCCGAACGCGCCGAGAAGGTCGACTTCACCCACAAATACTACCAGACGCCGCCGGCCATCGCCGTGCCGAAGGATTCGACGGTGTCGGGCACGTCGCCCGAGGATCTGAAAGGCAAGACGCTGGGCGTGCAAAGCGCGACGATCCACCAGAATTTCGCCGAGCAGAAATACTCAGGCTCGACCGTCAAGGCCTATCCGACCGGCGACGATGCCCGCGCCGACATGGTCAACGGGCGCCTGGATGCGGTGATGGACGGCTCGATCATCCTCACCGAATGGCTGAAGAAGCCCGATGGCGCCTGCTGCAAGCTGCTTGGCACCCTGACCGCCGATCCCGCCATCCACGGCCCCGGCGTCGGCATCGCACTGCAGAAGGGCAACAAGGAATTGACGGACAAGCTCAACGCCGCCATCGACGCGCTGCGCGCCAATGGAAAGTACAAGGAAATCAACGACAAATATTTCTCGTTCGACGTCTACGGCAGCTGAGACCGGCAAGAAACGCCTTCGGCAGCGCTGTCCGGCGCTGCCGTTTTCATGAAGATGGAGACTTTCTTGGTTGAGCGGCGATCCCCTTTCTACAACAGCATCGTCGGGCTGGGCGCGACCATGGGCCGGGTCGGCGGCGATTTCATTTCGGCCAAGTACTATTCCGGCATTGCCGACGAGCACCTGAACACCCGTAGCAACGTCGGTGTCCAGGACCTCAGCACCATGGGCAAGATGGACATCAGGGGTCCGGAGGCCGAGGCCCTGGTCAACCATGTCATCGTCAACAATGCCGCGGCGATGAAACCGGGGCAGGTGCGTTATTCCACCATCTGCCGCGAGGATGGCGGCATCATGGACGACCTCACCGTGTTCAGGCTCGGGCCGGAGCATTTCATGCTGGTGACCGGCTCGGTCAATCGCCTCAAAATGCTGCCCTGGCTGTTGCATCATGCGCAGGGCAGAAAGGCCTATGTCACCGACATCACGGCGGCCATCGCCTTTCCGACCATACAGGGACCGCGCTCGCGCGCATTGTTGAAGGCGCTGGTCTCTGATGCCGATCTGGATGGCTTGAAGCGCTGGTCGTTCGCATCGGGGCGCGTCGGCGAGACGAAGGTGCTGATTTCACGCACCGGCGTGACCGGCGAGCTCGGTTTCGAGCTGTTCGTGCCGGCCGACGAGGCGACCTCCGTCTGGGACACGCTGATGCGGACGGGGGCGGATTTCGGCCTGAAACCCTATGGCGTGCTGGCGATGTTCACGCTCGGCCTGGAGAAGGCCTATCCCGCGCACGGCATCGACATGGACGAGACGCGCACGCCGTTCCATGTCGGGCTCGACCGCTGGATCAAGTTCGACAAGGGCGATTTCGTCGGCCGCGAAGCGCTGCTGAAGGTGCGCGACAAAGGCGTCGATGAACGCTGGACCGGGCTGATCCTCGACGGCGACACGCCTGCCGCAACCAATGCCCGGGTTCTGGCCGGCGGCGAGGACGCCGGCGTCGTCACCTACAGCGACCACGGCTATTCCCTCGGCAAGGTGCTGGCGACCGCGCATCTGCGGCTGCCTTTCACGGCCATTGGTACCGAACTCAGCATCGACATCGACGGCACGCCGACACGCGCGGTCGTGGCGCCGATGCCGTTCTTCGACCCGGACGGAGTCAGGCTGCGGGCTTAGCAAGACCGCGGGGACGCCTCAGCCGCGAATGCGCATCACCATCTCGCGTCTAGGCGCGGTGCGCACCTTGATATAGCCGCGGAGCATCCGGTCAACCTCGGCATCGCCGGTGTCGACAAAGAAGCCGGCCGGTCCCAGCAGCGCAAGCTTGGACGGCGGCGCGAGAATGGCGATGCGCTCGCTCCCGACGCGTTGCAGCACCTTGGCGCTGATCTGCTGGTTGCCGCGGCCAAACAGACAGCCGGTGCCGCCTATGACGCCGACATGGATACGCGCCGGCCATTGGTCGAGGCAGGCCAGGATGTCCGCCTCGCCGACATCCTTCGCCAGCAGCTTGCCGTTGGCGACCAGATCGACTCCGAGCAGGGAGCCTTCGAGCCCGGCCTCGGCCAGCAGACGCTGCATGGTCGAGCCCGGCCCTACGATGTGAACGCAGCCCGGTTCGAGATCAGCCGCCGCGGCGCGGCAGAGCGCTGCCACATCATGGTGTTCATTCCCTCCGGTCGAAGCCTTGGCGGCCTGGATCGCCGGATCGCGGGGCACCGGGCCATAGCCATAAAGGCGTGTGGCCGGCCTGTCCTGTCGCAGGCTCGCCTCGTCGACGTCAAGGATCTCGCGCTCGTCGGTTGGCGCGTCGGCGCCTTGCGCAAGATGGGTTCTGGCCAGCAGGCCGGCATGGACAGGCGACAGGGCAAAGACTCCGGAATACATCTTCACCCCGGCCGGGATGCCGACCATCGTCATGTCGCGACCGACGGCCGACAGGATGTCGCGCGCCGTGCCATCGCCGCCCGCGAAGAGAATGAGGCTCGCTCCTGCGATGAGAAAGGCCCGCGCGGCTTCGATCGTATCGTTAGCCGATGTCGCCGGTCCTGCCGGGGCAAAGGCGACATGGTGGTTGACGCCAGCGATCCGGCAGGCTGTCTCGCCCATCGCGCCGCCTGCCGTCAGGATCGCGATGCCGCTGTCAGCAAATTCCCGCAACGCAAGCGCCGCGCGTTCGGATGCCGCCGGTTGCGCCCCGAGCGCCAGGGCCGCCGCGACGGTGTCGGCGCCATCGGATCCTTTCAGGCCGACGCGGCCGCCAAGCCCGGCAAGCGGATTGACCAGAAAGCCGATCCGTAGCGGCTCAATGCCGCTCCCGCCATTTGCCAGCGTCCGGCTGTTCGCAAGATTCGATGTCGCCATCAGCCTTCTTACCAAATTGTCGGCAGATACGCGGCGGATCGTCTTTTTCTGCCCTGGTCGATCTAGCCGTTTCGTTCGATATAGTAACTTCCGTGCGCATTGCGTACAACCGATTGACAGATGCGGGTCAAGTTCGGCACAGTCTGCCAGTCAGTTGCACCGCCTTGCGAGACGTCATGACCTTCACTCACCCCTTCATGGCCAACTCCGTTCCGGCCATCAAAAAGGAGATGCTCGACGCCATCGGCGCCCCGTCGATCGAGGCGCTGTTCGAGCAGATTCCGGCCGATCATCGCATGACACGCGAGCTCACCTTGCCGCCGGCGCTGCGTTCAGAGGCCGAGCTTCGGCGGCATCTGCTTGCCATCCTCAGGAAGAACGAGGATTGCGAAGCCAATCTCAGCTTTCTCGGCGGCGGTTGCTGGCAGCACCATGTGCCGGCGATCTGCGACGAGATCGCCGGGCGCAGCGAATTCCTGACGCCTGTCTGGGGTACGCCGTCTTCGGACCATGGCCGCAACCAGGCATGGTTCGAGTTCACCAGCCAGCTTGGCGAACTGCTCGACATGGAGATCGTCGGCCTGCCCGTTTACAGCTGGGGCTGCGCCGCCGGCCACGCCATCCGCATGGCCTCGCGCCTGACCGGCAGGCACGAGGTGATCGTGCCGCGCATCATCGATCCCGAACGGCTTTCGGTGATCCGCAACTATTGCGAACCGCAGCAGATGCCGAGCCACATCGCCGTGGTCGAGATCGGCTTCGATGCCGCCACCGGCCTTCTCGATCTGGCCGAGCTGGAAGCAAAGTTGTCTTCGCGCACCGCCGCCGTCTATATCGAGACGCCGAACTATCTCGGTGTGATCGAGGCGCACGCAGGCGAGATCGCCGCACTCGCCCATCGCGCCGGCGCCGAATTCATCGTCGGCGTCGATCCGATCTCGCTTGGCGTGCTTGCCCCGCCAGCCGGCTTTGGCGCCGACATCGTCGTCGGCACCACGCAACCGCTCGGCGTCCACATGAATTGCGGCGGCGGCACCGGTGGGTTCATCGCAAGCCGTGACGAGGAGCGCTACGCCCGCGAATATCCGTCCCTGCTGGTGTCGATCGCCGAGACGGTTCGGCCCGGAGAACACGCTTTCGGCCTGTCGCTGCTGCACCAGTCCTCTTACGGTTCGCGCGAGAACGGCAAGGATTGGACCGGCAACTCCGTCTATCTCTGGGCGATTTCCAACGCCGTCTACATGTCGCTGATGGGTCCGCAAGGTTTTCGCGAGGTCGGCGAGCTTATCGTCCAGCAGGCGCATTACGCGGCAAAGGTGCTGGCTGAAGTGCCCGGCATCGACATCGTCTTTCCCGGCGGCTTCTTCAAGGAATTCGTTGTTCGGTTTGACGGATCGGGCAAAACCGTGCGCGACGTCAACCGGGCCTTGCGCGAGCGCGGGATTTTCGGCGGCCATCATCTGTCCGCAGCCTTCCCGGCTCTCGGCCAGTCCGCGCTCTATGCGGTGACGGAAGTCCACAGCCGCTCCGACATCGATCGCCTGGCGGCGAGCCTTGCGGAGATCCTGAGCCGATGAGCAACATGACCAAGCTGCGGCGCTATCACGCGGCCGTCTGGGACGAGCCGGTCGTCATGGAAATGGGTCGGCGCGGGCGGCGCGGCATCATGTTTCCGGCCGCCGATCAGGCGGTCACAGCTGCGGTGGGCTGCGCCGAAGCACTGATCCCCGAAGGCATGCGCCGCACGATGCCGCCGGCCTTGCCGGAAATGTCGGAGCCCGATGTGCTCCGGCACTATCTCCACCTTTCCCAGCAGACGCTCGGCATGATGGGCATCAGCCTGTTCGGCACCTGCACCATGAAATACAATGCCCGCCTCAACGAGGCGCTGGCGGCACGCCCCGAGCTCGCGGAAATCCATCCGCTGCAGGATGAGGAAACGCTGCAGGGCGTGCTCGAGATCATCCATCGCTTCGACTTGGCTTTGCGCGAACTCTCCGGCATGGATCAGTTCGTGTTCCAGCCTGCCGGCGGCGCCGATGCCGCCTATACCCATGCCTGCGTTACCCGCGCCTGGCTCGCTTCCCGCGGCGAACTCGGCAAGCGCGACGAGATCATCACCTCGCTTCAGGCGCATCCCTGCAACCCGGCCACCGCCGCGACAGCCGGCTTCAAGGTCATCACCTTGCCGCTGGAACAAGATGGCTATCCCTCGCTCGATGCGCTCAAGGCAGCAGTTTCAGACCGTACCGCGGCCCTGATGATCAACAATCCCGATGACATGGGCATCTACAACCCGCACATCAAGGAATGGGTGCGCGTCGTCCATGAGGCTGGCGGGCTCTGCTTCTACGACCACGCCAATTTCAACGGCGTGATGAGCCGGCTAAGGGCACGGGAACTCGGCTTCGACGCTTGCATGTATATGCTGCACAAGACCTTCGGCGCGCCGAAGGGCGGCGGCGGCCCTGCCGTCGGCGCCTATGGCTGCAGCGCCGAGCTTGCGCCTTTCCTGCCCAAACCGGTCGTGACCTTCGATGGCAAAAGCTACCATCTCGACAACGACCGTGATGACAGTATAGGCAAGATCCGCGAATTCCTTGGCAACATCCCCGTCGTGCTCAAGGCCTATGCCTGGGTCCGTTCGCTCGGCGCCGAGGGCATTCGCGAGGCGGCCGACCTGTCGGTGCTGGCCAACAATTACATGGACCACGAACTGCTGAAGCTGCGCGGCGTCTCGCGCTCGCATCCGCAGATCGATGCCTGGCGCATGGAGATGACGCGCTTCAGCCTCGGCAAATTGTTCGAGGACACCGGCGTCAGCGCCATGGATGTCCAGAACCGCATGGTCGATTACGGCATCGACGCCTTCTGGTTGTCGCACGAGCCGTGGATCGTTCCGCAACCCTTCACGCCGGAGGCTGGCGAGATGTGGTCGAAGGAGGATCTCGACACGTGGATCGCCGTCCTGGGGACGGTCATCGAGGAGGCCTATGCCGATCCCGACAAAGTACGCTCGGCGCCGCATAACCAGGCCGTCCATCAGATCAAGGGCGCGCCGCTCGAAGACCCGGCCCATTGGGCGATGACCTGGCGCGCTTATGTGCGCAAACGTGCGCGAGGTTGAAAACGCTGCCGTTAGGCGTGTTAAGATTCGAGGCCAAGCCGAGCCGGAGGTGGGCGCGCAATCAAGCAATGGATCGCTGCACTCCTCGGCCACTGTAACGGCATGGATTCTAGGGTCTCCGCGACGTCGCTTCGCTCCTGCTTCGCCCTAGAATGACGAAGCGAGGGTGGCTTCAGCTAATCTCGAAGGCATGCGATCCATCGGCAACCATCAGCTAAGCGGCGACGCAATCTCCGATGTCCGCGACTGGGCTTGAGCCCCCATGCCTTCGTCATCCTAGGGCGTAGCAAGGAGCGAAGCGACGCGGCGCAGACCCTAGGATCCATGCCGTGACCTTCGAACGCCGCTGCACTAAATAGCACGGCAGCACCTCGGCCCTTGGCTAAATCCAGCTCTCGAGCCTGGTATTGAGAACCATCTCGGCCACTGACGCCGTGTTCGGCAGGCGCAGCAGGAACGCCACCGTCTCCGCGATCGTTTCGGGAGCGATACGGTTTGCCGACGGCGCCACTCCCGGGACGGATGCAACGAGATCGGTGTCGACGGCGCCCGGGCAAAGTGCGGTGACGCGCACGCCCTTTTCCCAGCCGGCGAATTTGGCGGCATGGGTCAGGGCCATGATGGCGTGCTTGGTCATGGCATAGGCGACCGAGACGGTGTCGCGGTAGCGCTTGCCGTCGGTCGAGGCGACATTGATGATCCGTCCGTGCCCGCCCTTTTCCAGATGCGGCAAGGCAAGGCGGATCAGCCGGAACGGCGCCTTGACGTTGACCGCCCACATCTCGTCGAGCACGCTCTCGTCGCCCGAGCGCAGGTCCAGCGGGCGCAAGATACCGGCATTGTTGATGAGCGCGTCGATGCGGCCGAACCGGGCGACGGTGGCATCAACCCATTGCGGCGCCGTCTCGGCCTGCTCGGCATCGAAGCGCTGGACCAGGGTCCGCGCCGGATCGAACGCAGCAAAGGCCGCCACGGCTTCAGGATTCCGTACGCCGAGCGAAAGCGAATAGCCCTGCGCGTGCAGACGCCTGGCGATGGCCAGGCCGATGCCGCGCGAGGCGCCCGACAGCATCACCACGCGCCCAGTGGGGTAGAGCATTTCGGAGCTTGCCGAACGATCGGCCATGATCAGAATAATCCCTGGTAGACGCCGCCATCATTGACGATGTTCTGGCCCGTCATATAGCCGTTCTGCGCGCTGCACAGGAAGGCGATCAGGTCCCCGCATTCCTTCGGATCGGCAAAGCGGCCGGCCGGCGTCGTCTTGAGACGATCGGCGACGATCGCCTCATAGGTCGTGTTGCCGCGCGCGGCATGGCCGTGCAGATTGGTCTGCAGCGCATCCGTATCGAAGAAGCCGGGCAGCACGCTGTTGATGACGACATTGTGCGGCACCAGTTCACGCACCATCGAACCAATGGCGCCGGCGAGCGCCAGGCGCGCCGCATGCGAGTGGCCGAAATTGACTTGCGGGAACTTGATGAAGCTGACCGAGATGTTCACCACGCGGCCGAACTTGCGCTCGCTCATGCCCGGCACCACGGCGCGGATCAGTTCATAGGCCGTGAAGAAATGCGCCTCCATCCAGCCGTCGAGATCCGCCCGGCTCATCGTGCGGAAATTGTCCGGCGTCTGCCGCACCCCGGGATTGGTGACCAGTATGTCCGGGTCAGGGCAAGCGGACAGCACATCCGCGCGCCCTTGCGCCGTCGTCACATCGGCCGCGACCGTTTCGACATGCACGCCCGTGGCTGCCGCGATCTCGCGGGCCGCCGCTTCGAGCGGCCCGGCGGTGCGGGCGACCAGGGTCAGATCGACCCCTTCGCCGGCGAGTGAGGCGGCAGCCGCCTTGCCAAGGCCCTTGCTGCCGCCGGTGACGAGGGCATGCCGCCCCCTGATACCCAGATCCATTGTAAGGCCTTAGCTGCGCGGCGTGAAAGAGCCGGCGAGAAGCCGTGGCGGCACGCGAAAGCGTCCCATGACGTCCCGGAGCTGCTCGCGTTCCGTGGTGATTTCCGCCTTGTCGCCGGCAACCAGCACCGTTGCCGGCAGAAGCTGCGCATTGTAGCGGGCGGCGGAGGATTCGGTGTAGCCCCCGGCATCGAGAAACGCGACATAGTCGCCGCGCTGCAGCGCCGGCATCTTGCGGTGCGAGCCGACCTCGTCGGAATTGCAGAGCGGCCCGACCAGGTCCACCACCTCCGTGCCCTCGGCCTCGGCATTGGCCACCGCGACGGCGTGATAGTACCAGTCGAGCACCGCCGACCAGGAGAGATGGTTGGTCGAAAGGTCGAGGTTCACCCACTTCTTGGTGGCGCCGGTCTTCACCGCGCCGACGCGGCCGACCGCCACGCCCGAGGGACCCGACAGGGCGCGGCCGGGCTCGAGGCGCAGTTTGGGCAGCGGCAGGCCGAGCCGGGCCGCCTCCTCCTTGATCGCCGCCGCGCAGAGCCGCGCATAATCTTCGGCCGTCGGCGCGCTGGCGTCGTCGAGCTGGCTGTTTGGGCCGGTGCCGTACCATTTTCCGAAGGTCCAGCCGCCGCCGATATCGATGCAGGGCGGCGTCCAGCCGGTCTTGTCGCGCAGATAGCCCGACCAGGTGATCATCTCCTTCGCCATGACGGCGAAATCGGCGGCGTCGTTCGACATCCGGCTGAGGTGGAAATGCGTCTCCTTGAGCTTGATCCTCGGCATGGTCAGGGCGCGCTTGACGATCTCGGCGGTCTGCTCGCGGGTCATGCCCCATTTGGTCGAGTCGCTCTGCTGCTTCAGCGTGCCCGGCCCGTGCATGGCGACGCCCTTGCGTTCGCGCAGCGGTTCGAGGTCGAGCTTGAGGCGGATGCCGACATCGACATCGACGCCAAGCTGGTCGGCTATTGCCGCAATGCGGTCGAGCTCGTCCATGGCGTCGATGTTGACGCAAAGCCCGTTGGCGATCGCCATTTCGAGCTCTTCGTCCTGCTTGTTCGAGCCGTTGAGCACGAGCGTCTTGGCATCGGTGCCCGCAAGCAGCGCCATGTACATTTCCTGCGCCCCGAAACAGTCGCCGCCCGCACCTTCCTGGTTCATGATGTGGCGGATGGCGAGGCCGTTGTTCGACTTGTTGGCGAACAGGATCTCGACATCGGGATAGTGCCGGCGGAACGCATCGCGGAAGGCACGATAGGTGTAGCGGAGCTGGTTCTCCGAGATGATGTAGAGCGGCGTGCCGAATGTCTCGGCCAGCTCCTGCACGTCGCAGCCGTCGACGAACAGATGGCCGTTCGGGCCAATGCCGATGAATTCGCCGAACTTCACCTTGTAGTCGATCGGCGTGAGCTGCGGTGCCTGGCCGGAAGTCTTCTCTTTCATGGTCGTGACCCTCTCATCGGATAAATCGCTATTGGTTGCGGCTGCCTCACAGCAGGCCGAGATCTTTCAAGCCGCGTTCGAGACCCTTCAGCGGCTCGCCGGCGAGCGCCCTGAGCGGCGCCCGCGGTTTGCCGCCGCCGGGGAGCCCCAGCATGTCCATCGCCGCCTTCGTCGCCGGGTAGAGCGTGCGACCGCCGCTGGTGAAGAGATCGGTAAGCCGGCGCCCGAGCGCCTGCACGCGTTCGGCCTCGGCGCGGTTGCCGCTTTTGGGCGCGAAATAGAGATCGAGCCCGCCCGGTGACCAGACATTGGGGAAACAGTCGATGGTGCCGTCGGCGCCGAGATCCACCGCCGGTACGCCGAACACCGAGGAAGGGCCGCAAAACACCCGCAGCCGTTCGCGCACCGCAAGGCTGGTGCCGTAATAATTGTTCCAGTCGCCCGAGCTTTCCTTGACCGCCACGACACGGTCGAGATCTGCAAGCCTTGAGACCAGCGCCGGCGTCAGCGCGTTCACCGCATTGCCCGGAATGTTGTAGAGCACCACCGGCAGGCCGATGGCCGCGGTCACATCGGCATAGTGGGCGAAGATCTCGTCGTCCGAGAGCTTGACGAAATAGGGCGGCAGGATGAGCGCGCCGTCGCATCCCACCTTCTCGGCATGGCGGCTGAGCGCCACCGCCTCGTCGACAGTCACCGCGCCGGTGCCGACGATCAGCGTGCCACGGCCGGCCATTGCTTCCTTCGAGACCTCATAGAGGCGCTTGCGCTCGTCATGGCTCAGCGCCCAGAACTCACCGGTGCAGCCGCCGGCGACGACCCCGGTGGCGCCATCCTTCATCAGCCGCTCGATATTGGCGGCGAACTCCGCCTCGTCGATGCGGCCATCGTCGTGAAATGGGGTGGTGATCGCCGGCATCGGCCCGGTCCAGTCAACACTCGTCCTGTCCATGAAAATTCATTCCTCGTATGTTGCGGTTGCGGCCTCAGGCCGACCAGATCTTTTCGCGCACCAGCTCGTCCATCACCGCGTCCACCGCCTCGCGGGCGCGGGACACCATCTGCGTGATCTCGTCTTCCGATATGACGAAGGGCGGTGAGAACGAGATCGTGTCGGCATGCGGCAAAGCGCGGGTGATGAGGCCGCGCGCCAGCGCTGCCTTGACGATGCGGCCGGCGATCTTCAGCGACGGTTCGAACCGCGTCGCCGGCTGTTTTTTGGCGACGAATTCGACCGCGCCGACCAGGCCCATGCCCCTGATGTCGCCGACCAGCGGATGGTCGGCAAAGGCCCGTTGAAGCTGCCGGTGCATGAAGGCGCCACGGTCCGCCGCCTGCGCGACCAGTCCATCATTTTCGATGATGTCGAGATTGGCGAGCGCCGCGGCCGCCGCCAGCGGATGGGCGGAATAGGTATAGCCGTGACCGAAGGCGCCCAGCGTCGCCTGGCCGTCGACGATGCCGCGCCAGACCTTCTCCGAGACCATGCAGCCCGACAGCGGCACATAGGCGGAGGTGATGCCCTTGGCCACCGTGATCAGGTCCGGCTGCATCTCCATGGCCGTCGCGCCGAACATGGTGCCGAGCCGGCCGAAGCCGGAGATCACCTCGTCGGCGATCAAAAGCACGTCATGCCTGTCGAGCACCGCGCGGATTGCCTTGTAATAGCCCTTGGGCGGCACGATCACGCCGCCCGCTCCCATCACCGGCTCCATGATCACGGCGCCGACCGTGGCCGGTCCCTCGGCGACGATCAGGTCATCGAGATTCTTGGCGAGCTTGGCGGTGAAGGCCTCGTCCGACATGCCGGGTTCGGCTTCCCACAGGCGATAGGGCGCCGTCGTATGCCGCACGAAGGAAAGCGGCAGGTCGAAACCGGAATGCAGCGACGGCATTCCCGTCAGGCTGCCGGCGACCACTGTCACGCCGTGATAGCCGCGGTTGCGCGCGATGATCTTCTTCTTCTCACGCTTGCCGCGGGCATTGTTGTAGTACCAGACGAGCTTGACCTGAGTGTCGTTGGCATCCGAGCCCGACTGGCCGAAGAAGACCTTCGACATCGGCACCGGAGCCATCTCGATCAGCCTTTCGGCGAGCAGGATCGGCGTGTCCGTCGTCCAGGACGAGAAGGAGTGGAAATAGGGCAGGGTTACCGCCTGGTGCTGGATCGCGTCGGCGATCTCCTTGCGGCCATAACCGACATTGACGCACCACAGGCCAGCCATGCCGTCGATGTAGCGCTTGCCGTGGTTATCCTCGAGCCAGACGCCTTCGCCTTTGACGATGATCATCGGCCCATTGCGCTCATGGTCGGCGAGCGCTGTGAACGGATGAAAGAGATAGCGCTTGTCGAGCGTTTCGAGATCGGGCGTGTTGCGCAACACAGTGTTCATGCGGTCTTCTTCTCCAAAGGCTAAGCGCGAGAGCGGACAGGGTCGGCCGTCGCCGCGGCCAGATCGGCATTGAGCCGGCGCCCGGTTTCGCGGTCGAAGACGTGAATGCGCTCGCGCCTGAGATCGAGCGGGATGGTCTCGCCGGCCTTCAGCGCCGTGTCGCCGGCCACGCGAACGGTGAAGCCGACATCGCCGGCATTGACCAGCACGATGGATTCATGCCCCGTCGGCTCGACCAGGCGCACATTGGCCCGGAAGCTCCCCGTGCCGATGAGGATGTCTTCGGGCCGCACGGCAACGGTGACCCGCCTTGTTCCTTCTGGCCGTTCGCTCAGATGGTCGGCAGGCAGCTCCAGCGACAGCGTGCCGAGCTTCAGCACGGGCCGTCCTTGGTCCATGGTGATCTCGCCATCGGCCAGCGTCATCGACGGCGTGCCGATGAAACCGGCGACGAATGTGTTGGCGGGCCTGTGGTAGATCTCGGCCGGCGTCGCGAATTGTTGCAGCTCGCCGCCCTGCATCACTGCGATGCGCGTCGACATCGTCATGGCTTCGAGCTGGTCGTGGGTGACATAGACCATGGTCTTGCCGAGCCGGCGGTGCAGCTCGATCAGCTCCGCCCGCATATGGGCGCGCAATTTGGCGTCAAGATTGGACAGCGGCTCGTCGAGCAGGAACACTTTCGGCTCGCGCACCAGCGCCCGGCCAAGCGCCACGCGCTGCTGCTGTCCGCCGGAAAGCTGCCTTGGCTTGCGGTCGAGCAATGGGCCAAGTTGCAAAAGATCGGCGGCCGCCTGGACCATGGCCGGACGGTCCGCTTTCGGCACGCCGCGCTTCCTAAGCGGATAGGCGATGTTCTCGCGCACGCTCATATGCGGATAGAGCGCATAGGACTGGAACACCATGGCGATGTCGCGCTCGCTCGGGGCCAGATTGTTGACGGTGCGCTCGCCGATCATGATCTCGCCGGCGGTCGGCTGCTCCAGTCCGGCCAGCATGCGCAGCGTCGTGGTCTTGCCGCAGCCGGACGGGCCGAGCAGGGACACGAATTCGCCGGACGCTATTGCCAGGTCGAGGCTGGGGATCGCCACCGCCTCGCCAAACGCCTTGCGCACCTTGTCGAACGTCACTGTGACCAACTGGAAAATCTCCTTCGGGCGGTCAGCCCTTCACGCCGCCGGCGCCGAAGCCGCGGGTGAGGTAGCTCTGCAGGAATGCGAAGATGATGATCAGCGGGATGCTCATCATCACCGAGGCCGCCATCAGCAGCGACCATTCGATGTTGAAGGAGGTGATGAGCATGTTCATCACCCCGGTCGTCAGCGGCCGGGCCTGGTCGGAATTCACCATCACCAGCGCGTAGAGATATTCGTTCCAGGCCAGGATGAAGGTGAACAGCGCCGTCGAGATAATGCCCGGCAGCGCCTGGGGCAGGATCACGTCGATGAACGCGCCGATGCGGCTGGCGCCGTCCACCAAAGCGGCGGATTCGAGATCCTCCGGCACGCCCGCCATGAACGAGCGCAGCAGCCACAGTGCGTAGGGCAGCGCAAAGGTCGTATAGGCGATCACCAGGCTGGTCAGCGTGTTGGCCAGTCCGAGCTTCACCATCATCAGATAGAGCGGGATGATCAGCACGACCGATGGCAAGAGATAGGTGAACAGCACCAGCGCCGCCAGCGTCTCGCGGCCGCGATAGGAGAAGCGCACCAGGCTGTAGGCGCCGAGCGTGCCGACGACGATGACGACGATCGTCGTCGATGTCGCCAGTATCATCGAGTTCATGAAGTAGCGCAGAAACGGTGTTTCCTGGAGCAGCTTGATATAGTGCTCGAAGGTGATGGCGCGCGGGATGACTGTCGGCGGGATCTGGAAAAGCTCGGTCTGCGGCCGCACCGAGGTCACCACCATCCAGATCAGCGGGAAGGAGATGAGCAGGACGAGGCCCCAAGTCACCAGATTGGCGAGGATCGTCGTCGAACGCCTGGCTGGCATCATGGTGCCTGCCTCCGCGCCCGGTAGAGATAGATCAGCATGAAGGCGAGCATCACCAGCATCATCGCTACCGCATAGGTCGCCGCTATGCCCATCTGGTTGAGGCCGAACGCCTGCTGGTAGACGATCAGCGGCAATGTCCGCGTGTTGTTGACCGGTCCGCCTCCGGTCAGAAGGTAGATCAGGTCGAATTCCTTGAAGTCCCAGATGGTGCGCAAAAGGATGACGATGGTCAGCACCTCCTTGAGCTGCGGCAGGGTCACGTCGAAGAACCGTCCGAACACGCCGGCGCCGTCGATCGTGGCGGCCTCGTAGAGCTGCTCGGGGATGGTCTGCAGCCGCGCCAGCACGGCGATGACAACGAAGGGGAAGAATTTCCAGGCGCCGACGAAGATCACGCTCGCCATGGCGTTCGGCATCTTGCCCAGCCAGTCGACCGGCATGTCGACGACGCCGAACTGGATCAGCAGATGGCTGAGGATGCCGTAAAGGTCGTTGAACAGCCAGCGCCAGATCAGCACGGCCACGACCGTCGAGACGAAATAGGGAAACAGCACCAGGCTGCGGGCAAGCGATCGAAACAGGATGTTCTGGTTGAGCAGCAGGGCCATCGCCACGCCGAAGACGATCTGCAGGAAGAGTGTGCCGACGGTCCAGGTGACGGTGGTGCCGAGCGCGCTCCAGAACCCGGACGATCCGAACACCTGCGCATAATTGCCGAGGCCGACCCAGCTTCCCTTCAGCGTCGGCGTGTAGATCGAAAACAGCGACAGATAGATCGCCGAGATGAGCGGGTAGACGATCACCGCGCACAGGATGAGCACGGTCGGTGCGATCAACAGCACGCCGAGCAGCGCATAACGCCGCTCGAGCGGATTTTGCGTCCGGTGCTGGCTTGCGGAAATCGTCATGGCGGTTCCGGAATGAGGAGGCGGGGGGGGGGGGGGGGGGCCCCCCCCCCCCCCCCCCCCCCCCCCCCCCCCCCCCCCCCCCGCCTGTCGTCAGGGATCAGGCCTTCATCAGGCCTTCGAGCTTCTTGGCGATGTCGCCGACGGTCGCCTTGGCGTCCTCGCCGTTGAGGACGACGCGCTGCACCAGTTCGGCGATGACGTTGGAGGCGATGATCTCGTTCGCCTTCAGGTTCGGCTTGTGCTTGTCGGTCTCGTAGCCGAGGTTCTTGCCGGCCGCGGCCGCACCCGCCATCAGGGTCACTTCGGCCTTGTATTTCTGAATGATCGGATCGGCGAGGTAGGTCGGATCCTCGGCGATGGTCTTGAGCACCGGCAGCACATGGCCCGGCGCCGCGAGAAGCTGCGGGATATAGCCCTTCGGCTCGAACAGGAAGGCCGCGAAGGCCTTGGTCTCGGCCATGTTGGCGATGTCCTTGGGGATGAACACCGAGGGGAAGTCGTTGAAGGTCCAGCTCGCCACATCCTTGGAGATGGTCGGATAGGTCGCGCAGGTGACGCTGTCGGCGATGCCGGGATTCTGGCTGGTGACATTGGCCAGCACGCGCCCGGCATAGATGCCTGTCGCCGTGGCGCCCGAAACGAAGGCGGTCAGGCTTTCGCCCCAGCTGTAGTTGGTTGCGCCCGGCGGGCAGAATTCGCGCATCGACTTGTAGAATTCGAGCGCGTCATAGGTCGGCTGGCTGTCGATCGCCACGGCAAGATCGGGCGAGAAGATCTGCCCGCCGGCACGGTGGATGAAGCCGATGAAGATCAGTGAGGTCATCGAGTTGAGGCCGTAGGGCAGCGGCGCTCCGAAAATGCCGCCGCCCTGCATCTTCTGGCAGGCGGTGCGCAACTCGTCCCAGGTCGTCGGCGCCTTGTCGACGCCGGCCTTCTGCATCAGGTCCTTGCGCAGCCACAGCATGTCGGCGGCGGTGTTGCCGATTGGCGTGCCGCAATAATGGCCGTCGGCGGTCTTGTAGACGTCGTTGGCTCCCGGAAAATACTTGTCCTCGCCGATCGCCTTGATGACGTCGTCCATCGGCTCGAGCAGCCCTTGCCCGTAGTAGTTCTGCGCGGCGAAGGAGGGCAGGTGCGTGACGATGTTGGGCAGCTGCTTGGAGGCGAAAGCCGCCGCGAGCTGGGCCGGGTAGCCCTCGTCCGAGGTTGGTTCGAAGGCGATCTTCACGCCGGGGTGGGCGGCCTCGAATGTGGCGATCTGCGTCTGGTACATTTTGAGCTGGTCGGGGGAAGCCTGCGGCGACCACCAGCGCAGCGTGACCGGATCGGCGGCTTGGGCGCGGCCCGCCAGCGGCAGCGACAATCCCGCCGCCAGACCTGCCGTGCCCAGGCCCTGGAGGACCGAGCGGCGTGAAATGCCGGACATGAGCGTTCTGCGGAGCCAGATACTGTTCGAATCCATTGTATTCCCCTCTTGTTGGAGCGCGGTCATTTCATTCGCTATGCGCACGCATGTCCGCTATTGTGATACTCGTTTTCCAAACTTGGCAAGCGAAAAACTGGAAAAATCGGGCGCCGTCGTCATTTGGGCGGACGCTTCTCTCCTCCCGTCGTTCAGGCTGCGATCGGAGCGAGACAGCCTGCAGGGACAAGTCGACGAATTTTGCGAACATTTGTTCGCAAACGGTGACAAACAAAATTTCGCGAGATACCGTGCCCGGCGTTTCGCACCCGCCAAGGAAATAAACATGCATGCACTTCAGGATCCGTCGCTTCTTCGTCAGGCCTATTTCACCAACGGCCGCTGGGAGACGGAAGGCGAGGGCTCGATCCTTGTGACCAATCCCGCGACTGGCGCGGCGGTTGGCTCGGTGCCCAAGGCAAGCCGCGAGGCGACAAGGGCGGCGATCGTTGCCGCGCAGGCAGCACTTCCGGCCTGGTCCGCCCGCCCCGCGAAGGAGCGCGCCGCGGTCCTGCGCCGCTGGTACGACCTGATCGTCGCCAATGCCGACGATCTGGCGCACATACTCACCGCCGAACAGGGCAAGCCCTTCCTCGAGGCGCGCGGTGAGATCCTCTATGGCGCCGCCTTCTTCGAATGGTTCGCCGAAGAGGCCAAGCGCGTCGCCGGGGAGGTCTTTCCGGCTCCCACCGCCGACAAGCGCATGATGGCCATCCGCCAGCCGATCGGCGTCTGCGCGGCGATCACGCCGTGGAATTTCCCGATGGCCATGATCCCGCGCAAGGCCGGACCTGCCATCGCCGCCGGCTGCACCATGGTGCTGAAGCCGGCCAGCGCTACGCCGTTCTCGGCGCTTGCGCTGGCCGTGCTTGCCGAGCGGGCCGGGCTGCCGGCCGGTGTCTTCAGCGTCGTCACCGGTGCTGCGTCGGTCGTCGGCGAGGAGCTCGTCACCAGCCCCATCGTGCGCAAGATAACGTTCACCGGCTCCACTGAAGTCGGCCGCGAATTGATGGCCAAGGCCGCCGGCACCATCAAGAAGGTCTCGCTGGAGCTGGGCGGCAACGCGCCGCTGATCGTGTTCGACGACGCCTCGCTGGAGACGGCGGTGCAGGGGGCGCTTGCCTCGAAATTCCGCAATGCCGGCCAGACCTGCGTCTGCGCCAACCGGATCTATGTCCAGGACGGCATCTATGACGCCTTTGTCGAACGTTTCGCCGAGGTGGTCGCCGCCCTCAAGATCGGCGACGGCATGGAGCAAGGCATCGAGCAGGGCCCGCTGATCGACGACGCGGCCGTCGCCAAGGTCGAGGACCATGTCGCGGATGCTCTTGCCAAGGGTGCCCGCATCGTCACCGGCGGCAAGCGTCACCGGCTCGGCGGCAATTTCTACGAGCCGACAATTCTCGCCGACACAACGCCGCAAATGCGCATCTCGCGCGAAGAAACATTCGGTCCGGTCGCGCCGATCTTCCACTTTGCTGAGGAAAAGGAAGTAATAGCTCTGGCAAACGATACCGAATTCGGGCTTGCTGCCTACTTCTTCACGCGCGATCTGGCACGCGCTTGGCGTGTGGGTGAAGCGCTCGAATTCGGTATTGTTGGCATCAACGCCGGAATTACTGCATATGAGGGCGCGCCCTTCGGGGGCGTCAAGGCGTCGGGCATCGGTCGCGAGGGATCCCGGCACGGAATTGAAGAATTCCTCGAGCTTAAATATCTATGTCTGGGTGATATGAACTGATGAGCGCCTCCGACGTGAACGACGATCTTCTGGCACGGGACGAACCTGCCGGCTTTGCCGACGCCCCTGCCGATCTCAACGACCGCGACCATGTCAACTCGCTGGCCCGCGGCCTAGAGGTGATCAAGGTCTTTTCGCGGCGGACGCCCAAGATGACGCTCAGCGAAGTCGCGCAGGCGACGGGCATGACCCGCGCCACCGTCCGCAGGTTTCTGCTGACCCTGGTGCGGGAAGGATATGTCGAGACCAATGGCAAGCACTTCAACCTGCGCCCGAAGATCCTCGAACTCGGCTTTTCCGCGCTGTCCTCGATGGACATCTGGGACGTGGCGCAGCCGATCATGAACGCGCTTTCGGAGCGGCTGCAGGAATCCTGCTTTGCCGCCGTGCTCGATCATGATTCGGTGATCTATGTCGCGCGCGCCACTTCCAATCAGCGCGTCAGCGTCGGCATCAACATCGGCAGCCGTGTGCCGGCGCATTGCGTGTCGACCGGGCGGGTGCTGCTCTCCGCGCTGCCGCCCGACCTTCTGCATCAATATCTCGACGAGATGACGCTGACCAAATTCACACCCAACACCATCACCTCGAAGGTCCAGCTGCGCAGCCTGATCGACGAGGTCCGGCTCCAGGGCTGGTCGATCGTCGACCAGGAACTGGAGGTCGGGCTGCGCTCGCTCTCGGTGCCGATCCGCGACGGGCAGGGCAAGATCGTCGCCGCCCTCAATGTCTGCTGCCCGAGCATGCGCATCACGCCCGAGGATATGCGCACCCGTGTGCTTGCCGAAGCGCTGGAAGCCTCCAACAACATCACCCGGGCCTTGCAGATCTAATTTAGTATTCGTCGACTTCAGGCCGTTCCACGCCTGTAGAGATGAACGGGCTTGCGCGGCGCGCGTTTGATGACGCCTTTTGCCTCAAGGTCGAGCTGGACGGCTTTCAGCCACCATCCGGCCGTCTTGCCTTGCGGAAAGAGGTCGCCCGAAAGATGGGGCAGGAGCGCCTCTTTCGCTTCGGCCAACTTCAGCCCCGGCGTCTCGCCCGGCAAGGCGGCCAGAAGCGCGTCGCGCATCGCTCCGTATTTCGCGCGATCGACGCGATAGGTCCGTCCCGGAATGTTGACGTTCTCGATTTCGATCTTGTCGTCAGGCATCGATCTTCCCCGCCACTTCGATCTTCGGATTGCGCAATCCCATGGCCAGCCACGCCCCCAGAAGCTTCACGTAGAAGGACACCGTATGGCTTTTCAGATTGGGGATGTCCTTCGGCAGATTGGTAGCATCGGCCAGGTCGCCAGTCATCGTTCGCATCTCGGCTTTCGGCCGCGTCCCGTCCGGCCAGAGGTGCAGATAGACGCTCAGCCAGTGCGCGCCCTTCAATTCCAGGAAGACCGGCGTGCTGCAGCAGGTTGCGACGACACGGCGCGAGCCAGCATCGGCGGACAGCCGGAATTCGTGCAGGTATTCAGCGCCGGACAGGATGCGGATCCGATCCTTGCGATACTCCGCACAAGGCGTCGCGCCATAGGGTTTGAGGATATTCCTGGCGCCAGGCAGCGTCGCCAGGCGACCGGCGGCGGCCCTGCAGCTGTTGCACAGACATTCTGACACGAGAATCGGTGCTCCCCGCACCTCCAAGCGTGTCCGTCCGCAGGCGCATCCGATCTCAGTGGTTCCGCTCATTTACGTCCTCCTCCGTGACGTGAAACAGGTGCCGGATGTACCGGTCCAGATGATCGAGGCTCTCCCGCGCCAGCCCGGGGTCGTTTCCTGCCTTGGCCAGGACGAACCCGCCCTGGATGACAGCTTGCGTGTGCCGTGCGAGGCTTTCGGCCGTCCAGTCGCCGGCAATGCCGCGCTCCCGCCGCGCGGTCTCGATGTCGGCCTCAAGTGTCGCCGTATGGCCGAACATGCTGCGGCCACAGGCGTCGCGAATGTCGGGGGAGCTTGCGTAGACCTCCTGCGCCATGGTTCCGACCAGGCAGGTAAACTCAGCCAGATCGCCCACGATGATCGCCTTGCGGAAAGCCACATAGGCGAGAACGCGCTGCAGGGCATCGACCGGCTCGTGATACGGCGCGGCCGCGAAAAAACCTGATGTCGTCTCGGCCCAGAACTCGGCCGCGGCGACGCCGAGAGCCTCCTTGCTGCCGAAGTGATGAAAAAATGCCCCCTTGGTGACGGCGGCCGCGCCACAGAGGTCGTCGACCGAGGTGGCGGCAAAGCCCTTCGCGCGGATGACATCGCGCGCTGCTTCGAGGAGCCGGCTTCGTGCGGCGCCGCGTTCAGGGGACTGTTTGGTTGGTCTCGACATGCCACGAACATACCATACAGTCGGTATGTGTCAACAGGCTGGCCGGGAGCATTCTGCTGCCAGGCGGAACCACTTGGGTCAGGCGGCCTCGAAGCGGTCGGGCGAAAAGGGTGACACGTCCTCGTTCGGCTGGCGTCCGAGCATCATGTCGGCGACAAGCCTCGCCGAAAGCGGGCCGAGCGTGTAGCCGGCGTCGCCGGGTATGGCCGCGAACAGCCCCGGCACCTGCCCGATGGGCCCGAGCACCCCCTTGCCGTCGACGGACGTGTTGATGCCGGCCCAGGTGCGGATGATCCTGAGCGGCGCGATCCGCGGCACGATGTGCTGCGCCAGCGTAGCATTGGCGACGAGGCTGGCGAGTTCGACGGTCGGATGCAACTGTTCGCCGGCAACGTGGGCCGGCCAGCCGCCGCCGATGACGATCTGGCCGGTGCCGAACTGCTTGAGTGTGATCATGCGGTCGGCATGCTGGATGAGATGGCCGATCAGCGGCGCGGCTGCCTCGGTGATGTTCATGTGCAGCGGTTCGGGCTCCGCCGGGATCGCAACGCCGAGCCCCGCAGCCAGCGCTTTGCTGCCGGAAGCGGCCGCCAGCACCACGCGGCCGGCTTTTATCCGGCCATTTCCCGTCTCGACGATGAAGCCTTGGCGCTCGCGCCTGACCGGCCCGGCGCTCTCGCCCTCCACCAGCACGACGCCCTTTTCGATGATCCAGCGGCGGATTGCGGCGTTGGCGAGCAGTGGATTGAGCTTGCCCTCATTGGCGCAGATCTCGGCGCCGACCACATCGGGTCCGAAATAGGGCGCGATGCGATCGAGTTCCGCACGATCGAGAACATCGACATCGAGCCCCAGTTCGCGCTCGCGCCTGGCCTTGATCTTCAGGAAATCGAGCTGGTCGCGTCTTTCCGCGACCATCAGGCCGCCGGTCATCTTCAGGTCGAAATCCGCCCCGAGCCGCGCCTGCATGGCCTGCCAGAAGGCAACCGCCTTGGGATAGAGCGGAAGCTGGCGCTCCATGCCCGGCACGTTCTGGGGGTAGAGGCGCATGAAGCGGCTCTGCATCTGGACATGAAGACTGCCGGCATTGGCGTTCGAGCCGCCGATGCGCCCGTCATCGATCAAGGCGACGCCGACACCGTCCTCGGCCAGAAAGCCTGCAAGGCATGAGCCGACGATGCCGCCGCCGATCACAACGACGTCGATGTCGCCGACAAGCGGATGCGCGGCGCCGGTCATTTGCGGTCAGCCCAGACGCGCCAGATCTTCGATCGCCACCGGCTTCACCGGCACGCGCGGCGCAAAACCGGTGAACTCGTCGCGTGCGCGGCCGAAGCGCTCGGCCAGCAAGGCATCGAGCACCGGCGCGCAATAGCGCCCCTGGCAGCGCCCCATGCCGACGCGCGTGCGCCGCTTCACCGCGCCGATGAGTTGCATCTCCTCGGCTAACGCCTCCTCGATCTGGCCGAAAGTGACCTCCTCGCAGCGGCAGAGCAACGTCTCCGGTGTCGCCAGCGTCGCCGAATAGGCGGGCGCCACATAAAGCGTCCACAGCGCCTGCTGGAAACGCCTGTGCCTTGCCAGATCGGATCGGGCTCGCCGCGCCTCGGCATCGAGGCTGGCGGACGGCGAGTGTCCCAGCGCGCGTGCCGCGGCAATTCCGACCAGCGCGCCCTCGGCAAGTGCTGCACGCGCCCCGCCAAGGCCAGTGCAGTCGCCCAGCGCGTAGACACCAGCCACGTCCGTCAGTCCGTCCGCGTCGCGGCGCGTCACCAATTGGCGGCGGACCGGGTCGAAATCATGCCCGCAACCCAGCGCCCGCAACAGCTCGTTCGACGGTTCGAAACCATAGCCGAGACAGAGCGCGTCGACCTCATATCGCACCTCCTCGCCACGGCCCGCGGCTGGCTGAAGTCTCACGCTGAGGCCTGTTGGCGTCTTTTCGACCCCGGCGACGATGGTGCCGTAGAGCATCGCAGCACCGCCGGAGCGCCGGATGCCATGATAGCGCAGGCCATCGCGGATCAGCGCCGGCGATGCCAGCGCCATGCTGGCCAGCGCACCCACCTTGGCGACACTCGGCCGTTGCGCTGCTTCCACCACAGCCACAACCCTGGCGCCGCCTTCGATAAGCTCGGCTGCAAGCTGAAGATTGAGCGGCCCGTTGCCGGCGATGAGCACGGTCTTGCCCGGCAGGCGGCGCGCCGTTCGCCACAAGGTCTGCGCGGCGCCCGTGGTCATCACGCCCGGCAGCGTCCAGCCCGGCACCGGCCATCCCCGTTCATAGGCGCCGGTGGCGACGATCGCGGCCTTGGGCAGCAGGCGCAGCATCCGTCCTTCGGCGGTCGCCGCATATTCGTTCGGCTCGAAGGCGCCCCACACCGTGACGCCGGACTTGATTTCGACACCGAGCCGGACAGCCGCTTCGATCAGCGCCGCCCCCTCGCGATGCTGCGCGTCGGGCGCGGATACGCCCTTGGGGCCGACGCTCAATTGCTTGAAATACTGGCCGCCGGCCTGGCTGCGTTCGTCGACGACAAGAACCTCGGCTCCCGCCTTCCGGGCGGCAATCGCCGCCGAAAGACCGCCCGGCCCGGCGCCGATGACGAGCAGTTCGGGCGTGCTGACCACGACGTCACCGATGGTGACGGGCGGATGGCCCTGTCCGGCTGCTACCAGCGGGCGGGCATGGGCCTCGCGGCGGACGGTGAGCGGCCGGTCGACCTTGGTCATGCAGGCGCGCTGGTTGGGTTTGCCGTCAATCTCGACAAGGCAATCCTGGCAGACGCCCATGCCGCAGAACAGGCCGCGTTCGGCCGCGCACCGCGTCGTGCGAAAAACGTTGACGCCATGGGCTGTGAGGGCTGCCGCCAGGCTTTCACCCGGGCGGGCCTCCACGGGAGCGCCTTCGAAATCGATGGTGATGGTGCCGGTCATGCTCCAAGCTCGGTCTTGCGGTGGCGGACAAGGCTCATCAGGCGGCGATCGCGCCAGGCGACGCGCTCGGCCCAGCGGTCCAGCGGCAACAGCGCCCGGCGCTGTGCCGCGACCTTTTCGACGAGGTCCGGCGTCCACGGGTCGTTCTGCCCCCGCTCCGCCCCCATGCGCTGGTAGGCCGGTCCCATCTTCTGCGCATGCGAGGCAATGCCGCCCTGCGTGTTCAGGTCGACCGTCTCGAACGGCCCGATCACCGACCAGCGCAGGCCGAGCCCGTCGCGCACGATGCGATCGACGTCCTCGACGGAAACGACACCGTCGCGCACCAGGCAATAGGCCTCGCGCAGCAGCGCGCCCTGAAGACGGTTGAACACGAAACCCTCGACCTCCTTGCGCACGAGAACCGGTGTCAGGCCGGCGCCGGCGAGAAGGTTTTGCGTGAACGCAATGGTCGCCTCGCTCGTGAAGGGAGCGGGCACGACCTCCGCGACCGGAATGAGGAAAGGCGGATTGCCGGGATGAACGACCAGCATCCGCGCCCGGCCCGGCAGGTCGGCGGCGAAAGCCGAGGCGGTGATCGCGGAAGAAGCGCTGGCCAGCACGGCTCCCGCCGGCGCCAGCCGGTCGAGTTCGGCAAACAGCGTCTGCTTCAGGGCAAGCTGTTCTGGCGCGCATTCCTGCACATAGGCGGCGTCCGCGACAGCGTCGGAAACGGTGGCGGTGATGGCAATCCGGCTCAGGATGGCGTCAGCCGGCTCGTCAAGCAGGCCGTAGCCGCTGAGATCATCAAGCCTTGCCTGCAGGATCTGCGCGATGGACTGGCGTCTTGCCGCATCGGGCTCGTTGAGGCGAACGGCATGTCCGGCGCGAGCGAAGACGATTGCAAAGGCGACACCGATGCTGCCGCCACCGATAACCGCGACGGATGTCCTCTGAGGCGCGGAATCGGAAGCGGGTGCTGTCATCGAATAAACCGTGGGGCTATGAAAAGCGACGGGAGGGCGGAGCAATCGTTGCGTTCGCATTGCGAACTTGTGTACACAGATTTACACTGCCCCGGATATTCCGCAAGCCGTTGGGCCGCGAGTTCTACAACCAAGCGACGGGAAACCATGCCTCCACTCCTCGATGGCCGTATTGCCTTGATCACCGGCGGATCGCGTGGCCTCGGCCTCGCCATCGCCGAGCGCTTCGCCGCCGAAGGGGCAGTCGGCCATGCGCTCGATCTCGCGCAAACCAGCGCGGGCGCGCAATTGCCTGCCGGCTTCAGCGCCACCGCCGTCGATGTCGGCGATGAGACGACGATTGCAGCGGCCATGCAAGCGGCGCTGCGCCAACACGGCCGCCTCGATGTCGTCGTTGCCAATGCCGGCCTCGTCCCGCCCTGGCGGGAGACCGAAAGCCTCGACATGGCCGAATGGGACCGCGTCATGGCCGTCAATGTGCGCGGTGTCGCCGCCACGATCAAGCACGCGACGCCGGCGATGAAGGCGAGCGGCGGCGCCATCATCGTCATGGCCTCCATCAACGCCTACCTCGCCCATCCCCGGCAGATGCTCTACACCGCCTCCAAGCACGCCGTGCTCGGCATCATCCGGGCGGCGGCGCGCGACCTCGGCCGGTTCGGCATCAGGGTCAACGGCATCGCGCCCGGTCCGATCGCGACGGACGCGCTCCTTGAGCGAATCCGCACGCGGGCGCGAAATGGCGGCCCGCCGGAGCAGGAGGCTTTGGCGGCACTTGCCGCCGACAATGCGTTGGCGCGGCTGGCGACTGCCGACGAAGTCGCCAAGGCAGCACTTTTCCTGGCAAGCGACCTGGCCAGCGGCATCAGCGGGGAACTGCTTCCCGTCGATGCCGGCCTCGCCTGACCCAATCTGGACCAACGCGTCCCTGGAACTGGAGCCCCTCATGCCGGATCTCGATGGCAAGACCATTCTCGTCACAGGCGCCTCCAAGGGCATCGGGGCGTCCATCGCCCGCATTGCCGGCGAGGCCGGCGCCTTCGTCATCGCCCATTATGGCTCCGATCTCGCCGGCGCCGAGGCTGCCCTGGCCGCGGTGCCTGCCGAACGAAAGCGCTTCGTCCAGGCCGATCTGCACGATCTCGATGCCGCCGAGAGATTGTGGGACGAGGCGCAGGCCTGGCGCGGCCGTGTCGATGTCTTCGTCAACAATGCCGCCATCATGCGCTGGAACGGCGGCATCGACGAAGACGACGCGACCTGGGACGCGGTGTGGGCCGAAACCTTGCAGGTCAACGTGCTGGCGCCGGCCCGCCTCGTGCGCCGGGCGGTCAAGCACTATCTCGCCAGCGGCGGCGGCATCCTCGTCACCATTTCGAGCTGGGGCGCGCAGCGCGGCGTGACCAACCCGGCAACGATGGCCTATGCCGCCTCCAAGGCGGCGGTGAAGGCCATGGCCCAGACAATTGCCCGGGCACATGCCCGCGACAACATCCTCACCTACATCATCGCCCCCGGCGTGGTCGGCACGCAGATGTCGGAGGCGTTCGCGGCAACCCAGGGCGGCACGGAGAAGGTCTTCGCCGGCCTTGCCATGGGCGAATGGGTGCCGCCCGACGACATCGGCCATCTCGTCGCCTTCCTCGCCACCGGCAAGTCGCGGCACCTTTCCGGCGCCACTCTCGACGTCAATGGTGCGACCTACATCCGTTAAGACGCGCTGATGTTCAGGTGGGGCCGGCCTGCAAATGGCGGCTTCCTGCGCTTCGCCGCATTTATCCAGAACCTTTTTCGCCGTGACGTTGCGGTGAACGCCGCCGCACGCCTGTGCTCAAATGTGCTATTTGCGCACAAACGTTCGTATAACGTACATTTCTGTTGACCGGAAGCACGTGTTTTGCCAGCATATGGATCGAAGGCTGGAGACAGAAGCGCATCAGCGCCAGGCGGCCCGTCAGAGGGAAACCATATGCCGGCCACGCCGGCAGAAGAGGACGATTTCATGCTGCGCAAACTCCTTTCCATCGCTTCCGCGGCGCTGATCGGCGGCGTCATGCTGGCCCAGACTGCGGACGCCCGTACGCTCGACCAGATCATTCAGGCCGGCACCATCCGCATCGGCGTCAATCCGAATTTCCCGCCGATGAGCTCCTACGGCAAGACCAACGAATTCGAAGGCTTCGACATCGATGTCGGCAACAAGATCGCCACCGCGCTCGGCGTGAAGGCCGAGTTCGTGCCGACGGAGACGGCGCAGCGCGTTCCGTATCTCGTGGCCGACCAGATCGACATTTCGCTCGGCGCGCTCACCCGCTCGGCCGAACGCGCCAAGCTCATCGATTTCACCGCGCCGCTGCACACGGAATCGATGGCGGTGCTCACCACCGACAAGAACAAGGCCGAGAAGTGGACCGACTTCAACAGCGACCAGTTCACGCTCGTCAACATGCGCGGCAACTGGTCGGTCGACTTCCTGAAGGAGAAGCTGCCCAACGCCAAGGTCCTGCTTGTCGAGACCAATGCCGACACCGTCCGCGCCATTGCCCAGGGGCGAGGCGATGCGCTCATCGAGAATGTCGACTTCTTCCTCGCCTTCACCAAAAGCTATCCCGACATCAAATGGCGCACGCTCAACGACACGATCTTCGTCAATTACGATGCGATCGGCGTGTCGAAGGGCAATGACGGCTTGCGGCAGTTCCTCAATGTCCTGCTCTACGACCTTCATTCCAGCAACTACGTCAACGACACCTGGCAGAAATGGTATGGCCAGCCGATGCTGAAGCCGATCGTTGCCAATCCGTACTTCTGAAAGCAGACACCCGGCTCACTCTTTTGATAGAGTGAGCCGGGTAGAGGCGTTGCGCGGCGGCCTGCGCGGCAGCGTGGAATACCCCGAGAGAGATGGAGGCCGCGGCAGTTGAACTACACATTCCAATTCGGCGTCGTCTTCGCCCAACTGCCCTACCTGCTTGGCGGGGCGTTGCTGACGCTCGAAGTGGCGTTTCTGTCCTTTTGGCTGGGCGCCGTGATCGGCCTCTTCGGCGCGCTGGGCAAGATGTATGGCGGCCGTGCGATACGCTGGCTGATCAACGCCTATGTCGTGTTCTTCACCAACACGCCGGCCCTGGTTCAGATCTTCTTCCTGTTCTATGCGTTGCCCGATGTCGGCATCCTTTTGGCGCCGATGACGGCGGTGGTCATCGGCCTGACGCTGAATTCCGGCGCCTATCTCACCGACATCCTGCGCGCCGGCATCCTCTCCGTTCGCCGCGAGGAGATCGAGACCGCGCAGGTTCTGGGCATGTCAGGCCCGCAGATGGTGCGGTTCGTCATCCTGCCCCACATCGCCAAGACCATCTACGCGCCGCTCAGCAATTTCTTCATCTGGCTGGTGCTCGGCAGTTCGCTCGCGGCGATCTTCGGCGTCGAGGAACTCACCGGCCGGGCGATCAACATCTCGACCCAGAACCTTCGCACCATCGAGACCTTTTCGGTCATCGCCGTGATCTACATCGCGCTGACCTTCATCGCCTCGATCGCGCTGGCGCTGGTCGGGCGCTGGGCCTTCCGCGTCCGGGCGAGGATCTTCTGATGTGGGAGCGGATCGTCCAGGAAGCGCCCGACTTCTTCACCTATTACAACGCCATCTTCGTGCTCCAGGCGATGGGGCGCACGCTGGCCCTCACCGTCGTCGGCTGCGTCGCCGGCTTCATCTTCGGCTTCGCCATCGCCGCCATAAGGTCGACGCGGGCGCGCGCGCTGTTGCCTTTGCGGCTTCTCGTCACCGTCTATGTCGAGATTTTCAGGCGCATCCCTTTCCTGGTCATCCTGTTCATCGTCATGTTCGGCATCCAGGCTGTCAGCCGCGGCATATCGCTGTTCGCCATCGCGCTGATTTCGATCTGCATGGTGGCGACGGCCTTCATGTCCGAGATCATCCGCGCCGGCATGGAGTCCGTGCCGAAGATGCAGCGAGAAGCCGCGGAAGCCATGAATTTCGGTTTCATGCGCACGCTGCTTCTCGTCGTCCTGCCGCAGGCGTGGAAGGTGATCCTGCCGCCGGGCTTCGCCTTCATGGTGATGTTCATCAAGGACACCGCGCTCGTCTCGCAGATGGGTGTCGTCGAGCTTGCCTTCACCGGCAAGATGTTCGTCGGGCGTGGCTTTTCGCCCTTTCTTGTCTACGGAACCGTCCTTGCCGGCTATTTCGTGATGTCCTATCCGCTCAGCCGCCTCGGCGCCTATCTGGAGAACCGCCTTGCCACTTCTCGAAGCAGAGAATCTATCCAGCGCGTATGGACGGGTCCCGGTCCTGTCCAAAGTGAACCTGTCGGTGAACAAGGGTGAGGTGATCAGCCTTATCGGTCCCTCCGGTTCCGGCAAGAGCACCTTCCTGCGTGTGCTGATGGGGCTTTTGCCGCCGACGGCCGGCGAGGTGCGCATCGATGGCGGACGCATCGACTACCGCTCGCGAGCCCAGTTGCGGGCCATGCGCGACCGCATGGCGATCGTCTTCCAGCAGTATAATCTGTTCCAGAACATGGACGTGCTGCGCAACGTCACCATCGCGCCGATCAAGATCAAGAAACGCCCCAGGGCCGATGTCGAGCGCGAAGCCACCGCCCTTCTGCTGAAGGTCGGCTTGGCCGAGAAGCATCATGCCTATCCCGACGAGCTCTCGGGCGGCCAGCAGCAACGCGTCGCGATCGCGCGGGCGCTCGCGCTGAAACCCGAGATACTGCTGCTCGATGAAGTGACCGCAGCGCTCGATCCCGAGCTGGTCACCGAAGTGCTTGACACCATCCGCTCGCTGGCCAGCGAAGGCATCACCATGCTCATCGTCTCGCACGAAATGGCCTTCGTGCGCGAAGTCTCGACCCGCGTCGTCATGATGGACAAGGGGCAGGTCGTCGAGATCGGCTCGCCGGCCGAGATCTTCGGCAGCCCGAAGGAAGCGCGCACCAGGGAGTTCGTCGGCAAGATACTTCGTCATTGATGCATGTCGCCCAAAAGTGTGCAGCGGTTTTGGGGCAACGACATGCACAAAATAGAGACCCTATTGTTTGGGCAGGAACGGCCTCAGATCGACATCCACCGGCGGCGTCGCGCCTTGCACCAGGCTGGCGACGATCCGGGCCGCGATCGGTCCGGCGGTGAAGCCCATCCAGGGAAAGAAATTGACGAAGAAACCCGGCATTCCTTGTATCTCGCCGAGGATCGGCTTCCAGTCGTCCGTGCCGTTGACGGTCGCGGCCCAGGTGCGCACGATTCTGATGTCGGCAAGCGCCGGCACGACCTGGACTGCGACCGCGAGATTGCGTGCCAACGAGTCCGGATCGGCGACCGGGTTGCCATGGCGTCCGTAGCGCGCCGGCCAGCCGCCGCCGATGAGGATCGTGCCGGCGCCATTCTGCTTCAGCGTCAGCTTTTCGCCGGTGAAGTAGACGAGATGCGGCACCAGCGCGCCGACCTGTTCGGTCGCGCTGACCTGGATCGGAAAGCCCTGGACATCGGCGAGTTCGATGCCGAGCATCGCCGCAATGTCGCCGGTTTCGGCGCCGGCCGCGTCGACAATGCGCGCCGCTTTCAGAACGCCTCTGTTCGTCGCAACCGCAAAGCTGCCGTCACCCTCGCGCGTAATGGCCTTGACGGCGGTGTGGCGCAGGATCTTCGCGCCGGCGCGTTCCGCGGCCGCGGCGAAGGCTGGCGCCACCAGGAACGGGTTGGCCTTGCCCTCGTCGGGACAAAAGGCGCCGCCGACAATATGGTCGGCGAGATAGGGCGCAAGCTTGTGCAGCGCGGCGCGATCGAGGAGATCGACCTTGAGCCCCTGTTCTCGCTCGAACGCGACCTTGCGTTCGATGTCGCGCATCTGCTCCGCATTGGGTGCGACCAGCAGGCCGCCTTTCAGCGAGACTTCGAGATCGGCCCCGAGAAGCTCGGGCAGCTCGCGCCACATTTCGATGGAGCGGGCCAGCAAGCCGATCGTCGGCGAGAAAATGCGCGCCCAATCCTCGCCCTTGTTGATGAAGGGATCATGCGGGATCTGCGCATGCAGGCTGCCGGCATTGGACCCCGAAGCAAGCGTGTTGAGATCCGAGCGCTCGACCAGGGTGACCGGCACGCCATCGGTGGCCAGGTAATAGGCGGTCGCGCATCCGGTGAGCCCGCCGCCAATCACGATCACGTCCGACATAGAGGCCCCACAAGAGAAATCACGAACCGCTTGCCTACATTAATTCGTTCGCTATAGTAACAATCGTTCGCTGTGTGAACGCACCTTTTGCGGTGGAGCCTGATATTGGACGCACCGGCGGCGAGGTGCCGCCATCCGCGTTCAGCCTATGCCCATCGACCGATTTTCGTACCAACCATCAGCGTCCCAGCTCAACCTCCCAATTCGGAAGACCCTCATGGCCAAGCAGTTCCGCGGCAGTCACACCGTCACCGTCACGCCCTTTACGCCGGATGGCGATGGCATCGACGAAGCGGCGCTCAAGCGTTTTCTCGACTGGCAGATCGCCTGTGGCGTGCCAGGAGTTATCATCCTTGGCACGACGGGGGAATTCCTGACTGTCAGCGACGACGAGCGTCAACGCTATGTGGAAACCACGGTCAAGCATGTTGCCGGCCGTATGCAGGTCATGGTCGGCACGATGAATGCCTATACGCCAAACGCCGTGCGCTACAGCAAGGAGGCCGAGGCGCTCGGCGCCGACGGTCTGATGATCGCTCCGCCTTACTATTATACCCCCACGCATGACGAGATATTCAACTACTACAAGGCCATCTCGGAAGCGGTGACCATCCCGATCATGCTCTACAACAATCCGGTGACGACGAATGTCGATATGCCGGCCAAGCTCGTGGCCAAATTGACCAAGGCCTTCGAGAATGTGCGCTATATCAAGGAAGCGAGCATGAATGTCGGCCGCGTCTTCGACATCGTCGAACTGACCGAAGGCGTGATGAACGTCTTTGCCGGCGAGCGGATCGTCGAGAGCTACCGCCTCGGCGCCGTCGGTTATGTGAACCCTTATGGCAACTACATTCCGCGCGCCTCGTCGCGCATCTGGGATTTCCTCGTTGCCGGACGCCTTGAGGATGCCCAGGCCATCCAGGCCCTGATCAACAGGATGGACCACATCATCGCCGAGGGCCATCCGACCTATGGCCATCAATGCTACTCGAAGGCTTTGGCGGCGGCAGCCGGCTACCTCGTCGGCGACGTGCGCGCGCCGCTGACGAAATTCGCCGAGCTCGGCGCTGAAGGCGTATCGCGGCGCGAAAAGCTGGTGGCGATCATGGGCGAACTCGACGCGCTGATGGACCGGCTGCAGGCCAAGGCCGCCTGAAGAGATCCCTCGGCACTTGGCTCCTCAAAGCGGTCGTGGACTATCACGTCGGCGATCGCCCCATAACGATGCCGTCCTGGCCCTGATCGCCAAGGCGAAGGCCGTTTCGTGCCTGCCTCTTCAACCCAATCCGTCCGCATGGCGCACAAAAAGTCTTAAATCGAACCTTCTGCTGGCCAAGGGCGATAGGCGCATGTATGTTCGGATGTCGCACGTGGCGGAGGGTGTATGGATTCGGGACTGCGCATCCGTGATGGAGATCTGATCGCCGGCTTCGTCAAGGGTCTGTCGGTGATCGAGACCTTCGACCAGCAGCGGCACAAGCTCAGCATCGCCGATGTCGCCCGCCTGACCGGGCTCGAACGGGCGTCGGCGCGCCGTTGCCTTTTGACGCTCGTCCATGGCGGCTATGCCGAGTTCGACGGCAAGTTCTTCCGGCTGACGCCGCGCGTTCTCAAGCTGGGCTATGCCTATCTGTCCTCGACGCCCTTGCCCGGCATCATCCAGCCCTATCTCGAGCAGCTCTCCGAGGCGATCCACGAATCCTCGTCGGCATCCATTCTCGACGCCAGCGAGATCGTCTATGTCGCCCGTTCGGCACAGCGGCGCGTCATGCTCATCGGCCTGAATGTCGGCAGCCGCCTGCCAGCCTATTGCGCCTCGATGGGACGCGTCCTGCTGGCGGCGCTGCCCGAGGACCAGGCCCGCCGCCGGCTGGAAGCGACCAAACGCGAAAAGCTGACGCCCAAGACCCTGACCGGTATCGGCGACCTGATGAAGGAACTCGGCCGCGTCCGCAGCCAGGGCTATGCGCTGATGGACGAGGAACTCGAGATCGGCTTGCGCTCGATCGCGGTGCCGATCTTCGACAGCCGCGGCAGCGTCGTCGCCGCGGCCAATGTCGGCGTGCAGGCCTCGCGCATGTCGTCCGAGATGTTGATCAGCGACGTGCTGCCTCGCCTGCTCGCCCTGCAGGGCGAATTGAGGAAGCTGCTGGGCTGACAGGCGCTGAAAACGTGCGGCACGGGTGCCGAGACGCGGCTAACCTTCCGCGCGCGCGGTGGGGCGCGGTTCACCAAGAGTGCGGCCGCGCGCCCGGTCACGGGCATCGCGGGTTCCGCCAGATTGTTCCGCACCGCGTTCTGCCGCGCGCACACCTCCAATGCGAGATTTGTCACCGTTGCTACGGGCTTTCCCGCTATCTCCATGCCCTTCAGCCGCGCCCGGACGCGCAGCTGTTCGGCGACCCTGGGGTCGAGCAGCCCGCGGGCTTTTGGAGATTAGAAACCGCTTCAAACTGCGCCGCCGCCGCGATACGGTCGAAACCATGTCTCAATCCACAGCCTTCACGGCCCGCCGCGATCAGATGTTCCCCACGCTTGGTGAGGCCGACATCGAGCGCATGCGCCGTTTCGGGCAGGCCAGTTCCTATACCGCGGGCGAGCTCATCGTCAAAGCCGGCGACGTGGCGCCGGGCCTGGTCGTCGTCCTGTCGGGCAAGGTGGACATTACGCAGAGTGGCCTCGGCCGGCGCGAGATAATCGTCACCCACGAGGCGGGCAACTTCGTCGGCGAACTGGCGCAGCTTTCGGCCCGCCCCTCGCTGGTCAACGCGGAGGCGATCGAACCGGTGCAGGCGGTCGTCATCGCCTCGCAAAGGTTGCGCGATCTGATGGTGCAGGAGGCCAATCTCGGCGAGCGGATCATGCGGGCGTTGATCCTGCGCCGTGTCGGCCTGCTCGAGAGCGGTTCCAGCGGACCGGTCATTATCGGCTCTCTCGACAGTGGCGACGTCTTGCGGCTGCAGGGTTTCCTGGCCCGCAGCGGCCAGCCCTACCGCGCGCTCGATGCCGGCACCGATCCATGCGCCAGAACCCTGGTCGAGCGCTTCCAGGTCGATCCCCACCATTTGCCGATCGTGCTCTGTCCGAACGGCAAGCTGCTGCACAATCCCGGCGAGAATGAGCTCGCCCGCTGCATCGGCCTGTTGCGGCCGATCGATGCCGGCAAGCTCTACGACGTGGCCATTGTCGGCGCCGGCCCGGCGGGGCTGGCGGCTTCGGTCTATGCGGCGTCCGAAGGCCTGTCGACGATCGTGCTCGATTGCCGCGCCTTCGGCGGACAGGCGGGTGCCTCCTCGCGCATCGAGAACTATCTTGGCTTCCCGACCGGCATTTCGGGAATGGCGCTGATGGCGCGCGCCTACAACCAGGCGCAGAAGTTCGGCGTCGAAATGGTCATACCCGACGAGGCCAGGCTGCTGAATGGCGCGGCCGGCACGGCCGGTTACACGCTGGATGTCGGCGACGGCGAGACCGTGCGGGCGCGCACCGTCGTGATCGCCAGCGGCGCGCGCTATCGCCGCCTCGATATCGCCAATTTGGCTGAGTTCGAGGGAACGTCCGTGCATTATTGGGCCTCGCCCATCGAAGCGCGGTTGTGCGCGGGGCAGGAAGTGGCGCTGGTCGGCGCCGGCAATTCGGCCGGCCAGGCGGCAGTCTATCTGGCCAGCCATGTCGGCAAGGTGTGGCTGCTGGCGCGCGGCAGCAGTCTGGATGCCAGCATGTCGCGCTATCTGGTCGAGCGCATCCGGGCGCAGCCCAACATCGAGGTGCTGACCGGGACTGAGATCGAGGCGCTGGACGGCCACGAGGGCAATCTTGCCACAGTGCGCTGGCGCGACCGCGAAAGCGGCGTGGCGACGACCCACCCGATCCGCCATCTCTTCCTGTTCATCGGCGCCGACCCGAACACCGACTGGCTCGCCAACTGCAACGTGGCGCTGGACGCCAGGGGCTTCGTTCGTACCGGGCCGGATATAGGACCGACGCATACCTTGCAGGAGACCAGTCGCAGCGGCGTGTTCGCTATCGGCGACGTGCGCTCCGGCTCGGTCAAACGCGTCGCGGCCGCCGTCGGCGAAGGCGCCCAGGTGGTGGCGGCACTGCACGCATATCTGGCGCAAGGCTAATGCATGTCGCCCAAAAGCATGTCCTCAGGCTTGACCCGAGGGTGTGCAGCGGTTTGGGGCAACGAGATGCATAAGACAAAGACTTGAAGCGCATTGCGCGTATCACACGCGACGCACCACGGCACCCGAACCGGTCAGGAGATTGTGATGGCGGATGAATGCAGACATGCAGGCGATATCAGGGATGTGACGCCGAGCGCGCTCGGCTGCGAGGAGTGTCTGAAGAGCGGTTCGCAATGGGTGCATCTGCGGCTATGCCGCACTTGCGGCCATGTCGGCTGCTGCGACGACTCGCCCAACCGCCACGCCACAAAACACTTCCACGCCACCCGCCATCCGGTCATCGAAGGCTACGACCCGCCGGAAGGTTGGGGCTGGTGCTATATCGACGAGGTCTTTCTGGACCTCGGCGACCGCACCACCCCGCAGAACGGCCCGATCCCAAAGTTTTATTGAAGGTGCAGTCTACGCCATCAAAGAGGACGTCTGTTCTTGCGCGACACGTCAAGCAGCCGCCAGCCCGGGACGTCACGGGCATAGCGGCCAACATCAAAACAGATGTATCATACATCAGTTATTGACTTTAGCGCGTTTCAATGTACGCTGCAGCGCGTAGAGTTCATATCCTAAAATTGAGAGCGATTGGTGATAACCGCCCCACAGTTGCGTGCCGCCAGGGCGTTGCTCGGCATCGATCAGCGCAGGCTTGCTGAATTGTCCGGCCTGTCGGTGCCGACGATCCAGCGCATGGAAGCCAGCGAGTGGATGATCCGGGGCAATGTCGATTCCCTCATGAAGTTGATTGCAGCGCTTGAGGCCGCCGGCATCGAGTTGATCGGAGAAGGTGCGACAAGCCATGTCGGCGGGCGCGGGGTGCGGCTGAAAGAAGGCTCCGGTCAGGTCAGGATTTCCGGCGCCGACAATACGGAAGCCAGGTCCGGCGGGAACCTGTCGTGATTTCGATCGTTGCCCTTCTGCTGTGGGGCGTCGCCGCGCTTTTGGGAACCGCCATGCTGGCCATAGCGGCCAGCCGGCGCGATTCGGCGACACAACTGGTCTACTGTCTTGCTCTTGGCATCGCGGCCGTCATGTTCCTGGCTGCCTCAAGTCATCTGGTCGGCGATCCCGCCGGCGTGTCGGCCGTTACGCTGCCGCTCGGCCTGCCCTGGATCGGCGCCCATTTCCGCCTGGATGCGCTCTCGGCTTTTTTCCTGGTCGTGGTCAACCTCGGCGGCGCCTTCGCCAGCCTCTATGGACTTGGCTATGGCCGTCACGAGTCCGCGCCGCACCGCGTGCTGCCGTTCTTCCCGGCCTTCCTTGCCGGCATGAACCTCGTCGTCCTGGCCGACGATGCTTTCACTTTCCTGTTGTCCTGGGAATTCATGTCGCTCGCCTCATGGGCGCTTGTCATGGCGCACCACCGCGAACCCGATAACAGGCGGGCAGGTTACATCTACCTGGTGATGGCGAGCTTCGGCACGCTGGCGCTGCTGCTCGCCTTCGGTCTGCTGGCCGGACCGGCCGGAACCTATACATTCGACGCGATGCGCGCCGCCGAGCCAACCCGGTTCGTCGCCGCCGCCGTTCTGGCCCTGATGCTGCTCGGCGCCGGCTCCAAGGCCGGCCTTGTCCCTTTGCATGTCTGGCTGCCGCTCGCGCATTCGGCCGCGCCGAGCCACGTCTCGGCGCTGATGAGCGGCGTCATGACCAAAGTCGCCATCTATGGCTTCATACGCGTCATCTTCGACCTGCTCGGCGAGCCGGCGTGGTGGTCGGGCGTCGTCGTGCTTTTCCTCGGCGGCCTGACGGCGGTTCTCGGCATCCTCCACGCCTTGATGGAAAAGGACCTCAAGCGGCTGCTCGCCTACAGCACCATCGAAAACATCGGCGTGATCTTCGTGAGCCTTGGCCTCGCGCTCGCCTTCAAGGCCAACGCGATGCCGTCGGCCGCGGCACTGGCGCTCACCGCGGCGCTCTTCCACGTTCTCAACCATTCCTTTTTCAAGAGCCTGCTGTTCTTCGGCGCCGGCGCCGTGCTGACCGCAACCGGCGAACGCAACATGGAGAAATTGGGCGGCCTTATCCATCGCATGCCGCTGACCAGTTTTGTCTTTCTCGTCGGCTGCGTTTCAATCTCGGCACTTCCGCCCTTCAACGGCTTCGTTTCCGAATGGCTGGCCTTCCAGGCCATCCTGCAGAGCCCTGACCTGCCGCAATGGGGCCTGAAAGTCATGGTGCCCGCGGTCGGTGGCCTGCTGGCACTTTCGGCGGCGCTGGCCGCGGCCTGTTTCGTAAAGGCGTTCGGCATCACATTTCTCGGCCGACCACGCTCCGCGGCGATGGAGCAGGTACGGGAGGTCGATCGCTACTCACTGGCGGCAATGTTCGCTCTCGCGGCCCTTTGCCTGCTTGCCGGCATTCTGCCGGGCTTTGTCATAGACGGAATCTCACCGGTGACGCTGTCGCTCACCGGCAACCGCATGCCGGTGCAGATGGCGCAGCCCTGGTTGTCGATCGTGCCGATCGCCGAGAGCCGCAGCTCTTACAATGGCCTGCTGGTACTCGTGTTCGTCACGATCTCCGCCTCGCTCGCGGCCTTCGTGATCCACCGCTTCGCCTCGCACGCGCTGCGCCGCGGTCCTGCCTGGGGCTGCGGCTTCCCGGATATCAGCCCGGCCGCGCAATACACGGCCGTCAGTTTCGCCCAGCCCATTCGCCGCGTCTTCGGCGCCTTTGCATTCCGTGCCCGGGAAAAGGTGGAAATGCCGCCGCCGGGCGCCACCGGGCCGGCGCGCCTCACCGTGGAAATGCACGATGTGATCTGGGAGACTTTTTACCAGCCGATCGCTGGCGCGGTCGGCTATGCGGCCGAGAAGCTGAACCGTCTGCAGTTCCTCACCATCCGGCGCTATCTGACCTTGGTCTTTCTCTACCTCGTCACCTTGCTTCTGGTGCTCGCGCTATGGCCCTGATCCCTGAACTGGCCGTCCAGGGCGCGCAGATGGTGCTGGTGCTTTTGCTGGCACCGCTGCTGACCGGCTTCGTGCGCAAGGTGAAGGCGAGACTGCAGCGCCGCCGGGGGCCGTCGCTGATCCAGCCCTACCGCGATGTCCTGCGGCTGATGCGCAAGGAGGTCGTCCTGGCGGACAACGCATCCTGGCTGTTTCGCGTGACCCCCTACCTGATCTTTGCCGCCACCTGGGTCGCCGCCGCGCTCATTCCGACATTCGCCACCGGCCTCACCTTCAGTTGGACCGCCGATCTCATCGCCATTGTCGCGCTGCTTGGCAGCGCCCGGTTCTTCCTCGCATTGGCGGGCATGGATGTCGGCACGAGCTTTGGCGGCATCGGCGCAAGCCGCGAGGTGATGATCGCTTCGCTGGCCGAGCCCGCGATGCTTTTGATCGTGTTCAGCCTGGCGCTCGTCGCCGGCGCAACGCAACTCTCCACCGTCGCTGCCTTCATGGCTTCGCCGGATGTCGGTCTGCGGGTGTCGCTCGGCATGTCGCTGATCGCTCTCGTCATCGTGGCGATCGCCGAAAATGCCCGCATACCGGTGGACAACCCGGCGACCCATCTCGAACTCACGATGGTCCACGAGGCGATGGTCCTAGAATATTCCGGCCGCCATCTGGCAATGATCGAGATTGCCACCTTCCTGAAGCTTCTGCTCTATGCCTCGCTGATTTCATGCGTTTTCATGCCCTGGGGGCTGGTGACCTCAGGGGCCAGGCCGCAACTCCTCGTTCTGGGTGCCGTCACCTATGTCGGCAAGCTTGCCGTCTGTGGTATTCTGCTGGCCGTCTTCGAGACCGCCATCGCCAAGATGCGTGTCTTTCGCGTCCCGGATTTCCTGGGCGTGGCGCTGATGCTGGCCCTGCTCGGCACGCTCCTGCTGTTCGTCTCACGGAGCCTCTGATGAACGGCCTCACCTTCGATATCGCCCATCTGCTCGCCGGCGGTCTGGTGCTGGTCAGCTTCATGATGCTCTATCAGGATCGCCTGTTTGCGTTGATCAACGTCTTTGCGCTCCACGCGGTCGTGCTTGCCCTGTCCGTGGCCTGGCAGGCCTATGTCCAGGACGCTCACCATCTCTACGTCACCGCGGCGATCGCCCTGGTGTTCAAGGCGATCGTCATTCCCGTCGGGCTTCACCGCATCATCCAGCGGCTCGGCATCCACCGCGACATCGAGACCGCTGTCGGCATCGGTCCGACCATGCTGGCCGGAATAGGCCTGGTGACGCTGTCCATGGTGCTGATGCTGCGGGTCACCCCCGACGCCGATCCGCTGGCGCGCGAAGATCTGGCCTTCGCGCTGTCCATCATCCTGCTAGGCCTGCTGGTGATGGTCACCCGCCGGAATGCCGTCAGTCAGGTTGTCGGCTTCATGTCGCTGGAGAACGGCCTTGTGCTCGCCGCCACCGGCGCCAAGGGCATGCCGCTGGTGGTCGAGATCAGCGTCGCCTTCTCGATCCTGATCGCCTTCATCGTCATCGGTGTCTTCCTGTTCCGCATCCGCGAGCGGTTCGATTCGGTCGATGTCGGCGCGCTCGACGACTACAGGGGGGAACGCCGTTGACCGCGTTTTCCTTCGACGCCGTGGCCGCCATCCTGCTGATACCGCCCTTGGCGGCAGCGCTGATGGCCGCGTTGCCGAACTACAAGGTGACGGCCCGCCTGAATGTCGTCGCCAGCCTGCTGACCTTGCTTGCGGCACTCTCGCTTTTTGTCACCGACCGGCCGCAGCCGGGACAGTATCTCCTGGTCGACGATCTCAACATCGTCTTCATCGTGCTCAACACATTCGTCGGCTTCACGACCAGTATATTCAGCGCGACCTATATCGCCCACGAGCTGGAGACCGGCCGGCTGACCGCGCCGAACCTCAGATTCTATCACGCAATGTACCAGATCATGATGTTCGGCATGAACCTCGCCTTCGTGTCGAACAACATCGGCCTGATGTGGGTGGCGGTGGAGCTTGCCACGCTGACCACTGTGCTGATGGTCGGTATCTATCGCACGCACGAAGCGCTGGAGGCCGCCTGGAAGTATTTCATCCTGGGAAGCGTCGGCATCGCGCTTGCGCTGTTCGGCACCATCCTCGTCTACATGGCCGCGCAACCGGTCGTCGGCGAGGGCACCAATGCCATGGTCTGGACAGTGCTCATCGAACAGGCGGCGCGTTTCGACCCGGCTTTGCTCAACGTCGCCTTCGTCTTTCTGCTGCTCGGCTACGGCACCAAGGTCGGCCTTGCCCCCTTGCATGCCTGGCTGCCCGATGCGCATGCCGAAGGTCCGACGCCGATTTCGGCGGTGCTGTCGGGCCTGCTCTTGAACGTCGCGCTCTATGCCGTTCTGCGCTTCAAGATGTTGCTCGCCGCAAGCCCGCAGGCGATATCCCCAGGACCATTGATGGTGGCAATGGGGCTCACCTCGCTCATCTTCGCGGCCTTCATGCTCTACCGCCGCCGCGACATCAAGCGCCTGTTCGCATACTCCTCTATCGAGCACATGGGCATCATCGTGTTCGCGTTCGGCATGGGCGGCCCGTTGGCGAACTTTGCCGGCCTGCTGCACATGGTCATGCACAGCCTGACCAAGTCGGCGATCTTCTTCGCCGTCGGCCACATCGCGCAGGTCAAGGGCACCCAGAAGATCGACGACATCAAAGGGTTGACGGAAACGCATCCCGGGCTTGGCTGGGCGCTCGTCATCGGCGTCGTTGCCATTGCCGGCCTGCCGCCGCTCGGCATCTTCATGAGCGAATTCCTGATCGTGAGCTCGACATTTGCAAGACAGCCGCTTCTGGCGATCCCGTTGGTGTTCGGGCTTCTGCTCGCCTTCGGCGCCCTGCTGCTTCGGCTGACCGGCGTCGCCTTCGGCGAGCCGCGCGGCAGCACTGCGCCGGTCGAGGCATCCTATGTGCCGATGTATTCCCACCTGGCTTTGGTGTTTGCCGCCGGCATCTATCTGCCGGCGCCCCTGGTCGCCTGGTTCCAGCATGTCGCGACCATCCTGGGATGAAGCGGATGAGCAAAAGGAAGATGCCCGCGCTGACCGACCTCATCGAGGCCGGCCGTCCTGTTGAACGCCATGCCCCCTGGCGACGCGCCATGGTGGCTTCAAAAACCTGGAACCTTGCCGTCGAGCAGCTTGCCGAAGGCCGCTGGAGCCTGCTCGGCCTCTGGGGCGAGCCGGAGACCGTCCACATGGCGCTTCTCGACGCGGCTGATATCGGTGTCATCAGCCTGAAATGCCCCGGCGGCCGCTACCCGTCGGTCGGCCAGCGGCATCCGCCGGCACTGCGGCTCGAACGTGCAGCCTCGGATCTGTTCGGGCTCTCGCCGCAGGGCCTTCCGGACACCCGTCGCTGGCTTGACCATGGCCAGTGGGGAGTGAGCCATCCCCTGGCTGTGGCGCCCCAGCCTCCAGCCGCGGCGTCTTCCTACCGCTTCCTTGCCGCGGAGGGCGAGAGCCTGCACCAGATCCCGGTCGGACCTGTGCATGCCGGCATCATCGAGCCGGGGCATTTTCGATTTACCGCGAGCGGCGAAACGATCGTGCGGCTGGAGGAGCGTCTCGGCTATGTGCACAAGGGCATAGAAGGCCTGATGAAAGGCTCGCCTGTCGATCGCGCCGCCCGACTGGCGGGCAGGACCTCCGGCGACAGCACCGTGGCCTATTCGCTTGCCTTTGCCCGAGCCGCCGAAGCGGCTTTGGGCGTCGACGTGCCGCGGCGCGCCGTCTGGCTACGGGCGCTGATGGCCGAGTTGGAGCGCCTCGCCAACCATCTCGGCGATATAGGCGCCATCTGCAACGATGCTGCCTTCGCGATCATGCTTGCCCATTGTGGCGCGCTGCGCGAACGTGTGCTGCGCGCAAGCGACGCGGCTTTCGGCCATCGCCTGATGCGCGACCGTGTCGTGCCCGGCGGAGCGGCAAGCGACCTGAGCGAAGAAGGGACGGTCGCGATCCGGTCCGTGATCGCCGAGATCAGACAGCGCTTTCCTGATCTGGTCGAGCTCTACGACAACACCGCCTCGCTGCAGGACCGCACCGTCGCCACAGGTCGGCTCAAGGGGGAACTCGCCCGGCAATATGCAGCCGGCGGCTATGTCGGGCGGGCTTCGGGCCGCGACTTCGACGCGCGCCGCAGCCCAGGCTACCCGCCCTACGACGAACTCGCCTTCGATGTGCCTGTGCTGCAGGAAGGCGACGTCAATGCGCGCGTCTGGATACGCATCCGCGAGGTCGAGCAGAGCCTGTCGCTGGTGGAACAGATCCTTGAGCGCCTGCCGGGTGGCCCGATCCGTGTCGACGTCGCCGCGGCGAACGGGCCGCGCGAGGGCATGGCGCTGGTCGAGGGGTTCCGCGGCGACATCCTGGCTTGGCTGCGCATCGGCGAGGCCGGCATGGTCGAGCGCTGCCACCTGCGCGACCCCTCGTGGTTCCAATGGCCGCTTCTCGAGACAGCGATCGAGGGCAACATCGTCGCCGACTTTCCGCTCTGCAACAAGTCGTTCAACTGCTCCTATTCCGGCCATGATCTCTAGACCCGCAATCGCAAACCTTCGGTTCGGAAAAGATCACGGTCGAACAAGACCAACCCTGCTCTAAGGCATTCCGTCATGCGCAAGCTTCTCTTCGAAAGCCTGGTCAGACCCCCTCTCACCGAGCACCCGCCCTTGGCGAGCGATGCGGCGGTCGACGAACTGGCCCGCGCCCTCGACGGTGCCGCCCGCGAGCGGCTGGGCCGAAGCTTGTCGGTCCGAGCCGTCGATGCCGGTTCCTGCAACGGTTGCGAACTCGAAATGCACGCGCTGAACAACGTCTTCTACGACATCGAGCGCTTCGGCATCCGCTTCGTCGCCTCGCCGCGCCACGCCGATGTGCTGCTCGTCACCGGGCCGGTGACGAAGAACATGCGCGAGGCCTTGCTGCGGACCTGGGACGCGACCCCCAATCCCAAATGGCTGGTCGCACTCGGTGACTGCGCCAGGAACGGCGGCTGCTTCGCCGGCAGCTACGCCGTCGTTGGCGGCGTGTCGGAGGTGCTGCCCGTAGATCTCCACATCCCCGGCTGCCCGCCGCCACCGATCGAGATTTTGAAGGGCCTGCTCGCCTTGCTCGAAGGAGTGAATGCAATTCACCGAGGGTGAACCGTGAGCTATGCGCTTGAGGCTGGCTCGTCGATCGAAGTCCTTGGCACTACGAGCGAAGGCGGGACCACCGCGGCAATTGCAATGACAGTGCTGTTCGCTGTAGCCATTCTCAGCTTGATTTCAGAGGGAGACGCGGCATGGACCGATTCACCGGCGGTTGCCTGTGCGGCAATGTCCGAATTGCGGCGTCGGGACTCCCATATCGGGTCGGCATCTGTCACTGCCTCGACTGCCGCAAGCATCATGGAGGCCTTTTCTACGCTGCCGCGGTATTTCCTCAGGATGCGGTGACGATCGATGGCGAAACACGCGATTACGCCGGGCGGTTTTTCTGTCCCCGCTGCGGCTCGTCCGTTTTCGCGCGCAGCGCGGACGAGATTGAAGTGCACCTGGGATCCCTGGATGCCCCCGACCAGCTGATGCCGACCTATGAAAGCTGGACCGTCCGTCGCGAGTCCTGGTTGCCGCCGTTTCCGCTTACGAGGCGATACGAGCGCGATCGTGACGCCACGGGTCGCTCGGAGGAGTAAGTCGCACACATGAACGGTGCGGAGGCGGCGCTGCGAGCTGACCGAGATTCGCCTTCATCAAAACCTGACGCATCACTCCGGGAGGCCGGCCTTGCGGAAGCCATCAACGAAATGATCGAGCGTTGCGGCATCGCGGAATGGTTCCGTCGTGACCCAGAAGCGGGTCGTGAAATGCGGGTTGCTGACAAGAAACAGTTCGACCTCCGCGCGCGCCTCGTCGAGCCGGCCGAGTTGCGCGAGGCTTGCCGCCAGGAAACGGCGTGAGCTTGTGCGATAAGTCTCGTCCCTGCGCAGTGTCTCGACCGCGGCTTCGTATTCGCGCGCCGCATATTGCGCCTGGCCGAGCGTCAGATAGTACCAGCTTGCTGGAAACGGGTTCAGGCGGAACGCCTTGCGGATCTGCTCAAGGCCTTCCTCGACCCGCCCGGCCAATGTCGTGATGTCGGCCAGTGTCGCCCAGGCGTCGGCCTCGTTCGGGTCGAGCTCGAACGCCTTGGCGAATTCGGCATCCGCCTCGTCAAAGCTGCGCTCATAGGCAAGCAGATTGGCCAGCACCCAGTGGCAGCCGGCATCATTGGCATCGATCGCTACGGCTTTACGCGCCAGTTCCAAGGCAACGCTACGGTTGGGTTCAATGGGTTGGCCCCAATGCACCCATCCCATCCAGTGATTCATGGCAAGCCAGCGGTAGGCCTCGGCGTATGCCGGATCGAGCGAGACGGCGCGGGTGAGCATCAGATGCGCTTCCCGCGCCGTCTGCGGCGAATCGTCGATCAACTTGCGCGCCCGCACGCAGAGATCGTAAGCCTCGAGATTTTTGGGCCGACTGCGCGGTGGCGGTGCACGCAGCCGGCCGAGCAAGGCCTCCACGATCTTTGCCGTCACCTCGTCCTGAACGGCAAAGATATCTTCCAAACTGCGATCGAAGCGTTCCGCCCATAGATGTTCGCCGCTGGCCGCGTCGACCAGCTGTGCGTTGATGCGCACACGCCCAGCGGCACGTCTTGCACTACCCTCCAGCAAGTAGCGCACACCAAGATCCTCGGCGATCCCCCGCACGTCCATCGCCTTTCCTTTGTAGGCAAAGGTGGAGTTGCGAGCGATGACGAACAGGTCGGAGATCCTGGACAGGTCAGTGATCAGGTCTTCGGTCAACCCATCCGCGAAGGAGTCCTGCTCGGGATCGTTGCTGAAATTGACGAAGGGCAGCACCGCTATCGATGGTTTGTCGGGCAGCGGCAAAGGTTTTCGCTTCGCGCTGCCGAGCTGTTCGATGGCCCCGGTGAAGCGGTAGCCGACGCGCGGAACCGTCGCGATCCATTCACCGTCCCCATTGCCGGCATCACCGGCCGGACCGAGCAGCTTGCGCAGCTGTGAGATCTGGACGGTGAGGTTGCCTTCCTCGACGGCCGTGCCTGGCCACGCCGCGTCCATCAACTCGGCCTTCCCAAGGATTTCGCCGGGCCGTTCGACGAGCGCCGCAAGCAGCTTAAGCCCGCGGTAGCCAACGGCAACGGGGACATCGTTCCGAAGCAGCGTTCCCGCATCGGAATCAAGCACGAACGGACCAAAGGCAAAGCGCGATCCCATGGGCGCATCTATAGAGCAATTCCAGGAAAAGTGTGAGACGGTTTCCTGTCCGGAATTGCGTCAAAACAAAGAGTTAGAGCAGTTTGTCGGTTCCGGGAACCGGTGAGCTGCTCTAGCCCGTTTGGAAGTTTTGAGAACTATTTGGGAGAGCTTAATTACGACGCCGGTCGTATCCTGCAGAATTCAACCTCTTTCAGGTCGAGGGTCACCGGATCCTCAAACCATTAGGAGGTTGCCATGAACGATACCCTTGCGTCGGCTCCGCATCAGGCAGCGCGGCCGGGAACGCCCGGGGGCTTGGCGTCGCGTCGGCCCTACAGCCTGACCACTCTGCGAAGCACTATCGCGACCTGGCGGCAGCAGACACGCTTTCGCTGGGACCTCAAAAGAATGTCGAAGGACAATCCCCATTTGATCGACGACATCGGCCTGACGAGAGCGCAGGTCGAGGAAGAGATCGCCAAGCTGCCCTTCTGGCAACGATAGGGTGCGAATGCTGCAAAAGACATTGCGGGAAGGTGCGACGATACTGCACAACATAGCTTCGCTTATCGGAGGTTCAAGCCACAGACCAGTCCATCAGCGGCAAGCCTGCGGGCATGATCCCTAGGTTTGCGCTCGAGTTGGCAGATGCGCTTGAACTAGATTGCGTGCCGCCATCACATCTGCCGAGGAAAAGCTGTTGTCGAAGCGTCGCAAGATCGCGGCAAGTTGCGTCAGTGCGGCCTCACGCCGGCCCGTCACCACCCCTAGTTCAACCAAACTTGTTGTTGCGCGCAATTCGAAACTCAAAGCGCCGCTCTGTCGCGCCAGCCGAATGGCTTCGTGCAGTCGAGACTCAGCCCCTTCGATATCCCTCTCGCGCCAGTGCATGATGCCCTGGAGGCGCCTCAGCTCGGCGTCGCACCAGTGCTCATCCGTCCGATGGGCATGTTCCAGCGCCTGCTCGACTGAGGCTCGGGCAACGTCGAGTTGATCATGGGATAGCGCTACATCCGCATGCATCGCAAGGCGCATCGGCAAATGAACGAGGAGATTGCATCCGACGAGTTCGTCGATGGCTGCGCGCATTCTTTCGAGCGCGCCCGGAATTTGGTGCTTAGCGTCGATTGTAGCCTGATAGTAACGCGCGAATGGTGGCCAAATTTCATCCTGGATCAGGGCGATATAGCCGGACAGAGCCAATACCCCTCTCTGAGCGACATCGAGAAAACCACACAAAATCGCGACCGGGATTGCTCCCAAGCCTAAGACAAAGGTGCTCGAAACGGTATGCTCCAAACTTCTCGCGGCTTCCGTGGCTTCCAGCGAGGTTTCGAAAGCCTTTCGGGGTTCGCCCGCTGTCCATGCTGCCAAGGCCAAAAACGTTCGGATGGCGACAAAACGGTCGATCACAAACCGCGAGATTTGTGATCGACGAACCACTGTCCCATGTTCGCGAGCCAGTTTTGTCAAACCGTCATGCGCGTAGTTGAGGTCCCCGCAACAGAAACGGATCATCAACTCGTGCCACTGGATGTCTGGCGATGCGGATCCTGGACCGGCGACACCAACGATTGCGCGGAGCTCGGCGAGGGATAGCAGCGCCTCGCGATAACGGCCCGAGAAAAACTGGGCGCCGGCCGATATGCCGACCATGCGAGCGCGATATTCGACATCGCCCAATTCGTCGGCTAAGCGCACGCCCTTTCGCAGAATATCTATTGCGGCATTCAATTCGCGGGCATGGCAGAGGTTGATGCCCTGTACGGCAAATAGCTTCACTTTGAGCATGCGATCGCAACCTGGAAGCGCGTCAATGGCGTTCAACGCGGTCCCGATACGTGATCGATTTTCCACGAATGAAGACAGTTCGCGCCACAGAGGAATCCCCGCAACTGTAAGCCGCACGCCGAGCTGCGGGTCCTGTCCTGCGCCGAACGACCAGTCGATTGCCCGACGTAGATCATTTCCCCAATAGCCATAAAGCGCAGTCCAATCCTCTCTTGTGCGCCAGTTCCACTCGTCCTCGGCGTTCTCGAAGAGAGTCAGCAGATAACGTGAATAGCTGGCCATTGCGGCTGGCTGTTCCCCGCCGGAGCGAAGGCGTTCGCTCGCAAAGCTGCGCGTGCTGTCGAGTAACCGGTAGTGCCGGCGACCAGCATCGTAGCTGAGCGACAACAAAGATCGGGCGGCAAGGTTCTCCAGGCCGACAGCAAGGTGCTCCGCTGACGCCAAGTGCCCGCACACGCCGAGGACATTGTCCAGTGCGAATGTGCCACCGAATACGGATAGATGACGCAACAGACGGGCCTCGTGCTCCGAAAGCAGCCTATAGCTCCAGTCCAGTGTCGCCATCAGCGTGGTATGGCGGGGCGTCGCCCCGTCCGCCGGCGACGCCAGCAAGTCGAAGCTTTCCTCCAACAGGCCGAGCAGCATGGCAGGCCCCTTGACGGACAAACGTGGCGCCGCCAATTCAATAGCCAGCGGAATTCCATCCAAACGGCGGCTGATTGCGGCGAGCAAGTGTATGTCCGCCTCCTTCAACCGGTAGCCTTGCGCCGCAGCGCGGTGCACCAGCAGTTCCACTGCGGGGAAGCTCATCGCCGAGCCCGCCGCAGTCTCGCTCTCCCCGGGACAAAGGAGCGGTGCAAGTCGATAGACCGACTCCCGCCTGCACCGAAGGGGTTCACGGCTCGTCGCGACAATCATGAATTTGGGAAGCGCGTCGCTCAGGTAGTCTGCAATGGTCGCCGCAGCGCTCAGCACATGCTCGCAATTGTCGAGTACCAGCAACATCTCCCGGCCGCGCATCGACTCGACAAGCCCCGGAACAATATCGATACGATTGCTGCGCACCCCGAGCGCAAAAGCGATTGCCGGAGCGACGAGGTGTGGATCCTCGATCGCCGCGAGGTCGACGAAACAGACGCCATCCTGCAACGGCTCTCCAATCTGCCGCGCAATGGTTACCCCAATGCTCGTCTTGCCGACGCCCGCTGGTCCAACGATCGTCAGCAGCCTGGTCTTCAGGAGGTATTCAGCGAGTTCGACTATTGCATCATCGCGACCGATAAGGGCCGATGTGGCGGGCAGTTCGCCGGTGATCCTCCTGACCGAGTCCGGGACAGAGGTCTCGTCGGATGAGGCGAGGACGCGTAGCGGTGCGACAAAACGGTAGCCGCGGCCGGGAACGGTTGCGATATAGGAGTGCTCGGACGCGATAGTCGCAAGCGCACGCCGCAGAGCGGCTATGTTGACCTTTAGATTCTCCTCTTGGACGAATGTGTTCGGCCAGGCGAAGCGAATGAGTTCGTCCTTGGTGACTAATTGCCCGGACCTACCAACCAAGGCATGCAGAAGATCGAGCGCGCGCGAGCCTACTCGGATTCGAACATCGTGGTGAAGCAACAATTGGCGAGCTGGAATGAATCGGAAGTCGCCGAAGCAGTAAATGCCACCGTCAGCCTCGTCCGCCTGCTTCATGGCTTTTCATCTCGCGCCGCCAGGCATCTGCTTTTTTGTTCGCCGCGTAGTTAGTCCTTCTGCTCCCCACCCATAGGAAGCCGGATACACAACACTTCCTCTATCAAAATTACCTATTTTTACCATCAATTTCGTACGTTTGGTCATAACGTGCCTCGAAGGCGAAATCGCTCGCGCGCTATCGGTCATCCAAGCGCCCCGAAACAATCGCCTCAAACACGTCACAGTTGCTGGGGAGCAACTCCAACCGTATCCTGAGACGCGCGCAATCAGCTTACGACATATAGCCGAATTGACCTCCGAAAGAGCAATCCTAAAGCGAGCAGTCTGATGCCTTGTTCTCGTACCACCCTCACGCTGGCCGATGCGAAGCAGATGCTCGAGGCGGGTGAAGCCAAGGCCGTGAGCTTCGGAATTCCATATAATATTGCCGTTGTTGATTCTGGCGGTGCCCTCATGGCGTTTTCGCGTCAGGACGGCGCACTGATCGGAAGCATCGATCTTGCCATAGGCAAGGCGACGACGGCGCGTCTGTTCGATAAGACGACCGCCTACTTGAATCAACTCGCGCAGCCCGGCGCACCGCTTTTCGGCATCGAGCAAAGCAATGGCGGGAGGGTCGTTATCTTCGGCGGGGGAGTACCGGTCCGAGTTGATGGCGAAATCGTGGGCGCAGTTGGCGCGAGCGCCGGCACTGTCGAGCAGGACATTTCGGTCGCAGAGGCGGCCGTCGCAGCCATTACCCTAAGCAACGCCTAAAGAGACGTTGCGACGAAATCGGCGCGCATCGCATTCAACCGACGATATGAAGATTTATAGTCAAGCAACTTTCAGCGCGATGCGCGTACGAATCGTCCCGGAAGTCGATTTCACTCTTTTGAAGCCCAATGCAGCGCGGTGCCGTCCCGGCTACGGTTAAAAGAAGTAAATTCTGGGCAATCATCTTGCACGCGTTATTGGCAGCCTTGCGGGCCGCCATTACGGTTGCGCGCAATAGCCATGTACCGACAACCGAGGGAAGGCTTAGATGTTTGATATTACGGTCAATGGCGTTAAGCATCAGGTCGACGTAGTACCCGAGATGCCTTTGCTCTGGGTTTTGCGAGATGAGCTCGGCATCACGAGTCCAAAATATGGTTGCGGAATAGCCCTGTGCGGCGCCTGTACGGTGCAAGTCGATGGCGAGGCCGTCCGCTCCTGCCAGGCGCGCATGGCCGACGTCGCCGGCAAGGCGGTAACGACGATCGAAGGGGTTGGCAACGGCAAGCTGCACCCGGTGCAGGAGGCATGGATCGAGCACCAGGTTGCGCAGTGCGGCTACTGCCAGACGGGGCAGATGATCCAGGCGATCTCGCTGCTCAAAACGCATCCCAAGCCGACCGACAAGGACATCAACGAGGTCATGTCGGGCAATCTCTGCCGATGCGGAACGTATGAACGCATCCGCGTCGCGATCCACGCCGCCGCCGAGAAGATCGGAGGGGAGTGAGATGGGCGCTACGCCAGCACTTTCCCGCCGCGCCTTCGTATTTGGCTCCGCGGCCGTCGCCGGAGGTGTGGTTTTTGGGTCGTATGGTCGAGCCGAGGAAACGCCCGCTTCTCCGGCCGCGACGAACCCGCTGGCGGCGGATCTCGGACCGGACTCAGTCGCCTTCAATCCTTGGGTCGAGATCAGTCCGGACAGGATCACGCTCATTGCGCAGCATGCCGACATCGGACAGGGCATTGGTTCCATCCAGCCGGTGATGATCGCGGAGGAACTGGACCTGGAACTCGGCCAGTTCGAGGTTCGCTTCGCCGGGCCCAGCCCCGCCTATTTCAACACCGGCTTCGCGCACGAAATCGCCCCGTTCATGGCGGCGGACCAGAGCCCCGACGCCGAGAAGGGGCGGGCGGCTGCGCTGGAATGGCTGCGGCAGTCCGGCCTGCAGATGACCGGAGGCTCCAGCGCGATTCCGGATACCTACGAAAAGTTGCGCGTCGCCGGCGCCGTCGCGCGGGAGACGCTGAAGGCCGCGGCAGCCAAGCGCAGCGGCGTTGCTGTCGCAGATATCCGCACCGAGGCGGGCCATGTACTCCTGCCGGACGGGACCAAAATCCCCTACGTCGCGCTTTCAGCGGAGGCTGCGAAGATACCGCCGGTCACCGACGTCAAGCTGCGTGACCCGTCGCACTGGCGCTTGATCGGCAAGCCGATGGAGCGGCTCGACACCCGCGCCAAGGTTACCGGCGAAATCATGTTCGGCATCGATCGCAAGATGGACGGCATGGTCTATGCGGCCGTCAAACTCAATCCCAATAAGGGCCAACCGATTCGGTCGTACGATGCGAGCAAAGCACAGTCGATGCCCGGCGTCCGGCAGATCCTGAAGATGTCGAACGGCGTCGCGGTCATCGCGACGAACAGCTGGTACGCCATGCAGGCGGCCGAACGCATAGAGTGTGTGTGGGAACCGTCCAAATACCCGGCCGAGCAAGCCGGGCACTGGGACATCGTGCAATCCTCCTTCACCCCGGAATTCCTCGCCAAGCAGTGGCGCAACGATGGCGATATCGATGCCGGTCTAAAAGAGGGGACGTTGCTCGAGGCGGAGTACCGGGCGCCCTATGTCGGCCACCAGCCACTGGAACCACTCAACGGCATCGGCATCGTGAACGATGACGGGATGGAAATCTGGGTCGGCCACCAGACGCCGCAATCGGTGCAGTACATTGCGGCAAATGCGATCGGCATGAAGCCAGAACAGGTCACCTTCCACAATGAGTGGTCGGGTGGAAGCTTCGGCCACCGCCTCGAATTCGAAAACGTCAGGGCACTCGCCGAGATCGCGAACCAGCTACGCGGAACGCCGGTGAAGATCGTCTTCTCTCGCGAACAGGACTTCCTGCAGGATATCCCGCGGCAGATCGCGATGGGCAGGTATCGGGGCAGCGTCAAGGACGGCAAAATCGTCGCGGCTGATGTTCAGGTGGCGGCCACGCCTCCCTTCAAGGAACTGCTGGGGCGCATGGGCATGCCACCAAATGCCCCCGATGGCCAATTGGCCGTGGGTATCTGGAACATGTACTACGACATCCCCAACTATCGTGCGAGCAGCTTCGAGGTGCAGGGCGTGTCGCCATCCACCACCTGGCGGTCGGTGGGCGCGTCGGCCAACGGCTTCTTCACAGAAAGCTTCATCGACGAACTGATCCATGCGGCCGGGCTCGATCCGCTCCAGGCGCGCATCGACATGTGCAAGGTCCCGATCTACCGCACGCTGCTCGAAACGGTCGGCGAGATGGCCGACTGGAAGGGTCCGCTCGGCAACGGGAAGGGTCGCGGCGTCGCCTTCGTCGAGGCCTTCGGCACCGCGGTCGCCGAGATTGTCGAAGTGACCATGACGGATGCCGGCATCAAGATCGATAGGGTCTGGGTGGCTGCCGATGTCGGCAAGGTCCTCGATCCCGTCAATTTCGAGAACCAGGTCCAGGGCGGCGTCGTCTGGGGTCTTGGCCACGCCATGAACTGCGAACTCACCTATGCCAACGGAGCCGTCCAGCAGACCAACTACAACCACCACGAAGCGATGCGGATGTATCAGTGTCCGGTAATCGAGGTGCGCGGGCTGGAGAACGACTACACGGTGCGGGGCATCGGGGAGCCTCCCGTACCGCCGGCGGCGCCGGCGCTCGCCAATGCGATCTTCGCTGCGACGGGCAAGCGCATCCGCGAGATGCCGTTCAACAAATTCATCGACTTCGTTTGAGGGGGGGCAGTCATGGACAGATTCCTGATTGCCATTGCGCTCGCTGCTTCAACGTTGGCGCCTCTGACAGTGATGGTTTACGCGGAAGGGGAGGGTTCCAGGGATGCACTGCCGCCAGGCAGCGTCAGCCAAGCGGCAGGTCTGGAAGCATGGCAACGGATCGAGGCGGTTGTTACCCATCCGCGTTGCGCAAACTGCCATGTCGACGCCGGCGGGATTCCGATTTGGGCTCTTGCAGGTGAAAAGGAGGATCGTGTCCATGGCATGAATATCCATGGCGGCGTAAGCCGGATTGGTGCCGAAGCGATGCCCTGTTCGACATGCCACATGACATCCACTCTCCCGAACGACCCTGCTCCCGCGCCGCCGCGCGCGGGTATTCCTTGGCAGCTCGCTCCTGTGGAGTTTCTTTGGTACGGTCAAAGTGGCGCCGAAATCTGCAAGCAGCTCAGCGATCCAGCCCGCAACGGCGGTCGCGATGCCGTCGCCCTGCTCGATCATCTTCGGCATGATGCGTCACTAAGCGGGTTTATTCCGCGAGGGTGGGAGCCAGGGGAGGGTCGCAGCACGCCGCCGGGAACCTTCGAGGACCACGTGCGGGATATGGCGGAATGGGGAGCCGCTGGACAACCATGCCCGAAATGACGCTGTTTTTGACATTCAGGAGAACAACTGACCGCCGTCGCAGTAGGCATACGCATCGTGCTGGCGGCTGCGCCCGATATGCGCTGGGGGTTTGAGCACGGCGGCGTCCCACCGCCATCGTCGAGCGGGCATGCGGAACAAAACTTGAGCATGACCCGATAGTGCAGGCAAGAACAGGCATGGTCCTCGCAACAGGTCATCCCAGATACGACCAGATGTTCCCTGTCCTGGAGCCGCGCGACATCGAGCGGTTGAAGCGCTTCGGCAGGAGCGTGACGTATCTCGCCGGCACGCAGATCGCGAAGACCGGCAGCCTGGCCCCGGCTTCGTCGTGCCTAACCTACACCTCGTGCAATTGACTGGAAAATAAGAAGAAATTGGCGCACCCGACAGGATTCGAACCTGTGACCTCTGCCTTCGGAGGGCAGCGCTCTATCCAGCTGAGCTACGGGTGCTTTCAGGATCGGCGATCCGGAAAACGAACCGGTCGGTGAACCGGCCAGTCACGGCTTCTTAGCGGAAGCGGAAGCAGGCTTCAACGGTCAATTGGGATAGCTTCCTTAGGGCATGGCGCGACCCCAGCCAGCGCGTCACCCTTCGCCACCCGCCTCCGCCCCCGGCGTCGCCCGCTTCGGCTATCCGCCCCCGCCAGCTCGCGCATCGCTTTCAGTTGCATCTCTGCCGGCCGCGTCCATTGGCGCAAGATCAAATAGTCGAGCTTTTCGTGCAGGTGCCGCACTTCCAGCTTTTCCCGACTGTCTATGGATTCGGCAAACCCGGTGGCGGCAAACCGGGGAGTGGCGAAGCGGTCTGCTGCTGCCCTGCGTACATCAGCCGTGTCTTGGTATCCGCGCTCGTTGGCGAGAGGCTGCGCTGGATCAGCGTCTCGACATGGTCGTTGCGCTGGCGCGCGCTGTCGGCGCCCATCACCACGATGATGAGCCGGCGCCCGTCGGCGTCGTAGGAGGTGACGATGTTGAAGCCGGAGGCCCTGATATAGCCGGTCTTGATGCCGTTGACGCCGCGCACCCGGCCGAGCATGTCGTTATGGCCGCGCACCAGCCGGCCGCGGAACATGAAGTCGCTTTCGGAGAAATAGTGGAACTGCTGCGGGAAGCGGGCGCGCAGCGCCATGCCCAGCACCGCCATGTCGCGCGCCGTGGTGTGCTGGTCGCCGTCCGGCAGTCCCGAAGCGTTGCGGAAGACGGTGCTGCGCATGCCGATCTGCCGCGCCTTGGCCGTCATTGCGGCGGCGAATGCGTCTTCGCTGCCGCCGAGATATTCGGCGACGGCGACTGCCACGTCGTTCGCCGATTTGACGACGATCGCCCTGATCGCCGAATCGACATCGATCGTCTCGCCGCGCCTGAAGCGCAGCTTGGTCGGCGGCTGCCTGGCGGCATTGTCCGAGACCGGGATCCGCGTCTCTTTGCTGACGCGGCCTGAATCCAGCGCCTCGAACAGCAGGTAGAGCGTCATCATCTTGGTCAGCGACGCCGGATAGCGCGGCGCCGTCGAATTCACCTCGAACAGCGTCTGGCCGGTTCTGGCGTCGACCACGATCGCCGCATATTTCTGCGGCGCCGCCGGCACCGCCAGCATGGTCTCCGGCGGCGTCGTCGTGCAGCCGGCGACGAGCGCCAGCAGCGCGAACGCCGCGACAAATCTCTGGATAAGCGGAAAGGGACGCGGTTTGGACAAGATGGTCTATTCTGAAGGCAAGCTGTTGCTGAGACTGATGGAATCTAGCCTAACCCGGTTGCCGCGTCCATTTGGTTAATGCCGTCCCGCCCGGGATTGTCGGCCAGCCTGATGTGAAATGCTGGCCACGCAGCTTGCTTAACGGGCGCTGAGCGAGTTTGCTGATGCGGCAGAATCGGCGGGTGCGCATGGACATTGTCACGATCGAGGCAAAGGGTATATCGGTGTCGGTCGATCTTGCGGTTGGCCACCTCTCCGACATGGCGGTCGACATGGACGGCCGCAGGCTGAAACCGCTGCATCGCGCGCCCTGGGTCGAGGAGGCGCGCGAGACGCTGCCGCAAGACCTGCCCGAGGGTACCGTCCACCTTTCCGGCGATTTTCTCTGCGCGCCGTTTTCGCGCAGTGATGTGGAACAAGCACCCTTGCATGGCTGGACGGCGAACAGTCCCTGGGATGTCGTTGCCTCCGGGGCGACGGCCGATGGCTGGCAGGCCACCTTCAGGCTGCGCCGCAAAGTCATGGGCGCTGCGGTCGACAAGATCCTGACCTTGCGCGACGGCCATCCCTTTCTCTACCAGGAGCATACCTTTTCCGGCGGTTCGGGCGCCATTTCCGTCGCCCATCATCCGATGACGGCAATGAAGAATGGCGGCAGGCTCGCCTTCTCGCCGAAGCGGCTTGCCGCGACGCCGGATGATCCGCTGGAGCCCGATCCGGCCCGCGGCCGCTTCCGCCTGGCCTACCCCGCCCGTTCAGCCGACCTGACGCGGTTTCCCGCCGCCGATGGCGGCACGCTCGATCTCGGCGACTACCGCATGGACTTCGAGCGCGAGGACTTTCTCACGCTGGTCGAGGCCGACCATGGCGGGCCGGGCTGGACCGCGCTGACGCGGCATGCCGAGCAGGATCTGGTGCTGGTGCTGAAGAACCCGGCCGAACTGCCGGTCACCATGCTGTGGATCAGCAATGGCGGGCGCGATTACGCGCCGTGGAGCGGCCGCCATCGCGGCGTGCTCGGCATCGAGGATGGGCGCACGGCGCTCGGCCATGCCGCGTCGCTTGGCGACAACTGGCTGAAGCGGGAAGGCGTGGCGACTGCCTTTGCCCTTGCCGAGGGCCGCAGCCTCTCCTTCCGCCATGTCATCGGTGCCTTGCCGCAGTCCCGGGAAGGGTCTCGGAACACAGGCGAGCCGCCGCGCGACATCGCGACTGGACAGGGAAAGATGCGCATCATGGCTGCCGATGGCACGACGCGGGAAATTGCTTTCGACAGCGATTTCCTGCGGATCGGCCGGTCCGCTCCCGCCTGAAGGCGGGCCGATTTGAAATTTCCGCGAATTGTCGCCAAGATGCGGCCGAAATTGTCTCACGGATCCAGGCCAGAACCCCCGATGTCCGAGATCGCCCATCTTGCCGCCACCATCTTCAAGCGCGCTGGCAAGGCGAGCCGCTTCATTGTCGCCATCGCCGGCCCCCCGGGCGCCGGCAAGTCGACATTGTCGGCCAGCCTGCATGATCTGCTGCCCGAGGGCGCCTCGGAAGTCGTGCCGATGGACGGTTTCCACTACGACGACATCGTGCTCGAGCGGCGCGGCCTGCGCGCACGCAAGGGAGCACCTGAAACCTTCGACTTTGCCGGCTTCGAGACGCTGCTGAAACGCATCCGCGCCGGCGAGCCGGATATCGCGATTCCCGTGTTCGATCGCAGTATGGAACTGTCGCGCGCCGCCGCCTCGATCGTCGCCACCGGGACCAAGTTCATCCTGGTCGAAGGCAACTATCTCTTGCTTGACGAAGAACCCTGGTCACGGCTGGCGCCTTTGTTCGACTTCTCGATCTACGTCGATGTGCCGCGCGCCGAGCTCGAACGCCGGCTGCTCGAGCGATGGCACGGTCATGGCCGCTCCGACGAGGATGCCCGCGCCTGGATCGCTTCCAACGACATGCCGAACATCGATCGCGTGGTTGCCCGCCGCCGGCAAGCCGATTTGGTGATCGGCGATCACGCCTGATTCACAGAAGGCTCGGGCCGGAACCTTAAGACTTTCAGGCCGTTATGGTTGACACGGCGATTGTGCCCACGAGGGAACCGTCAGATGGCAACCAAGGCAAGGAAGCCTGCGCCCGCCAAGGGCAAGGTAGTTCAATCCAAATCAGTTCAGTCGAAGACGGGCGCCGGTCCCGCGATCGCCGCCCGCTCCAAGGATGCAAAGCCGGTTTTTGGCAAGGCGGCGCCCAAGAAGGTCATGCCAGCGGCCAAGGCAGCTGCAAAATCCGCCCCGAGACCCGCCAAGCCCAAAAAGCCGTCAACCAGCGGCGGCTCCATTGCGGGCAGCGCCATGCGCACGGTCAAGACGACAGCCAATGTTGCCGCCGGCGCCGTTGTCGCCACCGCCAGGGGCGCAGCCTCCCTGGCCGCTTCCGTCATGGGCAAGGGTGGCTCCAAAACCGGGGCCAAGGCAAAATAGGCGGCTACGGCCGGTTTACTCAGGCCCGCGCCGGGATGGTGAGGCCCCTTTGCACCGCCGGCCGGGCAAGGCCACGCTCCAGCCATGCCGCTACATCGGGAAAATCGTCGAAACCGACGAGTTCGCGCGCCTCATAGAAGCCGACCAGGTTTCGCACCCAGCCGAGCATCGAGATATCGGCGATGGTGTAATCGTCGTCCATGATCCATTTGCGGCCCTTCAGCCTGGTCTCGATCACGCCGATCAGCCGTCGCGATTCATCGCGGTAGCGCTCCAGCGGCCGCTTGTCGGCGATCTCGCGCCCGGCGAATTTGTTGAAAAAGCCGACTTGTCCGAAGATCGGCCCGATCGAGGCCATCTGGAAGAATACCCACTGGATCGTCTCGTAGCGCCGTACCGGGTCGGCGGGGATAAGCTTGCCGGTCTTGTCGGTGAGATAGAGCAGGATGGCGCCGGATTCGAACAGGCCGATCGGCTGGCCGCCGGGTCCGTCCGGATCGATCATCGCCGGTATCTTGCCGTTCGGGTTCAGCGACAGGAATTCCGGCGTCCAGCTTTCATTCTTGCCGATGTCCACAAAATGCGCCTCGTAAGGCAGGCCGAGTTCCTCCAGCGCGATCGAAATCTTGACGCCGTTCGGCGTCGGAGACGAATAGAGCTGGATGCGGTCGGGATGGCGGGCCGGCCAGCGCGTGGCGATCGGAAAGGCGGACAGGTCGGTCATCGGAACTCCTGGGCGGGGATTTGCGCCGGGCGGCACGGTCATGGCGAAGCAGAGCTAATACAGCGCCCGGCGCGATCAATATGCATGCGCACAAAAAGTTCGGCCTGTCGGGATCATGGCACGGTGCTTGCGGTCAGACCGCCTTGAACGCGAGCACCGCATTGGTGCCGCCGAATGCAAAACCGTTGCTGATCGCGGCGCGCACCTTGCGCTCGCGCGCCACATTAGGCGTGATGTCGAGATCGCAATCGGCGTCGGCTTCGCGAAAGTTGGCCGTTGGCGGCACGATACCTTCGCGAATCGCCATGACGCAGGCGATCAGTTCCAGCGCGCCCGACGCGCCAAGACAGTGGGCGTGCATCGATTTGGTCGACGAGATGGAAAGCCTGTGGGCATAGTCGCCAAAGACGCGTTTGATCGCCGCCGTCTCGATCTGGTCGTTGGCTTTGGTGCCGGTGCCATGCGCGTTGAGATAGTCGATATCTTCCGGATTGAGCCCGGCATCGACGAGGCAGAAGCGCATCGCCGCCTCCGGCCCTTCGATGGTCGGCGCGACGATGTCGGACGCATCGCCGGAAAGGCCGGCGCCGGCCACCTCGGCAAGGATTTCGGCGCCACGCGCCATGGCGTGCTCATAGGTTTCCAGCACCGCCATGCCGGCGCCTTCGCCGAGCACCAGGCCCTGGCGATCGGCCGAGAACGGCCGGCACGTATCGGGCGACAGCACCCTCAAAGCCTCCCAGCCCTTCAGGATGCCCCAGACCAGCGGCGCATCGGTGCCGCCGGCAACCATGACGTCGGCGCGGCCGAGCCTGATCTGGTCGACCGCCGAAGCGATGGCGTGATTGGACGAGGAGCAGGCCGAGGTTATGCCGAAGACCGGGCCGCGCAGGCCGAGATTCATGCTGACATGGCCGGCCGCCGCACCGGGCATCACCTTCGGCACGGTGAAGATGCCGGCGCGGCTCTTTCCTTCGAGCAGGATGGCACGATAGCTCTCTTCGATCGCCTCCCAGCCGCAGACGCCGACGCCGACGATGGTGCCCATCCGGAAGGTATTGGTCTCGTGCGGCGCCAATCCGGCTTGCTGCGCGGCTTCCCGCGCGGCGATCGTCGCCAGCAGGCTGAAGCGGTCCATCGACACCAGCTGCTTGCGGTCGATGCCATGCTCGGGCAGCGCCTTGATCTCGCAGCCGACCCTGACCTTGAGGTCATGCAGTTCCGAATTGACGATCGGGCCAATGGCCGAGCGGCCGGCGCGCATTTCGCCCCAGATCGCGGACGCATTGGTGCCGAGCCCGCAAATGCCGCCGATGCCGGTAATGACGACGCGCTTGTGCATTCGGTCAGGCTTTTTTCGCGATCAGCGCGCGAACCGCCTCGACCATGTCGCCCACATTCTTCAGATTGCTCCAGGCATCGACAGTGTTCATCTCGATCTCGATGCCGTACTCCTCCTCGAGATCGAAGATGATCTCGGTCAGCTCCAGCGAATGGATGCCCAGTGCAGTCAACTCGGTATTGGTGGTGATTTCTTCGCCGCTAGGCTCGGCGTGAGCCTTGATCTTCGAGATGATGTCCGTTGCCAGCTGATCAGCCATTCGGTTTCTTCCCCAACCTTGTCGTTTCCCGACGCCGACTGATCAGCGCCCCTTTTGTCCCCGGATTCGGATCGTCGTTGCCTTTTTACCCCATCAGGCGCTGCATGACCGCTCCAAGGTGGCTCCCTCTATAGAAACCGAAACGCTGTCAAGCAACAAGGTTATATATCGACAAAGCCGTGCGAGTGCTTAACGTTGGCTTCGTGGACACGATCGAACATGGCCAGATTTCGGTTCTGCCGAACCAGCGCGTCGCCGGAATGGCGCGGCTTGCCTGCGACAGGAATGGCGGCCGCACGCGCCTGCGGCGCCTCTATCAGGATGGTTCAGCCAAGATCCGCATGCCGGCCGTGTCGGCCGATCCGCTGGAAGCCGTGCTGATCAACACCGCCGGCGGACTGACCGGCGGCGACCGCCTCGGCTGGGAGGTCGATATCGGCGCCGGCGCTTGCGCCACCATAACCACCCAGGCCTGCGAGAAGATCTATCGGGCGGCATCCGGCCGCGCGGAGGTGCGTGTGAAGCTGAGCGTCGGCGAGCATGGCCGCATTGCCTGGCTGCCGCAGGAAACCATCGTCTTTGACCGGTCGGCCTTTGCCCGCCGGCTCGATGTGGAGCTTGCCGCCGGTGCCGAGGCGCTGTTGCTCGAGGCGACCGTCTTCGGCCGCCTCGCCATGGGTGAACGCGCTGCCCAGGGCAGTTTCCATGACCGCTGGCGGGTCAGCCAGGCAGGCGTGCTCGTTCATGCCGAGGATTTCCGCATCGGGCCCGGCATTGCGGCCACCCTTGGCCGTTCCGCGGTGGCCGGCGGCGCCATCGCCATGGCGACGCTGCTGATGGTCTCGCCGCGCGCCGAGGATTTGCTCGACCCGGCCAGGCAGATCATCGGCGGCGAGGGCGATGCCAGTGCCTGGGGCGTGAGGAAATCTGGCAAGCTTCTTGCGAGGCTGTTCGCTACGGACGGTTACCAGCTCCGTAAGCGGCTGGTTCCGCTCGTCGAATTGCTCAACGGACGGGCGGGTCTGCCCAAATTATGGTCACTCTGATTCCGATTATGCCGCTTTTTGTTGATGTCATCCGGGAAAACGCATGAACCTGACGCCGAGGGAAAAGGACAAGCTGCTCATCGCCATGGCGGCCATCGTGGCGCGCAAGCGGCTCGAACGCGGCGTCAAGCTCAACCATCCGGAGGCGATCGCGCTGATCAGCGACTTCGTCGTCGAGGGCGCCCGCGACGGCCGCCCGGTCGCCGAACTGATGGAGGCCGGCGCCCATGTCGTGACCCGCGCGCAGGTGATGGAAGGCATCGCCGAGATGATCCACGACGTTCAGGTCGAGGCGACGTTTCCCGACGGCACCAAGCTGGTGACCGTGCACGAGCCGATAAGGTGAGGGAGGGCTGATAAGGTGAGGAGAGAAAATGCTTGAGCTGCGCCCCAACTGCGAATGCTGCGACAAGGACCTGCCGCCGGAGGCGACGGACGCGCTGATCTGCACCTTCGAATGCACCTTCTGCGCAGAGTGCGTGGAACATGTACTGGGCGGCGTCTGTCCGAACTGCGGCGGTAATTTCGCACCGCGCCCGATCCGCCCGGCAGCGAAGCTGACGAAATATCCCGCCTCGACCAAGCGCGTGCTCAAGGCCGATGGCTGCGGCTCCAGCAAGGCCGCCTGACCGGCATCGTCCCTAAACGGAAGGCTTACAGATGATCCCCGCAACGATGAAACGCACCACCCTCTCGGCGATCCTGCTTCTGGCCGCGGCGATGCCCGCCTATGCCCATGTCGGTATCGGTACGACATCGTCCTTCACATCTGGCTTCAGTCACCCGCTTTCCGGCCTCGACCACATGACGGTGATGATCGCCGTTGGCCTGTGGGCTGCGCTCAAGGGCGGCAAGGCGGTTCTTGCCTGGCCACTGGCCTTCCTCGGCGTCATGCTGGCCGGCGGCGCGCTCGGCATGGCGCATGTGCCGGTGCCCTTCGTCGAGCCGGGCATATTGGCCTCGGTCGTGGCGCTCGGCCTGCTGGTCGCGCTGGCTGTCGATCTCCCTGTCTCTGCCGGCGTCGCCATCATCGGCATGTTCGCGCTGTTCCATGGCCATGCCCATGGCACCGAGGTGCCCGAAAATGCCGGCGGGCTTGACTATATGGCCGGCTTTGCCGTCGCCACGGCAGCGCTCCATGCCGTCGGCATCGCTGCCGGGCTCGGTCTTGGCGCGCGGTTTCGCAGCCTTGCCCGTGTCGCCGGCGGTGCCTGTGCCGCATTCGGCGTCGGCCTGGTCTTTGGCGTTCTGTGAGGCTGGCGATGATCCCGGGCGAAATCATCACAGCAGGCGGCGACATCGAGCTGAACAGGGGGCAGCCGACCGTCACCTTGAAAGTGGCCAACAGCGGCGACCGGCCGATCCAGGTCGGCAGCCACTACCATTTCTTCGAAACCAATGAGGGGCTGAAATTCGATCGCGAGAGGGCGCGGGGCATGCGTCTCGACATCGCCGCCGGCACGGCCATGCGTTTCGAACCGGGGCAGGAGCGCGACGTCACGCTGGTGCCATTCGGCGGTAAGCGCGAGGTCTACGGATTTCAGCAGAAAATCATGGGCGCCCTGTGAGATCGATGGACGGCCTAGTTGGATGGCTTGGCCGCGGCGTAGATGACGATCCTTCCCGGATCGTCGAATTCGACGGCGAGAACGTCTTCGGTCGTCACGCGGCGCGAGTCGATGGCGTTGAACAGCAGCGCATTCGCCTCGATCTCCTTGCGCAATTCCGCAATGTCGTCCTGATGTTGCTCGACCTTGCTCTCGATCGCCGGCGGCGGGCCGCCTTCCGTGCGCGCGGCGTCGGTCAGGAAAACGATATCGACCTTGTCGAGCTTGGATGTCTTGCGGACCGTGCCGATGTTCTCGCGCGTCCGGTCGATCGCGGTAGCGACCTTGCGGGCCTCCACGGCCGTGTTGGTCTCTTCCTGCCCGACCTCGGAGCCGACGATCCGGTCGACGGTATCGGGGCTCTCGAGACTTTGCGCATTGAGCGCGGTGTGGGGAACGCTCGCCGCCAGAAACACCGCCGCGGCAGTCGCATGAAGCCATTTGGCGTCAGGGAAAATGGTTATCGCCATGGCTTGCTCTCAGCCCTCTCGAGACTCGTTTTCACGCCAAAAAGTCGAAACGCATCCTCCCCTGTGAAGGTTCCCTGCTCGACGCGGCAGGCCGACCTTGTGCCGGCCCGCCACGGCCTGTCGTCAACTCGCTTTCTTGGTGATCAGGGTCAGCGCGCCATCGTTGCTCATGCTGGCGGCGATCACCTGCGCCGAGGTCAGCCCCTTGGCTTCAAGCGCGGACTTGACCTGCGGTGTCGCGTCGATCGAGCTGCGCAGTTTCTGCAGACCTTCGTCGCCGCGCTGGGCGATCACCTGGTTGACCTGCGTCTGGGTGGCCGCGGGCAGCTCCTTGATGTCGACGATGTTGACGCTCTGGATCGTTGGCGCGGCCGGCTGAGCTCCAGGCGCCGCCGGAGCGGGTGCTGCGGGCGGCTGAGCCGGCGCGGACTGCGCCGGCTGTTGCTGGGCGTAGGCGGCGCTCGCGAGCATCAGCGTTGCAGCGGCTGCGGGAAGTATCGTTTTGCGCATGGATCTTCCTTTCCATCGATTGGCAAACGGTCGGTTTGGGGCGGCCCAGCCACCTCAAAGGGTAAATGGGATCGCAAGGTGTCGCCGAGCGGGTCATTGCGTGACCATAGGGTGGCGACAATGTGGGCCGGGCTTCGACAAACCACATCTTCCGGCCGCATCTTCGGGCCGTATTTCGGGAGCAATTGCTGATGGCTAGAATCACCCGCGCTGCCTACGCCCAGATGTATGGCCCGACGGTCGGTGATAGAGTTCGGCTTGCCGACACCGAATTGTTCATCGAGGTCGAAAAGGATTTCACCCTGCATGGCGAGGAGGTGAAATTCGGCGGCGGCAAGGTGATTCGCGACGGCATGGGCCAGAGCCAGGTGTCGCGCGCGCAAGGCGCGGTCGACACCGTCATCACCAACGCCCTGATCGTCGACGCCGTGGCCGGCATCGTCAAGGCCGATATCGGCCTCAGGGATGGCCGCATCGCCGCGATAGGCAAGGCCGGCAATCCGGATACGCAGTCGGGCGTCACCATCGTCATCGGCCCCGGCACGGAGATCATCGCCGGCGAGGGCAAGATCCTGACCGCCGGCGGCTTCGACGCGCATATCCATTTCATCTGCCCGCAGCAGATCGAGGAAGCGCTGATGTCCGGCATCACCACCATGCTCGGCGGCGGCACCGGCCCGGCGCATGGCACGCTGGCCACCACCTGCACGCCGGGGCCGTGGCACATGGCGCGCATGATTCAGTCCTTCGACGCCTTCCCGATGAATATCGGCCTGTCGGGCAAGGGCAACGCCTCGCTGCCGGCGGCCCTCGAGGAGATGGTGCTCGCCGGCGCCTGCTCGCTGAAGCTGCACGAGGATTGGGGCACGACGCCGGCGGCCATCGACTGCTGCCTGTCGGTCGCCGACGATTATGACGTTCAGGTGATGATCCACACCGACACGCTGAACGAATCGGGTTTTGTCGAAAACACCGTCGCGGCGATCAAGGGCCGCACCATCCATGCCTTCCACACCGAAGGCGCCGGCGGTGGCCACGCGCCTGACATCATCAAGGTTTGCGGCCTGCCCAACGTCATCCCGTCCTCGACCAATCCGACGCGGCCCTACACGGTCAACACGCTGGCCGAGCATCTCGATATGCTGATGGTCTGCCATCATCTGTCGCCGTCGATCCCCGAGGACATCGCCTTTGCCGAAAGCCGCATCCGCAAGGAGACCATCGCGGCGGAAGACATCCTGCACGACCTCGGCGCCTTCTCGATCATCTCGTCGGACAGCCAAGCCATGGGCCGCGTCGGCGAGGTGGCGATCCGCTGCTGGCAGACCGCCGACAAGATGAAGCGCCAGCGTGGTTCGCTGCCGCAGGAGACCGGTGACAACGACAATTTCCGCGTCCGCCGCTACATCGCCAAATACACCATCAATCCGGCCATCGCGCACGGCCTGTCGAAGGAGATCGGCTCGGTGGCGGTGGGAAAACGCGCCGACCTCGTGCTGTGGAACCCGGCGTTCTTTGGCGTCAAGCCGGAGATGGTGCTGGTCGGCGGCTCGATCGCCGCCGCTCCGATGGGCGATCCCAATGCTTCGATCCCGACGCCGCAGCCGATGCATTACCGGCCGATGTTCGGCGCCTATGGCAAGGCGCTTACCAATTCGTCGGTAACCTTCGTCTCCAAGGCTGCTTTCGACTCAGGACTGCAAGGCCGGCTCGGCGTCGACAAGGCCATGGTCGCGGTCGAAAACACCCGTGGCGGCATCGGCAAGCATTCGATGGTGCTCAACGACGCCACACCGCATGTCGAGGTCGACCCCGAAACCTACGAGGTCCGGGCCGACGGCGAGCTGCTCACCTGCGAGCCGGCCACGGTGCTGCCGATGGCGCAAAGGTACTTTCTGTTTTAGCGCGATGGCGCTAGAACGCCTGATGCAGAACAGGCCGCGATAAATCCATGGAACAGCAGCTCGTTTCTGCCCATGACGTCTTCCCACATATCCGCATCGTCATGGGCATGGTGATCGGTCTCGGCGTGACGCGCCTTCTGTCGGGGCTGGCCCGCATCGTCCAGCACCCTGCCCAGTACAAGCTCTATCCCGTGCATCTGGCCTGGGTCGGCTCCATGCTGTTGTTGCTGGTGCATTTCTGGTGGTGGGAATTCGACCTCTTCGCCATTCAGACCTGGACATTTGGCAAATACCTGTTCCTCATCTTCTACGCCGTCATCCTGTTCATGCTGTGCGCGCTGCTGTTCCCGGATTCCATGCTCGACTACACCAGCTACGAGGATTTCTTCTATTCGCGCCGCGCCTGGTTCTTCGGCCTGCTGGCCACGACCTATCTGCTCGACGTGATCGACACGCTGCTGAAAGGGCCGGAGCATTTCGCCCATTTCGGTATCGAATATCTGATCCGAACGCCGGTTTTCGTCGTGCTCTGCATTGTCGCGATCCTGGTGCGCGACCGCCGCTTTCATATCGCCTTTGTCGCCGGCACGCTGATCTACCAGATATCGTTCATCCTGCGGCTCTTCGACACGATCGCTTGAGCCCCGTTGGGCCGACGGGCAGGATGGTCTAGGTTCTCACGGAAGGCAGATTTACATGAAGCTCGACATCCGCACCGACTTCACCAAATTCCCGCGCGCCATCTCCGTGCTGGCCGCCAGCGAGGCCGGAACGACCGCACCCTATGATCGTGTCGTGCTTGCCCATGACGAGCGGCATCTGCGCCGCCGCGCCATCGAGACGTCAGGCGGCGACAAGGTGCTGGTCGACCTGCCCGAGCCGGTTGCCTTGGGCGACCGCGATCGGCTGGTGCTCGAGGATGGCCGCCATGTCGAGATCATCGCCGCCGAGGAACCACTCTACGACATCCGCGCCTTGAGCGCTGCCCATCTCACCGAGCTCGCCTGGCATATCGGCAACCGTCACCTTGCAGCAAACATCGGGACGAGCCGCATCCTCATCCTGCGCGACCATGTCATCAAGGCGATGCTGGAAGGGCTGGGCGCCACGGTCACCGATGTCCTGGAACCGTTCGTGCCGGTGCGCGGCGCCTATTCCGGCCATGGTCATGCCCATGCCGAGGCGCACAGCCATGCCGAAGCGCGTTCGCATGCCGATGGCCAGTCGCATTCTCATTCGCACAGCCATTCGCATGACCATCACCATGACTGACCAGCCTTCGGGCATCGCCCTGTTGCGGCTGATGGCGTGGCTGTCGCCGGCTTTTCCGGTTGGCGGCTTTTCCTACAGCCATGGCCTCGAACGCACGGTGCATGACGGGTTGGTGGCCGACCGCCAGGACCTTGCCGCGTGGCTGGAGACGCTGGTCGAGATGGGCTCGGGCTGGAACGACGCGGTGCTGTTCGCCGAAAGCTGGCGGCGCGCCCGCGAGGGCGGCGATCTCGACGGGATCGCCGCACTTGCCGAGGCCCTGGCCGGCTCGCGTGAGCGCCACACCGAGACAATGCTGCAAGGCGCGGCTTTCCTGAAGGCGGCCTCGGCCTGGCCGTGCCACGTGCTGGAACGTCTGCCGGCCGAATGCCCCTATTGCGTCGCTGTCGGCGCGGTGGCCGGCGGCAACGGCATCGCCTTGCCAGACGCGCTGTCGGCCTTCCTGCAGGCCTTCTTCTCCAATCTCGTCCAGGCCGCGATCAGGCTCGGCGTCGTCGGCCAGACGGAAGCCATGGCGCTGCTCGCCGGCTTCGAGCCGCTGGCGTTGGAAACGGCATCCCGCGCCACCAATTCGACGCTTGACGATCTCGGCGGCTGCGCCTTTGTCTCCGACATCATGGCGATGAAGCACGAAACCCAGTATTCCCGGCTGTTTCGTTCATGATCGTGCTTGCCTTCATTCTTTCCTTCGTCCTGCTGCTGATCACCACGCTTCATGTCTACTGGGGCATTGGCGGCATCTGGCCGGGCAGGGATGCTGCCTCCTGCGCCCACGCCGTGGTCGGCTTTCGCGGCGTCGACGAGATGCCGGCGCCCTTCGCCTGCTTTGCCGTCGCCGCTTGCCTCGGCCTGGCGACGCTATGGCCGATGGCGCTGGAGGGTGTTTTCGCCACACCCTTTCCCAAGGCCGGGCTTGCCGCCGCATCGCTGCTCATTGCACTGGTTTTCCTCGGCCGTGGCGTTGCCGGCTTCACGCCCTGGTGGCGGCGGCTGGCGTCCGAACAGCCTTTCGCGCGGCTTGATGTCAGCTATTATTCGCCGCTCTGCCTGTTGATCGGGGCAGGCTTCGCCATCCTTGCCATCACGAGGTTTTCCGCATGACACAGACCAATGGTCCTCTTCGCATCGGCATCGGCGGCCCCGTCGGCTCCGGCAAGACGACGCTCACCGAAAAGCTCTGCAAGGCACTGCGCGACGAGTTCTCCATCGCCGTCGTCACCAACGACATCTACACCAGGGAGGACGCCATGATGCTGGCGCGCCTCCAGGCGCTGCCGGAGGACCGTATCGTCGGTGTCGAGACCGGCGGCTGCCCGCACACCGCCATCCGCGAAGATGCCTCGATCAATCTGCAGGCGATCGCCGAGATGAACAAAAAATTCCCGGATCTCGACATCGTCTTCATCGAATCCGGAGGCGACAACCTTGCAGCCACCTTCTCGCCCGATCTCGCCGATCTGACGCTTTATGTCATCTCGGTCTGCCAGGGCGAGGAGATCCCGCGCAAGGGCGGCCCGGCGATCACGCGCTCCGACTTCCTGGTCATCAACAAGAGCGATCTCGCGCCCTATGTGAACGTCAATCTCGATGTCATGGAGGCCGATGCGGCCCGCATGCGCGGCAAGCGGCCGTTCGGCTTTACCGACCTGTCGCGCGGCAAGGGCTTGCAGGAGGTGATCGATTTCATCGCCGAACAGGGCGGGCTGCGGGTCGGCGCCGCCACAAGCACCGCCGCGTAAGCTAACGACGCTCGCCTGCACCAAACGAAACCGGTTGCGCGCGTCGTCAGTGCGCGGCATCCTTCATTCTTTGACGGAGGTTTTCAATGAGCATCGCCCGCCTGCAGAAGGAACCGCTGACCAATCTGCCCTTCTATGAGGAGCGCGTTGATCTTGCTTGCGCCTTCCGCTGGACGGCGCGGCTCAACATGCATGAGGCGGTGGCTAATCATTTCTCGCTGGCCGTCAACGAAGACGGCTCGCAATTCCTGATGAATCCCAACCAGGTGCATTTCTCGCGCATCAAGGCGAGCGACCTGCTTTTGATCGACGCCAACGATCCCGACACGCTCTCCGGCCCCAATGCGCCCGACCCGACGGCATGGGGCCTGCACGGCGCCATCCATCGCAATGTGCGCCATGCGCGCTGCGTCATGCATGTGCACTCGATCCACGCCACCGTGCTCGCCTCGCTGGCCGACTCGACCTTGCCGCCAATCGACCAGAACTCGGCGATCTTCTTCAACCGCCATGTCGTCGACGGCCATTATGGCGGGCTGGCGTTCGAGGAGGAGGGCGAACGCTGCTCGCAGCTTCTCGTCGATCCGAAGGTCAAGGTGATGGTCATGGGCAATCACGGCGTGCTGGTCATCGGCGACAGCGTCGCCGACACTTTCAACCGCATGTTCTATTTCGAGCGCGCCGCCGAGACCTACATCAAGGCGCTGTGGACCGGCCGGCCGCTGCGCGTGCTTTCCGACGAGATCGCCGAAAAAGCGGCGCGCGAGCAGGAAGACTATCCCGGCCAGGCCGAAAGGCATCTTTCGGAGCTGAAAGCGATTCTCGACGAGCAGGAGCCGGTCTACCGGAACTGACTATTTAAGCCCCAGTTCGGCCCGTAATTCCTCGGCGCTGTTGATGACGATGGCGCCGGGCGGTCCTTCCATCGGCGCCTCCGGCCAGAACATCGTCTTCATCCCTGCCGCCAGCCCGGCCATAGCGCCTGTGCGGCTGTCGTCGACCGCAATCGCTTGCGTGGGATCGACGCCGGCCAGCCAGGCGGCGCGCAGGAACGGCTCGGGATGCGGCTTGCCCTCGCGCACATCGTTGCGGCTGATGGTTTTCATGCCGGGATAGGAAAGGCCGACCGCCCGCAGATTGGCGTCGACGATAAGCCGGTCGGAATTGGACACCACCGCCTGTTCCACGCCAAGCGCGCGCAGTTCGTTGAAGATCTCGATGGCGCCCGGACGCGGCACCAGCGTCTCGGCCATCGGCAGGTAGTGATCGTATTTGCGCACGATCCAGGCGTCGAAAGGCAGGTCGAGACCGAACTCCTCGCGCAGCATCTCATAGACCGGCCATGCGGCGACACCGAGCACCCGCTGATGCAGGTTGCTTGGAGGCGGGATGCCGACACTGTGCAGCGCCGCCACCAAGGCCGCCTCGTGCAGCGGCTCGCTGTCGACCAGCGTTCCGTCCATGTCCCAGAAAACCGCTTTCGGTGTCATGCGAGAATCCTCTTTCGATCCCCTTAACGGGTTTGCACCGGGAGATAAACCGTCGAGCCCGTCGATCCGCGATGTAGATGGGGCGATTGCATCGTTGGAACCAGCCCTAACGGTGCAAGCAATTGCTCTGGCGATAGACAATTGCGCACGGGGCAATTCCCTGCAAGACTATGGCATCCGTCCTGTGATGGGTGGAGGCGGGAGGACTGAAATTGAATTCGCGGCAGGAAGGCAGCAGCAGGCTGGACGACGCGGCGCGCGCCGGCTGGCTCTACTATGTTGCCGGCAACACGCAGGACCAGATCGCCGCCACGCTCGGCATTTCCAGGCAGACCGCGCAACGGCTGGTGTCGCTGGCGGTGTCGGAAGGGTTGATCAAGGTGCGTGTCGATCATCCGATCGCCAATTGCCTCGACCTCGCGGCACGGCTGAAATCGCGCTTCGCGCTCGACCTGGTCGAAGTGGTGCCGAGCGATCCCGCTTCGTCCTCCACCATCATCGGCATCGCCGAGGCGGCGGCGGCCGAGATCGAGCGGCGGCTGAGGTCACCGGAGCCGATCGTCATGGCCATCGGCACCGGCCGCACGCTGAAGGCGGCGATCGAGCAGCTACCGCCAATGGAATGCCCGCAGCACAAGGTGGTGTCGCTGACCGGCAACATCTCGCCCGACGGTTCGGCCGCTTTCTACAATGTCATCTTCACCATGGCCGACCGGGTCAAGGCGCGCTCCTTCCCGATGCCGCTGCCGGTCATCGCCTCTTCGCCGGAGGAACGCGAGATGCTGCTCAACCAGCCGATGATCCAGCCGACGTTGGCGCTTGCGGCGGAGGCCGACGTCACCTTCGTCGGCATTGGCGATCTCGGCCCCAGGGCGCCGCTTTACGAGGACGGCTTCATTTCCGAAAGCGAGCTGAAAGCGCTGCAAAAGGCAGGCGGTGTCGCCGAAATCGTCGGCTGGGTGTTCGACCGCGAAGGCCGGATGATCGAGGGCATCACCAATGAACGGGTGTCGTCGGCGGCATTGCCGTCGCGTGAAAAGTCGCTGGTGATCGCGCTCGCCATGGGCGAGCGCAAACTGCCGGGCATCCTTGCGGCGGTGAACCGGCGGCTGGTCAACGGCCTCATCACCGATGAGAAAACCGCAGCCGCGCTGCTGGCAGGCTGATTGGGGATAAATCCAGCAAGGCTACTGGCGCGGGCCGTATGGGTCGTTGCCGTCGAGAAAACCCATGTCGCGTTGCAAATGCGGCGGCAATTCCCTGATGTCGAGATAGGCCCGTTTCCGCGCCACGTGCCGAGCAAATCCGCGCACCAACCGCGAAAACCAGCCGTGGCCTGGAGCGAGAAGCAGTTTTTCCTGGACCGTGGTCATGATCGTCAGCCTTCGCTATGAGGGATCGTCGACCACGAATATCGGCCTGGCGGCGCCTTGCCGCCAATCAAACGTCGATTACGGCCCATAAGGAGTCCTTATGCCCGAGCTCAGTTCACGGCAGATATCACAGCTCCCGCCGCTCGCCGCGATCCGGGTGTTCGAGGCGGTGGCGCGGCATCTGTCCTTCACCAAGGCAGCCGAGGAGCTCGGCATGACGCAGGCGGCGGCAAGCTACCAGATCAAGCTCCTGGAAGAGCGTGTCGGCGCGCCTTTGTTCCTGCGCCGCCCCAAGCAGATCGTATTGACCGAGGCGGGGCAACGCCTGGCGCCGGCGGTCAGCGAGGCATTCGCTCTGCTGAGCGGCGCCTATGCCGCCGCGCGCAGCGGCGCCGACGGCGTGCTGTGCGTTTCGACGCTGCTGACCTTTGCCTCTAACTGGCTGGCCCGGCATCTTGGCTCGTTCCAGGTCGCGCATCCGTCGCTGGCGGTGCGTCTCGATACCTCGAACCGCCTTGTCGATTTCGCCCGCGAGGACATCGATATCGCCATCCGCTCCGGAGGCGGCGCCTGGCCGGGCGTCGAGGTGCACAAGCTTTTCAATGCGGATTTCACGCCGGTTCTGAGCCCGGCGCTGGCGGCCAGCATCGGCGGCGTCAAGGAGCCGGCCGACCTGTTGCGCCTGCCGATCCTCGACCCCGGCGACATCTGGTGGCGGGACTGGTTTGTCGCCGCCGGCCTGCCGGTCGAGGAACTGGCAAAGCGCCCCGGCACCAGCATGGGAGCGCAGGCCTATGAGGCGAACGCCGCCATCGCCGGCCAGGGCGTGGCGATTGTGACCAGGGCGCTGTTCAAGGCCGAGCTTGCCGATGGCCGCCTGATCCAGCCTTTCGACCTGGTCGGCGACGATGGCCACTCTTATTGGCTGGTCTATCCCCAGGCGCGGCGCAACGTACCGAAGATCCGGGCCTTCCGCGACTGGATCCTGGCCGAGATCGCCCGGCAACAGGCAGGCTAGAGCCGGATGATTTCAGGGCAAGTCGACCTGAAGTCTGAATCCGGGTCTAAATCAAAGAGATAGAGCATGATGCCGTCCGAAAACCGCTTCACGCTTTTCGGCATCATCCTCAAGGCCAGACGATCGCCGAAGTCCGACCTTTCGCGGCCGGCACAGCTTCCGATAGCCCCAAAACGTCAGGCGCGAGCTGCCGTCGCCTCTTCGTGCTGCGCTGCAGCAACGAATCCGGCTTGACATAATTAACGGAGAGTGAGTAATTGCCCAAAGCCAAGGCAAATGCTCATCTTGGTTTATGGGAGGAATTGATGAAACTTCGCACGCTCACCCTGGGCCTGTTGTCGGCCAGCGCCCTTGCATTCGCCGCGCATGCCGAATCCATCACCATCGCCACGGTCAACAATGGCGACATGGTCCGCATGCAGAAGCTGACCGACGACTTCACCAAGGCGAATCCCGACATTCAGCTCAACTGGGTCACGCTTGAGGAAAACGTCTTGCGCGAGCGCGTCACCACCGACATCGCCACCAAGGGCGGTCAGTATGACGTGATGACCATCGGCACCTACGAAGTGCCGATCTGGGCCAAGCAGAGCTGGCTGTTGGCGCTCGACAAGCTCGGCGACGACTATGACGCCAAGGACATCATCCCGGCCATTGCCGGCGGCCTTTCGGTCGACGGCAAACTCTATGCCGCGCCTTTTTACGGCGAAAGCTCCTTCGTCATGTACCGCAAGGACCTGATGGAGAAGGCCGGGCTGACCATGCCCGACGCGCCGACCTGGGACTTCATCAAGCAGGCCGCCGACAAGATGACCGACCGCGCCAATGGCGTGAACGGCGTCTGCCTGCGCGGCAAGGCCGGCTGGGGCGAGAACATGGCCTTCCTGACCGCCATGTCGAACTCCTTCGGCGCTCGCTGGTTCGACGAGAACTGGAAGCCGCAGTTCGACCAGCCGGAATGGAAGAACACGCTTCAGTTCTATGTCGACCTGATGAAGGCCGACGGCCCCGAGGGCGCCTCGTCCAACGGCTTCAACGAGAACCTGGCGCTGTTCCAGCAAGGCAAATGCGGCATGTGGATCGATGCCACGGTCGCCGCCTCCTTCGTCTCCGACCCGAAGAACTCGACGGTCGCCGACAAGGTCGGTTATGCGCTGGCGCCCGACAATGGGCTCGGCAAGCGCGGCAACTGGCTGTGGGCCTGGTCACTGGCCATCCCCGCCGGCACGCAGAAGGCTGAAGCGGCGGAGAAGTTCGTCGCCTGGGCAACGAGCAAGCACTATGCCGAACTCGTCGCTTCGAAGGAAGGCTGGGCCAATGCCCCGCCCGGAACGCGCTCCTCGCTCTACGCCAATCCCGAGTACCAGAAGGCAGCGCCCTTCGCCAAGATGACGCTGGACTCCATCAATGCCGCCGATCCGACGCACCCGACTGTCAAGCCGGTGCCCTATGTCGGCGTCCAGTTCGTCGCCATCCCCGAATTCCAGGGACTTGGCACCACTGTCGGCCAGCTCTTCTCGGCGGCACTCGCCGGCCAGTCGAGCGTCGACGATGCGTTGAAGCAGGCTCAGGACGCCGCCACCGCGACGATGACCGAGGGCGGTTATATCCAGTAAGGCTCCTCCCGGTGCCGAGCAGGTAGCGCATCGCGACCGGCTCCACCGTGACCAGCAGGGCGGCCGCCCGAGTCCCAGTTCGGGCGGCCACCTTCCCACTTGAAAAATTGTGGCTGACCTTTGAAGGGTGACCGTCATGGCTACTCAGCAGACCCGTTCGCTTGCCCGCTTCATGATGGCGCCATCCGTGGTGCTGCTGTTCGTCTGGATGATTGTGCCGCTGGTCATCACCATTTGGTTCTCCTTCCAGCAATACAATCCGCTGAACCCGATCCGCGACGGCTTCATCGGCTTTTCCAACTACGCGCTGTTCTATTCCAACCCGGCCTTCCTGCAGTCGATCATCAACACGCTTGTCCTCGTGGGCAGCGTTCTGTTGATCACGGTGATCGGCGGCATCGCGCTCGCGCTGCTGATCGACCAGCCGATGTGGGGACAAGGCATCGTCCGCATCCTCGTCATCTCGCCGTTCTTCGTCATGCCGCCGGTCGCGGCCCTGGTATGGAAGAACATGATCATGCATCCGCAATACGGCGTCTTTGCCGACATTGCGCGCTTCTTCGGCGGGCAGCCGATCGACTGGTTCGGGCAATATCCGCTGACCGCCATCATCATCATCGTCGCCTGGCAGTGGCTGCCATTTGCGACGCTGATCCTGCTGACCTCCCTTCAATCACTTGATGGCGAGCAGAAGGAAGCCGCCGAGATGGACGGCGCCGGCTTCGTCAGCCGCTTCATCTACCTGACGCTGCCGCACATGTCGCGCGCCATCACGGTGGTGATCCTGATCCAGACGATCTTCCTGCTGTCGGTCTATGCCGAAATCCTCGTCACCACCAATGGCGGCCCGGGCTACGCTTCCACCAACCTGCCCTTCCTCGTCTACCAGAAGGCGCTGCTCGAGTTCAAAATCGGCCAGGCATCTGCCGGCGGCGTGATCGCCGTCATTCTCGCCAACATCGTTGCCTTCTTCGCCATGCGCGCCGTCGGCAAGAACCTGGACAAATAGGGAGGATAAGATGGCACGTGCAGTCACCACCCAGCACAAGACGATCGCGACCGCGGCCGCCTGGATCGTCGCCCTGCTGATCTTCTTCCCGATCCTCTATACGGTCATCACTTCGTTCAAGTCGGAACAGGAGGCGATCCAGGGCTTCAACCTGTTCCCGTCGGGGACCACGGAAAGCTATTCCGAGGTCCAGGCGCAGAGCGGCTATTTCAAGTTCTTCCTCAACTCGGTGCTGTTGTCGGTCGGCTCGACCATCCTGGCTTTGCTTGTCGCCATACCGGCGGCATGGTCGATGGCCTTCTCGCCGACCAAGCGCACCAAGGACATATTGATGTGGATGCTGTCCACCAAGATGATGCCGGCGGTCGCCGTGCTGTTCCCGATCTACCTGATCTTCCGCGATACCGGATTGCTCGACAGCCGCATCGGCCTGATGATCATGCTGATGCTGATCAACCTGCCGATCGTGGTGTGGATGCTCTACACCTACTTCCGCGAAATCCCGGGCGAGATCCTGGAGGCAGCGCGCATGGACGGCGCCTCGCTGTGGAACGAGATCGTCTATGTGCTGACGCCGATGGCGGTGCCCGGCATCGCCTCGACGATGCTCCTCAACATCATCCTGGCCTGGAACGAGGCGTTCTGGACCATCCGGCTGACCACCACCGAAGCCGCACCGCTCACCGCCTTCATCAGCTCCTTCTCCAGCCCGCAAGGCCTGTTCTGGGCGAAGCTGTCGGCGGCCTCGACGCTGGCGATCGCGCCGATCCTGATCATGGGCTGGTTCAGCCAGAAGCAGCTGGTGCGCGGCTTGACATTTGGTGCCGTGAAATAGGGACGTTGCCCGAAGCATCTGGCGAAAAATAATCTCGGGAGGAAACCATGGGAAACATCACGCTCAAGAACGTCTCAAAGTCCTTCGGCTCGACGGTCATCATCCCGGGCATCGATCTGGTGATCGAGAATGGCGAGTTCGTCGTCTTCGTCGGGCCGTCGGGCTGTGGCAAGTCCACGCTGCTCAGGCTGATCGCCGGGCTCGAAGACACCAGCGGCGGCACCATCAACATCGACGGCCGTGACGTGACCGGCGAAGCGCCGGCCAAGCGCAAGCTCGCCATGGTGTTCCAGTCCTATGCGCTCTACCCGCATATGACGGTGGCCAAGAACATCGCCTTCCCGCTGAAGATGGCCGGCGAGGACCAGGCGACGATCGACAGGAAGGTGAAGGACGCCGCGCGTGTGCTGAACCTCACCAACTATCTCGAGCGTCGTCCCGGCCAGCTTTCCGGTGGCCAGCGCCAGCGCGTCGCCATCGGCCGCGCCATCGTACGCCAGCCTTCGGCCTTCCTGTTCGACGAGCCGCTTTCCAACCTCGACGCGGCTTTGCGGGGCACCATGCGCCTCGAGATCAGCGAATTGCATCATCAGCTCAAGACGACGATGATCTACGTCACCCACGATCAGGTCGAGGCGATGACCATGGCCGACAAGATCGTCGTGCTCAACGCCGGCAACATCGAGCAGGTCGGCTCGCCGATGGAGCTTTACAAGACGCCGCGCAATCTGTTTGTCGCCGGCTTCATAGGCTCACCCAAGATGAACCTGATCGAAGGTGCGCCGGCGGCCAAATATGGCGCCAAGACCGTCGGCATCAGGCCCGAGCACATGAACATCTCGACGGCGTCGGGCGACTGGAAAGCCACGGTCGGCGTAGCCGAGCACCTCGGTTCCGACACCTTCCTGCACGTGCAGGCAGACGGTGTCGGGCCGCTGACGGTGCGTGCCGACGGCGAACTGGCCGTCCATCACGGCGACACGATCTATCTGACACCCGACAAAGCGAAGTTGCACCGCTTCGGTGCCGACGGAAAGGCGCTGGCACAGTGAGACTGAAGGGCAAATCGGCGCTGATCACTGGGTCGGCGCGCGGCATCGGCAAGGCTTTCGCCGAAGCCTATGTTCGCGAAGGCGCCACGGTGGCAATTGCCGACATCAACCTCGAAGCGGCGGAAAAGACCGCGTCCGAGATCGGCAAAAATGCCTATGCGCTCAGGCTCGACGTCGCCGACCTGTCCTCGATCGAGGCGGCGGTCGAGGCGGTCGAGGCGAGGACCGGCGGGTTGGACATACTGATCAATAACGCCGCGCTTTTCGACCTGGCGCCGATCGTCGAGATCACCAAGGCGAGCTACGAAAAGCTGTTTTCCGTCAATGTCGCCGGCACGCTGTTCATGCTGCAGGCAGCGAGCCGTGCAATGATCGCCAGGGGCAAGGGCGGCAAGATCATCAACATGGCGAGCCAGGCCGGCCGGCGTGGCGAGCCGCTGGTCGCTGTCTATTGCGCCACCAAGGCCGCCGTCATTTCGCTCACCCAGTCAGCCGGGCTCGCCCTGATCAAGCACCGCATCAATGTCAATGGCATCGCGCCCGGCGTCGTCGACAGCGACATGTGGGACGAGGTCGATGCGCTGTTCGCCAAATACGAGAACCGGCCGAAGGGCGAGAAGCGGAGGCTGGTGGGCGAAGGCGTGCCTTACGGCCGCATGGGTAAGCCGGAAGACCTGACAGGCATGGCCGTGTTCCTGGCCAGCGACGAGGCCGACTACATCGTTGCCCAGACCTACAATGTCGACGGCGGCCAGTGGATGAGTTGAGGGGGTGAGGGCGCTCTTCTCTTCGTCCCTCCACGGGGAGAAGAGTAGTCCCGCCAAAGGGTAAAAGCAGATGACCGTAAAGCTCTCTTCGTCAAGCCTCGCCAATCTACCTGCCAAGGTTGCTGGCCCGAAATACGATCGCGCTGCGCTGAAGGCCGGTATCGTGCATTTCGGCGTCGGCAATTTCCATCGCTCGCATCAGGCCGTCTATCTCGACGATCTGTTCAATTCGGGTGCCGGCCATGACTGGGCGGTTGTCGGCGCCGGCGTATTCGCCGGCGAGAAGGTCGGCCGCAGCAAGCTTGAAGAGCAGGATTGGCTGACCACTGTCGTCGAGCAGGACTCAGGCCATATGAGCGCCCGCGTCACCGGCGTCATGATCGACTTCCTGATGCCGGGCGATGCCGAGGCGATCATCGAGCAGCTTGCCGATCCGGCAATCAGGATCGTCTCGCTGACCATCACCGAGGGCGGTTATTTCATCGACCCGGCGTCGGGCCTGTTCAATCCCTCCCATCCCGACATCGTCGCCGATGCCCAACCGGGCGCTGTACCGAAGACGGTCTTCGGCATCATCCTTGCCGGCCTGCTGCGCCGCCGCGATGACGGCATCGTGCCGTTCACGGTCATGTCCTGCGACAACATCCCTCACAATGGCCACGTCACCTCCGATGGCGTTATCGGCCTCGCCCGCTTGATCGACGAGGATCTCGCCGACTGGATCGGCCAGAACGTCGCCTTCCCGAATGGCATGGTCGACCGCATCACCCCGGCCACCACCGATCGGGAGCGCGGCATATTGGCCAACGAGTTCGGCCTTGAGGACAACTGGCCGGTGTTCTGCGAGCCGTTCCGGCAATGGGTGCTGGAGGATCATTTCACCGACGGCAGGCCACCGCTGGAAAAGGTCGGCGTGCAGTTCGTCAGGGATGTCGCGCCCTATGAGCTGATGAAGATCCGCATCCTCAATGGCGGCCATGCCACCATTGCCTATCCGGCTGGGCTGATGGACATCCATTTCGTCCATGAGGCGATGCAGGAGCCGCTGGTGCGCGACTTTCTTGCCAAGCTGGAGCACGATGAGATCATCCCGACGGTGCCGCCGGTGCCGGACACGAAGCTGGAAGACTATTACCAGCTGATCGAGAGCCGCTTCTCCAACCCGAAGATCGGCGACACCATCCGCAGGCTTTGTCTCGACGGCTCCAACCGCCAGCCGAAATTCATCATTCCCACCATCGCCGACCGGCTGAAGGCGGGAAAGAGTATCACCGGCCTCGCGCTGGAATCGGCTCTCTGGTGCCGTTATTGCTTCGGCACGACCGATAGCGGCGCTGTCATCGAGCCCAACGATCCGAGCTGGGACCGGCTGCAGACGACCGCAAAGGCGGCAAAGGATGCGCCGGCCGCCTGGCTTGCCATGGAGGACATCTATGGCGATGTCGGCCGCTCGGCGACATTCGCCGAGGCCTTCGCGCGTGCGCTCAAGCTGCTCTGGGCGAATGGCGCGCGCGCGACGCTGACGCAGTACCTCGCCGGCAAGCTCTGAGATCGGCCACTGCTATGACGCCCGAGCTGGTCATTTTCGACTGTGACGGCGTGCTGGTCGACAGCGAGGCGCTGTCGGTCGCCGCACTGCTCGGCATGATCGCGCTCGCCGGCGGTACGGTCGGCGAGGATGCGGCCTACGAGCATTTCCTCGGCAGGAGCATGAAGAGCGTCCGCGAAATCCTCGGCCGCGACTTCGGGCTCGACATCACCGACGGGCATCTCACTGCGATGCGCGTCGAGCTGATGCGCAAATTTCGCGAGGAGCTGAAGCCGATGCCTGGCATCACGGAAGTGTTGCCCAGGCTCGGCGTGCCATATTGCGTCGCCTCGTCCGGTACGCTCGATCGCATCCGCTATGCGCTCGACGTCACCGGGCTGCTCGGGCTCATGGAGCCGCATCTGTTCAGCGCCACCATGGTTGCTCGCGGCAAACCCGCGCCCGACCTCTTCCTCCACGCCGCAGCCAGCATGCGGGCACATCCGAGCAAATGCCTCGTCGTCGAGGACAGTCCGGCCGGCATCGCGGCGGCGCGGGAGGCGGGCATGCGCGTGGCTGCGTTCACCGGCGGCTCGCATGCCGGCAACCCGGCCTTGAAAGCGCGGCTTGCGTCGAGTGAGCCGGACTTTATATTCGCTGACATGCTGCAATTGCCCGATCTGATTGCAGGCCTGGGAGCGAGAGTAAAAGCATCTTGACCAACAGTTTCGTTTGCGCGGTCGACGTCGGCACCGGGAGCGCCCGTGCGGGCATTCTCGACACCAAAGGCACCTTGCTCGGCCGCGCGGAGCATCCGATCGCCATGAATCGGCCCAAGGCCGATCACGCCGAGCACAATTCCGAGGACATCTGGTCGGCGGTCTGTATTGCCGTGCGCGCCGCGCGCGAAAAATCGGGCGCGACGGCGAACGACATCGTCGGCATCTCCTTCGACGCCACCTGCTCGCTGGTGGTGCGCGACAGGGATGGCGGCCAGCTCAGTGTGTCCGTCACCGGCGAAAGGCGCTGGGACACTATCGTCTGGCTCGATCACCGCGCCATTGCCGAGGCCGACGAATGCACCGAAAGCGGCCATGCCGTGCTCGACTATATCGGCGGCGTCATGTCGCCGGAGATGGCGACGCCGAAACTGATGTGGCTGAAGCGTAACCTGCCCGGCACATGGAATGAAGCCGGCTACCTTTTTGACCTCACCGATTTCCTTACCTGGAAGTCGACGGGATCGCTGGCGCGCTCGCAATGCACGCTGACCGCCAAATGGACCTACCTGGCGCATGAGGAAACCGGCTGGCGGCGCGACTTCTTCGAGACGGTGGGGCTCGCGGATCTCTTCCAGCACGGCAATCTGCCGGAGAAGGCAAGCCCGGTAGGGACCGATATAGGCGCTCTCTCCGCCGAAGCGGCGGCGGAGCTTGGCCTAACCGAAAAGTGCCGGGTGGGAGCCGGCGTCATCGACGCCTATGCCGGCGCGCTCGGCGTGCTCGGCGGCTTCGCCGGTGATGACAAGAATATCGGCCGGCACCTGGCGTTGATCGCCGGCACATCGTCTTGCGTCATGGCGATGTCGCCCGACCCGCAGCCTTTCGCCGGCGTCTGGGGCCCGTATTATGGCGCGGCGCTTCCCGGCCTCTGGCTGTCGGAAGGCGGCCAGTCGGCTACCGGCGCGCTGCTCGACCATATCATCCGCTGGCACGGCGCCGGCGGCGAGCCGGACGCCGCCATGCATGCCAGGATCGCCCGGCGTGTCGCCGAACTGCGCGCCGCCGACGGCGAAAACCTGGCGGCAAGGCTGCATGTGCTGCCCGATTTCCACGGCAACCGCTCGCCGCTCGCCGACCCGCATGCGGTCGGCGTCATCAGCGGGCTGACGCTCGATTCCTCCTTCGACAGCCTGTGCAAGCTCTATTGGCGCACCGCCGTCGGCATCGCGCTCGGCGTGCGCCATGTGCTGGAGGCGCTGAACGAGAACGGCTATCTGATCGACACGCTGCATGTCACCGGCGGCCACACCAAGAACCCGCTGCTGATGGAGCTTTATGCCGACGCCACCGGCTGCACGGTGGTCGAGCCGCTCGCCGACGAGGCGGTGCTGCTCGGCACCGGCATGGTGGCTGCCACCGCCGCCGGGCTTTTTCCCGATCTGAATGCGGCTTGCGTCGCCATGCAGCAGGGCGGCAAGAAGCGGCTGTCGAATTCGGCAGCCAGCGGCCGGTTCGATCGAGACTACCGCGTGTTCCTCGAGATGCATCGGCAGAGGCAGGCGCTGGACGAAATCAGGTAGTTTCGCCGCTATCTCTGGTTCCAGCGCCGGACGACCGGTTCGCCAAGGTCGTGCTCGTAGCCGAGCACGCTTATGCCAGCGGTATCCAGAACGAAGAGGGCACCGTCCTGCGGCGGCAGGCCGAGCCAGCGCGCCGCCAGCACGCGTAGGAAATGCGCGCTTGAAAACACCAGGACATTGCCGTTGACGGCGCGCAATTCGCTGACGATCCGGTCCGCCCTCGCGCCGGCATCCTCAGCCATCTCGCCGTCCGGACAGCCGTCGCGGAAAAGCTGCCAGCCGGGACGCTCGGCGAGGATCTGCTTCGTGGTCAGTCCTTCATAGGCGCCATAGTCCCATTCCGCCAGGTCAGCCTTCTTCAGGCCGGTCGAGCCGAAGCCGGCCAGCGCACAGGTCTCGAAGGCACGCTGCGACGGGCTCGACCACACGGCTTGGAACGACAGGCCCTGCAGGCGCTCACCGACCCGCCGGGCGGCCTCCTCGCCGGCAAGCGTCAACGGTATGTCGGTCCGTCCGGTGTGCTTTCCCGACGCGCTCCATTCGGTCTCGCCGTGCCGAACCAGGGTGATTTCCGCAAATGCGCTCATTCGCATGCCTTTCGATGGCAGTTTCGGCAGGACTGCCGGTGGCACAAACCATAGCGGCTTCCGCGGCGCCGCCAAAGTGAGTTTGAAGACTGCTCCGCATTCTGGCTTAACCCTTGCCGGTACCAGCCTCTTGCCATGGCGGCTCATTTCGTGGACAAGCCATGCCGTTAATGCGGAATCCGGACCGACCACGGTCATTTTCCGCGCTGAGACGCGGCTTCCGGCTTTTTGGCCGACGCGCCGCAATCGGATAGGCGAAACAATGTCTGTGATGGAAGCCGGCGCTCGCGCGCCGGAAAATCTTTGGCGTCAGGAAATCAGGGCGATGCTGGCGCTCGCCTGGCCGATGGTGCTGACCAATCTCGGCCAGACCGCGATGACCGCCACCGACGTCATGATGATGGGGCGGCTGGGGCCGGACACGCTGGCCAGCGGCGCGCTCGGCGCCAATCTCTATTTCATGCCGATGATCTTCGGGCTCGGCCTGATGCTGGCGACCTCGCCGATGATGGCGACCGAGCTTGGCCGCCGCCGCCATTCCGTGCGCGACCTGCGCCGCACCGTGCGGCAGGGCCTGTGGCTGGCGATCCTCATCTCGATTCCGATCTGGATCGTGCTTTGGTACGGCGAGGCAATTTTGCTCGCCATGGGCCAGGAACCGACGCTGGCGCATCAGGCCGGCATCTACCTGCGTTGGCTGGAATGGGCGGTGCTGCCCTTCTACGGCTATATCGTGCTGCGTTCGTTCATTTCGGCGCTGGAGCGGCCGGGCTGGGCACTGGTCATCGTCTTCGTTGCCGTCGCCTGCAATGTCCTCTTCAACTGGATGTTCATGTTCGGCAACCTCGGCGTGCCGGCGATGGGCATTGCCGGGTCCGGCCTCGCCACCACGCTGTCCAGCATGCTGATGTTCGCCGGCATGGCGGCGGTGCTGATGCTCGAGCCGAAGTTTCGCCGCTACCGCCTGTTCGGACGTTTCTGGCGGTCCGATTGGCCGCGCTTCAAGGGGTTGCTGCGGCTCGGCCTGCCGATCGCCGGCATCCTTGCCTTCGAGGTGACGATCTTCAACGCGGCGGCTCTGCTCATGGGCCTGATCGATGCGGACTCGCTTGCCGCGCATGCCATCGCCATCCAGATCGCCTCGATCTCCTTCATGGTGCCGCTCGGCCTCAACCAGGCGGCAACGGTGCGCGTCGGACTTGCCCATGGCGCGGGCAACCCGGAAGGCGTTTCCCGCGCCGGCTGGACCGCCTTCGTCATCGGCGTGTCCTTCATGGCGCTGACGGGACTGGTGATGATCCTGTGGCCGCACCTTCTGATCAGTGCCTTCATCGATCTAGGCAATCCGGCCAATACGAGAGTGATCGCGCTTGCCGTGTCGTTCCTGGCGTTTGCAGCACTTTTCCAGATTTTCGACGGCGCGCAGGCCGTGGCCGCCGGCATGCTGCGCGGCCTGCACGACACCAAGGTGCCGATGATCTACGCCGCGATCGGCTATTGGGGCGTCGGCCTGCCGCTCGGCGTGCTGCTGGCGTTCGATTTCGGGTTCAACGGTGTCGGCATCTGGATCGGTCTGTCGTCGGGATTGGCCGCGGTGGCGGCGCTGCTCATGGTCCGCTGGCTGCGGCGCGACCGCATTGCGCCGCCGCTGGCGTTTGGTCATTGAAACGGATGGCCGCCGGCTCGCCCGGTGCCGTCATCTCATCTCCTGACATTGCGACTAATTAAGCGGCGCGCCTTCAGCCCACGAATATTCACCAAGCACCAAAAGCACATCAGGTTGCCTCGGCCGGCGCTAGTCATGGCGCGCGGTCCGCACTCAGCCAACCCTATTTGATGGATCGGCGAACGTTGACCACAAGCTGCCTACCTGCTAGTAGGTAGGCATCCTACCAAACCAACGTGGAAAACAGGCATGCTTTCTCAAAACACTGACAACCTCGCTCAAGCTTCAAACACATGGCTCAAAAGCTATTACCTTGTGCGGTTCGCCGTCTCCGCGGCATGGGTCGCACTAGCCTTTACCGTCGCCAAGACCATGCCGCCATTGGCTGTGATCATGCTGGTGGCGTATCCTGCTTGGGACGCCCTGGCGAACTTCGTCGACGCCCGGCGCACAGGCGGGATGAGCCGCAATAAGTCGCAGCTGCTGAACTTTGTCATCAGCGTGCTTGCCACTCTGGCGGTCGCTGTCGCGCTGACCAGCAGCATGAATGCGGTGCTCGCGGTTTATGGCGTCTGGGCTGTTCTATCTGGGCTGTTTCAACTGACCACTGCCGTGCGGCGCTGGAAGACCAGTGGCGCGCAGTGGGCAATGATCTTGAGCGGCGCTCAATCGGCGCTGGCCGGAATCTTCTTTGTGAAGATGGCTGGTGGCGTTGAAGATATCGGCATCACGAATGTCGCGCCATACGCTGCGTTTGGCGCATTCTACTTCCTGGTGTCGGCTGTGTGGCTGACGGTCAGCGACATCCTTCGGAAGTCACCGCGGATCGCCAGCTAGAGCATTTTGCAGCCAAGTGGTTACACTTGGCGTCGCACAAATGCGGCTAAAACAAACAGATAGAGCGGGATGCCCCGTCCCAAATGCATCCCGCTCTAGGTGCTGACGACTGGTGCGCTGTCTTCCTGGGACGGCGCATCTCTTTTTCGAAACAGACTGGCAGTTAAGCCGGACTCTGGCCCGCCGGCTCGGCCAAAACTTGCAAGGACCGGCAGAATTTCCTACCTCAACCTATCAGAAGGTAGACAATGAACACTGCACTGAGTGACACTGCGGGCAAATTGGTTGGCGGAGCCGCCCAGCTCATCATGCGTGTCGGCTACAACGGCTTCAGCTATGCCGACCTGTCGGAGCGCTTTGGCATCCGCAAGGCCAGCATCCATCACCACTTCCCCTCGAAAGTCGATTTGGTCGTGGCAGTTGTCGAACAAGCGCGTGCCGGTATCCAAGCCCAGATGGCGGCGCTGGAAGAAGGCTCGCCGGTCGCAATAGATCAGCTGCGGTTTTATACAGGGTATTGGGAACGCTGTATCAAGGATCAGTCCGCTCCCTTCTGCCTGGCTGCCGTGCTGGCGGCAGAATTACCCGGCCTGCCCGAAGAGGTGGCAGTTTCCGTCCGCGGCCATTTCGCCGACCTCGGCAAATGGCTGGAGCGGCTGCTGGAACTCGGCGCAAAGCAGGGATCAGTGCGTCTCGAGGCGTCCCCCGAGGTCGAGGCGCAAGCTTTCATGGCAGCCGTATACGGAGCCATGCTCGCCGCCCGGGCGTTCGACGACCCGGAGCGGTTTAACGTGATCGTGGAAACTCTTTTTCGTCGCATTCGCGCCTGACGCTTTCGAACGAGGCGTTCGAACACCAACCGCCATCGATGCAGGTCGGTGCAACATGCTCTCAACTCACCGGCCAGCCGCCCGCTGTTCGAGCGAGCGTGCGTATTGCGTCAGCGGAAAGCACATGACGAAGAAGATCAGCGCGACCAGCCCGTAGACCTTGAAAGGCTCGAAGGTCGCGTTGTTGATCGCGTTGGAGGTTCTCACCAGTTCCTCGAAGCCGATGATCGAGGTCAGCGCCGTCGACTTGATCAACTGCACCAGGAAGCCGACGGTCGGCGCGCGGGTGATCGAGAACGCCTGCGGCAGGATGATCAGCCTCAGTTCCTGGAGATAGTGAAGGCCGAGGCTGGCGCCGGCGTCCCACTGGCCGCGCGGCAACGAGTCGACGCCGCTGCGCCAGATCTCGGCCAGATAGGCGCTGGCGAAGAAGGTCAGGCCAAGTGCTGCCGCCGTCCATGGCTCGATGCGCAGGCCGAGCATCGGCAGGCCGAAGAACATCAGGAAGAGCTGCATCAACAGCGGCGTTCCCTGGAACAGCGCGATGTAGCCCGAGGCGATCCGCCGGCTCCATTTATTCTTGGCGATGCGGAAGAACAGCACGATCATGCCGACCACGCCGCCGCCGACGAAGGCGGCCAGCGACAGAAGCACGGTCCAGCGCGCCGCCAGCAGCAGGTTGCGCAAAATGTCCCAGAAGGTGAACTCGATCATGACACGCCGGCTCCCAGGAACCGGCGCCCGACTGATACCAGCAGCCGGCGCAGCCCCATCGCCAGGACGAGATAGACCATCGTCACCACCAGATAGGTCTCGAAGGCGCGGAAGGTGCGTGCCTGCAGCATGTCGGCCTCATAGGTCAGTTCCCGCACCGCGATCTGCGAGACGACCGCCGATTCCAGCATCATGATGATGATCTGGCTGGTCAGCGCCGGGTAGATGACCTTCAGCGCTTGCGGCAGCACGATCTTGACGAACACCTGGCGTGGCCTGAGCCCAAGCGCGAGCGCGGCTTCCGTCTGCCCGCGCGGCACCGCATCGAGCCCCGCGCCAACGATCTCGATCGTGTAGGCCGCCATGTTGAGCGTCATCGCCAGCATGGCGGCCAGGATCGGATCGAGTCTTATGCCGATGCTGGGCAGCCCGAAGAAAATGAAGAAGAGCTGCACCAGGAACGGCGTGTTGCGCATCACCTCGACGTAGATGCCGATAGCCCGCTTGAGCAGCACGGGTCCGTTTCGCCGCCCCGCCGCGCCGAGGATGCTGAGGAACGTGCCGGCCAGCGTGGTCACGACGATCAGCAGGATCGTCGTGGCCGCACCGCGCGCAATCGCGCCCGTCGCACCGGCAAGCCAGCCGAAATCGAGGCCGTAGCCCATGAGGATGGGGTCCTGACCCTGAGGTCAGTCCTTCAGATTGTCGGGATTGAGCGGCGTCTTCAGCCAGGTCTTCGAGCTCTCGTCCAGTCTGCCGTCGGCCAGCATCTTGGCGACCGCGTCATTGACCGCCGTCTTCAGCCGGTCCTCGTTCTTGTTGAGGCCGATATGCGAGGGTGAGGTCAGCAGCTGGAACTTCTGTTCCGGCTTCAGCGCCTCCTGGCGAGCCAGCACCTGGGCGCCGACATCGTTGCCGACCACCATCAACTGCGTCTGGCCCGAGATGAAGGCCTGGATGACGGAATTGTAATTATCGAAGCGACGGATGTCGGCTGAAGCCGGTGCGGCCTCGGTCAGCGAAGTATCCTCCAGCGTGCCGCGGTTGACGGCGATCGACTTGTCGGCAAGGTCTTCCTTGCCTTTGACCGCCAGTGCGGCCGGTCCGATGACGGCGATGTAGTAGGGCGCGTAGGCGGCGGCGAAGTCGATCACCTGCTCGCGCTCCTTGGAGTAGCCGACGCTCATCAGGATGTCGACGCGCTTGTCGGTGAGATAGGGGATGCGGTTCTGGCCGGTGACGCTGACCAGGTTGAGCTTCACCTTCAGGGAATCGGCGATGGCCTGCGCCACGTCGACGTCATAGCCCTTGATGCTCATATCGGCGCTGGCCGAGGAGAAGGGCGGAAAGTCCGAGAAGATGCCGACATTGATGGCGCCGGCCTTGGTAATGTCGTCGACCGCGTCGGCACTGGCCTGGCTGGTGAAACCAAGGCCGGTAAGCATCAGTGCGGCGGCTATGGAAGATTTGAGCTTCATGTGAAGTGTCATTGTCGTTCCCCTGCTGGAAGCTTGTTTGTTTGAGGTTGGCCGCCGGCTCCAGCGCGGCAGCCACCTTCGATATGTCAGTGGGTCAGGCTCCCTTGCCTGTGATAGCCGGGCTGAACACCATCAGGCTGAGGATTTCGAACAGCACCTGCGCCCCGGCATGGGCGGTGTTGGTGGTCGCGTCATATTGCGGCGCCACCTCGACGACATCGCCACCGACGATGTTGAGGCCCTTGAGACCGCGCAGCAGTTCGAGCACTTCGCGCGTCGTCAGGCCGCCGACTTCCGGCGTGCCGGTGCCCGGCGCAAAGGCCGGATCGACGCTGTCGATGTCGAAGGAGACATAGGTCGGACCGTCGCCGACAATCTTTCGCGCCTTCTCGATAATGGCGGGGATGCCGAGGCCGGTCACCTCCTCGGCATGCACCACGGTCATGCCGGATTCATAGGTGAACTCCCATAGGTATTCCGCCGAGCCGCGGATGCCGATCTGGATGGTACGGGTCGGGTCGAGCACGCCGTCCAGCACCGCGTTGCGGAATGGCCCGCCATGGTGGAACTTGGTCATGTCGAACAAGCCGCTGGTGTCGCAATGGGCGTCGATATGGATCATGCCGACCGGCGCTTTCTTTCCGACCGCCTTCAGGATCGGATGGCTGATCGAATGATCGCCGCCGACGGACAAGGGCAGCACGCCGGCATCGACGATCTGGTTGGTGCGGCGCTCGATGTCATCATGACTGGTCTCCAGCCGGTAGCGGCTCTGGAAAGGCGTGTCGCCGATGTCGGCGACCCGAAGCTCATGCGTCGGCGCGCATTCCAGCACATGGTTGTAGGGGCCGATCCGCTCGATGGCGCGCAGCGCCCTCGGTCCGAAGCGTGCGCCCGGCCGGTTGGTGACGCCGAGATCCATCGGTACGCCGATCATCGCCACCTGCAGGTCGCCGAAATCCGGATTGTCGGCGGCAATCTGCCGGTAGGGCGCGGCGAGGAAGGTCGGGATACCGGAATACGGCGCCAGCCTTGTGCCGCTCTTGGAGAAGATCTTGTCGGCGACCTTGCGGAATTTCGGGTCGAACATCTCGCCGCCATGGCTTTCGCCATATTTGCGACGCAACGCTTCGAGCTTGCCGCTGTTATAACCCATATCCGCTCCTCCTCGATGGCTGATCCGGTGAAGGCCGCCGGCGACGCTTGGCGATGACCGTCATCCGGCCGGGTCGCTGTCCCGCTGGCTGCCTGCAGATTTCACGTCTAGATGCTGTTTCCAGGTAAAGTGTCCGGCAGCCGCATTGAAAAATCAATTGATATTGTTAGGGTGCCGGCTGTGAGAAAATCTCACAATGTTTCCGGGTTTCCATGGTCAAGCGTCTGACTCCGCTGAATCCGCTGCGCGCCTTCGAGGCGACGGCCCGGCACGCCTCGCTGACCAAGGCTGCCGCCGAACTCAACGTCACCCATGGCGCCATCAGCCACCAGATCAAGGCGCTCGAACAGTCGCTGGGCGTCAAGCTGTTCGAACGCACTGGCCAGCGGGTGAAGCTGACGCCGCACGGCGCCGAACTCTTGCCGGCGGTGTCGACCGCCTTCGACGGCATCGCCGCCGCCACCCAGCGCATGACCAGGCCGGCCAGCGCCGGCACGCTTTCGGTGTCCTGCGTGCCGGCGCTGCTGTTGCTCTGGATGACGCCGCGGCTGGGCAGCTTCATGGCGCAATATCCCGATATCAGGCTGACGCTGATCCCTTCCAACGACGCCAGGGACGTTCGCGCGCCTGAGATCGACGTCTGCGTGCATTATGGCGATGGCAGCTGGACCGACTGCTGGATGCGCAAATGGTCGGGCCTCGAACTGTTCCCTGTGGTCAGCCCGACGCTGATCAACAACCGGCCGATCCGCACCGTGCGCGATCTTGCCGACCACGTCTTCCTGCATGGCGACGACGGCCGCGAGTGGCACACCTGGCTGGCGGCCGCCGACGGGCTGGATCTGGAGCGTGGCCGCCGCCACCATCTCGGCGACGCCCGCACGGCGACAGAAGCCGCGGTCCATGGCCACGGCGTGGCGCTTGGCGATTCCGTCACCGCAAGCACGCTGCTCGCCAGGGGCATGCTCGTCGCGCCGTTCAGCCTGTCGGTGCCGGCGATCGATGATTTCTACGTCGTCTGCCGCAACGAGATGCGATCGACTCCGATCGTGCAACTGTTCATCGACTGGCTGTTCGCCGAGAAGGAACAGGCCGACAGCCGCGCCGACGCGCCGGTGGCGGGCCGCACCGGCAGCCGCCGCAAGCGCCCGGCGCTAAAGGTGATCGGCGCCAGGCAGGCCTCCTGAGGCCGTTTCGGATGAAACGCGGTGCATGCCGCAGGGTTTTCTTTTTGTCGGGCCAGCCCGCAAAGCGGGCAGCGCTTTCGAAAATTCAATGCTAATAGGCATTTGCGCAGCGGCTTCCCCAGGGAATTGCGCTAAACAACAGAGCTAGAGCGAGCAGCGAAGGCGGCATCGAGATATGGCTAAGACCGATATAGCGCGGCGCGTCTACAACCACACCTGGAAGCTCGACCCGATCGTCCGCAGTCTGCTCGACACCGATTTCTACAAGCTTTTGATGCTGCAGATGATCTGGGGCATGTATCCCAAGGTCGACGCCACCTTCTCGCTGATCAACCGCACCACCTCGGTTCGTCTTGCCGACGAGATCGACGAGGAGGAACTGCGTGACCAGCTCGACCATGCTCGCACCTTGCGCTTTTCCAAGAAAGAGATGATCTGGCTCGGCGGCAACAATTTCTACGGCCGCAAGCAGATCTTCGAGCCGGAATTCCTTGCCTGGCTGGAGAATTTCCGCCTGCCCGACTATGAGCTCTCCAGGCGCGACGGCCAGTACGAGCTCTCCTTCAGTGGCCCGTGGATGTACACGACGCTGTGGGAGATCCCGGCGCTCGCCATCATCAACGAATTGCGTTCGCGTGCCGCCATGCGGGCCTTTGGGCCGTTCGCGCTCGACGTGCTCTACGCCCGCGCCAAGGCCAAGATGTGGGCCAAGACCGAGCGGCTTAAGGCCTTGCCCGGCATCCGCATTTCCGACTTCGGCACCCGCCGCCGCCATTCCTTCCTGTGGCAGCGCTGGTGCGTCGAGGCGCTGAAGGAGGGCATCGGCGAAGCCTTCACCGGCACCTCCAACGTGCTGCTTGCCATGGACAACGACCTTGAGGCGCTGGGCACCAACGCGCATGAACTGCCGATGGTGTTCGCAGCCCTCGCCAAGTCGGAAAAGGAACTGAAACAGTCGCCCTACAAGGTGCTGCAGGACTGGCAGCGCTATTATGGCGGCAATCTGCTGATCGTGCTGCCCGACGCCTTCGGCACCGCTTCCTTCCTGCGCGACGCGCCGGACTGGGTCGCCGACTGGACCGGCTTTCGCCCCGACAGCGCGCCGCCGATCGAGGGCGGCGAGAAGATCATTTCCTGGTGGCGCGAGAAGGGCAAGGACCCCAAGCAGAAGCTGCTCATCTTCTCCGACGGGCTCGAGGTCGAGACCATCGAGGAAACCTACCGCCACTTCCGCGGCAAGGTACGCATGTCCTTCGGCTGGGGCACCAACCTGACCAATGATTTCGAGGGCTGCGCGCCGACCGAAACCAACAGCCTCGACGCGATCTCGCTGGTCTGCAAGGTCACCGAGGCCAATGGCCGGCCGGCGGTCAAGCTGTCCGACAACCCTGCCAAGGCGACGGGCGATCTGAAGGAGATCGAGCGGTATCTCAGAATATTCGGCGCCAAGGACCGCGTGGAGCAGCTGGTCAAGGTGTGAGGCCGCGGGCGGATTCGCGAATGACATGATCGCTAAGTCGCATTCCCTCGCGCCCCCCTCTGTCCTGCCGGACATCTCCCCCTCAAGGGGGGAGATCGGCAGCTTCAGCCCCCGCGCTTCATTTTATAATGCTGGAAACTGGCGAAGGCCGAGGCGAAATCCAATCTCCCCCCTCGAGGGGGAGATGTCCGGCAGGACAGAGGGGGGCGCCGTAGAGCCCCATCGTCAGTGGTTGGCCCTTGTCACTCCTGCCCTCGTAATTCTTCCCACCCCCGCTTTCGCCCACGCCTCCGATCGCGGTCACGTGCTTCTGCTCCCGACCGGCTACTACGTCGCGGGCGGCGCGTTCGCCGTGGCCGTCAGCTTCCTCGTTCTGGCCTTGCTGCCGCCCGACGCGCTCGACCGCTTCTGGCGCCGGCGGCTACCGCTTTTCACCTTCGGCGACGGCCCCCGCACGATCATCAGCCTGCTATCCTTTGCCGGCTTTGCAATTCTTATAGCGGCGGGACTGTTCGGCAGCCGCGATCCGCTTTCCAACCCGTTGCCGCTGGTCACATGGACGCTGCTCTGGGTCGGCTTGGCTCTCCTGCAAGGCCTGCTCGGCGATCTCTGGTCCTGGCTGAATCCCTGTTACGGGCCTTGGCGCCTCGCAATCCGCCTGATCGGCAGGCGCAGCGACGAAACGCTGCAATCGCGCCTGCCTGCGTGGCTCGGCTGCTGGCCGGCTGTCATATTGTTCTTCGCCTTTGCCTGGTTCGAACTGATCGATCCGGCGCCCGACGATCCGGCACGTCTGGCCTGGGCCGCCGGCCTCTATTGGCTGCTGAGCTTTGCCGGAATGCTTGTCTTCGGTTATCCCGACTGGAGCCGGCGTGGCGAATTCCTGACGATCTTCTTCGCCATGGTGGGGCGGTTCGCTTTCCTTGAGCGCAAAGAAGACGAACGCAGTAACAAAGGCCGGCTCAGTCTCTGCTGGCCGGGCGCCAAGCTGCTCGATTCTACGCCGTTGCCGTCGAGCGGCATCGCCTTCCTTCTGCTTGCCTTGTCTTCGGTGTCCTTCGACGGCCTGTCGAGGACCTTCTTCTGGCTGGGCTGGTTCGGCGTCAATCCGCTGGAGTTTCCGGGCCGCACGGCGGTGATCGGCATTGGCAGTCTTGGGCTCGTTCTGACATTCGTCCTGCTTGCGGCAGCGTTCATGGCTGCAATTGGCCTTGGCCAGCGTCTTGCCGGCGGCAAGCATACCTTCACTCAGGCTGCGGGACTGCTGGTCTGGTCGATCGTGCCGATCGCGCTCGCTTATCATTTTGCGCACTATCTGACGGTGCTGCTCGTCGACGGCCAATATGCGGTTGCTGCTCTTTCCGACCCGTTTGCGCTTGGCTGGAACCTGTTCGGAACCGCCGGCATGGAGATCGAAGCCGGTGTGGTCGCCGGCGCCGGCTCGGCCTGGTGGCTGTGGAATCTGCAGGCCGGCGTCATCATCGCCGGTCACATGCTCGCCGTGCTTGTCGCGCATGGCCTCGCCTGGCGGTTGCACCCAGTTCCCGCCCGGGCCGCGCTCAGCCAATTGCCGCTCACCGTGCTGATGATCGCCTACACGGTCTTCGGCCTGTGGCTGCTTGCCACGCCGACGGTTGGATGAAACAAGGACGCCCTCGATGCCCCAGGGGAAAGCTCGCTTGCCACGCCAGGGCTTTGGTGATTTAGTTTGTACACATGCAATTTTTGCATCCTCTGACCGAGGGTGCTCAAACCGCCTTATCGTTGGTCAAGACTGAAAAACAGGGGAACGAACATGGCTGACAAGAATAGATTCTTCGACCTCTCCAAGACCAATCTTACCCGCCGCACGGCGCTGAAAGGTCTGGCCGCCGGCGCCGGCCTTGCGGTGGCGCCCGGCTTCGTGCGTTACAGCCAGGCGCAGAGCTCGGCACCGATAAAGATCGGCTTCCAGTCGCACCGCACAGGCATCGGCGCTGCCTATGGCCGCTGGTATGAGAAGACCACGGCGGCAGCGATTAAGGCGATCAACGACGCTGGCGGCATCAACGGCCGCCCGGTCGAGGTGATCATCGAGGATGACGGCACCGATCCCGGCCGTGGCGCCGAAGTGGTCGGCAAATTCGCCACCCAGCACAAGACCGACATCGTCTTCGGCACGCTGTTCTCGCATGTCGTCATCGGTTCGGCGCCGGCCGCCGGCGAGGCCAAGATGCCCTACTTTGTCGTCAGCGAAGGTCACCACGTCGCCTCGACCAAGCTCAACCGCTACGTCTTCCAGCCGGGCATCACCGACGTGAAGAGCCAGATCCAGTCGATGGCGCCGTGGATCGCCGCCAATGCCGGCAAGAAGGTGACGCAGATATTCCCCGACTTTGCCTTCGGCTACGACCACCGCGACTACCTGCCGCCGGCGCTGAAGGCGCAAGGCGCCGAGGTCATTGCCCAGATCGCCATCCCGCCGACGGAATCCTCCTTCACCAAGTATTTTCCGCAGATCCCGGCCGAGACCGAGGTGATCTACCACGTCATGGTCGGCCCGGCGGTGCTCACCTTCGTCAAGGAACTCGGCGAATTCTACGGCTCGAACCGGCCGCAGCTGTTCGGCTTCATCGACTCGCTCGAAGCCACCGACATCAACAGCCCCGGCCTCGAATTCCTCGATGGCAGCCATTTCTGGGAAGGCTCACCGCGTTATGCCCAACCTGACGATTCCGCCGCGCAGAAGGCCTACCGCGCCGCCGTAGGCATCGACGACAATGGCGCCGCCGTCGACGATCCGAAGGACGTCTCCACCGCCGCGCATATGTTCGGCTGCTGGGAAACGCTCTACGTCGTCAAGAAGGCCATGGAAGACGCCGGCTACAAGGGGCCGGAAGACCGCGCCAAGCTGGTCGAGGCGACCGAGGCCTTGACCGAATTCGCCGAGGGACCCGAGCATCCGCAGGGCCCCAAGACCTTCAACGGTAAGATCCACCAGTGCTTCGGCATCCAGAACATCTCCAAGGTCGAAGGCGGCCGGCTGAATGTCGTCCACAAGACCAAGATCGAGGACGGCCTCTACGAGCCGGAAGGGGATTATACCACGCAGGCGCTCTAGACACGGCTTTGTCTGTAAGCGTGGGAGCCAAGTCACCCCCCTCTGTCCTGCCGGACATCTCCCCCTCAAGGGGGGAGATTGGCAGTTTTTGCGTAGGCGGCTCCCTACCAACCTTGGCGTTTGGCGAAAGCGGTGATGACAGCCAATCTCCCCCCTTGAGGGGGAGATGTCCGGCAGGACAGAGGGGGGTGCCTCGCGCATCCGCCGGTGCTTAGCCGATGCACTTTGGACCCCACCTCCTCCTCGCCGCCCTCGAGGGCCTCGTCACCTCCGCCGTGCTGGCGCTGACGGCGCTTGGCCTGTCGCTGGTGTTCGGCGTCATGCGCGTCGTCAATGTCGCCCATGGCGAGTTCTTCATGCTGGGGGCGGTGCTGGCCTGGGCAATCTCGACGGCGATATCGGGCCATCCGGCGCTCGGCTTCCTCGCCGCTCTCGTGCTGGCGCCGCTGATCGTCGGCGCCATCGCGCTCGTCGCCGAGCGGCTGGTGCTGCGCCGGCTGAATTACAATCCCGAAGCCACCATCGTCGCCACCATCGGCATGCTCTACATCATCCAGCAACTGGCGCTGACCTTCTACGGGCCCGAGGCGCGGCCGGTCGAGCCGCCCTTCAGCTATCGCATCCTGCTGCCCTGGTTCGGCTATTCCGGCTACAAGCTGTCGATTATCGCTGCCTCGGCGCTGCTGCTTGCCGCGACATGGCTGGTGCTGACCCACACCAAGATCGGCCTCGTCATGCGCGCCACGCAATATGACAGCGAGACGGCGCAGGCCTTCGGCATTCCGGTCGACCGCGTCTATGCCGGCGTCTTCGCACTCGGCGCAATGCTGGCGGCGGTGGCCGCGGTGCTGATCGTGCCGATCAGCCAGGCGCATTATCTAATGGGGCAGGATCCGCTGCTGCTCTCCTTCATCGTCGTCATCATCGGCGGTCTCGGCTCGCTGCGCGGCACCCTTGTCGCCGCCGTGCTCATCGGCCTGTCGGACGGCATCATCTCGGTGTTCTTCTCGCCGACCTTGGCCAAGATCATCGCCACGCTCCTGGTCGCCATGGTGCTGGTGTTCCGGCCGCAAGGCTTGTTCGGAACGGCATCGCGATGAAGGATGCTTCGCCGGCAAAACCTTATTCGCTGCATCTCGGCCTCATCGCTTTGCTCTTCGCATTGAGCTTCGTCCTGCCGGATTATCACCATGGCCTGCTCGCCCGCATCATGGTTCTGGCGGTCTTCGCCATGGGCTACAACATGCTGTTCGGCTATGTCGGTCTGCTCAGCCTCGGCCACGCCATGTTCTTTGCCGCCGGGCTCTATGGCGCGGGTCTCGCCGTCATCCATCTCGGCTGGAGCGTTCCGGCCGCCTTCGCCGTCGGCATCCTCTGCGGCGCGGTCCTCTCCCTCGTGATCGGCGTGCTCGCGCTGCGCACCTCCGGCGTCGCCTTCATGATCGTCACCATGATGTTCGCGCAGGTCTTTTACCTCGTCATACTCTATTTCGCCTCATGGACCGGCGGCGACCAGGGCATGGTGGTGCCGCAGCCGGCGCGGGTGCTCAGCTTCGGTGCGACATCGTTGGAACTCACCAATCCGACCGTTCGCTACATGAGCGCGCTGGCACTGTTTTCGATCGTCCTGCTCATAACCCTCGCCATCGTCCGCTCCAGATACGGCCGCGTTCTGGTCGCCATCCGCGAGAACGAGGAACGCACCAAAATGCTGGGCTACGACACGTTTTCGAACAAGCTCGCCGCAGTCGTCGTCTCCGGCACCATCTGCGCGGCGTCGGGTGCCGCCTACGCACTGCTGTTCGGCTATGTCGGCTCGAGCTTCGCTTCGGTGCAATATTCCATCCTGCCGCTGCTCTGGGTGCTGCTCGGCGGCGCGGCCACGACGCTCGGTCCGCTGATCGGCACGCTGTTCATGTACTACGTCGTCGACATCACCAGCGGCTACACCTCGGCCTATCTCTTGATCGTCGGCATCGCGCTCATTCTTTTGGTGCTGTTCTTCCCCAAAGGCATTCTCGGCACCATCCGTCACCGCTGGCTCGGGTGGCTGCCGTGATGCCGCTGCTGACTACCAAGGACCTGTCCCGAAACTTTGGCGGCCTGCGCGCTGTCGACAATGTCGACTTCGCGCTGATGCCGGGCGAGATCCGCGCCGTCATCGGTCCAAACGGCGCCGGCAAGACTACCTTCGTCAGCCTGGTCAGCGGCCGCATCCAACCATCCCAGGGGACGGTCGTCTTCGACGGCGCCGACATCACCGGCCTGCCGGCCTATGCCAGAGTGCGGCTTGGCGTTGCCTACACGTTCCAGATCACCAGTGTCTTTGCCAATCTCAGCGTCTACGACAATGTCGCGCTGCCGGTGCAGCGCACGCTGACCGACGGCCGCTCGAAAGGCGCGGTACGCACCGGCGTCATGGCGGCGCTCGAACGCACCGGCCTTGCCGACCGCACGCATATGCTGGCCGGGCAATTGTCCTACGGTCACCAGCGCCTGCTCGAAGTGGCGATGGGGCTGGCGCTGAAACCGCGCCTGCTGATCCTCGACGAGCCGACGCAAGGGCTGGCCGACAGCGAGATCGACAATTTCATCGATCTCGTGCGCGACATCGCCAAGAACGCTACCGTGCTTCTGATCGAACACAACATGCCTGTCGTCATGCAGCTTGCCGACCGCATCACCGTCCTCAACGCCGGCAGGATCCTGGCCGAAGGCACGCCCGAGCAGATCCGCGCCAATACCGAGGTCCAGGACGCCTATTTGGGGACGACTCATGGCTGAGGCGTTGACGATCTCCGGGCTCGACTGCTTCTACGGCGAGGTCCAGGTGCTCTACGGCCTCGACCTCGCGCTGAACAGGGGTGAGGTGCTTTGCCTGTTCGGCCGCAACGGCGCCGGCAAGACGACGACGCTGAAGGCGATCATGGGCCTAATCCCCTCAAGCGCCGGTTCGATCAGGCTCGACGGCAAGGAATTGACCGGCCTGCCGGCGCACGAAGTGCCCAAGGCCGGCGTCGCCTATGTGCCGCAGGGCAGGCGGCTGTTCGCCGAGATGACGGTCGCGGAAAACATCGACATCGGCCTGATGACGCGCAACAAGGGCAAGGCGACGCGCGAAAACGTGCTCGATCTTTTCCCGCTGCTGCGCCAACGGTTGCGGCAGCGCTCCGGCACGCTGTCCGGCGGCGAGCAGCAGATGCTGGCCATGGCCCGGGCACTGTGCCTCGAACCGCAAGTGCTGCTGCTTGACGAGCCGACCGAAGGGCTGATGCCGTCGATGATCGCCAAGATCCGCGAAACGGTGGCGAAGCTGCGCGATCTTGGTGTTTCGACCATCCTCGTCGAGCAGCGGGTCGATGCCGTGCTGTCGGTCGCCGACCGCGTCTCATTCATCGAAAACGGTCGCAATCGCGAGACCGTCGACGTCGAGCAACTGCGCGCCGATCCGTCGGCCGTTCGCCGCTATGTCGGCGTCGGTTGATCACCTGAAGAACAGAAAGCCGGCGATCAAGAAGGTCGGGATCAGCACCGCGCCCGACCACGCCATGTAGCCGAAGAAGCCGGGCATCTTCACGCCGCGATGCCTGGCGATGGCGTAGACCATGAAGTTCGGCGCGTTGCCGATATAGGTGTTGGCGCCCATGAACACCGCGCCGGCCGAGATCGCCGCCAGTGTCGAGGCGAAGCTGGTCATCAGATGCTGCGGGTCGCCGCCGGCGAGCTCGAAGAACACCAGATAGGTCGGCGCATTGTCGAGGAAGGACGACAGCGCCCCGGTCAGCCAGAAATAGGCGAGGTCGTTGGGCTGGCCCGAGGACGAGGTGACCAGCGAGACCAGCGGCGCCAGCGCCCCGTCATGACCGGCTTTCAGGATGGCGACCACCGGCACGATGCAGATGAAGATGCCGGCAAACAGCTTTGCCACCTCAGCGATCGGCCCCCAGCTGAAGCCGTTAGCCTCGCGATGGCTCTTGTACGAGACGCGAAGCGACAGCAAGGCGAGCGCCAGGATGATGGCGTCACGCACGAGATTCTGCAGTTCGAGACTGACGCCGGAGATGGAGAAGCTCACGCCCGGTTTCCATAGGGCGGACAGCAGGATCGCGCCGATAACGCCGGCCAGCAGCGGAATGTTGGCCAGGCCGCGGATGCGCACTTTCGTATCGGGTGTCGGATCCTTGATCTTCGGCGCGCCAGCCTCACGCCGATGCAGCACCATGTCGATCGCCAGGAACACGGCCAGCACGATGCCGCCGACGAACAATGTCTCGCGCCAGAGATTACCCGCGGTCCAGAAGAAATCGACACCGCGCAGGAAGCCGACGAACAGCGGCGGGTCGCCGAGCGGCGTCAGCGAGCCGCCGATGTTGGAGACCAGAAAGATGAAGAAGATGGCGACATGGGCATTGAATGGCCGATTGTCGTTGGCGCGCAGGATCGGCCGGATCAGGATCATCGAGGCGCCGGTCGTGCCGATGACGGAGGCGAGGACCGCGCCGATCAGCAGCAATCCGGCATTGACCAGCGGCGTGCCATGGATGTTGCCGGCCACGAGGATGCCGCCCGAAATGGTGAACAGCGCAAACAGCAGGATGATGAACGACATGTATTCGGTGAGCAGCGCGTGCAGCACCGCTACCATGGCTGAAGGCATGCCGAAGGCGATTGCCAGTGGCACAATCACCAGTGCCGCCCAAAAGGCGGTGATCTTGCCGTAGTGATGCTCCCAGGCGTGATGGAAGAGCAGAGGTCCGGTGGCGATCGACAGCAGCAGGCCGGCGAAGGGCAATGCCCACCACAGCGACATTGTTTGGCCCGGCAGCGCGTGGTTTTCGGCAGCGACAGCCAGGTCCGGAAACACGGCTGAGGCCAGGATGCCTGCCGCCAAAACCGTTACGAACTGTGAGAAGCCCCCTCGACGCCTCACGATCCGGTCAATCCGACAAATGGTCTTCGAGCGTGACGCCTGCCTCGCGCATCCGCTTCAGCGTCGCCTCGACCGAGCCGTTGAGATCGATGCCGCGGCAGGCGTCGAGCCGCACCGTCGTCTTGAAACCCTGCTTGACCGCATCGAGCGCCGAAAAGGCGACGCAGAAATCGGTGGCAAGACCAACCAGGGTCAGCGTGTCGATGCCACGCTCCCTAAGATGGCCGGCGAGGCCGGTCGGCGTCGTATGGTCGTTCTCGAAGAAGGCCGAATAGCTGTCGATCGCCGGCCGGAACCCCTTGCGGATCACCAGTTCGGCCTTGGTCCAGGCAAGCCCCGAATGAAAGTCCGAGCCGAGGCTGCCCTGGATGCAATGGTCCGGCCACAGCGTCTGATGGCCGTAAGGCATCTCGATCGTCTCGAAGGGCTGCTTGCCCGGATGACTGGAAGCAAAGCTGGAATGGCCGGCGGGATGCCAGTCCTGCGTCAGCACGACATGCTCGCTCCGCCGGATCAGGTCGTTGACGAGCGGCACGATCTCATCGCCGCCGGCCACCGCCAGCGCGCCGCCGGGGCAGAAATCGTTCTGTAGGTCGATGACAACAAGCGCTTCGTCGGCCATGGGGCCTCCTTCTCGTCAGTCTCGGGCGCGGGCTCCGGTGGGGTTCCGGCGGAAGAAAGGCCGCTGGCGCGACCGGATGCAGAAACTTGACCAGATGGCCGCCTGCGTCAACCTCTACAGCGCCGTGCGTCCGTTGGACGCGAAAAGGACGCTGTAGCACTTTGAGTTTGCGCATGATCCTTTCCGAAAATCGGTTCCGATTTTCAGGGTCATGCGCGGGCGTAACAAATGCGTGCCGTGGCACGGATGGCGATGCCGCCGCAAAACTCTGGCTTTGACAATTCCTGCCGGCTTGATATCATTTGCATACGAATGAATTTTTCCGAGTTTGGACGCTTAGGAATCCATCGGAATCCATCGGCAAGGCCCTTCGAAGGCTGCTCTTGTTGGAAGGCAAAGCGTGATCCGTTACGCCAAACCCACCACGGTCGACGAAGCACTCGCTTTGCTTGGCGAGGCTTCGTGGCGCATTCTTGCCGGCGGCACCGATTTCTACCCGGCGCAGGGCAGCAAGCCTTTTCGAGAGAATGTCCTCGACATCAACGGCCTTGCCGCGCTGCGCGGTATCGCCGAAACAGGCGCCCATTGGGTCATCGGCGCACGCACGACCTGGACCGATCTGGTCCGCCATCCGCTGCCTGTGGCTTTCGATGCGCTGAAGCAGGCGGCCCGCGAAGTCGGCTCCGTGCAGATCCAGAATGTCGCTTCCATCGCCGGCAATCTCTGCAATGCCTCTCCGGCCGCCGACGGCGTGCCGGCGCTGCTCGTGCTCGACGCCGAAGTCGAACTGCGTTCGGCGATGACGGTCCGCACTTTGCCGCTGCAAGAATTCATCCTCGGCAACCGCCGCACGGATTTGCAGCTAGGCGAGATGGTCACGGCCATTCGCATTCCGAAACCCGCTGCTGCCGGTACATCTTGCTTCGTGAAGCTTGGCGCGCGGCGCTATCTCGTCATCTCCATTGCCATGGTGGCGGCGCGCCTCGTTATCGAGGATGGCATCGTAGGTGATGCCGCCATCGCCGTCGGCTCCTGCTCGGCTGTCGCCCAGCGCCTCGCGGGCGTCGAAGCAGCTTTGCGGGGCCTTCCGGTTGACCATGCATTGGCCGCTGCAATCCAGTCGGCGCCGATGGACGAGCTGTCGCCGATCGGCGATGTGCGTGGCAGCGCCGAATACCGGATTGATGCGGCACGCGAGATTGTTGCCTGCGCCGTGCTTGGCGCAGCGACTCAGGACGACAAGGTGGCGGCGGCATGAGCAAAGCTCAGCCTGACATGAGCAAAGGCCAGCCCGGCATGAGCGGAGCTCAGCCTGGCATGAGCGGAGCTCAGCCTGGCATGAGCATGGAATGCGCCGATATCGCTTTCGAGGTCAACGGCGCCGCTGTTTCCGCGTGCGTACCACCGCTGCGCCGGCTCTCCTCGGTGCTGCGCGATGAACTGCATCTCACCGGCACCAAGGTCGGCTGCGACGCCGGCGATTGCGGCGCCTGCACCGTGCTGGTCGACGGCGAACCCGTCTGCGCCTGCCTGATGCCGGCGGCCTCAGTGGCCGGCGCGGCGGTGACGACCGTCGAAGGCCTTGCCAATGGCCGGCTGTCGGCGCTGCAGGTGTCGTTCCTCGACCATGGCGCAGCGCAATGCGGCGCCTGCACGCCTGGCCTTCTCGTCGCCGCGACCGCACTTCTCGACAGGCAGCCGTGCCCGAGCGAAACCGAAGTGCAGGATGCGCTGGGGGGCATCCTTTGCCGCTGCACCGGCTACCGCAAGATCATCGCCGCGGTGATGGATGCAAGACGGTTCGCGAGCGAACCATCGAACGGCGGCACCGCCCCTCATCCGCCTGCCGGCACCTTCTCCCCGTATAGCGACGGGGAGAAGGGACAAGCTCCAGCGCTGGCGACCCCCTCTCCCCGTTCTTCACGGGGAGAGGGTAAGGGTGAGGGGCAGCGCCAACTTGGCCAATTCGATCACGACCTGGACCGCAGAATGCCAGTCTCCGGCGGCGCCGTGGGCTCTTCGCCGATCCGCCTCGACGGCCTGCCCAAGGTCACCGGTGGCGAAAAATTCGGTGGCGATTCCTTTCCGGCCGATGCGCTTGCCGTACTGGTGGTCCGCTCGCCGCATTATCACGCGCGTTTTACATTCGGCGATCTCGACGCCTGGACGAAGAAACACCCTGGCATCGTCGGCATCTTCACCGCCGCCGACATTCCGGGAGAGAACTGCTTCGGTGTCATCGGTCCGTTTGCCGACCAGCCGGCCCTGGCCCAGAGCTTCGCGCGCTTTCGCGGCGAGGCGGTGGCGCTGGTCGCTGGCGAACGCGAGGCCATCCTCGATCTCGACCTTACGGATTTCCCCATTGCATGGACCGAGTTGCCGCATTTTCTGCAGCCCGGCGAAGCGCAGGCTAACGGCGCGGTATTGGTCCACGAGAACCGGCCGGCGAACCTGCTCACCTCCGGCTTTGTCGAGCGCGGCGACCCCGAAGCCGCCCTTGCCGGCGCCGCTTTCACCGTCTCCGGCGCCATCGACACATCCTATGTCGAGCACGCCTATATCGAGCCGGAAGCCGGCTATGCCTATATGGATGGCGACACGCTCGTCGTCGTCGCCTGCACCCAGGCGCCCTACATGGACCGCGACGACACGGCAAAGGTACTTGGCCTTGCCGTCGACAAGGTGCGCATTGTGCCGACCGCCACCGGCGGCGGCTTCGGCTCGAAGCTCGATGTCTCGTTGCAGCCGCTGATCGGCCTCGTCGCCATGAAAACCGGACGGCCGGCCGCACTCGCCTACACCCGTAACGAATCGATGATCTCGACCACCAAGCGTCATCCGGCCGAGATGAGCGCGACCATAGGCGCCGATGCCGATGGGCTTGTCACCTGCATGGTCTTTTCAGGCGATTTCAACACCGGCGCCTATGCGAGCTGGGGGCCGACAGTCGCCAATCGCGTACCGGTGCACGCCTCTGGCCCCTATCTGACGCCGAATTACCGCGCCGAAGGCCGCGCCATCCACACGCACGGTCCGATCTCCGGCGCCTTCCGTGGCTTCGGCGTGCCACAGGCGACGATCATGCAGGAAACCCTCTATGACGAGCTGGCCGAGAAACTAGGGCTGGATCGGCTCGATTTTCGTTTGAAAAACTGCCTTCGGAACGGATCCGAAACGGTTACTGGCCAGAAACTGGACTCCGGGGTCGGCATTGCCGAATGCCTTGAAGCGCTGCGGCCGCATTGGTCACACGCGCTCGCCGATGCCGAGGCGTTCAATGCCACGAACGGGGCAAAAAAGCGCGGCGTCGGTGTCGCCTCCTGCTGGTATGGCTGCGGCAACACCTCGCTGCCCAATCCATCGACCATAAAGGTTGGCATCTCGGCTGAAGGCGATGTCGTGCTGCATCAAGGCGCCGTCGATATCGGGCAAGGCTCGAACACCGTGATTAGCCAGATATGCGCCGACGCGCTTGGGCTGCCGTTGGAGAAGTTCCGGCTGAAAAGCGCCGACACCGCGATCACGCCCGACGCCGGCAAGACCTCGGCCTCACGCCAGACCTTCGTCACCGGCAAGGCCGCCGAAAAGGCCGGCCGCGCCTTGCGCGACGCGATCCTGCGCTTCGCCAACGTGTCGGAGAGGGCGGCGATCGCCCTCGATGGGACAAGCCTGATCATCCGTGAGGGCGAAGCGATGCGGCATATCGATCTTTCCACGCTGAAAACCGACGCCGACGGCTTCGTCTTCCGTGCCGAGGAAACCTATGACCCGCCGACACTGCCGCTCGATGCCAAGGGCCAGGGCAAGCCGTACGCCGTCTATGGCTATGGCGCGCAGATCGCCGAACTCGAAGTCGACCTCAGGCTCGGCACCGTGAAGCTCATGAAAATCACCGCCGCGCACGATGTCGGCAAGGCAATCAACCCGCTGCTGGTCGAAGGCCAGATCGAGGGCGGCATTGCGCAAGGCATCGGCATGGCGCTGATGGAAGAATACATCCCCGGCCGCACCGAGAACCTGCACGACTATCTCATCCCGACCATCGGCGACGTGCCGCCGATCGAGACCATCCTGATCGAAGTTCCGGACCCGGAAGGACCCTTTGGCGCCAAGGGTCTGGGCGAGCACGTGCTGATCCCGACAGCGCCGGCGATCCTCAACGCCATCCGCCATGCCACCGGCGTCCTGGTCACCAAGGTGCCGGCGACGCCGAGCCGCATTCGCGCGGCGATCCGCGACAAGGAGGCACGCCGATGAGCGAGCTTGCCGAACGTTTCGAAACGCACGACCCCGGCGAAAAGCAGGTGGCGGAGAAGATCCGCTGCGATGCCTGTCCGGTCATGTGCTACATCGCTGACGGCCGTACCGGCGCCTGCGACCGCTACGGCAATGTCGGCGGCCGCATCGTGCGCATGGATCCGCTGACCATCCTCGACCATGCGGCTGAGGCCGGCGGCACGGTCGTCCCCTTTGTCGCCGAGGGCGAACAATGGAACGGTGAACTGGTCAATACCGGCCGCCGCTTCGTTACCGCGATCGGCGCCGGCACCACTTATCCCGACTACAAACCGGCTCCGTTCATCGTCAGCCAGCAGGTCGAGGGCGTCGATCTCGTCACCGTGGTCACCGAGGGCATCTTCTCCTATTGCGGCGTCAAGGTGAAGATCGACACCGACCGCCATTTAGGCCCGGAAACCGCGACCGTTCGCGCCGGAGGCGAGGCCATCGGCCATGTCACCACGGGCGAATACGGCTCGCAGATGCTGTCGCTTGGCGGCGTGCATCATTTCACCGGCGGCTCCAAGGCTGAGGGCCGCGCCACATGTGACGCGCTGCTCAATTTGTGCAACCGCAAGCCCGTAGAACTGACCATCGACGGCGGCGCTGCGGTCATTGTCGAAGCCGGCAAACCGCCGGTCATCGACGGCAAGGTCGAACACCGCATGCGGGTCGGCTGCGGCTCGGCCACCATCGGCATGTTCGCCACCCAGTGGCGCGGCCTGGTCGACGAAGTGGTGGTGGTCGACGACCACATCACCGGCGTCGTCTCCGAGCATCAGGCCGGCAAGGTGCTGGGCTGGCAGGACACCGGGATCAAGATCATCGGCCGACGCTCGACGCCTGGCCGCTATTTCAAGGTGTCGGAGCCCGGCCTCGGCTGGGGCGGCACCAGCATTTCCGACCCGCTGTCGATCCTTGGCGAGTGGAACGCCAAGAAGGGCGCGCGCCCCGGCCTGTCGCTGCTGATGGTTTCGACCACCGGCGAGCAGTTCGCCTATTACGAACTCGACGACGAGCTGAAGCCGGTCGAAAAGCCGTTCCCGGAGCGGCTGCAAAAGTCGGTCGGCCTGATCGAGGACAATTGCGAGCCGGCTTTGTGCACGGTGCTGTTCATCGGTGGCGCCGGCGGTTCGCTGCGCGCCGGCGTCACCGAGAACCCGGTCAACCTGACCCGTTCGGTGCAAGGCCTGAAGACTTACGTGACGGTCGGCGGCGCGCCGGTCTATGTCTGGCCGGGCGGCGGCATCACGCTGATGGTCGATGTTGTCAGAGTGCCGGAAGGCGCCTTCGGCTATGTGCCGACGCCGGCGCTGGTGGCGCCGATCGAGTTCACCTTGCGCCGCGATGACTATGTCAGGCTGGGTGGCTACGAGGCCGAGATCCGCAGCGTCGAGGACATCCTTGCCAAGGGCGGCGAGTATCTCAACCCGCGTCGCGGCACCGGTGCGCCGGCGAACAATCCCTGGCCGCCGCTGGCGCAATTGCGGCGCGCCGCCGCCAATGGTGCCGGGTGATGAATGGCCCGCAGGCGCACTGGCTGGAGGGCGGCAAGCGGCTGCACCTCAATCATGGCCCGATCGACCTGATCGTAGAAGCCTTTGGTGATGCCAGCGAATGTGCTGCTGCCTATCGGCAGGCGGCAACACGCTTCCAGACCATTCTTGTGGAGCTGGTCGGCGAAGTTGCCGAACTGCGCAAGCCGGCGAGCCTTGATCCGCGCGCTTTCGCTGGTCCAACGGCGCAGCGCATGGAGGCGGCAGTCTACCCGCTCGCCGAAAGTTTCATCACGCCGATGGCCGCGGTCGCCGGTTCCGTAGCCGACGAAATTCTCGCCGCTTTGCTTGCCGGAAGAAAGCTCGACCGCGCCTATGTCAACAATGGCGGTGACAGCGCGATCCATCTCGCGAGCGGTCGTTCCATGACCCTTGCTATCGCCGGGACGGGGCATGGCTTGGCGGACCGCATCACCATTCGTGCCGAGGACGGGATTCACGGCATCGCAACCAGCGGCTGGCGTGGACGTTCGTTTTCGCTGGGCATCGCCGATGCCGTCACCGTGCTGGCGCGGACGGGGGCCGAAGCCGATGCCGCTGCCACCTTGATCGCCAACGCTGTCAACCTGCCCGGCCACCCCGCCGTCAAACGCATGCCGGCGCGCGCGCTGGCACCGGATAGCGACCTGGGTGACCGGCTGGTCACAACTTCTGTCGGCCCGCTTTCACCAGCTGACATCGCCACTGCACTGGACAGCGGCCTTGCTGTCGCCGATGATTTTCGCCGAAATGGCCTGATTGCCGCCGCGGCGCTTTTCCTGGCCGGCCAAAGCCGCGTCGTTGGTTCCATGGCGCTCGCCGCGCCCAAAAAAATCCCTGGGAAGGAAGTTGCCCATGCCTGAGTTTCCGATCTTTCACCAAGGCAGGCGTGTCGCGGAGGCGTCGTGCAGACACGGCGCGATAGACATCAGGGCGCGGGGTTGGCTGCCGTGAGCGAGGAAAACCTGCTCAAGCTGGTCGAGGTCGAGGAGCCCGATGAGAACGACTACCACCTGCAGGAGCAGGTCGGCTTCATCCTGCGCAAGGCACATCAGCGCCATGTCTCGATCTTCGCCGCGCATATCGCCGACCTGACGCCGCCGCAGTTCGCCGCTCTGGCCAAATTGCGCGACGTCGGCGAGACCTCGCAGAATCAGCTTGGCACTTTAATCGCCATGGACGCCGCGACGGTCAAGGGCGTCATCGACCGGCTGAAGGCGCGTGGCCTGGTAGAACTTTCCAAGCATGAGGTCGACAAGCGGCGTCTGCTGGTCAATCTGACCGCGCAAGGCCGCGACGCAATCGAGCGCCTGATCCCGCTCGCCCGCGACATCACCGAGGAAACACTGGCGCCGCTTTCGCCCAAGGAGGTCGCCACCTTCATGAAGCTCTTGGCCAAGCTGGCCTGAGCCTGCTTGAGAAAAGCACTCCTGCCGGGCAGGCCCGACAGGAGTGCCTCGTTTCAGAGGCCGTTGTCCTTCAGGATCTGCGCGGAATTCTCCTTGGTGATCTTTTCCGTCGGCAGCGTGATGGTCTTCTCGACCTTCTCGCCGTTCAGGAACTTGATCGCCTGCCGCAACCCTTCGGCGCCCGGAGTGACGTAGGTGAAGGTCGCGGTCAGCTCGCCATTGTTGACCAGCGTCACGCCTTCGCCGGGCAGCCCGTCAATGCCGATGAACTTGATGTCCTTCTCTCGGCCGACATCCTTGGCGGCAAGATAGGCGCCATAGGCCATCGGGTCGTTGTGGCCGTAGACGAGATCGATCTTCTCGTTGTTGCGCAGCGCAGTCGCCATGATGTTGTAGGCCTGGTCCTGCTTCCAGTCGCCCGACTGCTGGTCGAGCAGATATTTGATGCCCGGCTCCTTGTCGGTGAATTCGTGGAAGCCGTCATGCCGGTCATGCGCCGGTTGTGTGCCCATGCCGCCCCAGATCTCGACGACATTGCCCGATGCCTTGCCCTTGCCGCCCAGAAGCTCGACGGCATATTCGCCGGCGGCCTTGCCGATCAGCTTGTTGTCGCCGCCGACGAACTGCGTGTAGTCCTGGGTGTCGACGTTGCGATCGAGCACGAAGACCGGGATCTTGGCGTCGACCGCCTGCTGCACGACGCCGGTCAGGCCCGCCGATTCCTTCGGCGACACCAGCAGCGCGTCGACTTCCTGGCGGATCAGGTTCTCGACATCGGCAACCTGCTTTTCGGTCTTGTCCTCGCCGTCGGTGACGATCAGCTCGACATCCGGATGCTTGGCGGCTTCCGCCAGGATGTCCTTGTTGAACTGGGCGCGCCACGGCTCGATGGTGGTCACCTGCGAGAAGCCGATCTTCCACTTCTTGTCCTGGGCAAAGGCGCTGCCGGTGGTCAGTAGCGCGGTGGTGGTCAGCAGGGCCGCGCTGACGGCGGCAAGTTTCAGCATGTCACGTCGTTTCATTTCTTGTTTCCTCCAAGATTTAGAGACGGGGTCTCTTTTGACGGCCGCTTTGCCGCGGCCGTTTCCTTGTGCGTCTGCCCGCCCCACAAGGGAGCAAACAGCAGGCGCAGATAGAAGAGAAGATCAGCGGCATTGCGCTCCTGCACGAGCACGGTGCCGATGATAATCATCCCTTTCAGCACGAGCTGAAGGTTCGAATTGATGTTGTGCAATTGCAGGATGTTCGACAGCAGTCCGAAGATCAGCACGCCGCAGAATGTGCCGATCAGGCTGCCGCGTCCACCCATCAGGCTGGTGCCGCCGATGACCACCGCGGCAATGGCGTCGAGTTCCAGCCCGGCGCCGGCATCCGGCTTGCCTTGCCGATATTGCGCGACATAAAGCACCGCCGCGATGCCCGCGAGCAGCCCTGAGACCGCATAGGTGGCGATCTTGACGCGCCCGGCGGCGATGCCGGAAAGCCGCGCCGCCTCTTCATTGCCGCCGATGGCGTAGACATAGCGGCCGAACGGCGTGAAGCGCAGCACCGCGCCATAGATCAGGATCGCGCCGAGGAAGAACAGGCCCGGCATCGGGATGACGCCGAACACCAGCGAGCGCAGCATCTCGAATTCGGCGGTGGCGTTCGATCCCGTATAGACCGGGAGAACCGCATTGTTCTGGCCGGCGGTCAGCCGCGCGATGCCGAGCGCCGTCACCATCATCGCCAGCGTGACGATGAACGGTTGCAGCCGGCCGGCAACGATGATGAAGCCGTTGAGCGCGCCGAACAAAAGGCCGACGCAAGGCGCCACCAGCAGCACCCCGAGCACGCCGAACTTCGTGCTGATCTGCGGCAGCAGGAACCATAGTGCGAGGCAACAGAGGATCACCCCGACAATGCCGGGCGCGACCAGTCCGCGGACGCTGTCCAGCCTGACGTCGCGCATGGCCTCCGCGCCGGCGCGCGACTTTGCCAGGTTCAGCAGGATGAAACGGGTGACGAGGATGCCCAGGCAAAGCGCCACCAAGGCGACGGTCGGGACGCCCAGTACCACGCCCGGCGTCACGCCCGGCACCGTCAGCAGCATGGCGCAGACCACGGTGCAGATCGCCATCAGCGAACCGACGGAGAGGTCGATGCCGCCGGTGATGATCACCGCCGTCATGCCGGTGGCGATCAGCCCGGTGGTCGATACCTGGCGCAGCACATCGAGCAGATTGCCGTAAGACAGGAAGATGTTGTTGCCCTTCGAGCTGATCGGCGAACCGAGCACACCGATCAGGAAGATGGCGATCAGGCCCCAATAGAGCTTGGTCCGGGACAGCACGCTCAACAGGCTCATGCGGCTGGCCTCGCTATCGTCCGGCGTGGTGCCGCAAGCCGCATGATCGCCTCCTCGCTGGCCTGTTCGCGTGAGAGGATCCCGGTCTGGCGGCCGTCGGCCATGACCAGGATACGGTCGGAAAGATGCAAAAGTTCCGGCAATTCCGAGCTGATGACGGCGATGGCGAGCCCATCCCGCGCCAGCTTGAAGATGAGATCGTAGATTTCCCGCTTGGCGCCGACATCGATGCCGCGCGTCGGCTCGTCCAGCAAAAGCACCCGCGGCCTTGTCGCCAGCCATTTGCCGATGACGACCTTCTGCTGGTTGCCGCCGGACAGCGTGCCGGCCGGTTGTTCGATATCCTCGCAGCGTATGCCGAGCGCCCGGACCGCATGCCGGGCCAGCCCCTGTTCGCCGGCAATCGAGCGGATGCCGAACCGCGCCAGCGCGCCGACCAGCGGTAGCGCCACATTGTCTGATATCGATGCCTTGAGATGCAGCCCTTGCGTCTTGCGGTCCTCGGTCACCAGTGCGATGCCGAGCCTGCGGGCATCACGCGGCGAACGGATAGCCACCGGCTCGCCGTCGAGCCTGATGTCGCCGCCTGCGCGCCCGCCGCTGGAGCCGAAGATCGTTTCCAGGATTTCGGTTCGGCCCGAGCCCAGCAGCCCGCCTATGCCCAGGATCTCGCCTTCGGCAAGTTCGAAGCTGACGCCGTCGAGCACCGTGCGCCAGCCATGGCGCTCCGGTTTCGACAACGACAAGGCGCTGACGGACAACACGGTCTTGCCGCTGGCGCTGCGTTCGTGCTGCGAGGAGGCAAGCAGGTCCCGCCCGACCATCGCCGAAATGATGGCGTTTTCGTCGAGCCTTGCCATATCGTCGGTCAGCACATGGCGTCCGTCGCGAAACACCGTGACGCGACTCGCCAGATGCATGACCTCGTCGATCCGGTGCGAGATATAGACGATCGCCACGCCACTGTCGGCGAGCTGGCGGATGATGCGGAACAGCCTCTGGCATTCCGCCGGCGAAAGCGCGGAGGTCGGCTCGTCCATGATCAGGATGCGCGCCGACATCGACAGCGCCTTGGCAATTTCGACCAGTTGCTGCTCGCCGACGCGCAAGGCGCCGACACGCGCTTCCGGGTTGAGTTCGATGCCGAGCCGCTGCAACAGCGCGCCGGCGGCGCGGCTGCTTGCCTTGCGGTCGACGACCAGCCCGGCAATCAGCTTTTCGCGCCCCAGGAAGATATTGTCGGCAACGCTGAGTTCGGGGACCAGGTTGAGTTCCTGGTGGATGATGGCGATGCCGGCATCCTCGGCGTCGCGGACACGGGCAAAACGAATCGCGTGGCCATCGACGCTAACCGTGCCGTCGTAGTCGGTGTAGACGCCGGACAGGATTTTCATCAGCGTCGACTTGCCGGCACCGTTTTCTCCCATCAGCGCATGGACCTCGCCGCTTCTCAGCTCGAAGTCGACATCGACGAGGGCGGCGATGCCGCCGAATGTCTTGGAGATATGCTCGGCGCTCAGAACGACGTCCGGGCGATCGGCCGCCACAACGTCCCCGGACAGGATGGGATTAGCGTGCTCCATGACAAGAACGGCCTCCCTCCGTCGTCGTCGAACCTTCCGAACGCTAATCTAAACGTTTCGATCGTGTCAAGCCGATATGTGATGGTGCGGGATCACCGCATTTCAATTCTTGCGCAAATACGTAAGATTCCGTAGGTGTTACAGCCAAAGGGCGGTGAAACGTTTCGAAAAATGACGGCGTCAGGGCGAAAGAAGCAGCGAAAGTCCACGGCTCCGACCATGCTGCACGTGGCCGAGGCAGCGCGCGTTTCGGTGGCCACCGTCTCGGCGCTGATCAACGGTACCGCGACCGTCAGCCCCGAGCTTAGCCAGCGCATCGAACAGGCGATCCGCGACATCGGCTACAAGCGCAACGCGATCGCCCGCAGCCTGAAGATGGGCACGACCCGCACCATCGGGCTGACCGTTCCGCATATCACCAATCCGTTCTTCACCGACGTCGTTTCGGTCATCCAGCAGGCATTCGATCGCGCCGGCTATGCGGTCATGCTGTGCTGCACGGACGAGGATCTGAACACGCAGGACGACCAGATCAGGCTGCTGCTCGACCGCATGGTTGACGGGCTGATCGTCGCGCGCGTCGGCGACGGCGCGATCCTGAAGGGAATTGTCGACGACGCCAACGTGCCGGTGGTGCTGCTCGACCGTGTTTGCGAAGGCGTCGACACCGACAGTGTCGTTCTCGACAACCAGCGCGCGGTGTTCGACGCCATCACCTATCTGATCGATCTCGGCCACCGGCGCATCGGTTACATCTCCGGATCGTTCGACATCTCGCCCATGCATGACCGCATGTCGGGCTATCGCGAGGCACTCCAGGCGGCCGGCCTGCCGGTCGAGAACGAACTGGTCCGTTTCGGCAACTTCCACGAAGTCGACGGCTATAATGCCACGATGCAGCTTCTGTCGTTGCACGACCGTCCGAGCGCCATCTTTTCGGCCAATAACCCGATGGTGATCGGCACCATGAAGGCGATCCGCGATATCGGGCTGTCCTGCCCGCAGGATATTTCGGTTGCCTGTTTCGATGATTTCCCCTGGTCGGATGTGTTCCAGCCCCAGTTGACCACGGTTTCCCAGCCGGTGCAGGCGATCGGCGAACAGACGGCCAACCTGCTGCTCGACCGGCTCGCCGGCAACAGGGACGCACCGCCGCGCAAGCTGACGCTCAAAGGCCGCCTGATGATCCGCAATTCATGCCGGCCGCTCGGAGCGGTCGCGCAGAGCGTCAACGCGTAACGCGCCAGTTTCGAGAAGAACGTCAGGCCGCTTGCGAGAGCGATTTGTGGGCTTCGGCCAGGATCTCGAAGGAGCGCAGCCGCGCGCCATGGTCGAAAATCTGCGCGGTGACCATCAGCTCGTCGGCGCCGGTACGGCGCACGAAGGCGTCAATGCCCTGCCGGACCGTTTCGGGAGCGCCGACCACCGCGCAGGACAGCGCCTGGCCAAGCATGGTTTTGGCCATCGGGTCGAGGTCGCGGTCATAATTTTCGACTGGCCGCGGCAAGCGGCCAGCGCGGCCGGTGCGCAGGTTGACGAACGCCTGCTGCAGCGAGGTGAACAACAGCCGCGCCTCGGCGTCGGTGGGTGCGGCAAAGACGTTGAGCCCGAGCATGACATAGGGCTTGTCGAGCTGCTCCGACGGCTTGAAGCGCGAGCGATAGATCTCCAGCGCATGGTCGAGCTCGGCTGGTGCGAAATGCGAGGCGAAGGCGTAGGGCAGGCCGAGCAAGGCCGCGAGTTGCGCGCCATAAAGGCTGGAGCCCAGGATCCAGACCGGCACTTTTTGGCCCTCGCCAGGCACGGCGCGGATGCGCTGGCCCTCTTCGGCCGGCTGAAAATAGCCCATCAGCTCGACGACATCCTGCGGGAAATTGTCGGCGCCAGCATCGAGATTGCGGCGCAATGCGCGCGCGGTCGCCATATCGGTGCCGGGCGCGCGGCCGAGGCCAAGGTCGATGCGGCCCGGATACAACGCGTTAAGCGTGCCGAACTGCTCGGCGATGACCAGCGGCGAATGGTTTGGCAACATGATGCCGCCGGCGCCGACGCGGATCGTCTTGGTGCCGCCGGCGACATGGGCGATGACGACGGATGTGGCCGCACTTGCGATGCCCGGCATGTTGTGGTGCTCGGCCAGCCAGTAGCGCTTGTAGCCCAGCCGCTCGGCATGGCGAGCGAGATCGAGCGAATTGGCGAGCGATTGCGAAGCGTTGCTGCCTTCGACGATCGGCGACAGGTCGAGAACGGAAAGAGCGGTCATGGGCGCGGATCCTGTGTAGGGATCGGATGTAGGGAGCGACCGGCGACGCCGCAAATTCAAAATATTGATCAGCCCTTTGCAGGTCCGGTGCCGGCGATGTCGTCCTCCTCGACCACTGCCATATGTTGCGCCGCCAGGAAATTGCCGACATGGCTGAGGCCGTCGAAATGGTCGCAGAACACCTTGATGACGACCAGCAGGGGCACAGCCATCAGCGCGCCGACGAAACCCCATAGCCAGGACCAGAAGGCGATGGCGATGAAGATCGCCACCGCGTTGATCTCGAGGCGTCGGCCAACCACCATCGGCGTCACGAACTGGCCTTCGACGATGTCGCACAACAGCACGAAGGCTGGCGCCAGCAACGCGTAGGGGATGGTGTCGAAACTGATCAGCGCGATGATCGAGACAAGTGTGATGGTGATCAGCGGTCCGACATAGGGCAGGAAATTGAGCAGGGCGGCAGCCGCGCCCCAGACCATCGGATTGGGCATGCCGAGCGCCCAGAGGCCGAGGCCGGTCACCGTGCCGAGACCCGCATTGATCACCGAGACGGTGAGCAGATAATGCGAAATCTCTTGCTCGACGTCGTAGACGACCCGCAATGCCCGTTTCTTCTCGCTGAGGCTGGCGAAGGACTGGATGATCTTTTCATAAAACATCGTGCCCGAGGCGAGCAGGAACAGCGACAGCACGAAGACGATGGTGATGCTCGTGGCCGCCGACAGCACATTGTCCGCCGCTTGCGAGAGAATGCCCGATGGCGCGAGCGCCACCCGCTGCACGCCGGCGTCCTGCGACGGTGTCATCATACCTTCCAGCTGATGGGAAATCTCCATGATCCTTTCGAACGGGCGCCGCAGCTGTTCGAGGCGCTCGGTGAGCTGCAGGCCGATCGAAGAGGAGTTGTTGATGAGGTCGATGACCGGACCGCTGAGCAGATAGCCTGCAATCGCGACAAAACAGACGGACAGCAGCACCAAGAAACTCGCTGACAGCACGTCAGGCACCCCATGCTTGCGTAGGAAGCGCACGATGGGGGTCAGCGTCAGCGCCAGCAGAAAGGCCAGGATGACCGGCATGAAGAAGGCGCGGCCGAAATAGAGCGCATAGACGACCATCAGAACAAAGATGCCGACGAGCAGCGAGCGCATCAGACGCGTATCCGCCCGCGCCTCGACGCGCGGGTCCGGGCTCTCGCCAACGCCAGCGCCCGAAGCGGTCGGTTCGGCTTTCATCATTTCCCCTCGGGCACACCGGATCGGAGCGGCTCCTCGGCCCAAAACGCCCTTGTCGCGCCAAAGTTCCGTTAGCCGGCGATGACGCAAGGTATTGCATGGCTGATCCCGATCCTGTCGGGATGATCTGGCGTCATGCCTTGCGGGACTGCCGGGAATCAGGCGACTGGCGCGGTCGTCGTGGAAACGCTCTTCGCCGTCTCCTTGCGCACGAGCGGCGCCACCTTGGTACCGTAGAGTTCGATTGCCTTCATGACCTTGGCATGCGGCATGATGCCGATCGCCATCTGCAGCAGGAAGCGGTCGTTGCCGAATATCCTGTGCTGGGCAACGATCTTCTCGGCCACCTGTTCGGGATTGCCGACGAACAACGCGCCGTTCGGGCCGCGCGACTGGTCGAAATGCGCCCGCGATGTCGGACCCCAGCCGCGCTCACGGCCGATGCGGTTCATCACCTCTGCCTGCGGCCCATAGAAATCGTCGGCAGCTTGGTCCGTCGTTTCGGCGATGAAACCATGCACGTTCAGGCTGGTGGCCAGGTCTCCCAGGTCATTGCCGGCCCGCCTGGCCGCATCCCGGTAGATGTCGAACAGCGGCGCGAACCGGGCCGGCTCGCCACCGATGATCGCCAGCGCCAGCGGCAGGCCGAGCACGCCCGCGCGGGCGGCGGATTGCGGCGTACCGCCGATGGCGATCCAGATCGGCAATCTGTCCTGCAAGGGCCGGGGATAGATACCGCGATCATTGATCGGCGCGCGCAGCCTGCCCGACCATGTCACGTTGACGCTGTCACGGATCGCGAGCAGCAGGTCGAGTTTTTCGGCAAAGAGCTCGTCATAATCCTCGAGATTGTAGCCGAACAGCGGGAAGGATTCGATGAACGAGCCGCGCCCGGCCATGATCTCGGCGCGACCGCCGGACAAAAGGTCGAGTGTCGCAAACTGCTGGAAGACGCGAACCGGATCGTCGGAAGACAGGACGGTCACCGCGCTGGTCAGCTTGATGCGCTTCGTGCGCTCCGCCGCCGCCGCTAGGGCGACGACCGGCGCCGAGGCGGCATAATCGGGGCGATGATGCTCGCCCAGCCCGAACACGTCGAGGCCGATCTGGTCGGCCAGCTCGATTTCCTCGATCAGATTGCGCAGCCGCTCATGCGGACCGATTGCGCCGGGACCCGGCTCCGGGCTGACGTCGGCGAATGTATAGAGACCAAGTTCCATTTGATGTCATCCCGGTGACTTCATTGTCGCGATAGAGGTAGCGATCAGCCTGCCGCGCCGCCAGAGGGCCGGACTGTGAACAGTGAATGTCTGGTGCAGCGAACGTCTCCCGGCTGCAACAGCTCACAATTTCATGGCTGGTATACTGTTTTGGCGCTTGAACTCTCGGCATTCGCGCGTATGTAAGCGTCGCAAATTGACTTCAGGGAAGTGGAATTGGCTATCTACAGGGAAAAAGACATTTTCGAGCGGCGCAATGCCGCAAACGAGGCAAAGAAGGCGCTTCTGGAGCGCTTCAAGTCAAAGCCGGCGGCAGATGATCCTGCGGTGCTGGCACGACAGGCCGAGCGCAAGGCAATCCTCGAGGCGCGTGCGATACGCGAGGCTGAAAAGGCCAGGCTGAAGCAGGAAAAGCTCGCGCGCGAGGCGGCCGAAAGGGCCGAGCGCGAGGCAGCGGCTGAAGCGGCGCGGATCGCAGCGGAAGAAGCGGCACAGGCGGAAGCAAAGATTCGCGAAGCCGAAGAGAACGAGCGTATCGCTCGTTTGCTCGCTGACGAGGCCGAACGCAAGGCCAAGCGCGACGCGCGTTATGCGGCGCGCAAGCAGCGCACCGGCCGGACGCCTCCGGGCTTCTCCGCCCGCTAGCGTTCAAGGCGCCATCGGCACAATCACGATCAGGGTCGCCCCACAGCGGCCCTGAAGGCGTTTGTCTGCGAGCCTGAAAGTCAGGCCGCCAGTTTCAGCCCCATGATGCCGCAGACGATCAGCGCGATGCAGCCCAACCGGATCGCCGTCGCCGGCTCGCCAAGCAGCCAGATGCCGAGCAGCGCGGTGCCGACCGTGCCGATGCCGGTCCACACTGCATAGGCGGTGCCGACGGGCAATGCCTTCAGCGCCAGGCCGAGCAGGCCCAGGCTGACGATCATCGAGGCGACAGTCAGGATGGTCGGCAACGGTTTGGAGAAACCGTCGGTGTATTTGAGACCGATCGCCCAGCCGATCTCGAACAGGCCGGCGAAAAACAGAAAAATCCACGACATCGGATACGCTCCACTGCTGCGTGTCGCCCAAAAGTGCGCAGCGGTTTTGGGAATAACGACTCGCACAGAGCAACACTTGATGGCGGGGCGTCCCGTCCGATTTTTCAGGGAAGGCGCGAGGTCGTCCTCGCGGCTTCGATTTAGGGAGCTTCGCCCGTCCAATCGACAAAACGCCGGCAGCATATGTTCATGCCGCCGGTTTGAAATCCGCGCCGAAACAGATTGGAGCCGGCCTACTTGTCCTTGAGCCTCGTCGCCTTGACCGGCGGCGCCTTGAGCGCCGGGGCCGCGACGGGCTTCTTCGCGTCCTTCTTCGGCTTGCGGGCTTCCTTGCCCGCCTTCATCGCACCTTTAGCCATGATTCGTTCCTCCAATGGGTGGCGCGCCAAGTGAAACAAGAGATTGGCCCGACCGCAAGGGGCTGTTGCGTCCCGGTGCGCCAGTTGAGGGGCTGTCAACGCTTTTTCCATTTTCCTCGTCAACGGCTCCAGTCCATGCCATGGTCTTGCCTGCACTGCGGCATCTATTCGGTTTTTCTTCGGATGATGATCAGGCAGGCCGGTCAGGACGACAATGCGAATCCACATCGGCTGCGAGATGAGCTTCGACTTCCCGCAGGAAACACCGCTGATCGCGATGCTCAATGTCCACTATTCCAGGGCATCCGATCTCGAACGGCCGGATTTCCTGACCTCGAACCCACCGGTGCCGATCGAAAGCTACCGCGACACCTTCGGCAACTGGTGCAACCGTTTCGTGGCGCCGCCTGGCCGCTTCACATTCGGTACCGACGCGGTGATCCGCGACCCCGGCACTTTCGAAATGGGCGACCTGATGGCGTGGCAGCACGAGGTGCGCGACCTGCCGTCGGAGACGCTGCTGTTCCTGCTGCCCAGTCGCTTTTGCGAGAGCGATCTGCTGGCAGATGACGCATGGCGGCTGTTTGGCCACACGCCCCTTGGTATTCCGCGTGTGCAAGCGGTCTGCGACTTCGTCCACAACCACATCGCCTTCAACTACGGCAATGCGCGGCCGACACGCACCGCCGCCGAAGCCTATCGTGAGCAGAGCGGCGTCTGCCGCGACTTCGCCCACCTCGCTGTCGCCTTCTGCCGGGCGCTCAACATTCCGACCCGCTACTGCACCGGCTACATCAGCGACATCGGCCTGCCGAAGCCGTGGGCGAGCATGGATTTCTGCGCCTGGATGGAGGTCTACCTCGGCGGCCGCTGGCACGCTTTCGATCCGCGCAACAACGCTCCGCGCATCGGCCGCATCCTGATCGCTTCCGGCCGCGATGCGGCCGATGTGCCGCTCACCCATATTTTCGGGCCGGGCACGCTTGCCAGCTTCAAGGTGTGGACCGACGAAGTCATCGAATAGGGTGCTCTCGGCGCCCCGCCTTCCACATTGAACGACTGCACATTTCCCGCGTTGTGAAAGGCGGTGGAGCTTCGACGGGTTGACCGCTAAGCTCGGGCATCGAACGGGACAGCACACCATGGCGGCGCATGGCGGGTCGAAAAAGGTCATCTACGCGGCGCTCGCCGGCAATCTGGCGATCGCGTTGACCAAATTCGCCGCCGCATTCTTCACCGGCAGCTCGGCGATGCTGTCGGAAGGCGTGCACTCGCTTGTCGACACCGGCAATGGCGGACTGCTGCTCTACGGCATGCACCGCGCCGCCCGCCCGCCGGACCACACGCATCCGCTCGGCCATGGCCGCGAACTCTATTTCTGGAGCTTCATCGTCGCCCTCCTCGTCTTTGCCTTGGGCGCCGGGGTGTCATTCTACGAAGGCGTGATCCACATCATGGCGCCCGAGCCGGTCGCCAACGTCAAGGTCAACTACATCGTGCTTGGCATCGCCTTCCTGTTCGAAGGCGGCTCGTGGTGGGTGGCGCTGAAGGAATTCCGCAAGCAGAAGGGCAGGCTCGGTTGGTTCGAGGCGGTGCGGGTCAGCAAGGATCCCAGCGTCTACACCGTGCTATTCGAGGACAGCGCGGCGCTTCTCGGCCTGATCGTCGCCTTCGCCGGCATATTGGCGGCGGAAGTGCTGGAGGTGCCGGAACTCGACGGCGCCGCCTCGATCGGCATCGGCCTCATTCTCGGCGCGACCGCGATCTTCCTGGCGCGCGAAAGCAAGGGCCTGCTCATGGGCGAGCCGGCATCGCCCGAAGTGCAGGAGAAGGTGCTGGCCATCGCCCAGCAGGACCCGGCGGTGCAGCGCGCAAACGGCATATTGAGCGTCCATATCGGTCCGAAGGAAATCGTCGCCGGCTTGAGCATCGAGTTCGAGGATCATCTGACCGCGCCCGAGATCGAGGCCTGCGTTGAGCGCATCGAGGCGCGGCTGAAGATGGATGTGCCGGAAGTCACGCGCCTGTTTGTCAAACCGCAGACAACTGGTACCTGGGAGCAGCGGCATAAGATTGTTGAAGCTGCGTCGGGAGAGTAGCCGGATTGTGCCGGCTAAAATACCAGCGAAGCAAGGAGGAGCGAAGATGAAAATCGACGGCGGCTGCCATTGTGGAGCCATCACCTATGAGGCGGAGGTCGATCCGGAAAAGACCGCGATCTGCCACTGCACAGACTGCCAGCAACTGACCGGCACGGCCTTTCGCGTCACCGTTCCCGCGCCTGAGGATCACTACCGGATCACCCGGGGCGCGCCGAAGGTCTACATCAAGACAGTGGCGAGTGGCGCTAAGCGCACCCAGGCCTTCTGCGCCGACTGCGGTTCGCATCTTTACGCAACGTCGGTCGGCGATGGCCCGAAAATCTATGGGATCAGGGTGGGCACCGCGCGGCAACGCCAGGATTTGATCCCGAGACACCAGAAGTGGCACAGATCGGCTCTGCGCTGGCTTCCGGAATTTCAGGATATGACAACCGTGGAAGAGCAGTAGCCGCTCTCTCGCTTGTCAGTCGTCGCCTTCGACAACCCGCAGCCTGAGCTGGCCGGTCTTCGAATCAGCGACACGCGGGCCGGTTTCCACTTTCGCGCCGGGAACCCGTGAGGCTGCGTCCGGGCCGGCATCGCCATCCGGCTGGGTTCCAAACTCCAGCGCCTCGATCTTCTGCCCGCGCTTCGTCACCTTCGAGGTGGAGACGAGGATGTCGTCGATGTCCTTGGCCGCTTGGCCGAAATGGGTCTGCAGCCGGCGCACCCGGTCGTCGACACGCGCAACATCCTCCATCAGCCGGACGACTTCGCCCTGGATCAGATGCGCCTGCTCGCGCATGCGTGCATCCTTGAGGATCGCCTGGATGACCTGGATCGACAGCATCAGCAATGATGGCGAGACGATAATGATGCGGGACCGGTGAGAGCGTTGCACCACCCCCTCGAAATTCTCATGGATCTCGGCGAACACCGATTCCGACGGCACGAACATGAAGGCGATGTCCTGGGTCTCGCCCTGGATCAGGTATTTTTCTGATATATCGCGAACATGGATCTCGATGTCGCGGCGGAAGGCTTGCGCGGCGACCTTCTGCAAATCAGCGCCATCGGCGGCGCGGATGGCGTTCCAGGCCTCCAGCGGAAACTTGGCGTCGATGGCAAGCGCCGGCGCGCCGTTCGGCATCTTGACCAGGCAGTCGGGCCGGCTGCCATTCGACAAGGTCGGCTGGAATTCGTAGGCGCCATGCGGCAGGCCGTCGGCGACGATGGCCTCCATGCGCGACTGGCCGAAGGCGCCGCGCGTCTGCTTGTTGGAAAGGATCGCCTGCAACTGCACGACCTGGCCGGCGAGCGACTGGATATTGCCTTGCGCCGTATCGATGACCGCCAGCCGCTCCTGCAGTCTGGCAAGGCTCTCATGCGTCGATTTGGTTTGCTCGGTCATGGTCTGGCCGAGCCGGCCGGTCATCGCGTCAAGCCTCTGGCCGATCGACTGCGTGAGTTCGGCCTGCCGCGCCCCGAACACATCGGCGATGGCGCCCATGCGGCCTTGCATCTCGGCCTGGCTTGCCAGGATGCCGGCCATCCGCGCCTCGGCGTCGCGGGCATGGTCGGCGGCTTCCGCGGCTGCCACAGCACGCGCCCTGGCCGACCGCCACAGCGCGATGACCAGCGCCAGGAACAGGCCAAGAAACAGGACCGCGCCGAACGCCAGAGCCTGGCCGAGCGTGATCGTGGTGGCGCCGAGCCGGGCAACGGGTTCGGACAGGATCGATGTCAGGTCATTCATGCGGCCAGCATAGCCGATTCGGCCCTCGGGCACAGATCAAAACGTGAACGATCCCAAACCGCCCCGGTTGACGCTTTTCACATGACGTCTTAGGTGAGACGCCATGTCGATCAAGCCGCTCATCATCCTTCCCGATCCCGTTCTGCGCCAGGTTTCGAAACCCGTCGAGCGCGTCGACGCCTCCTTGCGCAAACTGGCCGGCGACATGCTGGACACCATGTACGATGCGCCCGGCATCGGCCTGGCGGCGATCCAGATCGGTGAGCCGCTGCGCATGCTGGTCATCGACCTTGCCAAGGAGGACGAGACGCCGGCGCCGCATGTCTTCATCAATCCGGAGGTCCTCGAGAGCTCCGACCAGCGCTCGGTCTACGAGGAAGGCTGCCTGTCGATCCCGGATTACTATGCCGAGGTCGAGCGCCCCGCCGCCGTCCGCGTCAAATATCTCGATCGCGACGGCAAGTTGCAGGAGATCGAGGCCGAAGGGCTGATGGCGACCTGCCTGCAGCATGAGATCGACCATCTCAACGGCGTGCTGTTCATCGACCACATCTCGAAGCTGAAGCGCGACATGGTGGTGAAGAAGTTCAAGAAGCTCGCCAAGGACAAGGTCCCGGGCAATAAGACGCCCGGCAGGCTGGTGGGATAAGCATTATTCGGCCAATTCGCAGAAGCCCCCAGGCGAAACGACGGCAAGACATAGGCGCGCGCAAAGGATTGCCAGCCTTTGCTCTTATGGCGATTTTATGATGTCAGATGGAGACGCCGATGGCCGATATGCTGATCAGGCACATTCCCGAACCTTTGAAGCGCGAAATCGAACTGGCCGCCCGCAGATGCGGCCAGAGCTTGTCGGGCAAGGCGATCGATCTTTTGCACAAAGGCATGATCGCGGAAAGAGAAGCCGAGCCAGAACCGGGTCCCTCAGCGTGGGACGCGATTCGCTCGGCATTCGCCGCGGAAAATGCGATTGACGATGAGTTCGCAAAGATAATGGACGAGATCGAGGCGGAACGGAAACGCGATTTCGACGGGCTTGACCTGAAGCTCGTAAACCCGTTTGAAGCGGGTGCCTGAGCCGACTTGACGGGGCAAGGGCCTGGATCAAGGAAAAATGCCCCTGCGCGTCATCTTCATGGGTACCCCCGAATTTTCCGTGCCGACGCTGCGGGCGATCGCCGAGGCCGGGCACGAGATTATTGCCGTCTATACGCAGCCGCCGCGCGCCGCCGGCCGGCGCGGACTGGAGCTGACGCCGTCGCCGGTGCAGCGCGAGGCCGAGCGGCTTGGCATCACGGTGCGGACGCCGGTGTCGCTGAAGAGCGAGGCCGAGCAGGACGCATTCCGCGCCTTGCAGGCCGATATCGCGGTGGTCGTCGCCTATGGATTGCTGTTGCCCAGACCCATTCTGGAAGCGCCACGGTCCGGCTGCCTCAATGGTCACGCCTCGCTATTGCCGCGTTGGCGCGGTGCCGCCCCTATCCAACGCGCCATCATGGCTGGCGATGCCGAGACAGGCATGATGGTGATGCGCATGGAGGAAGGTCTGGACACCGGCCCGGTGGCGATGGTTGAAAAATGCGCCATCGGACCCGATATGACGGCCGGCGATCTGCACGACACGCTGATGGGCATGGGTGCGGCGCTGATGGTGGACGCGCTGGCGCAGCTTGAAGGAAACACCCTGACATTTACCACGCAGGCGACGGAAGGGGTGACCTACGCCAAAAAGATCGATAAAGCGGAGACGCGCGTAGACTGGACGCGGCCTGCTGGCGAGGTCCACAACCACATTCGCGGCCTGTCGCCCTTTCCCGGCGCATGGTGCGAGACCGAAATTGGCGGCCGCAGGGAGCGGCTGAAACTGCTTCGCTCGACGCTTGCAGAAGGCGCCGGCGAGCCGGGAGGAATTCTCGACGACCGGCTGACGGTCGCCTGCGGGTCGGGCGCAATCAGGCTGGTCGAAGTTCAACGGGCGGGCGGAAAGCCTGCCGGCGCGCAGGAGTTTCTGCGTGGAGCCAAGGTCGAAAAAGGAATGAAATTCTCATGAGCATGATGTCGATACGCGCGGCGACGCCGCGGGACCGCGAGGCGATCCGCCTCGTCGAGGAACATGCATTCGGTCAGCAGGCGGAAGCCGGGCTGGTCGACGCGCTGGTCACCGGCGGCGATGCCGTCGTCGAACTGGTGGCGGATGAAGATGGGCAAGTGGTCGGCCATATCCTGTTTTCCAGGCTTTTCGTGCAGAACGGCGGCAAGAGTTTCCCGGCGGTGGCGTTGGCGCCCCTGGCGGTCGAACCGTCCTTCCACGGCACCGGCATTGGCGGCGCGTTGATCCGCGAGGCGCATATCCGCCTGAAGGATGCCGGTGAGACTCTGGCCGTGGTGCTCGGCGACCCCGCCTATTATGGGCGCTTCGGCTACAGCCACGCGCGTGCGCAGAACTTCGAAAGCGAATACCAGGGCGAGGCACTGCAGGCGTTGGCTTGGGGCGAGGCGCCCGAGGCCGGCAAGCTTGTCTACGCCTCGGCCTTCACCGCGCTCGCCGCTTAGGCGGGACAAGTAATCGCCAGGCATGCCGCGTTTTCGCCTCGATATCGAATATGACGGCAGTCTCTACGCAGGCTGGCAACGCCAGGCCGACCAGCCCTCGGTGCAGCAGGCGATCGAACAGGCGATCGAGAAGTTCTGCGGCGAGAAAGTCTCGCTGCGCGGCGCCGGCCGCACCGATGCCGGCGTGCATGCGACCGGCCAGGTGGCGCATGTCGATCTGACCAAGGCATGGCCCGACGACAAGGTGCGCGACGCCGTCAACGCCCATCTGCAGGCTGCCGGCGCGCGCATTGCCGTCCTGAAAGCGGCCGCCGTCGCCGATGGCTTCGACGCGCGTTTCTCGGCCACCGGCCGCCACTATCTCTACCGCATCGTCAACCGGCGCGCGCCGGCGGCGCTCGACAAGGGCAAGATCTGGTGGGTGCCGAAGCGCCTCGACGCCGCCGCCATGCACGAGGCGGCGAAGGTGCTGCTGGGGCGGCATGACTTCACCACCTTCCGCTCGACCCAATGCCAGGCCGACAGCCCGGTGCGCACACTCGATCGGCTGGATGTCGGCCGCTCTGGCGACCTGATCGAAGTGAAGGCCTCGGCGCGTTCCTTCCTGCACAATCAGGTGCGCTCGATGGTCGGCTCGCTGAAACGCGTCGGCGAAGGCGGCTGGACCATTGCCGACCTGAAGGCGGCGCTCGATGCGCGCGATCGCGCAGCCTGCGGCCAGGTGGCGCCGCCCGATGGGCTTTTTCTCGTTGGCGTCGATTATCCCGAAAGTTAGCTCCCGGCGGCAGGCGTCACGATGATACCGAGCACCGTCGCCAGGCTGTAAAGGACGACGAACGACGCAACGAGCATACCTGCGAACACGGCGGCGCCGACAGCCACACCCTTGCCGATCACGGCGATGGTCATTCGCCAGGTCAGCACCAGCGACAGTGCCAACAGAGACAGCCAAACCAGGTCGGAAAATTCGTTGGGTGGCGGCAACACGAGCTGGATCAGCGCTGACGGCAGCATGATCCATGCAGTGATCGCCGACGCCCAGTTGCTGGCAACGACGTAGTGAACGAACCGGTCGCCTATGCCGACGCGCGGGGCGACCAGGGCGAGGGCGAATAGCGGCAGCATCCACGAGCTCAGATCCACGGTGGCCAAGCGTATCAACATACCCAGGCGCCCCGCGAAAGCAGCGGGATCGCCGATCTGGTTGGCCGTGCCGACCCAGCCGACGATCAGGGCCGGCGCCGCGACGACAATGGCGAAAAAGGAATTCCAGAACCCGTCGGCCGAAAGGTCGAGCAGGCGCAGCCCGTCGGCCTTGCCGAGCATCAGCCGCCAGGCGCCGGCCAGCGAAGCATAGGTTTCATCTGACGAAAGCATGATCAGCGCAGGCCTCGTTCGAACCAGTCTTCGATGAAACGCTGATAGATCTGCGTCAGGGTCTCGAGGTCGGCAAGTGCGACGCGTTCGTCGACCATGTGCATGGTCTTGCCGACCAGCCCGAATTCGACCACCGGACAATAGTCCTTGATGAAGCGCGCATCGGAGGTGCCACCGGAGGTCGAAAGCACCGGCTTCCTGCCGGTCACCGCCTTGACCGAACCGCTGAGCGCTTCGACCAGCCGATCGTCGCGGGTCAGGAAGACATGGCTCGGCCTGTCGCGCCAGACCAGTTCGTAGTCGACCGGCGTCTTCTTGCCTGTCCGGTATTTCTTGCGCTTCGCCGCCTGGTCGAGACGGTTGTGGATCTCCGCCTGGATCGTCTCGGCCGTCCATGTGTCGTTGAAGCGGATGTTGAAGGTGGCGGTCGCCTTCGCCGGAATGACATTGGTGGCCGGATTGCCGACGTCGATGGAGGTGACCTCCAGATTGGTCGGCTGGAAATCCGTCGTTCCCTTGTCGAAGACGGGATGCAGCAAGCCGTCGACCAGGCTGACCAGCCCGCGCACCGGATTGTCGGCCAACTGCGGATAGGCAGCATGGCCTTGCCGGCCGTTGACGATGACGCTGCCGGACAGCGAGCCGCGCCGGCCGATCTTGATCATGTCGCCGAGCGCCTCGGGATTGGTCGGCTCGCCGACGATCGAGGCATCCCATTTCTCGCCCTTGGCCGCCGCCCATTCGAGCAGCTTTGTCGTGCCGTTGATTGCCGGCCCTTCCTCGTCGCCGGTGATCAGCAGCGAGACCGAGCCCTTCGGGCCGCCCGTCTTGTCGACATGGCGCGCCACCGCCGCGATGAAACAGGCGATGCCGCCTTTCATGTCGACGGCGCCGCGGCCGAACATCTCGCCCTTGGCGATCTCGGCGGCGAAAGGCGGATGCGTCCAGGAGGATTCATCGCCAACCGGCACCACGTCGGTGTGCCCGGCGAACATCAAATGCGGGCCGTTGCCGGAGCGCCGCGCATAAAGGTTCTCGATGTCCGGCGTGCCGGCTTCCGAAAACACCGGACGCTCGACGGAAAAGCCGAGCGGCTTCAGCATGTCTTCCAGCGCGCTCAGCGCACCGTCCTCGGCGGGCGTCACGGAGGCGCAGCGGATGAGGGCGGCGAGATTTGCAACGGGATCGGTCGGCAACGTCATGGGCAAAGCGATAGTCGAAAGCGAAAGGCCTGTCACGGCTAGACATGAAGGCGAGCGATACCGCCGACATTATGGTTTTCATGTCGTATAGTTACAGGCCAAGGTGAGCTTATCGCATGGCCAGGCAAGAAAAAACGATAGTCATCGCCGGCGCAGGCAGTATCGGCTGCTATGTCGGTGGTCGTCTGGCGCTCGCCGGGCGCAAGGCGATTCTTCTGGCGCGGCCACGCATCGAGGCGGCGTTGCGCAAGGCTGGCTTGCGGGTCAGCGACCTCGATGGCCGCGACCGTCGCATAGCGCCGGGGGCACTCGCCATCACCACCGATCCGGCCGCGGCCTTGTCCGGCGCCGATATCGTCCTGGTGACGGTCAAGAGCGGTGCGACCGAAGAGATGGCGGCGCTCATTGCCGCTCATGCCCGCCTGGTTGCGATGGTGGTCAGCCTGCAGAACGGCGTCGACAATGCCGAGAGGCTGCGGGCCGGGCTCCCTGGGCGGCGCGTATTCGCCGGCATGGTGCCGTTCAACGTGGTCCAGTCGCCGGGCGGTGAAGCGCCGCCGCGTGTGCATCGCGCCAGCGAGGGCAAGGTGCTGCTCGAAGACGGGGCGGCGGACCTTGCCGGTCAGCTTGCGGTCGAGGGGCTGGCAGTCGAAACCCACCGCGACATGAAGTCGGTGCTGTGGGGCAAGCTTTTGATGAACCTCAACAACGCTCTCGTGGCGCTGTCAGGCCTGCCGCTGGCGACGGAACTTGCCGACCGGCGCTGGCGCTTGATCCTGGCCGGCCAGATGGAAGAGGCATTGGCGGCGATGAAGGCCTCAGGCATCGAGCCGGCACGGATCGCCGGTCTGCGCCCTGCACTGCTGCCGAAGGTGCTGCGCCTGCCCGACTGGCTGTTCAAGGTCCTGGCGCGCCGCATGCTTGCCATCGATCCCGCAGCACGCTCGTCGATGTGGGACGATTTGCAGCACGGCCGGCCGACGGAGATTGGCGAATTGCAGGGTGCAATCCTGCGCCTGGCCGACAAGACGGGCACGCGGGCGCCGTTGCTAGAGCAGGTCACCGCGCTGGTGCGTGAGGCAGAGCGGGAAAAACAGGGATCGCCCGGCTTGACACCGGACGCCATCATGCCGGCGAAGGCTGCCCAATCTCGGTAGGCCGTCAGTTCGCGGCCCGCGCATGCGCCCAGTACCGTCCCTTGCCAGTGCGCTTGGCTTCGTACAGCGCGTGATCGGAGCAGCTGAGAAGAATTTCCGGATCGCTGCCGTCGACAGGCGCGAAGGCGCTGCCAATGCTCAATCCGATGCGTATGGCGGCACCAACGCCAAGGTCGAACGGCACCGAAATCTTCTCGATGACGCGTTTTGCCAGATATGTGGCCTCGATTTCGGATGTCGCGGGCAGCAGGATGACGAATTCGTCACCTCCAATGCGAAAGACCATATCGTCCGGCCGGAAAGCCCGTTTCAATCGTTCGGCGACCTTGCGCAGCAACATGTCGCCGATCGCGTGGCCGAAGCGGTCGTTGACCTGTTTGAAGCCATCAAGGTCCATGCTGAGAACGGCAAACGGGTTGCCGCCATTCGCCGCCGGCGCGGCCAGCTCGCTGCACATGTCGCGCAGTCTTTCCTGGAGGAAGATGCGATTTGGCAGGCCGGTCAGCGCGTCCTTGATCGCGAGATCGCGATTGTCCAGTTCGGCACGGATCATGCGCGCGTTGATCGTGTGATTTTGAAGCAACACGATGATCACGCCGGCCACGTAGAACGGCATCTGAATCCCGACGACGAACATCCCTAGCGCCGGCGAAAACAGCGCGCCGGCCACGTAAGGGAGGCTTACGGCCAGCATCACGAATATGGCGTAGCGTGGGGTCGCTGCGTTGCGTGACGACACCACTCCGACGACGCCTGCGACATTCAGGGCGGCAAGCACGGCCAGCGCCGTGTGGCCGCTGGCAATGCAGCCATAGCAGCCGAGGCCGAAAATGACCGACCATGCGCCGCCGACGGCCATGAGGGCCGCCAGCGGCCCCGTTGTCCCGCGCCCGCGCGCCTGCTCGCATTGCCGCATCAACAGGAAGCGGAAGGCAAAAAGGACGAGGTCAGCCGCGATCCAGGCGTGAGGCCACCAGTCGCCAGTGGCGACAGCGGCGCTGAGGGCCAGCACCAGGACGCTGATGGTGCCGAACAGGACGGCGAATTTGCGGTCGAAGGTGGTGTCGAGAAGCCGCGCACGGACCGCGACCGGTTCCACGCTCATCGGCGAAGAGAACCAGCCGAACAGTCGGGCGCCGGCGCTTCGCTCGTCGCGCGTCCTAGGCTTGGGCAGGGCTTCGTCGTGTGCCAGTCCAGCGCTCCGTGTCGGTCGACACAGTCTCCACGGGCCATGCTGGGCCAGGCTGATTAAGATTCGCTTAGGGTCTGTTCGCGCGACCGGAACGTGTCCGTTGTCCGGGAGGGCTTTCGATCAAGGTCATCTTCTGCCAGATACCGGATCGGTGTTCAGGTTTCGGCGATGCTAGAGCATGATGCCGAAAAGTGTGAAGCGGTTTTCGGCCCGACATCATGCTCTATCTCTTTGATTTAGAGCCGGATTCAGATTTCAGGTCGACTTGACCTGAAGTCATCCGGCTCTAGGATTCGGCCGGTGCATTGGTGCGTTTGCCATAACGGTTGGGTCCCGGCTGCCCGGGAAACAGGCAGAGCACGAGGAAGGCGACAATCGAGACGACCGGTACGAACAGCACCAGCGCCGCTACCCCCGGCTTGTCGAGGTCGTGCAGCCGCTTCACCGCCAGCGCCACGTTCGACCATAGCGAGGCGATGAAGGCGATGAAGAATATGAACGACCACATGTTGCTCTCCGTCGTGCCTTCCGGCACCAGTGTGAAGCGATAGAGCGGGAAGGCCTGGATGATGGCGACGAGCAGCCCTCCGAGAAAATAGGCCGCGCGGCTGACACGGCCCGATATTCTGAAGAAAAGCCAAATGAGATCTGATCTGTCAGGCAAGCGGGTCCGGTCCATATTGGTTAGTGCCGTTGCTGCCGTCGGGCGTGCCAAGCTTCACCAGCAGCCAGCGCGACGGATTGCGGCGCCGGCAGAAAGTGCGTTTGTTTGCGACAAAGATCAATCGCGCAGCAATTCGTTGATCGAGGTCTTCGAGCGGGTCCTGGCGTCGACCCGCTTGACGATGACTGCGCAGTAGAGGCTGGGGCCGGGCTCGTTGTTTGGAAAGGGCTTGCCCGGCAGCGAGCCGGCGACGACGACGGAATTGGCCGGCACTTCGCCATAGAAGATCTCGCCGGTGGCGCGGTCGACGATCTTGGTCGACTGGCCGATGAAGACGCCCATGCCGAGCACCGAGCCTTCGCGCACGATGCAGCCCTCGACCACTTCGGAGCGCGCGCCGATGAAGCAATTGTCCTCGATGATGGTTGGTCCGGCCTGCATCGGCTCCAGCACGCCGCCGATGCCGACGCCACCCGACAGATGCACGTTCTTGCCGATCTGGGCACAGGAGCCGACCGAGGCCCATGTGTCGACCATGGTGCCGCTGTCGACATAGGCGCCGACATTGACGAAGGACGGCATCAGCACGGCGCCCGGCGCGACATAGGCCGAGCGGCGCACGACCGACGAGGGCACGGCGCGGAAGCCGGCCTTCTCGAAATCGACGGCGCTCCAGCCATCGAATTTCGACGGCACCTTGTCCCACCACACAGCCTGGCCGGGGCCGCCCTTGATGATCTCCATCGGGTTGAGCCGGAAGGACAACAGCACCGCCTTCTTCAGCCATTGGTTGACATGCCATCTGCCGTCGGCTTGGCGCTCGGCGACGCGCACGGTGCCGCGGTCGAGCAGGTCAAGCGCCGACTGGATGGCGTCGCGCGTCGCGCCACGGGTTGCGGTCGAAATCGCATCGCGTTCCTCGAAGGCTGTCTCGATGGTCTTTTCGAGGCTCGAGAGATCCGGCTTCGACATGAATTCGCTCCATTACCACGCTGTTAAGGGGCCACGCCTTAACCTGTTTTGAAAGTCGCGCGGACCCTAGACAGACTTCGCGAGCTTCGTCTGCCTAGGTCTTTGCTTATCGCAGGTTCTTGTCGCAAAACCGTGGGACACTTTTGCGGAACCTGCTTAAGTGATGGTCGGGTAGGGGTCAATCGCGGCTGCGTCATGGGACCCCGCAAGTGAAGAGTTGGACGGGTAGAACAATATGAATCCAATGGAAAAAGCGGGATGGACGCCGCTGCCGCATTCGGATGAGGATCTGGAGCGGTCGAAAAGCGTTCCGGACACGCCGCAGACGCGCGCCGATACCTACCGGCTGGCCTGGAACGACCCCGACTTCATGACGCGGCGCGAATTGCGCGCGGTCAGGCTGCAGCTTGAACTCCTGAAGCCGGAGATGATCCTGGCCGAACGCGGCATCCGCTCGACCGTCATCCTGTTCGGCGGCGCGCGTATCCCCGAACCGGGCGGCGAAGCCTGGGCGGCCAAGAACGAGACGCAGAAGAAGAACCTCGAGAAAAACAGCAAGTACTACGAGGAGGCGCGCAAGTTCGCCCGTCTCTGCTCGCGGCAGTCGGCCACCTCATACTACCGCGAATTCGTCGTGGTGACCGGCGGCGGGCCTGGCGTCATGGAAGCCGGCAACCGTGGCGCCGACGATGTCGGGGCACCGTCGATCGGCCTCAACATCGTATTGCCGCACGAGCAGGCGCCGAACGCCTATGTGACACCCGAACTCTGCTTCAACTTCCACTATTTCGCCGTCCGCAAGATGCATTTCGTCATGCGCGCCAAGGCGGTTGCGGTCTTTCCGGGCGGCTTTGGCACGATGGACGAATTCTTCGAGACGCTGACGCTGATCCAGACCGGCCGCATGGAGCGCGTGCCGGTGATCCTGTTCGGCAAGGCGTTCTGGAAGAAGGCCATCGACCTCGATTTCCTCGCCGAGCAAGGAACGATCACGCCCGGCGACCAGGACATCATCGATTTCGTCGATACCGCCGACGAGGCCTGGGGGATTATCAGCCGCTTCTACAAGTTAGGGGAGTAGGTTGGGGGACTGGGGAATTGAAGAACTGAGGAATTGAAGAACTGAGGAAAAAGAGGTACGGTTCGTTCCTCAGTTCCTCAGTTCCTCAACCCCCTCCACAATCGCCGTGAGAAACGTTGCGAGATCGTCGGTGACGAAATCCACATCGTCCTCATTGGCCGGGTCGCGTTCCCAGATTTCCGAGAAGGTCGGCTCGAAATTGCGCGGCACCACCAGCACCGTGGTCATGCCCAGCGATTTCGGCACGGACAGGTTGCGGGAGAGATCCTCGAACATCACCGCATTGTGGCCGGTAATGGCGTGGAGTTCCGCGAATTTCTCATAGCTCTGCCGCGCCGGCTTTGGCGTGAGTCCGGCGGCGATGATATCGAAGATGTCGTCGAAATGTTCGAGAATGCCGAGTTGCCGCGCGGTGCGTTCGGCATGCCTGCGATCGCCATTGGTGAAAATGAACTTGCGGCCGGGCAGCTGGCGGATAGCAGTGCCGAGAACGGGATCGGGCACCAGCCAGGAATAGTCGATGTCGTGGACCTTCTCGAGAAAGTCGTCGGGGTCGATGCCGTGGCGCGTCATCAGCCCGTTCAGCGTCGTGCCGTATTCCTGATAGAGTTCCTTCTGCAGCTTGCGTGCATCCTCGCGCGGCAGGGTCAGCAATTCTCCGACATAGGCTGTCATCTTCACGTCGATCTGCGAGAACAGATTCGAATGATGCGGATAGAGTGTGTTGTCGAGGTCAAACACCCAGTCGGTCACATGGGCAAAACGGGCGGGGTCGGGGAGCGTGGTCATGCGATCCTTATGGCACGAAACGATGCCTTTGGCAGAGGCTTTATCCACAACTTATGCGCGTCTGGGACGGTGAAAGTGGCGCCACGATTCAAATTTTAGCTATCGCCGAAAGATGGCGTTCAGGGCTTGCTGGCACAGAGACGGTCCAGTGGGAGCCAGCGATGAGTCGCATATTTCTGAAGTCCGCCGCCGTCGCTTTCGCTTCCCTCGCGGCCTCGCTCTTGCTGACGTTGATCGTCGTTCCGGCCATGGGCTTTTCAATCAACCGCACCATCTGGCTGACATCCACGGTCTGTCCACTGGCTCTCGCCTGGATCGCCGGCGCCTACACATTCTGGCAGGGCGAGAGGCTGAAAAGCGCGCACCGCGAACTCGCCCGCGCTCATGCCCAGCTCGCCGCCGCGCACCGACGCCTCTCGGAGAAAGCGAGCCGCGATGACATGACCGGCATGCTCAACCGCGAGAGCTTCTTTGCCGCGCTCGACGGCTCGCGGCGCAAATCCGATCGCGGTGCGTTGCTGATCATCGATGCCGACCACTTCAAGAAGATCAACGACAGCTTCGGTCACCTGACCGGCGATGAGGCGCTGCTTCTGATCGCTGCCGCCATCGAACGGGGCGTGCGCGGCGGCGACCTGCTCGGCCGCATCGGCGGCGAGGAATTCGCCGCGTTCCTGGTCGGCGCCACCGACCAGGAAGCCAAACGCGTCGCCGAACGCATCCGCCGTGAGGTCGAGCTGATCCGCTTCCGGCCGATCGACGAGCGGGTCATACCCCTCACCGTCAGCATCGGCGGCACCTTGTGCGGCGAGGATGCCGTCGTGTCGGAATTGATGCGCGCCGCCGACCGGCGCCTCTATGAGGCCAAGCACCGCGGCCGCAATCTGACGATTCTCGACAACGACATTTCAGAGGCCGCCTGAGCAATTCCGGCCGTTAGCACAACCCTAACCCTGTTTGAATTCATCCCGCCCGTTCACATGCCTGAAGCAGGTTTCCAGCTAGGTTTGGCATGGGCTTGGCTTCTCCTGGCGAGCATGTGCCGTTGAGGGAAAGCCATGCGTGGATCGAAGACCCAATCGAGAGACGTATCATGAGTTTCTTCAGCAAAAAAATATCGCGCCGCACGGTCATGCAGGCGCTGATCGCGTTGCCGGCCCTGTCGCTGTTCCGTGGACTGCCCAAGGCTGATCGTCCCGATCCCGATCCGGACGCGATCGTCGAGATCAATGGCTGGATCCTGAAGCGGAGCGATCTCGCATGATCTTCGACAGCTACGAGGCATTCCGCGCGGCCAATTTCACTCCCAAGGTCTGCATCCTGGGCTCCGGGCCGGCCGGCACCACGATCGCCAGGAAGCTTGGCGCCGCCGGCATTCCAGTTGTGGTGCTTGAGGCCGGCTCCCGCGAATTCAGCGACGATTCGCAGGATTTCTACCGTGGCAGCACGGTCGGCGATCCCTATTTCGATCTCGACGTCACCCGGTTGCGCTTCCTCGGCGGCAGCTCCAATCACTGGGCCGGCTGGTGCCGGGTGCTCGACAAACAGGATTTCGAGCCGAAAGCCTGGGCGCCCGATACCGGCTGGCCGATCAGCCGCGCCGATATCGAACCCTATCTGAACGAAGTCCACGACATCCTCGAACTTCCCGACTTCCGCCCGGATGTGTCGATCTCGGACGACATTCGCTGGGTGCAACTGATCAAGAGCCCGGCCGTGCGCTTCGGCGAAAAATTCGCCGACGAACTCGATAGGAGCAAGAACATCGCCGTCGTGCTCAACACCTACGCCACCGAGCTGGCCGGCGACGGCAGGCGAGTGACCGGCGCCAGACTGTGGTCGAGCGGGCAGGATGCCGGATCCTTCACAGCCGATTATTTCGTCGTCTGCACCGGCGGGCTGGAGAATTCACGGCTGCTTTTGTGGTCGAACCAGCGCTCGAACGGCGGCGTCGTGCCGAATGCCGCGGCTCTCGGCCGCTATTGGATGGAGCATCCGACCTTTGAAGGCGGCAATGCCATTCTCGCCGACTACAGCGAGTTCGAGGTCGATGCCACCAACGAGGCCTTCTTCTCGCCGACGCTCGCCGCCATGGAGCGACTGAAGATCATGAATTTCGGCATCCGGCTGATCGAGACGCCCTATGCCGGCATCAAAAGCCTGGTTGCCGACCTCGCTTGCACCGCACCCGACATGGCCGAATGGGTGGCCTATCAGCTCAGCCAGAATTTGCGCTGCGCCGCTCAGCTCTATGTCGCCTGGGAGCAGGCGCCGCAGGCGTCGAACCAGATCGAACTGTCGAAAACCGATGTCGACCACGCCGGCGTGCCCCGCATCGAACTGCACTGGAAGAAGTCGGAGATGGAACACCGCACACTGCTGGAGGGATTGAGGTTGTTCGGTACGACGCTTGTCGAGAAGAATCTCGGCCGTGTGCGTATCGCCGACTGGATCGTCAATGGCGGCGACTATCCGACGAATGAGGAATTGGCCGGCCACCACCATATGGGCGGCACGCGCATGGGCATCGACGTGACCAAGAGCGTGGTCGACGCCAACTCGAAGGTACACGGCATGGACAATCTCTATGTCGGCGGCTCCTCGGTGTTCTGCACGTCGGGCGAATGCAACCCGACGACCACGATCACCGCATTGGCCTGCCGGTTGGGCGAGCATCTCAGCAAGGTGATTACGGTGTGACGAAGTCATCACAGTCTGATGGTTCCGCTCAAATCGTATTGCAGCGACGCCGAGCTGGCCACGATCTTGCGGTACACGACAGCGGCGCTCGACCTTCAGCGCGAGCAGCTTGCCCGGCTGAAGGCAGAAACCGGCTGAACCGTCAGACGGTTGCCGGGTCGAGCGCCGGCTTGCCCTTGTTACGTCCGACGATGCCGGCCATGTCGGCGGTCTGGAACGCGTCGTGCAAGGCGTCGAAGGACGGCAGCACGAAATAGGCGCGCTGGAACTTGTCGATCTCGTAGCCGGTGCGCATCACCGTTTCCAGATCGAAGGCGACATGGTGCGCATCCCTGCTTTCGACGGCGAATTGCAGTTCGGTGAAGGATGACATCAGTCCGGCGCCGAACGCTTTCAGCGGTTGGCCGGCCTCCTGCATCAGCCCGTACTCGGCCGTATACCAGTAGAGCCGGGTGATCATCTCGTCGCCGCCAAGCGCGATCACGTCCTCGGCCTTCTCGCCATACATCTGCATGAAGTCGGCGAAGACCGGCTGCGTCAGCGCCGGCACATGGCCGAAGAAGTCGTGGAACATGTCCGGCTCGACGATGTAGTCGAGCTCCTGGCGCGTCCGCAGCCAGTTGGTGACCGGGAAGCGGCGGTGGGCGAGGTGGTCGAAAAACGGCGCGGCGGGGATAAGACCCGGCACGGCGACGATCACCCAGCCTGTCAGTTTGCGCAGCTTTTCACTGACCGCGCCGAAATCCGGGATCCGGTCGAGAAGACCAAGTTCGGCGACGCCGTCGAGATAGGAATGATGCGCCAGCTTGCGTGTCAGTTTCGTCTGGCAGTCGCACAGCGTGCGCCACACCGCCTGTTCGTCGGCGCTGTAGTCGTACCCCTGCGCCACCGTGAAATCGGCGCGACAGACCGAATAGTCGCCGCGCAGCCCTTGCGCGGCACACTCCCTGGCGTAGTCGGCGACGCTCATAGTCATGGCTGTTCTCCTCGCAATCGTGACCAGTGGCTTCTGTCGAAGACTACGCAAATCCGGCGAGGCAAATCCGCTTTGATGATGGCTAGAACGCGGGATTTGAGGTAAAAACCACCACCAAAGAGTTCAGGGAGAGTGAAGATGCCTCAATTCGACGATTTCGAGATCAAAATGCTCGATATCCTGCAGCGCGACGGCCGCAAGCCGGTATCCGAACTGGCCGAGCAGATCGGCCTGTCGACGACGCCATGTGCCCGCCGCTTCGAGGCACTGCAAAGCGCCGGCATCATCAAGGGCTTTGCCGCCGTGCTCAGCCGCCGCGCCGTCGGCCTGATGGTCGAGGTGTTCATCCAGGTGCGCCTGGTCAGCCACAGCGACGGTTCGCCCGAAAGCTTCATCGCCGCCGTGCAGCGCATGGACGAGGTCTCGTCTTGCTGGACGATGACCGGCGACCACGATTTCCTGCTGCATGTGATGGTGCCGTCGGTCGACGAACTCAACGCCTTTGTCATGCACCGGCTGATGCGGCTCGCCGGCGTGCGCGACGTCCACACGCAGCTTGTGCTGCAGAACATCAAGGGGCCGGGCCATGTGCCGCTGGGGCATCTTAGGAAGTAGAAGGTCCGGTCGAAGGCGAAGATAGAGCCCGCTCGCGCGGAAGCGCGGCTGCCCCGGACACGTCAAAATTGTCGTTCGCCTCGGTTGGCGGAATGACATGGTCGCGCCAGTTTCGGACATTGACGGCAAGATTAAAGCTCACGTCGGCAAGCAATAGACCTCGCCGATTTGGTTCTCAAGTGCTATATTCCGCCAGGACAGTTGGGTTGACGGCCGGAAGGGCCCCAGTCGAATCCTCTGAGGAGGACGGGATGCTCGCCTCTGCTTTGAAGTTCGGCGGTCTATTCCTTGCAGGAGCGCTTGCTGTCGGCTTTGCGACGCAGGCTTTTTCGCAGACATTGCCGGAAAAAATTCCAACCCAGGAACAGCTCGCCAACGACAACAATCTTTTCCTCAAGCTCGCGAGGAAGGCCCTGAAATGGGAAGAGCCGGAGGAGCCGGTCCAGATCCTCGGGCCGATCTACTTCGTCGGCACCAAGGGGCTCGGCGTGTTCCTGTTCACTACGCCTGAAGGCCACATCCTGATGAACACCGGCATGCCGTCTTCCGGGCCAATGATCGAGGAGTCGATCAAAAAGCTCGGTTTCAAGCCGGAAGACATCAAGGTCATGATCAACGCCCATGCGCATATCGATCACGCAGGCGCTTACGCTTACCTCAAGGAGAAGTACGGGGCCGAGATGGCGGTGATGCGCGAAGATGTCCCGGCGATGGAGAGCGGCGACAAGGGCGACTTCAAATACGCCGACGATTTTCTCTATCCACCGGTCAAGGTCGACCGCATCCTGCGCGACGGGGACACGGTCAGGTTGGGTGATGTATTGCTCACGGCCTACCTGACGCCCGGCCATACGCGCGGGGCCACGACCTGGATCGCCAACCTCATGGTTGACGGCAAGGCCTATGTCGTGGCGTTCCCCGATGGATCGGGGTTCAACCCCGGCTACCGGCTGGTGAAGGACCCTTCATATCCCGGCATCGCCGACGATTACCGGCGGACGCACCACATGCTGGAAATGCTGAAGCCCGACATCTGGCTGGCGCAGCACAACGAATATTACGACCTCGCTGGCAAGCGCGACCGGGCCAAGACCGAAGGTGTTGCCGCCTGGATCGATCCGGAAGGGTATCGCCGCTTCATCGCCGGCAAGAAGCGCGCCTTCGAGAACGAGGTCGACAAGGAACTCGGAGTCGCAAAGGCCGCCAACTGATGGGACCTCGCCGTGGCGGGGCGCCACTCCTTCTCAGGGGTTCTTCCGAACAGCGGGCAATGGTGCGAAACCCGGGAGGGGTCTAATGGTCGGAAACAGCTTTCTCGCGCGAGCGCTTAGTTTGGCTGCATCGTGCATCTTTGTCGCTGTCTGCTGCCTTGCGGCGCAGACAGCCTCGGCGCAGGATTCACTTGAGAGCAAAGTATACGAATTCAAGGGCAAAGTCATTGCAGCCCGTGAAGCCGAAATCGCCGCACGCGTCGACGGACGGCTGGCCAAGATCAACTTCACCACCGGCCAGATCGTGAAAAAGGGCGATTTGCTCTTTGAGTTCGACGTGAAGTTCAGACAGCTCACTCTTGATACCGCTCAAGCGCAACAGAAGGTGATGGAGGCTCAACTTCAGCTTGCCGACGTGAAGCTGAAAAATGCGGAAGCACTGCAGGCTCGCAACGTCTCGTCTGAGATGCAAGTGCTTGAAGCGCAAGCGCAGCGAGGTATCGCTGCGGCCAACGTCGACGCGGCAAAAGCCAACGTAGGGATTGCGCAGCTACAATTGGGTCAGACGAAACTGTTTGCTCCGATTGACGGAATGATCAGCCAACCTTTTGTCCGGGAAGGCGCCTACCTAACGCTGGAAGCGCTCGACCCAAACCGGTTGGCTGTCATCATTCAGTTGGATCCGATCAAGGTCGTTGGCGAAGTACCTTTCGACACCTACGCCCAGCGCCGGGAACTGTTTGATATCCGCAAGACGGGGGGCGAAATGCTGGAGTATACGCTCGTCCTGCCGAACGGCGAAAAGTATCCCCACACAGGACGCCTGGTAGAAGGGACCGGCGAATTCGACCCGCAAACGCAGGCTATGGCGGTCGTGGTGGAGTTCGGGAATCCGGAGTTCTTGTTGAGGCCCGGCCTCACGGTGACCCTGCAATCTGCCGTCCGCCGCAGGTAGACGTGCCGCCTGGGTCGACTGGCGGCGAGCGACAAGGGCCTGCGCCGCTTATGGCACGATCAGCGTGCCGGCGCCGTGTTCGGTGAACAGTTCGAGCAGCACCGAATGCGGCGTCTTGCCGTTCAGGATGACGACGCCTTCGACGCCACGCTCGATCGCCTCGATGCAGGTCTCGACCTTGGGGATCATGCCGCCGGACACCGTGCCGTCCTTGATCAGCGCTTTCGCCTCGGCCACCGTCAATTCGTCGATCAGCTTCTTGTTCTTGTCGAGCACGCCGGGCACGTCGGTCAGGAACAACAGGCGTGTCGCCTGACAGGCGCCGGCGATGGCGCCGGCAAAGGTGTCGGCGTTGATGTTATAGGTGTGGCCGTCGCGGCCGGGCGCCACCGGCGCCAGCACCGGGATCATTTCGGAACGCGCCAAAAGGTCGAGCAGCGTGCGGTCGACCTCGACCGGCTCGCCGACGAAGCCGAGATCGAGCACGCGCTCGATGTTGGAGTCCGGGTCGATCATGGTCTTGCGTGCCTTCTCGGCGAAAACCATGTTGCCGTCCTTGCCGCACAGGCCGATCGCCCATTCGCCCTCGGCGTTGATCAGCGCCACGATCTCCTTGTTGATCGAGCCCGCCAGCACCATCTCGACGATCTCGACCGTCTTTTGGTCGGTGACGCGCAGGCCGCCCTCGAATTTCGATTCGATGCCCATCTTGGTCAGCATCGCGCCGATCTGCGGGCCGCCGCCATGCACGACGATCGGATTGACACCGGATTGCTTCAACAGCGCGATGTCGCGGGCAAAGGCCTTGCCGAGTTCAATGTCGCCCATGGCATGGCCGCCATATTTCACCACCACCGTCTTGTTCTCGTAACGCTGCATATAAGGCAGCGCCCTCGAAAGCAGCGCGGCCTGCATTTCGGCGGTGGCGGCAATGTCCGTCATCGTATGTTCCCGGCTAGCTGGAAAGGACGGCGGCGTCTTAGCGGGAATTGCGACCGGCCGCAAACGGCTTTGCTGTCACAATCTCGAAATCGCGGGCGGCGGGTTCTTACGCCGGCACCTTGAGCGGCGCCCGCCGCGTCAGCCACCCGGAAATCTTCTCCATCTGCGCGGCAAGCGACAAAAGCGTCTCTTCATCGCCCGGCCGGCCGGCGGCCTGGACGCCGAGTGGCAGGCCGGCCTCGGTGACATGGACAGGCAACGCGATCGACGGCTGGCCGCTGACATTCTGGATCGCCGGCCAGTGGGTGAACCACAGGCTCTTGTCCATCAACTGGCCAAGCAGTGGCTTGAACCGCAGCAGGCGGGTGAGATGCAGCCGGTCCAGCATGTTCTCGATGAACTCATCGGCGCCCTTCGGGTCCATGGCGCCGCAGGCCAGCGGCGGGTGCGCGATGATGGGCATCAGCACCGCGTCATATTGCGCGGTCTCGGCTATCAGCCGGCGCGATGTGGCGTGCAGTCGCTGCAGGCCGGCATAGATCTCTCCGGCCGAGGCGATTTCGCCGAAGCGGCCGATGACCCGCGTGGCGCGCTCCAGGTCACCGGAAACGGAGCGACCTAAGCGCGCGCCCTCAAGACGCATCATGCCGGCAACTGCCGCCGCGACGGTCTTGCAGAAATCCGCCATGAAATCGCGATCAATATAGGGCAGGTCGATCTCTTCGACGGTGTGGCCGCCTTCGCGCGCCAGCGCCACGGCCGTGTCCAGCGCCGTCTGTGTCTCGGCCGATATGGGCAGGCCAAGCGGCGATTTCCGGTATACGGCGAGTTTGAGCTTGCCGGCGTCTCGCGCTGCCGCGGCGGCAAAGGCGCCTTTCGGCGGTGGCGCCGCATAGGGCGACATCGGGTCGGGTCCGTGGGTGAGGTCAAGCAGCAAGGCCGAATCCCGGACCGAGCGGGTCAGCGCGTGGTCGACGACCAGGCCGTACCAGCTTTCGGTGACCAGCGGCGTCAGCGGCACGCGGCCGCGCGCGGTTTTCAAGCCCACCAGCCCAGTGCAGGCGGCGGGAACGCGGATCGAGCCGCCGCCGTCCGAGGCATGCGCCACCGGCACGACGCCGGCCGCGACCAGCGCCGCCGCACCTCCCGACGAGCCGCCGCTGGTGTGCGCCGTGTTCCACGGATTTCGGGTAACGCCGAAAGCGGCAGATTCGGTCATCAGCCTCAGCCCATGTTCGGGCGAGGTGCTGGTGGCGATAGGGATCAGGCCGGCGGCCAGATGACGCTCGGTCATCACCGAGTTGAAGTCGGCGGTGAAGGCGGGAATGCGGCTGCCCGAATGCGACGGCACGCCCTTCATGGCGATGCCGAGATCCTTGACCGCAAAGGGCACGCCGGCAAGCGGCAGATTGCGGTCGACGGTTTTCGCCCGCGTTCGCGCTGCCTCGTAAAGCGGCTCGGCAATGGCGTTGATATCGGGACGCGTGGCCTCGGCCCGGGCAATGGCTGCATCGACAAGCTCCGGCGCCGAGATTTCTCCCTCGCGCACCAGGCTGGCCAGGCCGGTTGCATCATGCTCCCACAGAGCTCGTTCGACCGACATTCCTGCGTCCCCCCGCTATTGGCAAAGCTAGCTTGCGGCAGTCTCGTTGGCAATTGAAGTGCAAATGCCGGCGTATGGAAGCGTTCGGCCGTTGCAAATACATTGCAATCTTCTAATTTGGCGGCCGATGACGCCGCGGGACATCAGCGACCTGATCGTCCGGACTTCGATGAAGGATCGGGCTGCGTTCGATCTGCTCTACCGGCAGACCAGCGCGAAACTTTTCGGCGTCTGCCTTCGTGTATTGAATGACCGGGGAGAGGCTGAAGAGGCGCTGCAAGAGGTCTTCGTCAAGATATGGACGAAGGCGGACCGTTTCGCCGTCTCGGATCTGAGCCCGATTTCCTGGCTGGTGGCCATTGCGCGCAACCATGCGATCGACCGCATCAGGGCGCGGCGAGAGCCTGCCGCTTATATCGATGCCGCGCTGGACGTGGCCGATCCGGCGCCGGGACCGGAGGCCATGGCCGTGGCGGGCGGTGAGACCGAACGCATCTACCATTGTCTCGATGAATTGGAGAAGGATCGGGCGGCGGCCGTCAGGGGCGCCTATTTGAACGGCGAAAGCTATGCCGAGCTGGCGGAACGCCATGGCGTGCCGCTGAACACGATGCGGACCTGGCTGCGGCGCAGCCTGCTGAAACTGAGAGAATGCCTGGAAAGATGACGCTGGCAGAGGATAACGGACCGGAACGTGGGGGCGACGACTTGTTCGCCGCCGAATACGTTCTTGGCGTGCTGGCTGCGGACGAGCGCCAGATCGCGTCGCGTCGCATCGACGCCGACGCCGCCTTCGCCCACCTTGTCGATGCCTGGGAGGTGCACCTTTCGCCGATGACTGCCGCCTATCCGGAGGCAGAGCCTCCGATCAGGGTCAAGGAGGCAATCGATCGCCGGCTGTTCGCGCCACAGTCTCGCGGCGGTCTTTGGTCGAGCCTTGTCTTCTGGCGCGGCCTTGCCGCCGCCGCCATTGCCGCGCTGGCAATCTATATTGCCCTGCCTTATGTCAATCCGCCGCTCGTCGAGCCGCAGGAGCGGCTTGTCGCCTCGCTGGCCGCCGACGGTAGCGATGTCAAATATCTCGTCGTCTATGATGCGGCCACGCACGATGTCGGCCTCTCCCACGTTTCGGGCGAGCGTGCCGCCGGCAAGGATTTCGAACTGTGGATGATCGAGGGCAAGAATGCGCCGGTCTCGATGGGCATCATCCCGGCCGGTGCCACCACGCACCTCACAGTGTCGCCGGCCGTGCAGCAGAAGCTTGCGCAAGGCGCCGTGCTCGCGGTGAGCCTCGAGCCGACGGGCGGTTCGCCGACCGGCCAGCCGACCGGACCGGTTGTCGCCGCGGGCGATCTCAAGGGCGTCTGACGGCCCAGCGCCGGATCCACCAGGAAGAAGAGCTGAAATCTATCTCTCGCGAAGGAGAGGGTTGCAAATTCGTTGTCCGGATAGCGGATGGCTCCAATAATTTTCAGTAAGACAAGTTTTTTTCTCAGAGGGCGAAACTCTCGTATTTCTGCCCCCGTATCTCCTTGCGTTCCCGAAAGAGGTGAACGATAACCCCAGGAGATTGATTTCATGCGTAAACTCGCCACCCTTTTGCTTGCCGGCACGGTCGCCGTCTCCGCCCTCGCAGGCGCCGCTTATGCCCAGAATCCGATGGTCGGCGGCGCCGCCATGTATGCCACCAAGAACATCGTGGAGAACGCCGTCAATTCTAAGGATCACACGACGCTGGTCGCGGCCGTCACGGCTGGCGGCCTGGTCGAGACGTTGCAGAGCGCCGGTCCCTTCACCGTGTTCGCGCCGACCAACGAGGCCTTTGCGGCATTTCCGGCAGGCACCGTCGAGACTTTGCTCAAGCCCGAAAACAAGGACAAGCTGGTCAATATCCTGACCTGCCACGTCGTCGGCGCCAAGGCGCTTGCCGCCGATGTGACCAAGATGGTCAAGGACGATGGCGGCGCGCACAAGGTCAAGACGGCCGGCGGTTGCGAGTTGACGCTCAAGACCGACGGCGGCAAGGTCACCGTGACCGACGAGAACGGCAATGTCGCCAACGTCACCATCGCCGATGTCGAGCAGTCGAACGGCGTCATCCATGTCATCGACAAGGTTCTTCTGCCGAAGATGTAACGAAAGGCCCGCTGCCGGCGAAGTTGCAGCAAGAGCTCCCGTCGATTGCAGTGTCTCGCTCCCGTGATCCGGCAATTGACCCGCGCGCTCCGCGCCGTCCACCTGTCGATGTGTGGAAGGCGCGGAGTGTTCGTTTGAGGGCAACCGTCACCGGCTTTTGATTTCCCCATGGCGGCATTGTTTGGCATAGAGACAACAGAAGGATCTGGTCATGAACCGTCGCGATTTTCTTTTGAGCGGTGCGGCCGCCATCGGCGTCGTCGGGGCCGCGGCAATGGTGCTGCGCATGGGCAATCCGCAGGTCGCGCAGGCTGCAGAGAAGTTTGAGGTCACCAAGACCGAGGCCGAATGGCGCGCCACCCTGTCCGACGCGGCGTTCAACGTGCTGCGCAAGGAAGGCACCGAATATCCCGGCACCAGCCCGCTACTCAACGAACACCGCAAGGGCATCTTCGCCTGCGCCGGCTGCGAATTGCCGGTCTATTCCTCGGAAACCAAGTTCGATTCCGGCACCGGCTGGCCGAGCTTCTGGCAGGAAATTGCCAACGCCGTAGGCACGACGCAGGACAGGTCGCTCGGCATGACCCGCACCGAGGTCCATTGCCGGCGCTGCGGCGGCCATCTCGGCCATGTCTTCGACGACGGCCCGCCGCCGACCGGCCTGCGCCATTGCATCAACGGTGTCGCCCTGACCTTCAAGCCGGCCACGGCCTGAGGACAACCGCGACCCGACTTTGTCGGAGCGCGCGAGAACATCATGACGGTAGATTTTGCACATGACCCCGAAAATTGCTTTTCGGGGTCATGCTTGAGGAGCGCCAGGGGGGTTCCGGCGCTCCTCAGTGCCCGCCACCGCCGCCGCCACCGGCCGCGGCCGGTTTGCGGATGAACAGGGTGAACAGCCCGAGCGTGGCGAACAACACCGTCAGCATGAAGAACACGTCCATGAAGGACAGCAGCGATGCCTGCTGCTGGACCATGCCCGACAGTTTGGAGATCGCCGCCTTGGACGCGTCGAGGCCTGCGGTCTGCTCGAAGGTGAGCGTCATGTTCTGCAGCTTTTCCTGTGCGGCGGCACTGCCCCATTGCACATGCTCGGAGAGCCTCGCGTAGTGGAAGGCATTGCGGTCGATCAGCACCGTGTTGATAACGGCCAAGCCAACTGCGCCGCCGAGGTTGCGCGTCAGGTTGAACAGGCCGGACGCATTCTTCAGCCGCTCGGGTGGCAAGGTGCCGAGCGCGATGTTGTTGATCGGCACCATGCACAGCATCATCGAACAGCCGCGCAGGATCTGCGGGATCAGCAGCTCATGGAAATCCCAGTCGGCGGTGAGATGCGTCATCCACCAGGTTCCCGTGGCGAAGCCGAAAAAGCCGATCATCATCATGATGCGCGGGTCCATCTTGTTCGACAGGATGCCGGAGACCGGCGCGGTGAGGAACATAGCCAGGCCGCTGACGAACAGCGCCTCGCCGATCATCAGGGAATCGTAGCCGCGGATGCGCCCGAGGAACACCGGGTAGAGATAGGTCAGGCCGTAGAGGCCGATGCCGACGACGAAGGAGAACAGCGAGCCGAAGGCGAAGTTGACGTTGGTGAAGGCCTTCAGGTCGACAATCGGCTCCTCGGCTGTGAAAGCGCGCCAGAAGAACAGCACCGCGCCGACGGTCATGATGATGGCGCAGATGAACACCGCCTGATCCTGCAGCCAGTCGTTGTTCGGACCTTCCTCCAGCACATATTCCATGCAGCCCAGGAAGGCCGCCATGCCGGCAAGGCCCCACCAGTCGAACTTGCTGAACAGCTTGAGATTGGGCTTGTCGAAGTCGATCAGCGACCATGCCGCAGCGGTGACCAGGATGCCGGGCACGACATTGATCAGGAACAGCCAGTGCCAGGACATGGCATGGCTTATATAGCCGCCGACGGTCGGGCCGATGGTCGGCGCCAGCGTCGCCACCAGGCCGATCATCGGCGACACCATGGCGCGGCGCGACGGCGGGAAGATGGTGAAGGCAGCAGCGAATACGCTCGGGATCATGCCGCCGCCGATGAAGCCCTGCACGGCGCGGTAGACGATCATCTGGTCGATATTGGTGGCGGTCGCCGCAAGAGCGCTGGCCGCCGTGAAGCCCGCCGCCGAAATCGTGAACAGCACCCGCGTCGATAGCATCCGGCTGAGGAAACCCGACAGCGGGATCATGACCACTTCGGCGATCAGATAGGCGGTCTGCACCCACGGGATCTCGTCGGAGCTGGCGCTCAAGCCAGCCTGGATCTCGGCCAGCGAGGCCGAGACGATCTGGATGTCGAGGATCGCCATGAACATGCCGAACACCATTGCCAGGAAGGCGATGACGCGGCGGATCGGCATGTGGTCGGTCTGGGCCGGAGTGGCCGGCGCCGATCCGGCGGTAATGGTTGCGGTTGCCATGTCATGGCCTCCCTAAGCATTCCAGGAAAAGTGCGTGGTGGTCTTTTCCGTCCGGAATTGCGTCAAACGAATCCTTGGCGGGCAGGGCGGCTCAGCGCTCAACAGGCCACTGAGCCGCCCCCCAAAGTGCTCAGTTGGTCGTCGCGATGGGCGCCGTGCGGCTGTCGACGGCGACGACGACACTCAGGCCGGCGCGCAGCCTGCCGGTCTTCAGCACATCCGCCGGCACGTCGATACGGACCGGCACGCGCTGCACCACCTTGGTGAAATTGCCGGTGGCGTTTTCCGGCGGCAGCAGCGAAAACACCGCACCCGAGGCCGGCGCCAGCGAAGAGACCGTGCCTTCGAAGTCATGGCCGTCGATCGCGTCGACCGAAATCCTGACCTTCTCTCCGGGCACCAGCCGGCCAAGCTGCGTCTCCTTGAAATTGGCGACGATATAAAGCTTGTCCATCGGCACGATGACGGCCAGCTTCTGTCCGGGGCTGACAAGGTCGCCTTGCTCGACCGAGCGGTTGCCGACCACACCGTCATAGGGCGCGCGCAGCACGGTGAAGGACAGATCGCGCGCGGCCTTGTCGTGGCTGAGCTGCAGCGAGGCCAGCGTGCTCGCCGATTCCGCGCGCTGCGCCTGCAGCACGCCGATATTGGCCTCGGCCGCCGCGATCTGCGCGTCCGCGCCGACAAGCGCCGCCTTGGCCTGATCGAGGGCGGTCTGGGCGTCATCGAGCTGCGCCTGCGTGCCGACATGCGTCTTGAGCAGTTGTGCGGCGCGCTGCTGGGCGCGCGCGGCATTGTTCGCGGCAGCCTCGTCGGCGGTCTTTTGCGCCTGCGCCTGCCGCAGCGACGCGCGCGCCGCCTCTGTCTGCGCGTCGATGCGGTCGAGCGTCTTGGTCAGGGTAGCGATCTGCGCCTCTGCCTGGGCGACTGCGATCTTGTAGTCGCCGTCATCGACGGTCAGCAGTGGGTCGCCGGCCTTCACCCGCTGGTTCTCGCTCACCTCGACCTGGTCGACATAGCCCGAAATTTTCGGCGAGATGAACGCCATGTCGGCCTGGACATAGGCATCGTCGGTTGAGATCATGAAGCGGCCGTCGGTCCAGTAATCGTAGCCGTACCAGGCGCCGGCGCCGAGCAGCCCAAGCCCGATGATGGGCAGCAGAAGCGAGCGTACCGAGCGCTTCTTCTTGGCCGGCGCCTCGGCGGGGGGGCTGATTGCGGGCTGCACAGGTATTTCCGGCGCTTCGGTCGCCGGAGCGACCTTGGCATTGGGGAATGGGCGGACTTCAGCGGTGACGGGCGCGTTCGAGGACATGATATCTCTCTATCCAAGTCTATGCAGGGAAAATCTGTTATACTGAACCGTTCGGTTCGATATGGACGTTGACTTAGCGTCAAAACGGGCCCATATCAAGGGCAATCGAACCGATTGGTTCGAATTATTTTTGCGAGGTGTGACTTTTATGGGCGAAACACCATCCGACACGGGCAAGGACCAGTGCGACGTGCTGGACAGCCTGCGTCGCGGCCGCCCGGCGGCCGGGCAGGACCCGGTCAAACGTAGCCAGATCATCGACGGCGCCCGCCGCGTCTTCATCGACAAGGGTTTTGAGGCGGCGTCGATGAACGACATCACGCGCGAGGCCGGCGTCTCCAAGGGCACGATCTACGTCTACTTCGCCAACAAGGAAGAGCTGTTCGAGGCGCTGATCGAGGAAGAGCGCGGCACGATCTTCAAGAACATGTACGATATGCTCGACCGCGCCGACGACCTTCGCGAGACGCTGGTGAAGTTCGGCAAGGTGCTGTCGCTCAAGATCACCTCGGCCAAGGTCATTCAGGCGCAGCGCACGGTGATCGGCGCGTCCGACAGGATACCCGACATGGGCGCGCGTTTTTACGAGCGTGGCCCCAAACGCGGCCACGACAGGATGGTGACCTTTCTCAATGCCGCCATCGAGCGTGGCATGCTCAAGATCGACGATGTCGATCTTGCCGCCTATCAGTTCACCGAACTGTGCCTTGCCGGTCTTTTTCGCCAGTGCATATTCGCCTACCGCACCAAGGCGCCGAGCCAGGATGAAATCGACCACATCGTCAGGTCGGGCGTCGGCATGTTCCTGAAAGCCTACGGCACCAAGAAGCTTGCCGAGGAAGAAAGCCACCAAATGATTGCGCTGGAGGCCAAGCGCTAACCAGTTTTTGCTCTACCCGCCATTGGCCGCAAGCACGATCGCCGCGCGCAGCTCGTCGAGGCCCTCGTTTCTTTCCGAGGAGGTCGCCAGAACGAACGGAAACGCGGCCGGCCGCTTCTTGATTTTCGCCAACGTCTCCTCGATCAATCGCGGCACGCCGGCGGCCTTGATCTTGTCGGTCTTGGTCAGCACGATCTGATAGGACACCGCCGCCTTGTCGAGCAGCGACAGCACCTCGTCGTCCTTGGCCTTGATGCCGTGGCGGGCGTCGATCAGCACGTAGACCCGCTTCAGCGTCACGCGGCCCTTGAGATAGTCGAAGACCAGCTTCGTCCAGTCGTCGACCTTTTCCTTGGGCGCGCTCGCATAGCCGTAGCCCGGCATGTCGACCAGCGCCATCGGCGGCAGGTCGGCGCCTTCGCCCGAAAATCCATCCGGCACGAAATAATTGAGCTCCTGCGTCCGCCCCGGCGTGTTGGAGGTGCGCGCCAGCCCCTTCTGGTTGACCAGCGCGTTGATCAGCGACGATTTGCCGACATTCGAACGGCCTGCAAAGGCGATCTCCGGCGGCCCTTCCGGCGGCAGGAACTTCATCGACGGCACACCGCGGATGAAGATCCACGCTTGCGTGAACAGTTCGGGAGCGATCACGGTCCTGACACTTGTCGTTCTGTCCGGCGCGCTCAAACCGCGGCCTCCAGGCGAGCAATGTCGGCGCCTCTGATGGCATTGAGGTTGCGGCTGATCTTGTCTACCGGCCAGTCCCACCAGGCCGCCATCAACAGCCGCCGGATCGTCTTGTCGTCGAAGCGCATTTTCACCACCTTGGCCGCATTGCCGGCGACGATCGCATAGGGCGGAACGTCGTGCGTGACCACCGATTTCGCCGCCACGATGGCGCCATGGCCGATCTTGACGCCGGGCAGGATCACCGCCTCCATGCCGATCCATACATCATTGCCGAGCACCGTGTCGCCGCGTATTTCCTTCGACCACGTCTTCGGGTCGAAACCCTGTTCCCAGCCATGGCCGAAGATGTTGAACGGGTAGGTCGAGAAGCCGGACATGGCATGGTTGGCGCCGTTCATGATGAAGCGGGCGCCTTCGGCGATGGCGCAGAATTTGCCGATGATCAGCCTGTCGCCGATGAACGGATAATGATGCAGCACGCAGCGCTCGACGAATTTGTCCGGCCCGTCCGGGTCGTCGTAATAGGTGTAGTCGCCGATCTCGATGTTCGGCGCGTCGACCAGTCCCTTGAGGAAGCCGACGCGCGTGTGCATCGGGATCGGGTGCTTGATGTTGGGGTTGGGTCCGTCCATAGGCTGGCTCCGTGGATTCTCGGGCCAAAATAGCGCGATTTGGAGCGAGATAAACCGGGGTCCCGTGAAGGACGACAGGACCCCGGTCGCCGGACGACCTCCCAAACACCGGCGTCGTTGCGCCGGAAGCCGTTACGGCCTTGACGAGAAAGTTACGAGGCACTGGGCACCGGAGTTTCACCGGCTTAATGCATGTCGCCCAAAGGTGCGCATCGGCTTTGGGATAAAGGCCGACAGCAAAAACCCCGGACGAGCCGGGGCTTCGCAAATTCGATAAGGGGATCGGAGCGCCCGCTATTCCGCGGGCGAGGGTTTCTTGCGGAACATCGCCACCAGATTGTCCCACAGCTCGATCTTGGCGCCCTGACGCTTCATGATCACGCCCTGCTGGATGATCGACAGCAGATTGTTCCAGGCCCAGTAGATGACCAGGCCGGCGGGAAAGCCCGCCATCATGAAGGTGAAGATGACCGGCATCCAGGTGAAGATCGCGGCTTGCGTCGGGTCCGGCGGCGTCGGGTTCATGCGCATCTGCAGGAACATCGTCACGCCCATGACCAGCGGCCAGACGCCGATCATCAGCATGTGCGGCAAGGTGATTGGAATGAGGCCGAACAGGTTGAAGATCGAGGTCGGATCGGGTGCGGCCAGATCCTGGATCCAGCCGAAGAACGGTGCGTGCCGCATCTCGATGGTGATGTAGAGCACCTTGTAGAGCGCGAAGAAGACCGGGATCTGCAGCGCCACCGGCCAGCAGCCGGCGATCGGGTTGATCTTCTCGGTCTTGTAGAGCTCCATCATCGCCTGCTGCTGCTTCATCTTGTCGTCCGCGTATTTCTCGCGGATTTCGAGCATCTTGGGCTGCACCTTCTTCATATTCGCCATCGACGCGTAGGACTTGTTGGCGAGCGGGAAGAAGATGGCCTTGACGATGACGGTGGTGGCGAGGATCGCCAGGCCGAAATTGCCGAAGAATTTGTACAGCGTGTCGATCAGCCAGAACATCGGCTTGGTGATGAAGTGGAACCAGCCCCAGTCGATCAACAGGTCAAACCGCTTGATGTGGCGGTCCTCGGCATAGGCATTGATCTTGCCGACTTCCTTGGCGCCGGCGAAGACCTCGGTCTCGACGGTCGCCGACTGGCCGGCGTCGATATTGATCGGGTCGGTCAGGAAGTCGGACTGATAGCGGTGCCGGCCATCCTCGAAATAGGCATAGCGCGGCTGGAACGGCTGCTTCTCGCTCGGCACCAGCGTCACCGCCCAGTACTTGTCGGTGATGCCAAGCCAGCCGTCGGTCGACTTGCCCGGCTTGAATTCCCTGTCCTCTTCGATGGCCGCGTATTTGTGTTCCTGCAGGCCTTCCTCGCCGGTGAAGCCGATCAGGCCTTCAAACAGCACATAAATGCTGGCAACGGCCGGCTTGTCGAAACGGGTGACGCGTCCATAGTTGAACAATGAGACAGCGGTGGCGCCTGAATTCTGCACCGTATCGGAAACCGTGAACATATAGTCGTTGTCGACCGAGAAGGTGCGCTTGAAGGTCAGGCCCTTGTCGTTCGAATAGGTAAGCGTCACCGGGCTGGACGGCGTCAGTGTCGCGTTGCCGTCGACGGTCCACACCGTGTCCGAACCTGGCACCGCTCCGGTCTTATCATTGCCGACAAAGCCGATCTCGGCAAAATAGCCATTGGGCAGCGCCGACGGATTGAGCAGTTCGATCTCGGGCGAATTCTTGTCGACCGTCTCCGTGTAGTGCTTGAGCTTTATATCGTCGAGACGCGCGCCGGTAAGGTTGATCGAGCCTTCCAGGCTTGGCGTGTCGATCTTGACGCGGCTGGTCGCCGCCAGCGCCTGGTCGCGGCCGGCCGCCGTCGCCACGTCGCCGCCGGGCGCGTTGGGAATGGCGCCTTGCGGCGGCGCCGGCGTTCCCGCACCGCCGGGATTGGCGCCTTCGGCCGCCTTCTTCTGCTCCGCCACCCGCTGCTCCTCGATGCGGGCCGCCTCGCGCTGGGCTTCGACGCGCGGGTTCATGTAGAACACTTGCCACAGCGTCAGGATCAGCACCGACAGCGCGATGGTGATGAAGAAGTTCCGGTTGTTTTCCATCGAAAGCCCTTGGCCTATCGTGTTCCGCGCAATCGGCGGGAGAGTTCGGCCTTCAACTGGCCGAACGGAATGGCAAGCACGTCTTCGCGCCCGACGATGACATAGTCATTGCCAGGCGCCATGTCATCGGCCGCATGCATGCGCACGGCTTCCCTGAGCCGCCGCCTTATGCGGTTGCGCACCACGGCGTTGCCGACCTTCTTGGTGACGGTATAGCCGACGCGCGGCGACAGTTCGTCGCCGCGGTCGAGAACCTCGACGAGAAAAAGCCGCCCGCGGCGCTTTTCACCACGCCGGACGGCCAGGAATTCCGCGCGCTTCAGAAGCCGCTTGGGATTTGGTCCCACTGGCTTGCCGGTGGCGGGCAACGATCTCGTCTTCCGTTCAGGCGCTGAGCCGCTTGCGGCCGCGGTTGCGGCGGGCTGCGACGACGCCGCGACCACCCTTGGTGGCCATGCGGGCACGGAAACCGTGCCGGCGCTTGCGGACGAGTTTGGACGGTTGGTAGGTACGCTTCATTTGTTTTAATACCGCGGGGTGCGGCCCTTCTTGATTCTGTCACTCTGTAACAGGAGCTCTGCCGGGCCGGTTTTGGCGCGATCGAAACCGCGCCGGGACGAATGGCCCGAGCGTGAGCGGGCTTATAGAAAGAAGGATTTTGGAAGTCAATCCGGTGCCGTCAGGCCGACGGTCGAAGTCTTGACGTCCGGCGCGATGTTTCGACGAAGGATGAATTTGGCAAAAAAGCCGCAATCGCCTAATCTCGACGGATCAAGCGATCGTGAAGACAAGACCAGCATGAGTGAAGTTCCCGCCACGGATGAAAGGGTCGATCCGGCGAAGACCGCCGCCGGAACGGCGGCGCGTGCCGTGCCTCCCCGCACGGTGCCCTTGTCGCGTGGCCTGTCGACAAAGCTGCTGCTGCTCACCATCGTCTTCGTGCTGCTGGCCGAAGTGCTCATTTTTCTGCCCTGGATCGCCAGCTACCGGGTGAGCTGGCTGAAGGAGAGGCTGGGCACCGCCGCCGCCGTGTCGATCGTGCTGGTGCAGGGCGACCCCGCCTCGCTGTCGCGCGCCGCCCAGAACGATGTGCTGATGGCGATCGGCGCCAAGGCGATCGCCGTGCGCGACGGCGGCGTCTCGCGGCTTCTGGTCGTTGCCGAGATGCCGCCGCATGTCGACGAGCATATCGATATCGCCAATGTCGGCATGCTCAGCGGCATGACCGGCGCCCTCGACACGCTGTTTTTCGGCGGCGACCGCATGCTGCGCGTATTCGGGCCGGTGGGCGAGAGCGACAAGGAGTTCGAGCTGATCATGCCCGATCACAGCCTGCGCAAGGCCATGCTGATCTATTCGCGCAACGTCGCCTTCGTCTCCCTGCTGATCTCGCTGTTCACCGCCATGCTGGTCTATGCCGCCATCGACCTGATCATGATCGGCCCGATCCGCACGATGACGCGCTCGATGCTGTCCTTCTCCGAGGCGCCGGACGATCCCGGCCGGATCATTCGCCCCGCCGAGCGCTCCGACGAGATCGGTGTCGCCGAGCGCGAGCTTTCGCAGATGCAGGAGCGGCTGCAAAAGATGCTCTCCGAGCAGAAGCATCTCGCCGACCTTGGCCTCGCCGTGTCGAAGATCAACCACGACATGCGCAACATCCTGGCCTCGGCGCAACTGATATCCGACCGGCTGCGCCAGGTCAGGGACCCGACGGTGCAGGCCTTCGCGCCGAAACTGCTGCGCGCGCTCGATCGCGCCGTGTCCTATTCGGAAGGCGTGCTCGCCTATGGCCGCACGCAGGAGCCGCCGCCTTCGCGCCGCCGCGTCAGGCTGCGCCAGCTGGTCGAGGACGTGCAGGGCCTGCTTGACATCGAAGAGGGCATCGAATTCGTCAACGCCGTCGAGCTCGCCTTCGAGGTCGACGCCGATTCCGACCAGCTTTTTCGCGTGCTCACCAATCTGTGCCGCAACGCCGTGCAGGCGATGGCGGCGGACCAGGAGAGCGCCCTGGTGCGCCGGCTGGCGGTGTCGGCCGAGCGCCTGGGCAGCGTCAGCCGCATCATCGTCACCGACACCGGCCCCGGACTGCCGCCGAAGGCGCGCGAAAACCTGTTCGCCGCATTCCGCGGCTCGGCCCGCAGCGGCGGCACCGGTCTTGGCCTGGCCATCGCCCATGAATTGATCCGCGCCCATGGCGGCACGGTGGAGCTTGTCGAAAGCGTCGGCGGCCGCACCACCTTTGCGGTCACCATTCCCGACCAGCCGGTCCGGCTCGACCAGGCCCGCAGCGGCCTGCGCCGCCCCGCTTGATCCCTAGCGCTCCCTGATCCGGACCAATTTCGGGAAAGATGCATAAACGGTTTTCCGTCGGGAATTGCGCCGGACAAAGAACAGGCCCATTGCGCGAACGGCAAAACTTTTGCCGGATCGGCTTGCTTTTCGGAAATTCAGTCGCTAGGGAACACTCCACATTCGCGGCCGGTCGTTAAGGATCGGATCGCGGGCCATGCAAAGCATGGCCTGTTGCGCGCCCGTAGCTCAGCTGGATAGAGCACCAGACTACGAATCTGGGGGTCAGGAGTTCGAATCTCTTCGGGCGCGCCATTTTCCATCGAATGCCGCCGTCTTCTCCGCCCTGAGGCGACGATGATTCAAGCCCGTCGGAGACAAGTCGGCTCTCGGCGCTTGGCGGCGTTCGTGCGATGACGTCGCCGGTCCGGCGATGGAACCCCGGATCGGCGGCGTCAATGGCGCGCGACCTGCCGTGGCCCGTTCGCTATCCGCCCGCTGCATAAGTCAGGATCACCCCGCCGATCTTGGGCGGGCGCGCGCTTTCGAGGCGCATCTTGACCTGCTGGTCCTGCGGCTTGAAGAGGGTATTGCCCCAGTATTCGTCGACGAGCCCGGCGAAAAGGAGCGGGCGAGCAGAAGATCGGAGCGGAGCGCGTGGTCGGTCCACGGTAGATGGCCCAGTTCAGCCCTTCAGACCCTCGACATGTCTGGCGAGCTTGTCGAGGGTCTGATAGCCGAACTCGACGGCCCCAAATCCGATCCCGCGATCGCGATGCGCCTTGGTCGGATGCAGCTGACGCAATGTGACGACAGTCTTCCCGTTGCTCTGCTCGTCGAAGGTAACGATAGTTCTGAATTGGTTTGGATCGTCATCCTTATCGGCGCCGTGGTTCATTTCGAGCAGGTGTGGCGGTTCGATCTTCAGGAACACCATGCGGTTGTCATAGCGCGTGCCGTCGGGACCGACGAAGACGAATCTCCACTGGCCGCCGACGCGAACATCGATCTCGTGAGTTTCGACCTTGAAGCCTTCCGGCCCGAACCATATCGGCAAGTGCTGCGGATCGGTCCATACCTTGAACACCAGTTCGCGCGGTGCGGCGATGACGCGTGAGAGAACGATCTCGCGATCGAGTTCCCACGAATCGAGGGGCGAATTACTTCCGATGCGCTCGCTTGCCACGCTTTTTCTCCGTTGTTTGCAACCCGAGGACATAGTCCTCCATCCGATCGAGCCGTGCTTCCCAGATCTCCCGGCGCGCGCTGAGCCACTGCTCGGCGCGTCCGATCGCTTCGGCGGAGACGCAGCACGTCCGCGTTCGGCCAATCTTCTCGGTAGAGATGAGGCCGCTGGCCTCAAGGACCTGCACGTGCTGGACGATCGCCGCCAGCGTCGTCTCGAAAGGCGCGGCCAATTCGCTCACTGACGCGGGACCTTGCGTGAGCCGATCAAGAACAGCCCGCCGCGTAGGGTCGGAAAGCGCGTGGAAGACGCGGTCGAGCTGCGGCGATTGGTCAAGCATATGCTTTAGTATCGCAGGCGTGCGAAAAGTCAAGCAATTCCTTTAGTATTGTGCCGGACACCAGCCAACCTGCCGGGCCGGCCGCCCCATTGGCGTGCAAACAATCGCAGTGCCTTTGGCAGCCCCCGGTGCTCGCGGCGGCATTCGCGGGCGGCGGCTCGAATATCAGGGTGTTCCAGCGGAGACGTGGTTATCGGTTTCGTCTACGCTGGGCGCTATCGATTTCAATTGGCCAGCTCACTTGACCTGTTCAATTTGTGGAGCGGACTCAGTCGGCGGAGCTGGCGTGCAATCTTGCCCGGTGCATTCCTCGACAGGATCATCTGCCGGTGGGAGGCAGTTCTGCCCCTCGCAATGAACTGGCGGCTGCTCTTTCGTGGTTTCGCTGTCCTGTGCAACAGGCTGATCCTCGGCGCGAACGGCCGGCATCCCTGCCAGGCCGATCATGGCCGTGCACAGGAGCGCAATCCGAAGGAAACTCATTTTCGCCTCCGCGGCTGACAGCTGGCGGCATCCTACACTTTGGAACTGCGGCCGGCATCCTGTCACCCGCAAACGGTGTTAACAGCGCGTTTCGGCGGGCCGACCGGTTTCGGATGCTCCTGGCTCGAGCCGCCGGCGGAACAGTTCGTCAACTCGAGGTAAGCGCGGGGCTTCGCCATCCTTCATTCGAATGCTTCGCAGATATTAGCATTAACGCATACATTTTCGCCAGCCGGAGCCCCCCGCAAAGCCCCTCCGGTAAGGCCCGGCTCCATACCGTTTGGCAGGAGCCGGGCCGCTGCTTCGCCCTTGGGTCCACAAGCCCGTGGAACGAGTGTTTGTCTTTCGCGACTACATCATGAAATAGGGGGAGAGACTCTGAGACCTGAAGATCGCGCGATGTGCAAAAGGGTAAAATCGACCAGGTAGCCGCTGACGCCAAATGGTACAGCACCTCAATAGATGGTGAGATTTTGGCCTCGACGACGCTGACCCTCTTTCAGACCGGGGTCATCAACGAAACGAATTTGCTGGCACATGTTCGTGCACGCCGCCACGATTTCATGAAGTCGGCCGGCTAATTCAGCCCGCCCATCCTTGGCGCTGCGCCCGCCGTCCACGCTTCGCGGCCCACTGCGCCGGCCACGGGCTGGCAGGCCGCGGCGCTGCCCGGCCAGCGAGAAATTGATAGGCCGCCGCAAGTTTTTAACAGACGGCGGCCTTTGCGTGTCTGCCCCAAATACCCCCGTCCGTCAGGCACGCAATGGATGTTAGATTAGCGACAGCGAAAATACTGAATCAATACTGTTGGCTGTGGATAAGCTGATCTTAATCGACCTGTGACAAAAATGCCGTTGGGGAAGGTTCTGGCAAGTGAGGCCAGACCGAGCGTTATTTGGAGCCTTCAGACCTGCCATCGCCGTGCCCGGGGCGCGAACTCGCGCCGGTGACGAAAGCGATTTCGCTGCAACAGAAAAATTCACCTTTCCGCCGTGACGGCAACACCTCGCGCCTTGCCGGCGAGACCGGATTTCCCTGATACTTCGTGCTCTGAGGGCGAGATCCAGTCGCTGGATGCCGTCGGCGACGCCCCTACGGGGCAAGCCGGTTCATGAGGCAACCCGTGCCCTTGATGGAACGAAGCGGCCGCGCCCGGCTGTGCCAAGCACGCGCCCGTCGTCGACGATGACCTCGCCGCGCGCGATGGTGGTGACCGGCCAACCCCGGATCCGCATGCCCTCATAGGGCGTGTGACCGGTATTGTCGTGCAGCATCTGCGTTGTGACGGTCGTTTCCCGGTCCTGGTCCCAGATCGCGAGATCGCCGTCGGCGCCGATGGCGATCGAACCCTTCTGCGGCGCGATGCCGTGCAGTTCGGCGGCATTCGTGGAGCTCAGCGCGATGAACTGGGCGAGGCTGATGCGGCCTTTGAGATACCCTTCGCTGAACAACAGCGGCTGCCGCAGCTCCAGTCCAGGCATGCCATTCGCAATCTGGTCGAAGCGCGATTGCGGACCGTGCTGCAGCTTGCCGCCTGGTCCCGTCAGCCGGTAGGGCGAATGATCGGAGGAATAAATGGTAAGGTTGCCCCGCGCCATGCCGGCCCACAGCGCCTCCTGGTCGGCGACGGTCCGCAGCGGCGGGCTGCACATGAATTTCGCGCCTTCGACAATTTCGCGATCGAGGTCGGCTTCTGTCAGAAGCAGATATTGCGGACAGGTCTCGGCATGGATCCTGACACCCCGGGAGCGTGCGCGTGTAACTTCTTCGAGGCCGACATGGCTGGAGACGTGGACGATCAGCACCTCGGCGCCGGTCAGTCCGGCAAAGCTGGCGATGCGGTGGATCGCCTCGCTTTCAACGATCGGCGGTCGCGCCTCGGCGTGGAAGCGGGGAGCGACAAGGCCCTTGCTCAAAAGGTCTTTTTTCAGCATCGCGATGATTGCGTCGTTTTCCGCATGCACCATGACCAGCGCGCCATACCGTGCCGCCACTTTGAAGATCGCCAGGGTCTCGGTGTCGCCGAGCCGGAAATCGTCATAGGTCGTGAAGATCTTGAGCGAGGCATAGCCGTTGCGGATGAGTTCGGGCAGGTCTTGTTCCAGCGTCCGGGCGGTCGCCGCCTGGATCGTCGGGTGAATGGCGTAATCGATCAGAGCTTGACCATCGGCTTTACGGCGGTAGGCGGCGACCGTTTCGGCCAGCGGATCCGAGGCGTGGGCCATGGCGAACGGCACGATCGTCGTCGTTCCGCCGCAGGCCGCCGACAGCGTGCCGCTGCGGAAATCGTCGGCGCACACCGCGCCATAGTTGGGCTGGTCCAGATGGCAATGCGCATCGACACCGCCGGGCAGCACAAGGCGTCCCTTGGCCTCGACCATCTGTGTGGCGTCCTCGATCCGCTCCGCAATCGCCTGGATGCATCCGTCACGAATGCCGATATCGGCCCGCCTGGTGGCGTCGCCTGACGCCACCAGGCCATCGCGCACGACGAGGTCGAATCGACCGGACAGGGTGATCATGGCGCCTCGCCCTCGGCTGGAAACAGCGGCAGCCAGTACCGGGCGATTTCGTTGCGGCGCATGAAGCCGGCCTCCGGCCTCGACAGAACCGCCTCGGTCACGCCCTCCAGTGCGGCGGCCCTGTTGGGCTGGCCGGTCCACCGCGCATGGACAGCTATCGTCATCATGCGCCCTCGAACAGCGAATATTCCGAACCTTCCCCGTGGCGGACCACGAGATCGACGGCGACCAGACGTCCGTCCGGCCAGGCGATTTGCGGCCGCCGGCCGTAACCGACGAAATCGCGGGGCGGGCCAAGGCGATGCTGAGAAGTCATTGCAATCTGCTCCTGGTGAACTGCCGATGCGAAAATAGGGAAGGTTCCACGGTGATTGTTTGGATTATTCGCTGGGATTCAAGGTTTTAACACAGCCAGAGCGAGGCGAACCGTATGCCAATCCGCAAAATTTTGCACGCACGAGTGGCCGCTAGAGCCGGATGATTTCAGGATCAACTCGACCTGAAATATCGGCCCTAAAATCAAAGAGATAGATCATGAATGCGCGGTCAGTCCGCCGCAGCGCCAACCGATTCCCGTTCGACCAGCGGGCATTCGAGCTTGGTGATGGGATAGCGGCCCCGGCCGGGCGGCGCGGGGATCTCGAGCTGTTCGATCGCCCATTGCCCCATCGCCATATGCGGCAGGATCGACGTCGTCAAAGGCGGGAACAGATGGCGGGCGATCTCCTCGTCGTCATAGCCGACGACCGAGATATCCCCGGGGATGTGCAGGCCGGCTTCTTTCAGCGCCTCATAGCAGCCGATGGCGGTGCGGTCGTTCTGGCAGAAGATGGCGGTCGGCCGGTCCTTCAGCGCGAGCAGCTTGACGGTCGCCGCATAGCCGGCACTTGCCGACCAGTCGCCTTCGACCACCAGTTCCGGATCGAACGGGATGTCGGCCGTCGCCAGCGCCCGGCGGTAGCCCTTCAGCCGGTCTTGCGCCGCCTGCATCCAGGGCTCGCCGGTGATGGTGGCGATGCGGCGGTGGCCATGGCCGATCAGATGCCGGGTCGAGTTTTGCCCGCCGGCGATCTCGCTCGGCACCACGGCGGGGAAGGCATAGTCCGACGTATAGCAGTTCAGCAGGATGACCGGGATGTCGAGGCCGTAGAGATAGTCGGGGGCCGATATCTCGCGAGTGAAGATGGTCATGTAAATCAGCGCCGAAATCCCCCGCCTGGTCAGCGCCGCGATGGCGCGCGGTTCCATGACGGCATCGCCCATCGTCTGCGCAACCAGCAATACGTTGCCGGCGTTCCATGAAGCCTGGCGCGCGCCCTCGATGGCGACCACCGCCTCGGGGCTGGTGGCAAGCTGGTCGACGGCGAAACCGATAACCCCATCCAGTCCTTCGAACGGCGCGACGGGGGCACGCAGGGCGGAAAAGGCGGGCGGCGCATAGCCGAGAGCCCGCGCGGCCTCGATCACCCGCTCGCGGGTCTGCTGCGACAGCCTGATGCCCGGCGTGTTGTTGAGAACGAAGGAGACCGTCGCCTGCGAGCAGCCGGCGGCCCTGGCGATGTCGGTCATGGTGACGCGGCCCTTCGGGTTTTTGCCCGCCGGCTTTCGGCGCCTGGTGGCTTCGAGGGCATCCGTCGGTTCGCTCATGGCAGCATGGTTCCCAGTCCCGGCCTGTTCTTGGCCACGCGCGGCGGCAAGATGGCCCGGCGTGACGCATTTATGGAAAATGGCAGTGCGCTGATCGTTATTAGCAGGTGGCGCTGACGGTGCGACGACCGCCACGCGGTAAACAAATCCGCGCGGTTTTCCCCGGTTTTGCTGCGCTGCAACAGCGCAGTCGATCGCCGATGCCCTCCTGCCCTATGATTCCGCTGCTCGCGCCTCCTCACGCCCGGCGGACGATTTCCAACTGCATAACTAATAGTTATTTACTAATAGCCGCAAGCGATCTAGTGTCAATCCGCCGTGTCCGTCTCGGGTCGAGCCGGACGCTGTGAAACCACCGTGCGACGTGCCGAAGCGGCCGGAAGAAGGCCGGGAAGGGACGCCGTACAATCACGAAAATGTCAGACAAATCGGACTATTTACGAACGTCGAATGTGTGTCTAGAGTTCGGTTTGCGGCTTGGGGTGGCGCCGTTCTTGCGCTGCCGCAACCCTTGAGGAGGAGGCGTCCAGGCCGCAATCGACAAATTTCAGATCAGAAATGACTGTGCCAAATGGGAGGTTGAACATGAAATCTGTAATGCGAACTGCATCCGTAGCCGCGGCGGCTCTGCTGCTCGGCCTGTCGGCGAGCGCAATCGCGCGCGCCCAGGACAAGCCGACGCTGGCCTTTGTCGTCAACGGCGCGTCCGACTTCTGGAAGGCGGCGGAAGCCGGCGTGAAGAAGGCGCAGGGCGAATTGCCCGACTATAATCTTGAGCTGAAATATCCCGAGCAGTCGTCGGTCGCCATCCAGCAACGGCTGATGGACGATCTGGTCACCGCGGGCGTCAAGGGGATCATGGTGTCGGCCGTCGATCCCAAGACCTCGACCGACGGGCTGAACAAGATCGCCTCGGAAACGGCGCTGTTCACCACCGACAGCGACGCCCCGCAGACCAAGCGCGTCGCCTATATCGGCTCGTCCAACGTCGATGCCGGCAAGCAGGCGGCCGAGATCGCCAAGAAGGCGATGCCCGATGGCGGCAAATGCCTCGGCTTCGTCGGCCTGCTTGGCGCCGACAATGCCAAGGAACGCATCCAGGGCATGAAGGACGGGCTCGCCGGCACCAAGATCGAACTGATCGACGTGCGCGGCGACGATATCGACCAGGCCCGCGCCAAGAAGAATGTCGAGGACGCGCTGGTCGCCAGCCCCGACGTGACCTGCATGGTCGGCTTCTATTCCTACAACACGCCGCGCATCTATGAAGCGCTGCGCGATGCCGGCAAGCTCGGCCAGATCACCGTCGTCGGCTTCGACGACGATCCGATCACGCTGGGCGGCGTCAAGGAAGGCACGGTGGCTGCCACCGTCGTGCAGCAGCCCTTCGAATGGGCCTATCAGGGCATGAAACTGATGGCCGCCTATCTCAAGGGCGACAAGTCGGGCATTCCGGCCGACGGGCTGATCATCATCCCGACCAAGATCATCGGCAAGGACGATGTCGACGCCTACGCCGCCGACCTGGCGAAGATGGCGGGCAAGTAAGACAAAGCAGTTGCGCCGGCTCACGGTCCGCCCTGAGCCGGCATTCGTATTGACGGGCCTCGCGAGGCCCGTCAGTCTGTGGCCAACCGGCTGCTGTCAGGCGTGATGAATTATTCCGACACATCCATCGTTGCATCGACGACCGCTCCGTTCCTGAGCCTGGAGGGCGTGCGCAAGACCTATCCGGGCGTGGTCGCGCTGGACGGGTTTTCGATGGAAGTCAGGCCAGGCGAGATCATCGGCCTGGTCGGCGAAAACGGCGCCGGCAAATCGACGCTGATGAAGATACTCGGTGGCGTGACCAGGCCGGACAGCGGCACCATCACGGTCGACGGCGTCGCGCATGACGGTCTCACCGTGGAAGGCAGCCTCGGTTCGGGCATTGCCTTCGTCCACCAGGAACTCAATCTGTTCGAAAACCTCGACGTCGCCGCCAATATCTTCTTCGGTCGCGAGCCATTGCGCGGCGGTCCGCTCAAGCTGGTGGATCGCGCCAGATTGCGCTCGCAGGTGGCGCCTTTGCTCAAACGCGTCGGCGCCAATTTCTCGGCCGACACGCCGGTATCGGCCCTGTCGCTTGCCCAACAACAGATGGTCGAGATCGCCAAGGCGCTGTCGATCAAGGCGCGGCTGGTCATCCTCGACGAGCCGACCTCTAGCCTGCCGCTTGCCGAGACCGACAAGCTGCTCGACGTCATCAAGGCGCTGAAGACCGAGGGCATCAGCGTCATCTTCATCTCGCACCGCCTGCACGAGGTCGAGCGGGTCGCCGACCGCGTCGTGGTGCTGAGGGACGGCATGTTGGCCGGTACCTTGCCGAAGAGCGCCATCAATCACGACCAGATGGTCAAGCTGATGATCGGGCGCATGCTGAAGGAGCGCGAGAAGGCCTCGGAAGCGGCGCGCGCGCCCGGCTCCGTCGCGCTGTCGGCCAAGGCGGTGCGCACCGGCGCCTATCCCGACCGGCCGGTCGATCTCGACGTCAGGCACGGCGAAATCCTCGGCCTGGCCGGCCTGGTCGGCTCCGGCCGCACCGAACTGGCGCGCGTTCTGTTCGGCATCGACGAGCGCTTCGGCGGCAGCGTTGAGCTGGACGGACAGGAATTGGCGCTGAAATCGGCCGCCGACGCCGTGGCCAACGGCATCTTCCTCGTCCCCGAGGATCGCAAGCTGACCGGTATCCTGCTCGACCTGTCGATCGCCCAGAACATCTCTCTGCCCAATCTGCCGGCGCATGCAAGACATCAGCTGGTCTCGGCCAGCGCCGAGGTCGCCACCGCCGAGAAGCAGAAGAACAATCTCGGCATCAAGGCGCCCTCTGTCGCGACGCGCACCGGCACGCTGTCGGGCGGCAACCAGCAGAAGGTTGTGCTCGCCAAATGGCTGGCGATGAACCCCAAGGTCATGATCCTCGACGAGCCGACGCGCGGCATCGACATCGGCGCCAAGGCCGAGATCTACGGGCTGATGCGGGCGCTGGCCGACGCCGGCGTCGCCGTGCTGATGATCTCCAGCGACATGGAGGAGGTGATCGGCGTCTCGGACCGCATCGCCGTCATGCATGAGGGCCAGATCTCGGGCATTCTCGACAAGGACGACTTCAGCCAGGAAAATGTGCTGCTGCTGGCCGTGGGCAAGAAGCCGAGATAGGTTTTTGGTTTGCCGCAGGTTCCGCAAAACCGCGGAACACTTTTGCGGAACCTGCTTAGGGGAGGGATAACGATGAGCAAAAAAGATCTCGGTCTGTTGATCCTGATCCTGGTGGTGGGAGCGGTGGTGGCGATCATCAACCCGCGCTTCCTCTTGCCGATCAACCTTGCCAACACCTCGAACCTGATCGGCCTGTTCGGCATACTGTCGATCGGCCAGGCCTTCGTCATCATCACTGGCGGCATCGAATTGTCGGTGGGATCGGTGGTCGCGCTGCTCGGCACGCTGTTCATCGACTTCATCGCCGTGCGCGAGATGGAGTGGCCGCTGGCCTTCGTGCTGATCATCGTGCTAGGCGCCATCATCGGCCTGGCGCATGGCTGGCTGATCACCCGGCTGAAATTGCAGCCTTTCGTCGTCACGCTGTGCGGCCTCTTGATCTATCGCGGCGTGGCGCGCTTCTACACCGGCGACGGCACCGCGGGTTTCGCCTTCGGCCAGAATTTCCCCGAACTGGAATTCCTCACTGCTGGTCGCAGCTATGGCGTGCCGAACTCCTTTATCGCGCTCATCGTCATCTCCATCGTCATGTGGGTGGTGCTGCATCGCTCGGTGTTCGGGCGCTATCTCTATGCCATCGGCAAGAACGAGGAGGCGGCGAAATATTCCGGCATCCGCACCGGCCGCGTCGTCATCGCGGCCTATGTCATCTGCGGCGTGCTGACGGCGCTGTCGGCGATCTATTTCGCCATGTACACGCGCTCGATCTCGCCGGCCAGCCATGGCCAGTTCTACGAACTCTACGCCATTGCCGCCGCCGTGCTCGGCGGCTTCTCGCTGCGCGGCGGCGAAGGCTCGCTGATCGGCGTCCTCCTCGGCACGGTGCTGCTGCAGGAGCTGCAGAACCTCGTCAATCTGCTCGGCATCCCCTCCTCGCTCAACTTCGCGGTGATGGGCGGGGTGATCCTGATCGGCGTGCTGGTCGACCAGCAATGGGGTGTATTCCGCGAGCGCCGCCTGATGCTCGACGCCACCCGCAAGGGCACGGCCGGAGCGCCGGCGGAGTAGCGGCTCACGTCGTCAATCCCTGGGTGCAGCGAGCCAAGCACCCTCCGTCGAGTTCCTTCGCACCCCCTCTGTCCTGCCGGACATCTCCCCCGCAAGGGGGGAGATCAGCAGCTTCCGCCTTGGCGCCTCGTCTTTGATGCTGGAGGTTTGCGAAAGCATTCGCGACATCCAATCTCCCCCTTGCGGGGGAGATGTCCGGCAGGACAGAGGGGGGTGCTGTCCCTCCAGCGTTCCGAAAGGTTCCGCACCGCAGGTCACGGCATGAATCCTATGGTCTCTGCGACGGAGCTTCGCCCTGGGATAGCGAAGGTTCCGTTCAAATAAGCCCTGACATGTCCGAGAACGCCATCGCCTTGCGCAGCACCTCGGCGAAACGCTCGCCTGCCGCTTCGCGTGGGCCGCCATTGTCGATCGAGGTGACACCGGGCCCGGACAGCGCGACATTGGCGCTGCGCGAAAGCCGCGCCAGCACTTCGCCGCGCGACTCGCGGCCGCGCATGGCCAGCCGCTCAGCCAGGATTTCCGGCGATGCGGTGATCTCGACGACCGCCAGATTGGCGTAGCGTTCGCGCAGCTTCGGGATGATCGCGCGGGACACGTTCGCCACAGCCACGCGCCCGTTGGCGACCGAACTGTCAACTTCCGCCGGGATACCATAGTGCAGGCCATGCGCTTCCCAGGAAATGGCGAAGGCGCCGTCGGCCTCGGCCTCGGCAAAGGCCGCGTCGGCCAGCGTGTCGTGCTCCTCGCTCGCGGCGTCGCTCGGCCGGGTGATGACCCGGCGCACGAACTCCAACCGGCTTTCCTCGGCAAACAGGGCGCGGGCATAGCCGATCACCGTGTCCTTGCCGGCGCCGCTCGGCCCGACGACAGCGACGAAGACGCCTTCGCGGATCGGAAACGCCTCAGCCGACAACTCGCGCTCGATCAACGCCGACACCATCATGCGACGCGCCGACCCTGCCGCCAGACGGTGCGCACGACAGGCACATGGTCATCGACGCGCACGCGCACCAGATCGGCGCGCCGGCCCTGCTCGATGACGCCGCGATCGGCAAGGCCGACCGCCTCGGCCGGGTTCTTCGACACCATCGCCACCGCCTGCGGCAGTGAGATGCCTTCGACCACATCGCCGAGGAAGAAGGCCGACTGGATCAGGCTGAAGGGAATGTAGTCGGACGACAATATGTCGAGCAGCCCGTCGCCGGCCAGCGTGCGGGCCGACACATTGCCCGAATGCGAGGCGCCGCGCATGACGTTCGGCGCCCCCATCAGCACACCGAGCCCGGCCTGCTTGGAGGCCCTTGCCGCTTCCTCGGTGGTCGGGAATTCGGCGACGCGGACGCCTTGCTCGACCGCCTCGTCGACATGGCCTGTCGTGGCGTCGTCATGGCTGGCCAGCACGATGCCGCGCTCATGGCAGGCGGCGGCGATGAAGACGCGGTTCGGGCCTGAATTCATCGCCGATTCCGCCATCCGCTTTTCGCAGAACTTCTGGAAGTCGCTATCCGTCAGCTTCAGCTTGCGCTGGTAATAATAGGCATAGGTGTCGAGATCGACGAACTGGCGCTGGCCCGGCGCATGGTCCATCAGCGATGCCAGCCTCACCCTGTCGTCGTGCTCGAAATTGGTGAAAGCCCTGAGGCAGTCCGGCGCCGAAACCTCGCAGCGCAGATGGATGAAATGGTCGGCTCTGAGCCGGTCCTGCGCGACGCTGTCCTCGATCGCGTCGGCCAGCTTGCGGATGTCGTCTGCGTTCAGGTCGGCATCCTCGTCCATGCCGACGCGCAGCGCGTCGAGCACCGTGGTGATGCCGGCGGTCGCCACCTGTGCGTCGTGGGCGAGCACGGCGGCGATGGGGTTCCAGCGCACCTTCGGCCGCGGCGCGTAATGGCCTTCGAGATGGTCGGTGTGCAGTTCGACCAGCCCTGGGATGATGTAGTCGCCACCCATGTCCTCGCCCGAACGGGCGGCGCCCGGATCGATGGCGGCGATCAGGCCGTCGCGCAGCACCAGCGAGCCTTCGACGATCTCGTCGGCAAGCACGATGCGGGCGTTGGTAAGAACGGTCTCGGCGGTCATTTCAGGCAGTCCTATCTCAAGCAGTTTTTCTGGCCGGGCGACGCCCGAGCGCATGATGGGATAGCACCATGAACGGGGCGCCGGGTTCGGTTTCGACAAACAGCGTCAACGCGTCCACCGGCACCGGCCGCAGCAGGACCTCGGCAAACAGGCTCTCGATTGCTGCACGAAGACGAAGGCTTTCCTGTGGCCCGGCGCGGCCGGACAGCGTCATGTGGAAACGAAAAGTCTCGAAGACGTAAGGGTAGCCCCACTGGCAGAGGTTGCGGAACTCGTCCGGCTTCAGCGAATCGGGGCTGCGCCGTTCGATTTCGGCCTCGGTCAGCGGCGCGCGGAAGCGGTCGAAGGCGAGTACGACATCGCCGGCGAAGCGATTGAGCGCCGGCAGCGGCGCCTCGGGCACCAGCGCGAAGAAGCCGTCAATCTGGCTGACGACAAGGCGCGGGATCATCACCACGGGCGTCGCTTCGGCAAAGCTGTCGAGTGCGGCGCGCAGCGAGGCTTCCGTCTCGCTCGCAGCCAGCCGGAAAGGCGCCTTCAGCGTCGCGTGAAAACCGTAGCGGCGTGCCGAAGCGGTGTGAAAGGCGACTTCCGCCGCCGACAAATCACCCACCGCCTCGACCGGCCGGGTCGCGGCGCCGAACGGGTCACGGCCGAGCCAGTTGGCGGCGATCCGCGCCAGCGGCTCGTCCTGCCTGGGGGTGAAATAGATCGCGTAGCGCATCGAAAATCCTCGTCAGTACCGCTGCCATAGGCGATTTGCATGACGAATTGACGAAGCTTTGCGGCATTTTCGATGGCAAACCGGCCGGGTCGGATCATTAGCCGACGTTTTTTTCGTTCTGGACCAATCAATGCAGCCGTGGGAACGATCGATCAGGCCTTCATCAGCCATTCGTGCTCCGGCGCGTTGTGGAATTTCCACGTCCGCTTCGGCCCGGCCATGACGTTGAGATAATAAAGGTCATAACCGTGGCAGGCGGCACATGGATGGTAGCCCTCGGGCACCAGCACGACATCACCATCCTCGATCGCCATCGCCTCGTCCAGCGCACGGGCGCCGTTCCCGTCGGCATCGGTATAGACGCGCTGGAAGGCAAAGCCCTGCGGCGGGTTGAGCCGATGGTAGTAGGTCTCCTCGAGATAGGATTCATCAGGCAGATTGTCCCGGTCGTGCTTGTGCGGCGGATAGCTCGACGTATGGCCGCCCGGGGTAATGACTTCGACCACCAGCAGCGAGTCGGCCGGCCTGCCCTCCGGCAGGATGTTGGTGACGTAGCGCGTGTTGGTGCCCTTGCCGCGCACCTCCTGGCCGAGATCGTCCGGCGCGATGACACGGACCGGCAGGCCGCCGCCAAGTCCGGGCGCCGAGCAGACGGCGAGTTCGAGATCGGTATCGGCGGTAACCGACCAGTCGGAATCCTGGGGAATGTAGACGGACCAGGGCTTGCTCTCGAAAGGCGACATGCGTTCACCCAGCAGGCCGAGATCCTTGCCGCCGGCCATCGCCTTGCCCTTGCCGGTGACGAACACCAGGCAGACCTCGCGGTCGATGGTTTGCCCGGACGCCGTCTCGCCGGGCTTCAGCCGGTGCAGGTCGAAGCCGACATAGGTCCAGCCGGCGCTTCTGGGCGTGACATGGGCGACGCGGCCATGGCCCTTGTTGGCCTTTACCAGCAGTTTCGACATCGGGTCATTCCTTCGGTTCGGCTTCAGCCGATGCCTCAGGCTCGGCGCCAGCCGATGGCCTGCTCTCGTCCGCCGGCTTGTAAAGATAGAAGAACTGCCAGACGGCGTAGCCGGCGAAGCCGAGCGCAATCATGCCCCAGAACGGCGTGCCGGAGGCGAATTCGATCACCGCCCACACCAGGCAGACCGCGACGATGGCGACACGCCGCCAGAGCGGCCGGAAGAATGGGTGTTCTGAATCCTTCATCGGACCAACCTATAGCAAGCCTGCTTCACCGGAAACCACCGCAATCAGGCATTGGGGAAGCCCTGTGTTTCAACTGTGTAGCCTGCGGCCGTCATCACCCGCATCAGCTCCTTGTAGCCGACTTCAGCCATCCTGAGCGGCGGGTTCTTCTTCGGGTCCTGCTCGGCCTCGACCACGAACCAGCCTTCGTAGCCATGATCCGCCAGCCTTTGCACGATGGCGCCGAAATCGAGCGAGCCGTCGCCCGGCACGGTGAAGGCGCCCAGCGCGACCGCATCGAGGAAGGATTGCCTGGTACGGTCGAGCCTGTCGATCACACCCATTCGCACATCCTTGACATGGACATGATTGATGCGCCGGTGGTGATTGTCGATGGCGCGCAGCACATCGCCACCGGCAAAGGCCAGATGGCCGGCATCGAGCAGCAGCGGAATGCCTTCGCCCGAATGGCGCATGAAGGCATCGAGCTCCGGCTCGGTCTCGACCACCGCCGCCATGTGATGGTGGTAGGAGAGCGGCATGCCTTGCTCGGCGCACCACTCGCCGAATTCGGTCAGGCGCCGGGCATAGGCCTTCATCTCGTCGCCGGAAAGTTTTGGCTTGGTGGCGAGCGGCTTCGAACGGTCGCCCTGGATCGAGCGGCCGACCTCGCCATAGACGATGCAAGGCGCGTTCACCGCCTTGAACAGATCGATCATCGGCTGGATGCGATCCTTGTTACCTGCCATTTCCTCATCGACCAGCGTGCCGGAGAACCAGCCGCCGCAGAGCGTCACGTCGGCCTCCTTCAGGATAGGCAGCATGATCTTGGGGTCGTTGGGGAAGCGGCGGCCCATCTCCATGCCGGTGAAGCCCGCCGAGCGCGACTGGCGCAGACATTCCTCCAGCGAGACATCATCGCTCAGTTCCGCAAGGTCGTCGTTCCACCACGCGATGGGGGACATGCCCAGTTTGGCTTTCAAGTCGTCACTCCACTGTCAGATCGTTGCCAGGCGAAGCCGGATTCAGCCCTGCCGGCTGCCCACAGCTTCCTCATATTTCTTGCGCGCGGCGTTGACCTGCGGCCGCACTGAGACTTCCGGCACGGCGACATCCCACCAATGGCCGCCGGCATCGGTCGACACCAGCGGGTCGGTGTCGATGACCAGCACCGTCGTCCTGTTGTTGCCTTTCGCCTTTGCCAGCGCCGTCTCCAGCCCGGCGATCGACGGCACTTTCTCGGCAACCGCGCCAAGGCTTGCCGCATGCGCGGCAAAGTCGATGTCGGGCATCACCTCGTGGCGGGCGTCCTTCAGGAGATTGTTGAAATTGGCGCCGCCGGTCGCCATCTGCAGCCGGTTGATGCAGCCATAACCCCTGTTGTCGAGCAGCACGATGGTGAGCTTGAGGCCGAGCATCACCGATGTGGCGATTTCGGAATTCATCATCAGATAGGAGCCATCGCCGATCATGACGACGACCTCCTGGTCGGGCTTCGCCATCTTGGCGCCGAGCCCGCCGGCTATTTCATAGCCCATGGTCGAGAAGCCGTATTCGCCGTGGTACGAACCGGGCGCCCCCGCCTGCCAGAGCTTGTGCAGTTCGCCCGGCAGCCCGCCCGACGCATTCAGCAAGATCACGCCGGAACCCATGGCGCGCTGGACGGCGCCGATCACCTGCGCGTCCGAGGGATAGGCGGCATTGGTCGAGGCTGTCACCTTGGCGGCCTCGGCCTGCCATGCCGTCTTGCCCTTCATCGCATTGTCGGTCCAGGCGGCGGGCGCCTTCCAGCCTTTCAGCGCCGCGCCGAGTTCGGCGAGCCCTTCGGCCGCGTCGGCGACCAGCGGCAGCGCCCAGTGCTTGCCGGCGTCGAAGACCTGGGCGTTGAGACCGATGATGGTCTTGCCGGAAGTCTTGAACAGCGCCCAGGAACCGGTGGTGAAATCCTGCAGCCTGGTGCCGACGGCAAGCACCACGTCGGCCTCTTCCGCCAGCCGGTTGGCTGCCGAGGTGCCGGTGACGCCGACCGCCGCCATGTTGAGCGGATGATCGTCCGGCAGCGAGGATTTGCCGCCTTGCGTCTCGCAGACCGGAATGCCGGCGCCCTGCACGAGCTTGGCCAGTTCTCCGGAAGCCTGCGAATAGAGCACGCCGCCGCCGGCGATCACCAGCGGCTTCTTGGCACCCTTCAGCGCCGTCACCGCGGCGGCCAATTCGCCACGGTCCGGGCGCGGCCGGCGCTGATGCCAGACCCGTTCGGCAAAGAAGCTTTCAGGATAGTCATAGGCCTCGGCCTGCACGTCCTGGCAAAGCGACAGCGTCACCGGGCCGCATTCGGCCGGGTCGGTCAGCACCTGCATGGCGCGATTGAGCGCAGGGATGATCTGCTCCGGCCTGGTGATGCGGTCGAAATAGCGCGACACCGGCCTGAAGCAGTCATTGACCGTCGCCGTGCCGTCGGAAAAATCCTCGGCCTGCTGCAGCACGGGATCGGGCAAGCGGTTGGCGAAGACGTCGCCGGGCAGAAACAGGACGGGCAACCTGTTTACATGCGCAAGCGCCGCCGCCGTCACCATATTGAGCGCGCCGGGGCCGATCGAACTGGTCGCCGCCATGAAGCGGCGGCGGAAATTGGCCTTGGCATAGGCGATCGCGGCATGCGCCATCGCCTGCTCGTTATGGGCGCGGAAGGTGGGCAGTTCGTCGCGCACCTGGTACAGCGCCTCGCCGACGCCGGCGACATTGCCATGGCCGAAGATCGCCCAGACACCGCCGAAGATCGGCATCCTCTTGCCGTCGATCTCGGTCATCTGGCGGGACAGGAAACGCGTCAGCGCCTGCGCCATCGTCAGGCGGGCCATCTTCGGGCGGATCGTCTTGGTCATGCTGTTTTCCTCCGCAGTCCTCTTGCCGCGCCTTCTTATGCTGCTTTGCGGCCACGCGCGGCAAGCCATGCGTCGGTCAGTTTCTCGAAGCGCGACGCCATGTCGGCGATAGCCTCGTCGTCCGACATCCTGCCGGCGAGCCATTGTTCGGCGGCATTGATGAAAATGGTGCGGCCAACGGCAAAGCCCCTGACGATGGGCGCCTTGGCGGTGGCGGCAAAGGCCGCTTCCAGCTCGTCCTGCGGCGCCTCCAGCCCGAGCAGCACGACGCCGCGGCACCATTGGTCGTGCTTCAGGATTACCGCCTCGATTCTGGCCCAGGCGTTTGCCGAGGCCTGCGGTTCGAGCTTCCACCAGTCGGGCTTGATGCCGAGCCCATAGAGTTCCTCCAGCGCGCGCGGAATCGTCTTGTCGTCGAGCTTGCCATGCTTGCCGGCGATGATCTCGATGAGAAGTTCTCTACCCACTTTCCGCGCGGCCTCGAACAGACTCCTGAGCTTCTGTTGCTGCTCCTCCTTCAGCGCTGGCGGATCGTCGGGATGATAGAAGCACAGGCATTTGATGCAATGGTCGACCGGCCATTCGACCAGTTGTGAGCCGATGTCCTGCGAGAATTCGAAGCGCAGCGGCCGCGACCCCGGCAGTTCTACCGGCCGGCCGAGCCAGGCAAAGGAATGGCGGGCGAACTCGAACATCGCGTCGCGGCCATATTTCTCGTCGAGCAGCATGCCGTAGCCGGCGCGGCCGGCGGCGACCTTTGCCGCTGCCTTGACCGTCAGCACCTTGAAGGCGGGGATGCGCGAGGCATCGGCGCCGGCTTTGGCGGCGACGTCCTCGAGCTGCACGCGATGGTCGCAGGCCAGCGCCATCAACGCGGGGATGTCGCGCCGGCGCGTCGTCGCCCAGTGGATGTGGTTGATCGCCTCGTCCTTGCGCAGCGCCAGATGCTTGCTGCCGTTCTTGAGGAAGAACTGCAATTCCTCGAAGGTCGGATATTCCGGCGCGCAGAGCAGCCGCGATACGGCGAAGGCGCCGCAGGCATTGGCCCAGGTCGCCGCCGTGGCAAGGCTTTCGCCGCCGAGCCAGCCGCGCAGGAAGCCTGACATGAAGGCATCGCCGGCGCCGAGCACATTGTAGACCTCAATCGGGAAACCCTTGCCGACGACGCCGTCCTCGAGATCGTCGCTGATCGGCCCGTCATAGGCGATGCAGCCCATGGCGCCGCGCTTCAGCACGATGGTCGCCGAGGACAGTGAGCGGATGGTCTTCAGCGCGCTCAGGCAATCGTCGGCGCCCGACGCGATCATGATCTCCTCTTCGGTGCCGACGATGAGGTCGCAGTCGGGCAGCACCGTCTTCAACTGGGCCGAGACCCGGTCCGATTTGACATAGCGCTCGAACCCTTCGGCATGGCCGGCGAGTCCCCAGAGGTTGGGGCGGTAGTCGATGTCGAACACCACCTTGCCACCCCTGGCCTTCATGATGCGGATGGCCTTGCGCTGCGCGGCATCGCTGTTGGGACGGGAGAAGTGTGTGCCGGTGACGACAATGGCGCGCGCCGAGGCGATGAACGCCTCGTCGATATCGTCCTCCGAAAGCGCCATATCGGCGCAGTCGGTGCGATAGAAGATCATCGGCGAGACGCCTTCCTCCTCGACCGACAACAGCACCAGTGCGGTCAGCCGGTCGGGATCTGTCTTCAGGCCGTCGACGGATACACCTTCGCGTTTCAGCTGCTCGCGGATGAAGCGGCCCATCTGCTCGTCGCCGACGCGGGTGAGCAGCGCCGAGCGCAGGCCGAGCCGCGCGGTGCCGACCGAAATGTTGGCCGGACAGCCGCCGACCGATTTGGCGAAGGAGGTGATATCCTCCAGGCGCGAGCCGATCTGCTGGCCATAGAGGTCGACCGAGGCGCGACCGATGGTGATGATGTCGAGCGGCGCATGTTTCGCGTCCACGGCTTCGCCCATTCGAACCTCCCATCGGCCTTGTTGTCTTGGCAACACGTTGTTTTGGGTAACACGCGCGAGCGGCAGCGTGGCGCCGGCAATATGAAATAATAATTCCAATCCATAGTCAATATGGAACGAGCATTCCTTTGCCGAAAAGTGCTGACGCGATGGCCGCTAAGCCTTGCGCTTGCGCCCGGCATCGCGCCGCTTCTCGCCGACGGCAACGGTCAGCGCCATGGCCAGCGCCATCGTCGCCGACAGCGAGCGAAAGCCGCCGAAATCGGCCTCGGCGACCTCGAACCACACCTTGGCGAATTGGGCGAGCGGCGAGAACGAGCTGTCGGTGATGGCCACGATCGGCACGCCCTGGTCCGAGATGGTGCGCGTTTCCTCGATGGTCGCCGGCGCATAGGGTGAAAAACTGATGGCGATGACGGCATCCGCGGGCGTCGCAAAGCCGATCATCTCGGCGTTCAGGCCAGCGGCCGACTCGATCAACTGGTTGCGGATCTTGAGCTTGCCAAGTGCATAGGCGATGTAGGAGGCGACCGGATAGGAGCGGCGCTTGGCCAGCACATAGATGGTCTCGGCCTTTGCCAGAAGGGCGATCGCCTCTTCGAAATGCTCTTCGTTCAGCGTGCGCGAAATGTCGCTGAGCGAGGTGCTGGCGGCGGCGACGAAACCGTCGAAGATCGCCCGGTGGCCGGCGCCTTCCTCGGCCTTGGCGCGCAGTGCCGCAAGTCTTTCGTCATAGGAGGAATTGCGTTCGCGCAGGCGCTCGCGAAACACCTGCTGCAGGCTGGTAAAGCCGTCAAAGCCAAGCTGCTGGGCAAAGCGGATCAGCGTCGAGGGCTGGACACCCGCCGAAGCGGCGATGCTGGCGGCGGTGCCGAAGGCAATGTCATCAGGGTTATCGAGCGCATAGGCGGCGATCTGCGCGATACGCTTGGGCAGGCTCTGGCGCCGCTCCAGGATTGTCGCGCGCAGCGTTTCGAAATCGCGGGGCACCCGTTCGTCCATCGTCGCTCCGCCCAAGGCCATGTCGGTATTCCCTCTCCTGCCTCATCATAGCGGGCTTGTGCAAGAAGACCATAAAAAATGAGCCACACGTTCCATTTGCGAGGAAAATGGATTAATTCATCCACATCAGTTTTTCCTTTGCATTTGGAGATGACGGAAATGGTCGGAGTGGGCCTCATCGGCACGGGCTTCATGGGCAAGTGCCATGCCATCGCCTGGAACGCCGTCGGCGCCGTCTTTCCCGACGTGGCCAAGCCGCGGCTGGTCCATCTCGGCGAGATCAATGACGAGCTTGCCAAACGCAAGGCGGGCGAATTCGGCTTCGCCAGGGGTTCCGGCGACTGGCGCGCCGTCGTCAACGACCCCGAGGTCGACATCGTCTCGTTGACCACGCCAAACCAGTTTCATCCGGAAATGGCCATCGCCATCCTCGAAGCCGGCAAGCATCTATGGTGCGAAAAACCGATGGCGCCGGGCTTCGCCGAAGCGCAAGCCATGGCGGCGGCAGCGAAAAAGTCCGGCAAGGTGGCAGCGCTCGGCTACAACTACATCCAGAACCCGGCCATCCGCCATATCGGCGCGCTGCTCGACGAGAAGATCATCGGCGAGGTCAACCTTCTGCGCATCGAGATGGACGAGGATTTCATGGCCGATCCGGAGGCGCTGTTCTTTTGGAAGCATGAGGCTGCGTCCGGCTACGGTGCGCTCGATGATTTCGCCGTGCATCCGCTGTCGCTGGTCTCGGTGCTGTTCGGTCATGTCGCACGCGTCATGTGCGACATGACCAAGCCCTATGCCGACCGCAAACTCGCTTCCGGCGGACGTCGCGCGGTCGAGACCTACGACATCGCCAGCGTGCTCATGCATCTCGAAAACGGCGTCGCCGGCACGCTTTTGGTCAACCGTTCGGCCTGGGGCCGCAAGGGCCGGATCGCCATCCAGATATTCGGCTCGAAGGGCTCGATCCTCTACGACCAGGAGCGAATGAACGAATTCCAGCTCTATCTCACATCGGACCGCCCGACCGAGCAGGGCTACCGCACCATCCTCGTGGCGCCGCACCACAAGCCTTACGACGCCTTCGTGCCGGCGCCCGGCCACGGCCTCGGCTTCAACGACCTCAAGATGATCGAATGCCGGGAACTCCTGACCAGGCTGGCCGGCAAGCCGGCGCGCATCATCGATTTCGACGAGGGCCTGGAGATCGAGCGCACCGTGCATGCGATGGCGCGCTCGTTCGAGGAAAAGCGCTGGGTGGATGTGCGGTAATCTTCCGCGTCAGGCCGCTCCCGGACGCCCGGCGATCATGGCGCGGCGCGCCGACCGACGCCGTTCGACCGCCTCGGCAAAGCCATGCAGCACTGTCTCGGTTGTAGCCCAGTCGATGCAGCCGTCGGTGATGCTCTGGCCGTAGACGAGCGGCTTGCCCGATACAACATCCTGGCGGCCGGCGACGAGATTGCTCTCGATCATGACGCCGATGATGCGCTCGTCGCCCGCCGCCACCTGGCCGGCCACGTCGGCGACCACTTTCGGCTGGTTCTCCGGCTTTTTCGAGCTGTTGGCGTGGCTGACATCGACCATCAGCCGCTGCGCGACACCGGTTCGCCCGAGCTCCGCGCTCGCCGCCGCGATGCTCGCCGCGTCATAATTGGGCTGGATACCACCGCGCAGGATGACGTGGCAGTCCTCGTTGCCGGTGGTTGTCGCAATGGCGCTGCGCCCGCCCTTCGTCACCGCCATGAAATGATGCGGCTGGGCGGCGGATTTCACCGCCTCGGCGGCGATCCGCACATTGCCGTCTGTGCCGTTCTTGAAGCCGACCGGGCAGGACAGGCCGGAGGCGAGTTCGCGATGGATCTGGCTCTCGGTCGTGCGCGCGCCGATGGCGCCCCAGGCGACGAGGTCGGCGATGTATTGCGGCGTCGCCATGTCGAGGAATTCGGTCGCCGCCGGCAGGCCGAGATTGTTGACCGCCGAGAGCACGTTGCGCGCCATCCGCAATCCCTTGTCGATGTTGAAGCTGCCGTCGAGGTCGGGATCGTTGATCAGGCCCTTCCAGCCGACCGTCGTGCGCGGCTTCTCGAAATAGACGCGCATCACGATCTCCAGCCGGTCGGCCAAGGCCTCGCGCAGCGCCGCCAGACGGCTGGCATAGTCCACGGCGGCGACCGGATCGTGAATGGAACAAGGGCCGACGATGACAACAAGTCGATCATCGGCGCCGGTCAGGATGGAATGGATGGCGTTGCGTGAGGCGGCAACGGTGCGCGTCGCCGTCAGCGTGCGCGGTATCTCCCGCATCACCTGGTCCGGCGTACTCAGTTCTCGGATTTCCCTGACCCGAAGATCGTCTGTGGTGGTCAACACGGCTTTCTGCTCCTGATTGGGAGACCTGCCGGCTGAAACAAAAAAGCCGCCAGGTCTGGCGGCTGTTCGGATTTTGATGCTGCAATCTTCAGATCGAGCGCAATCCTCCCGCCGCCAGCGAGCTCCTAAAGTACCAATACGTGGCGGTCAGGTTGATCATGAGGGGTGATATAGTCGAAGCCGAGGCGCTTGTCACGTGTCTGATGAGGAGGAGGTCTGCTCCAGCCTATTCGCGATTGGCTGAAGCCTCCCGAACTTCGTCATCCTAGGGCGAAGCAGGAGCGAAGCTCCGTCGCGGAGACCCTAGGATCCATTCCGTGACCCTAGCCGAAGAGCGCAGCGGAGCAGAATTCTGCACCGCGGCAACGCGTTGAAGTCACGGCGTGGATCCTCGGGTCTGCGCTGCGTCGCTACGCTCCTTGCTCCGCCCGTGGATGACGAAGTGATGGGCGTTTTCGCTAGACTCGCCGGCGTCATTCCGGCGACGATCCCGCGATGTTCTGGTCATAGTCGACCAGCGACCCGGTCATGACGCCGGATTGCGGGCTGACCATGTAGCTGATCAGTCGGGCAAGCTGGTCCGGCTTCACCAATTGGCCCATCGGCTGCGCGGCCTCGGCCTTCTCCAGCCAGTTGTCAGGCGCATCGTGCCATTTCTTCTGCACGATCGCTTCGCCCTCGGTGTCCATCCAGCCCGGCAGCACCGCGTTGCAGCGGATGCGATTGCTGCGATAGGCATTGGCGACATTCTTGGTCAGCGTCATCAGCGCGCCCTTGCTGGTCGAATAGGGCGTCAGGAAGGATTGGCCGCAATGCGCCGACATCGACAGCACATTGACGATTGAGCCCGGCGCCTTCTTGTCCAGCAGATGCGCCACCACGCTTTGCATCAGGAAGAAGGGACCGCGCACATTGGTCGCGAAGATCGTGTCGAAAAGCTCTTCGCTGGTCTCGACCAGCGACCCGCGCGCCGAGGTGGCCGCTGCATTGACCAGCGCGTTGACGGTGCCGAAATGGCCGATCGCCGTGTCGACAGCGCGCTTGCAGTCGGCCACTTTGGAAACATCGGCACTGATGAAGATCGCATCGACGCCGGCTTTCTTGAAGGTGGCGACGGCCTTGTCGCCTTTCTCCTGCGAGCGGCCGATCAGCGCCAGCGCCCGGCAGCCCTCGTCTGCCAATGCAGTGGCTACGGCAAAGCCGATGCCTTGTGCGCCGCCGGTGACGATGGCGCGCGTCTCGCGATTGCGACCAGATGAATCGCTCATGGCTATGCTCCTTGTCCGACCTTGATTCAGCTGGCCTTGTCGAGGCGCACGGTCTTGCCGGACTTCGCCGACTTCAGCGCCGCGTCCGCCAGTTCCAGGGCAACAAGCCCGTCCTTGCCGCTCGGTGCGGCCTTCTTGCCCAATGTCACCGCCGTGATGAAGGCGGCGATCTCATTGGCATAGGCGTCGATATAGCGGGTCATGAAAAAGTCGTGCAGCGGCGGGCGCGTATAGCCCTTGTCGTTGGCCAGTTCGATCGACACCGGCCGCTGGTTCTCGGCCGCGACCATGCCCTTCGAGCCATGCACCTCGATGCGCTGGTCATAGCCATAGGTGGCGCGGCGCGAATTGGAGATGATGCACTGCTTGCCGGAGGCGGTCTCGAGGATGACGCTGACGCTGTCGAAATCGCCGGCTTCGCCGATTTGTCTGTCGACCAGGACAGAGGCATGGGCGCTGACCGCTACCGGCTCCTCACCGAGCAGGAAGCGCGCCATGTCGAAATCATGGATGGTCATGTCGCGGAAGATACCGCCCGAGCGGCTGATATAGTCGAGCGGCGGCGGGCCGGGATCGCGGGACGTGATGGTCACCATCTCGACCGTGCCGATGGCGCCGTCGTCGATCGCCTTGCGCACGGCGGCGAAATGCGGGTCGAAGCGGCGGTTGAAACCAACCATCAAGGTGGCTTTGGCCTTGTCGACCACTTCAAGGCATTGTTCCACGCGCTTGGCATCGAGGTGGATCGGCTTTTCGCAGAAGATCGCCTTGCCGGCCTTGGCGAAACGCTCGATCAAATCGGCATGGGTGTCGGTCGGCGTGCAGATGACGACCGCGTCGATATCTCCGGCCTTCTCGATGGCCTCGATGCTGCGCACTTCGGCGCCATAGGCCAATGCCAAGTCGGTCGCCGCCTTCTCGAAGGCGTCCGCCACCGCGACCAGTTTGGCCTGCGGATTGGAGCCGATAGCACGGGCGTGGACCTTGCCGATACGGCCGGCGCCGAGGAGAGCGAAGCGGAGAGTCATCTGGTATTTCCCTTAAGGATGGTTCGAACGATGTCCGCGCCGGTCGGGCGCGGACGATTTCTGGTTACAGCAGGTCCCCAGCGGCCGGTCGCCTGGCGCCCGGCTTCCGACTAGGCTGCAGCGAGTTCCGCCTCCCCGGTCTTGGAGCCGGTGATGTAGGCGACGATGTCGTTTCCGTCGGTGTCCTGCTTGCGCAGATTGGCGACGATGCGGCCGCGCCGGAAGACGACGATGCGATCGCAAAGGTCGAACACCTGGCGCATGTTGTGGCTGATCAGGATCAGCGGCTCGCCATTGGCCTTCAGCGTGCGGATGATGTTTTCGACCTGCGCCGTCTCCTGCACGCCGAGTGCTGCGGTAGGCTCATCCATGATGATCAGCTTGGACGCAAACGTCGCGGTCCTGGCGATCGCCACGCACTGGCGCTGCCCACCGGACATGTGGCGGATGGTATTGTTGAGGTTGGGGATCTTGACGGCGGTGCGGACCAGCGCCGCCTCGGTCGCCTTGCGCATATATTTGCGGTCGAGGATGGAGAACGGTCCGAGGTTGAACAGCACCTTTTCGCGGCCGAGGAACAGGTTCGACGGCACGTCGAGGTCGTCGGCCAGCGCCAGGTTCTGGAACACGGTCTCGATGCCGGCCTCGCGCGCCTCGATCGGGCCGGCGAAGTTCACTTCCTTGCCGTCGAACCAGACCTTCCCGTCGGTGCGCTGTTCGACGCCGGTGATCTGGCGCACGAAGGTCGATTTGCCGGCGCCATTGTCGCCCATGATCGCGACATGCTCGCCCTTGCGCAGCTCGAAGTTCGCGCCTTCCAGCGCATGCACGCCGCCATAGCGCTTGGTCAGGTTTTCGGTCTTCAGAACAATGTCCGACATGGTCAAGCTCCTATCGCCCGCCGGCGTTGACGCCATTGATCGAGAACAACCGCGCCGACGATGATCACGCCCTTGACCATCTCCTGATAGTAGGCGTCGAGGCGCAGGAAGGTGAAGCCGGAGATGATGACGCCGAAGATCAGCGAGCCGATTACCGTGCCGATGATCGAGCCGCGGCCGCCCGACAGCGAGACGCCGCCGATCACCGCCATGGCGATCGCATCGAGTTCGTACATCACCCCCATGCCGGCCTGGGCGGTGAGGTTCTTGGAACACAGCACCACGGCGGCGAGCGAGGCAAGGATGCCGGCGATGGCGTAGACGAGGATCTTGTGGTTCTTGACGTTGATGCCGGACATGCGCGCGGCGTCCTCGTTGGACCCGATGGCGTAACAGTGCTTGCCGTATTTGGTGTAGCTCAGGATCAGCTGGAACAATATCGCCAGCGAGATGAAGATGACGACCGGCATCAGGCCCTTGCCGATGGCCGCGAAACTTTCGGTGGGAAACGAGATCGGCTGTCCCTTGGACCACCATTTGGCGATGCCGCGCGCCGTCACCATCATGCCGAGCGTGGCGATAAAGGGCGGGATGCGCGTATAGGCGATCAACAGGCCGTTGACCAGGCCGGCCAGCAGGCCGCAGCCGATCGCGACGACCAGCGGCACGATGACCGGCAGGTCGGTCCAGCCCTGCGCCAGGAACATCGCCTTGGGGTTCGGATTGCCGTTCACCGTCGCCACCTGGGCAAAGCTCATGGCGATCATCGCCGTGGCACCGACGATCGAACCCGAGGACAGGTCGATGCCGCCGGTGATGATCACCTGCGTCACGCCGATGGCGATGATGCCGACGATCGACACTTGCAGGATGATGATCTGCAGGCGCGCTTCGTTGAAGATCGCATCGACATTGTCGCGGGTGTTGAACAGGAAGCTGTCGCCAAGAAAGACGCGGCCGATCAGTTCGAAGGCGCCGACGAGGATGACGAGCGCCAGGAAGACGTTGAATTCGGCAGGCCACGCGCGCTGCTTCGCATCATAGGTGAGCCCGCCGACGCCATGAGATGTCTGTGCCAAGGTCGTTTTCCTCCGGCCGCATCGGCCCGAAAATCGGAACCGATTTTCGCAAAGCACGATGCGTGGTCTCAAGTTCAGAGCTTACTTTATCGCTCTAATCGTATTCATCTTCCCGCACCGAGGCGGCAGGAAGATGGGAGCGGCGCTGTTCTTCTGGTGGTCGCGCCGCCCCGTATCGAAGCCTTGCCTCAGTTCTTCTTCAGGAACTTGTCGATGTTGGCCGGCGTAACCAGCTGGAAGGGGACGTAGACCTTCTTTTCGACCTTCTCGCCCTTGGAGAGCTTCAGCGCGGCATCCAGGGCGCCCGCGCCCTGGCCGGCCGCGTCCTGGAACACTGTTACATCCAGGTCGCCGGCCTGCATCGCCGCAAGCGCGTCCTGGGTGGCATCGACGCCGCCGACGACAACCGATTTCATGTCGATATTGCCGGCTTTCATCGCCTGGATGGCGCCGATGGCGCTCTCGTCATTGTTGGCGATCACACCGTCGAACGGCTTGCCGGTCGACAGCCAGTTGGTCATCAGGTTCTGGGCTTCGTCGCGGTTCCAGTTCGATGTCTGCTTGTCGATGATCTTGATGAAGCTGCATTCGGGCGTGGCGATCACGTCGTCTATGTCCTTGGTGCGCATCACCGCGGCCTGGTTCGAAAGCTCGCCCATGATCACATAGACATTGGCTTCCTTCTTGCCGGCTTCCGTGAACAGGCGGCAGACCTCCTTGGTCTCGAGCGTGCCGGAATCGGCCTCGTTCGAGGCGACGAAAGCCTGGCTGTCCGGCAGTGTGTCGACATTGACCGGCTCGCGGTTGACATAGACAAGCGGAACCTTGGCTGCGGCCGCCGCATCCGACATCGCCTGGGTGGCCGAAGTGTCGACCGGATTGACGATGATCGCGTCGACGCCCGAGGCGACGAAGTTCTTGATCTGGTCGAGCTGCTTGGCGACGTCGTTCTGCGCGTCCTCGACCTGCAATTCCACGCCGTCCATGGCCTTGGCCTGCTCGATCATGCCGTTGCGCAGCACGGTGAGAAAATTGTCGTCGAACTTGGCCATCGACACGCCGACCTTGGCGGCGAGGGCGGACGAACTCATCAGCGCCGCGATGGCGACGCCCAAAAGCAATTTCTTCATTTTATTTCTCCTCCACAGAATTGGTGTCCGGCTGCACCGATCTACCCGGAATCCCCGCTCTCCCGGGGAATCTCTCCCGCTGTCGCCTCTGCTCCGGATGGCGTCTTTCGCGCTGGCTGGAACGCCAAGCTCTCTGTTTGAAACAGATGTTCCGGAACGAAAGAACCAAAATGCCCAGTTGGTGAAATATTTATTCCATTCCGCGTGAGGGCGTCAAGGAGATTCCGAAGCGGGATGCCGGATTTTTCAGACGGTGGGGCTTTCGTGTCGACAGACCTATGCAAGTTTCCATCATGTTGATGGTTCGCATCATCGTCGATGCGTCGCGTCGCGTTTCTGAACCCGGACGTTCTGTCTGAACTAGATGTTTTCCGGTAGATAGATGTCGAAGGGCAGGAAAGTCTGGCCGGGCGCATTGGCAGCACCTGCCTCGATAGCATGCGCCATCAGCCCGACAAGCTCGCGGCACAATGCTGCCAGCGGCGTCGAGATCACCATGGTCAGGATGTTGTCGGCGAGCGCCGCGCGCGACTCGGCGTTGATCTCGTTGCAGACGACCACCGGCATATTGACGGGCCTTGCTGCCCTGAGCGCCGAGACCGCGCCTTCCATGCCGCCTCCGGCGACGTAGCAGCCGACAAGATCAGGGTATCGCGCCAGAAGATCGATCATTGCGTCATGCGTCACCTGGTTGGCTTCCAGGTTGACCAGCGTCTCCAGCACAGTGAATTCCGGCGCATGCTCGCGGAAGAACGATCTGAAGCCGATCTCGCGCAATTCATGGCCATGGAAGCGATGGCTGCCGACGAACAGGGCGACCTTGCCGGGCTTCCTCGCCGCCCTGGCGATCATCCAGGCCGCGGTGCGACCGACCTTGCGGTTGTCGAGGCCGACATAGCCTTCGCGGATGCCGGCGGCAAAGTCGGACAGCAGCGAGAAGACCGGTTGGCCTCTCGCCTTCAGCGCCTCGACGGCCGCCGTCAGCGTCGGATGGTCCGGACCGACAAGGGCGACGGCCCTGGATTTCGCCGCCAGCTTGCGCATCTGGGCGGCGATCTCGTCCGGCGCCAGCGAACTGGCGAAATCGATGGTTGCGACGCCGCGGAAGCGCTGCGATTGCGACACCGCCAGTTCGAGTTCCCGTGCGAAATCGCTGTAGAAAACATCATTGCCCCTCAACAGCAGAAAACCGAGCCGGTATTCCGGCAGTTCCTGGCGCATGCGCTGTTTGATCAGCCCGGCGGCGTGATAGCCGATGCTGGTGGCGGCCTCATAGACGCGGCGCGCGGTTTCCTCGCGCACCGGCAGGCGGTTGTTCAGCACCCGGTCGACGGTAGCGACGCTGACGCCGGAGTTGCGCGCCAGATCGGTAATGGTCGGCCGTTTCGCCATGGCTGTCTCTCCGCTTACCAGATTAGCCTACATCATTCTGATGGGAAATGATAGAAACTATCTTTGTGATATTGAGCCCATCATGGCTTGGCGCTACTTCTAGGGTGAAAGGCTTTCGACCGCAGCCTGGTTCATTGACCAGGGCGGATCGCAGGATCCTGGTGGAGGCAGTCCCATGGACGCAACGTTGGATGCAGTGCCGTCCCGCCGCGACTACAGCCTGATCGGCCGCGACGCCAGGCTTGCCGTCGACAACGGTCTGGCGGCGGCCGAGTGGTATCATACCGACATCCCGCGCAAGCAGATGAAGGAGCTGATGCAGCGCTCCGACGGGCCGGCGATCCGCGACACCATCATCTGGCTTGCCGCGCTGATCCTGAGCGGCGCCGGTGGCGCCTGGTTCTGGGGCACGTGGTGGTGCGTGCCGTTCTTCTTCGTCTATGGAGTGCTCTACGGCTCATCGACCGATTCGCGCTGGCACGAATGCGGCCACGGCACCGCCTTCCGGACGCAGTGGATGAACGACGCGATCTACCAGATCGCCTGCTTCATGATCATGCGCAATCCGGTCACCTGGCGCTGGAGCCATGCCCGCCACCATACAGACACGATCATCGTCGGCCGTGATCCGGAAATCGCGGTGATGCGCCCGCCGGACCTGCCGCGTGTTGTGCTCAACGTCTTCGGCATTCTCGATGCCTGGCATGCGATGAGCGATATGCTGCGCAACGCGGCCGGCATCATCAGCCCGGCCGAGAAGACCTTCATCCCCGAGCAGGAACAGCCCAGGGCGATTTTCGTCGCCCGCATCTGGACGGCGATCTATGCCGCGACCATCGCGCTGGCATTTTACATGAGTTCGTTCCTGCCCCTGATGCTGGTCGGGTTGCCCAGGCTCTACGGCGCCTGGCACCATCTCATGACCGGCCTGTTGCAGCATGGCGGCCTCGCCGAGAATGTCGTCGACCACCGTCTCAACAGCCGCACAGTATACATGAATCCGATCAGCCGGTTCATCTACTGGAACATGAACTACCATATCGAACATCACATGTTCCCGATGGTGCCCTATCACGCGCTGCCCAGGCTGCATGAGCTGATCAAGCACGATCTGCCGGCGCCGACGCGATCGATCCTGGCCGGCTACCGCGAGATGGTGCCCGCCTTCCTGCGCCAGTTGCGCAATGAAGACTATTTTATCAGGCGCGAACTGCCGCCGACGGCCAAGCCCTACCGCGAGGAGTTCCACAACGACAACGCCGCCATCGCGGCGGCAGCGGAATGACGCGCCAGACAAACTGATCAGGCTGGCAAATTGACCGACAAAAATTCTGCGGGAGGACCGATGAGCGACTGGGTCGAAGCCTGTGAGGCCGGAGACATCGACGAAGAGGATGTGATGCGGTTCGACCATGACGGCCGCACCTTCGCTATCTATCGCAGTTCCGACGACGAATATTTCGCCACGGACGGTCTTTGCTCGCACGAGAAGGTGCATCTGGCCGATGGGCTGGTCATGGACGACATCATCGAGTGCCCCAAGCACAATGGCCGCTTCAACTACAAGACCGGCCAGGCCAGGGGCGCGCCGGTCTGCGTCAACCTCAGGACCTATCCGGTCAGGGTCGATGCCGGCAAAATCCTCGTTCAGGTCGGGTGATGGGCATGCAGGCGGGAATGGTCATCGTCGGCGCCGGCGAATGCGGTGGACGCGCTGCGCTCGCGCTGCGCGACTTGGGCTTCGACGGGCCGGTAGGGCTGATCGGCGACGAGCCGCATCTGCCCTATGAGCGGCCGCCGCTGTCGAAGGAGGCGATGACTGGCGATGCGCCCGCGATCAGGGCGATCGTCAGCGACGAGATGTTGGCCGAACGTTCGATCAAGCATATCCATTCGGTCCATGCCGTCGCCATCGACCTTGCCGCGCACAGCGTCCGTCTGTCGGACGGCTCGGCCCTGCCATACGATAAGCTGCTGCTGGCCACCGGTTCGACACCGCGTAGACTGCCAATGCCGGGCCTCGGGTCGCGTTGCGTCTATCTCAGGACTTTCAATGACGCGCTGGCCATTCGCGCTCATCTCAAGGCCGGAAACCGCATCGCCATTGTCGGCGGCGGCTTCATCGGCCTCGAACTCGCCGCGGCGGCACGGAGATTGGGCGCTTCGGTCACCGTCATCGAGGCGCAGCCGCGCATCCTGATGCGCGGCGTGCCGGCCGAAATCGCCGGGATCATCCACCAGGCGCATGAAGCCGAAGGCGTGAAGATCCTCACCGGCCAGGCTATCGCGGCCATCGCCGACGACGGTACCGATGTTCGCATCACGCTTGCCGGCGGGGGCGACATCGTCGCCGACCTCGCGGTGATCGGCATCGGCGCCGTGCCGGTGACAGCACTCGCAGCCGAAGCCGGGCTGGCGATAGACAACGGCATCGCGGTCGATGTCGAATTGCGCACCAGCGATCCCGACATCTTCGCCGCCGGCGATTGCTGCTCGTTTCCGCTTGCCGTCTATGGCGGCCGGCGCGTGCGGCTGGAGGCCTGGCGCAATGCGCAGGAACAGGGCGCGCTGGCGGCGAGAAACATGCTCGGCGCCGGCGAGGCCCACACCGCCGTGCCCTGGTTCTGGTCGGATCAGTACGGCCTGACCTTGCAGATATCGGGGCTTTCAGACGAAGGCCGCTCCACCGTGCGGCGCGACCTCGACGACGGCGCCTTCATCCTGTTCCATTTGGCGCAGGATGGAAGGCTTGTCGCGGCGAGCGGCATCGGCCCGGGCAATGCCTTCGCCCGCGACATCAGGCTGGCCGAGATGCTGATCGCCAGGCGGGCAAAGCCGGCGCCTGAGGCGCTCGGTTCGCAAACGGTCAAGCTGAAGTCGCTGCTGGCAGCGTGAGCCGGCGCGGCTTTCAATCCGACACCGGTGGCAACGCCGGAACTACGCCGCTTGAACGATCTCGACCAGTTCAACGTCGAACACCAGGTCCTTTCCGGCCAACGGGTGATTGCCGTCGAGCTTGACCTTGGCATCGTCCACGCCGACGACTGTTACTGGCATGGGACGCCCTTCACGGGTGCGGGCCTGCAATCGGGTGCCGACATCAACGTTGATGTTTTCCGGCACGCTGGCGCGGTCGATGGTTATGACCGCTTCGGGACGATGGCGGCCATAGGCGGCGTCGGCCGGAACGGTGACGGTGCTTTTCGTGCCGACCTCCATGCCATCGACATGGGTTTCGAGACCGGGGATCACCTCGCCCTCACCCAATGTGAACTGCAGCGGTTCATTACCGGAAGAATCGAATTGAGTGCCGTCGACCAGGCGTCCGGTATAATTGATGCGCACGGTGTCGCCATTCTTGGCTTGTGTCATAACAGCCATCCTTTGGGAGTTTTCGGGGGGACCGGCCTAGAGTTCACGGCCCCGTTTTCGACCATCCACGCAAAGATGCGCGGTGCGAACCCCTAGAACTAGGCACCCCGCTGCCGATGTAAAGTGCCGGGGCTGCGAGAATGTCGAGATCCGGTATCTGAGATCGGCGGAAGCCAGCGGTGCTAAAACAGCGCCTTCAGCTCCGGCAATTTGTCGTTGACCAGCCAGCCGTAGTAATTTTCCTCCGGCAGCTTTTCCGGTTCGCCGGCGGCGCGGCGCTTGTCGTTCGCGGCCTTCAGCGCATAGGCGCGCTGCTCGGGATTGCCGACATTGTAGAGCGTGGCTGTAATGCCGGGATTGTCCGATATGTCGAAGCCGGCAATGTCCTTGTAGGCGTCGATCGATTTCCTGATCGTCGCCGCGACATAGGACAGGGTAAGGTCGGGATCCATGATGGTCTTGTAGACCGCGTTCGGATCGCCAACGTCGAGCTTCGGCAGGCCGGAAACCTGGTGCACGAGATCGCTCATCTGCAGCGCCGTCAGCGGATTGAGCTGGCCAAGGCCGAAGGTCTGGCCGGCATAATAGGGTTGGAAGAAGGTCGCGCCGAAACGATCGTTGGGAAAGCTTGTCCCCCCGACGGTCTTGCCGCGAAACGCGCGGTTCCACACCTGCTCGCGGCACTCCCACAGATCGTAGCTGTCCGATTTGCCGGCGCATTTCTGGAATTGCGGCCGCTGCACGAAATCGGTGATGTTCTCGCCGTCAAAGGCGAAGGCCAGCTTGCTCGACAGATAGGAGATCGCCTTGACGTAATAGGTTTGCAGCCGGTCGTAGGCGTCGACATTGTAGGTATGCTCGCCGACGATGGCGCCGACGATGTGCATCGGGTCGATGCCATAGGCCGCAGCCGCCTGGCGGATCTTGCCGCGAAGCCCGGCATCGTTCTGCAGCAGCGCATAGACCTTGCGGTACTTCGCCTGGAAGGTGGTGTTGGTGGCCTGGGTGCGCCGGCTGGAGGCGCCCGGTATGTCGGGCTGCTCGGCGTTGCGGTTCCCTGGCGGCACCAAAGTCGCCGCTTGCGCGCCGAACATGGCTGCCGCAAGCGTCAGTCCGAGAATGACGAGGATCAGTTTTTTCATGCGCCGCCGCCCTGTAACAGCGCATGACCCCGAACCGAAGGTCCGCGTCAGCGACTATCAGAATCGATTTTCGCTGACGATCATGCGCCAAATCATGTGCTACAGCGTCCTTCGTTCGTCCAATCGACGCAGCGCTGTAGTCGCCGGCAAACTAGGTAAAGCTGTGGTTTGAGTCGAGAGCCCCGTCGTCCTCCACGGCGGAAGGTGGCCAGATGCTTCCATTTGGCCACACATTAGAGCGACGTGCGTCCGATCGGACGCACAAAGTACGCTCTAAGACTTTGAATTGCGACGTGCGTCCGCTCGGACGCATAAAGTACGCGCTAAGACCTTGAATCTTCGCTTGCGAGCCCGGCCGGCGCTCTCCTTTACAAAATGAACCGCGACAGATCCGTGTTTCTGGACAAGTCGCCGACATGCTTTTGCACATAGGCGGCGTCGATGGTGACGGCCGTGCCGTTGCGGTCCGGCGCGTCGTAGGAAATCTCGTCCAGCACCCGCTCCATCACCGTCTGCAGCCGTCTGGCGCCGATATTCTCGACGCTGGCGTTGAGATCGACGGCGATGCCGGCAAGCGAATCGATGGCGTCGTCGGTGAAGACGAGATCGACGCCCTCGGTCCTCATCAGCGCGATATACTGCTTGATCAGGCTGGCCTCGGTCTCGGTCAGGATGCGCACGAAATCGTCCTTCTCCAGCGCCCTGAGCTCGACGCGGATCGGCAGGCGGCCCTGCAGCTCCGGCAACAGGTCCGACGGCTTGGCGACATGGAACGCACCCGATGCGATGAACAGGATGTGATCCGTCTTCACCGGTCCGTATTTGGTCGCCACCGTGGTGCCTTCGACCAGCGGCAACAGGTCGCGCTGCACGCCTTCGCGCGACACGCCGGCGCCGATGCCGCCTTCGCGCGAGGCGATCTTGTCGATCTCGTCGAGGAAGACGATGCCGTCGTTCTCGGTCGATTCGAGCGCCCGGCGCACCACCTCGTCCTGGTCGAGCAGCTTGTCGGACTCGTCGCCCACCAGCAGCGCGTAGGACTCCTTCACCGTCGTCTTGCGCGTCTTGGTCTTCTGGCCGCCCATCGCCTTTGACAGCATGTCGTTGATGTTGAGCACGCCGATATTGGCCCCCGGCATGCCGGGAATCTCGAAGCCGGGCATGCCGCCATTGCCGGTATCGGCCACCTCGATCTCGATCTCCTTGTCGTCGAGCTCGCCGTCGCGCAGTTTTTTGCGGAAGCTATCGCGCGTCGCCGGGCTCGCTGTCTTGCCGACAAGCGCTTCCAGCACCCGTTCCTCGGCGTTGACATGCGCCCGCGCCTTGACGTCCTCGCGCATCTTTTCGCGCACCAGCCCGATGGCGATCTCGACCAGGTCGCGGATGATCTGCTCTACGTCGCGGCCGACATAGCCGACCTCGGTGAACTTGGTCGCCTCGACCTTGACGAAGGGCGCGCCGGCAAGCCGCGCCAGGCGGCGCGAAATCTCGGTCTTGCCGACGCCGGTCGGGCCGATCATCAGGATGTTCTTCGGCATCACCTCTTCGCGCATCTGGCCTTCGAGCTGCTGGCGGCGCCAGCGGTTGCGCAAGGCTATGGCCACGGCGCGCTTGGCGTCCTTCTGGCCGATGATGAAGCGGTCGAGTTCCGAAACGATTTCGCGGGGAGAAAATGTGCTCATGTCACTCAAATTCCACTTTGCCACTGCCGGATGGACTCGAACGGATGCAGCAGCATGATCACGTTGAGCGTCAGATTGTCCCGGATGAAGTAGCCGGTGCCCAGTTCGAAGATCAGGGCGAGGCTGACGACCACCCATATAGGAAGCCTTCGCGCCATCACAAATCCCAGCACCATGGCCAGCGTGTCCGACACCGAATTGATGATGCTGTCGCCATAGTAATCGAGCGAAATCGTGCCGGCGCGATAGCGCTCGATGATGAAGGGACTGTTCTCGAGCAGCTCCCAGCCGCCTTCTATGGCCACGGCGAAGGCCAGCCGCAGTCCGATCGGCGAGCGCGGGAACAGGAATTGCGCCAGCGCGTAGAACAGGAAGCCGTGGATGATGTGCGAGGGCGTGTACCAGTCGGAAATATGCTGGGAATTCTCCGAGCTCTGCACCACGCCATGCCAGAGCTTGACATAGCCGCAGGTGCAGATCGGCGGATGGCCCATGCCGTAGAGGACGCCGGCCTGGAAGATGACCAGGGCCAGCACGAGCAGCAGCCCCATCCGCCAACTGTCTTCATAGGCCGATAGGGTTTTGTCGGCGTCGGATGTGCTCATGCTGTCATTGCCCCTCTTCGGCGTCGCCCGCTTCGGCGTCAATCGCCATCAGCACGGCGTCGCCATATTCAGATTGCCTGCGATCAATCGCCCGGAATCCAGCCTTTTCGTAGGCGCGGATGGCCCGCGCATTGGCTGGATCCGGGTCGATGATGACACGCGGCGCGCCCTCCTCGAAGAGCTGTTCGACGAATTGCCGCACAATGGCCGAGCCATGGCCGTGCCCGACGAGCTCCGGCCTGCCGATCGACAGGTCGATGCCCAGAGTGCCGAACGGCTGGTCGCTATAGGGATGGCCGTCCTCCAGATGCGGATCGTAGCTCTGCAGATAGCCGATCGGCCTGCCGTCGAGTTCGATGATCAACGGCTCGACGGAAATCGAATCGATATGCTTGGCGATCTCGGCGATCTCTTTTTCCGGATCGTCCCACCACTGCGCGACATGCGGCTCGGCCAGCCAGCCGGCGATCATCGGCAGGTCCTTCTCGGTCACCGGCCGAAAATCGTAGTGCAGGCCTGCCTCAAGCGGCATCGAGCGTTTCAATGACAAAATTGTTGTTCGTGTAGACGCAGATATCGGACGCGATCTGCATCGCCTTGCGGGCGATCTCCTCGGCATCCTTGTCGCTGTCCATCAGCGCGCGCGCCGCGGCCAGCGCATAATTGCCGCCCGAACCGATGGCCATGACGCCAAATTCGGGTTCCAGCACGTCGCCGGTGCCGGTCAGCGCCAGCGAAACCGACTTGTCGGCAACCAGCATCATCGCTTCCAGCCGGCGCAGATAGCGGTCGGTGCGCCAGTCCTTGGCGAGCTCGACGCAGGCGCGCGTCAGCTGGTCGGGATATTGTTCGAGCTTGGCTTCCAGCCGCTCCAGAAGGGTGAACGCATCCGCTGTGGCGCCGGCGAAGCCGGCAATGACATTGCCGCCCTTGCCGATGCGGCGCACCTTTTTGGCATTGCCCTTCATGATGGTCTGGCCAAGGCTGACCTGGCCGTCGCCGGCGATGACCACCTTGCTGCCCTTGCGCACCGTCACGATGGTCGTGGCGTGCATGGTCAGTTCATTCGACATTTTGCTGCTCCGATTCGCGCCATCCCTTCAAAGGCGATTGGCGCGGTACGAGTGACTTTGATCGGCCATATGTATGCATGGGGTGAACGATTGCAAACCGGCCATCCGCAAGGCGCCATACCGCCTCGCATGGCAACTGGCAATCGCCGGATCATGCTGCTAGAAGGCTTTCGTTTTCAAGCAGGTGAGCGCCAAAGCGTGCAAACCTGGGACAAGGACAAGATCATGGCGCCGCGTTCCGCCGACATAAGCCGCAAGACCAGGGAAACCGATATTTCCGTATCGGTCCATGTCGACGGCTCTGGCAAGTCCGATATCGCGTCAGGCGTCGGCTTCTTCGACCATATGCTCGACCAGTTGTCGCGCCACTCGCTGATCGATATGACAGTCAAGGCCAAAGGCGACCTGCATATCGATGACCACCACACCGTCGAGGACACCGGCATCGCGCTCGGCCAGGCGCTGGCCAGGGCGCTGGGCGAGCGGCGCGGCATCATGCGCTATGCCTCGATCGATCTCGCCATGGACGAGACGCTGACGCGCGCGGCCATCGACGTCTCCGGCCGGCCTTTCCTGGTCTGGAACGTCTCCTTCTCGTCGCCGAAGATCGGCACGTTCGACACCGAGCTGGTGCGCGAGTTCTTCCAGGCGCTGGCGCAGAATGCTGGCATCACGCTGCATGTCACCAACCACTATGGCGCCAACAATCACCACATTGCCGAGACCTGTTTCAAGGCGGTGGCCCGTGTTTTGCGGGCGGCCCTTGAACCCGACCCGCGCCAGCCGGACGCGGTTCCGTCCACCAAGGGGTCTCTGAAGGGATAGGCTGATGGCCGTCTATGTCGTGATGGAACCGCCGGGCAGCAGTGACAAGGCCGATACGGCCTTTGTCCGGGACGGCTTTTCCTGGCTCGGCTTTCTGGTGCCGCCGCTGTGGCTCGCCTGGCATCGCTTGTGGATAGAAGCAGCCCTGGCCTTTGTCGCCATGGCGGCTCTTCCGATGCTTGGCGGAAAACTGGGGCTCGAAACGGCCAGCTCGCTGCTGTCGTTGCTCGTCTCGCTTTATGTCGGGCTCGAAGGCGCGGCCTTGCGGATTGCAGCACTGCGCCGCCGTGGCTGGCATGAATGGGGCGTCGTCGAGGCCGACAGGCTCGACGACGCCGACACGCGCTATGCACTGGAAGCCGAGGCGCAGGCGGACGAACAAGCGCCTATGCCGCGCATCGTTCCGGACGCCGCTCTTGCCCGGCCGGCGCAGATGGGCATGACGCTGGGATTGACCCACATTCCGGGAAAGCCCTGACATGCGGGTTGCCATCATCGACTACGGGTCGGGCAATCTGCGCTCGGCCACCAAGGCCTTCGAGCGCGCCGCGCACGAAGCCGGCATTGCCGCGACCATCGACCTGACCGCGGATGCCGAACGCGTCCGCAGCGCCGACCGCATCGTGCTGCCAGGTGTTGGCGCCTATGCTGATTGCGCGGCGGGCTTGCGCGCCGTAGAGGGCATGTGGGATGCGGTGGAAGAGGTCGCGATCGTCAAGGGACGGCCGTTTCTCGGCATCTGTGTCGGCATGCAGCTGATGTCGGAGCGCGGTCTGGAAAAGACGGTGACAAAAGGCTTCGGCTGGATCGCCGGCGACGTCAAGGAAATCACGCCTTCTGATCCCGCGCTCAAGATTCCGCAGATCGGCTGGAACACGATCGACCTCGTGCGCAAGCATCCGCTGTTTTCCGGCATTGCCACCGGAGCCAAGGGATTGCACGCCTATTTCGTCCATTCCTATCATCTCGATGCCACGAAGCCGGACGAAGCGCTGGCCATCGCCGACTATGGCGGCCCGGTGACGGCCGCTGTTGCCCGCGACAATCTTGTGGGGACGCAATTTCATCCCGAAAAGAGCCAGGCGCTGGGCCTGACGCTGATCACCAATTTCCTGCGCTGGAGGCCCTGAAGAGCCATGAACAAGAAGGGCTGTTGGCTGGTGATGCTCACGGTGAATGATCCCGAGGGCTACCAGCGCTACCGCGGCGCCATTGGCGATGCCGTCTCCTACGAGACGGCGCTGCGCTGTTATCGGTCTCCGGCCTACCAGACAGCGCTGCAAAACCGCGTTGCATCTTCGACCGGCCATTTCGCCATCGTCGAGGGCGCCTGAAAGTGATCCTGTTTCCGGCCATCGACCTCAAGGACGGCAAGTGCGTGCGCCTGAAGCATGGCGATATGGCGACCGCGACGATCTACAATGACGACCCCGGAGCCCAGGCCAAAGCCTTTGAGGAACAAGGCTTCAAATGGCTGCACGTCGTCGACCTCAATGGCGCGTTCAAGGGCCAGAGCGTCAACAGCGCGGCGGTCGGTTCCATCCTCAAGGCGACGAAGAACCCGGTACAGCTCGGCGGCGGCATTCGCACGCTGGAGCAGATCGAGGACTGGCTCGACCGCGGGCTGGCCCGGGTCATCCTCGGCACCGTCGCGGTGCGTGATCCCGATCTCGTCAAGCAGGCCTGCAAGGCCTTTCCGGGAAAGATCGCCGTCGGCATCGACGCCAAGGGCGGCAAGGTGGCGGTCGAGGGCTGGGCCGAGGCATCGAGCCTCGGCGTCATCGAACTGGCGAAGAAATTCGAGGGCGCGGGCGTCGCCGCCATCATCTACACCGACATCGACCGCGACGGCGTGCTGACCGGCATCAACTGGGATGCCACCATCGATCTCGCCGAGGCGGTGTCGATCCCGGTGATCGCCTCGGGAGGTCTCGCCTCGATCGCCGACATCGTGCGCATGACCATGCCGGATGCGCGCAAACTCGAAGGCGCCATCTCGGGCCGCGCGCTCTATGACGGGCGCATCGACCCGGCCGAGGCACTGGCGATCCTGGCGTCTGGAGCGGAGAAGGCGAGGGCGCGATGAAACTCTCGATCATCCTCGCGCCTTATGACAGCGGCCACTTTCACGGCGGCTGCGGCCAGGGGCCAGATGCGCTGGTATCAGGCGGGCTGGTCGAAGCCATGACGCTGGCCGGTCATGACATTGCCGTCAAGGACATTGGCAAGGTCGGCGACGCGCAGGAGCGCGAAATTGCAACGGGCTTCGCGGTTTGCAATGCCGTGGCAGCTGAAGTTCGGGCGGCCGGTGACAATGGCCGGTTTCCCATCGTTCTTGCAGGCAACTGCCTGACCAGCGCCGGTGCGGTCGCCGGCGAGGACGCCGATGCGATCGTCTGGGCCGACCAGCATGGCGACCTCAACACGCCCGAAACATCGATATACGGCTTTCTCGACGGCATGGCGCTGGCGACGGTGCTGGGGCTTTGCTGGCGGCCAATGGCATCGGCCATTCCTGGCTTCCATGCGATCGACCCTTCGCGCTGCGTGCTCGTCAACGCCCGCGATCTCGACCCCGCGGAGACTGAACTGCTGGCGACGCTGCCGGTCATTCGAACGGAATGCCCAGGCGTGGCCAAGGCCGCTGAACGGCTGATTGCCGCTGGTGCGAAGCGCACGCATCTGCATCTCGATCTGGATGTTCACGACCCCGAGGAATTGCAGGCGAACCGTTATGCGCATCCGGGCGGGCCTGCCCCTGCGGAGTTGCGCCAGGCGGTCTGCGACATGGCCCGGTTGCTGCCCGTCGTCGGCATCACCATTTCGGCCTACGATCCGGCATTCGACGCACGGGGCGACGTGCCGCCGCTTGTCGGCCAATTGCTCACCGATCTGCTCGCCACGGTGGAAAGCCGCTGATGCTGAAGGCCCGCGTCATCCCCTGTCTCGACGTCAAGAACGGCCGCGTCGTCAAGGGCGTCAATTTCGTTGACCTGGTCGATGCCGGTGATCCCGTCGAGGCAGCCAAGGCCTATGATGCCGCCGGTGCCGACGAACTCTGCTTTCTCGACATCACCGCTTCATCCGACAATCGCGAGACGATCTTCGATGTCGTCGCCCGCACCGCCGAGCAGTGCTTCATGCCGCTGACGGTCGGCGGCGGCGTTCGCCAGGTCGCCGACATCAGGAAGTTGCTGCTGGCCGGCGCCGACAAGGTGTCGATCAACACGGCGGCGGTGAAGAACCCGGATTTCGTCACCGAGGCGGCCGACAAGTTCGGCAACCAGTGCATCGTGGTTGCCATTGACGCCAAGAAAGTCTCCGGCAAGGGCGAGGCCGACCGCTGGGAAATCTTTACCCATGGCGGACGCGAAAAGACCGGCATCGACGCGGTCGAATTCGCCCGGCAGATGGTCGAGCGCGGCGCCGGCGAGATCCTGCTGACGTCGATGGACCGCGACGGCACCAAGGCCGGCTACGACATTGCGCTGACCCGAGCAGTGGCCGACGCGGTGCGCGCGCCGGTTATCGCTTCCGGTGGCGTCGGCACGCTCGATCACCTGGTCGAGGGCATTCGCGACGGCCACGCAGGTGCTGTTCTGGCGGCATCGATCTTTCATTTCGGCACCTACTCCATCGCCGAAGCCAAGGCGCATATGGCCAGAGCCGGCCTGCCGATGCGGCTGGACTCGCCGGTTCATCGGGCTTAAAGCATGATCCCGAAAAGTGGGAACCGGTTTTCGGAAAAGATCATGCTTAAACAAGCAGATAGATGACTGCCATGGCTCAATTTTCGCTCGCCGAGCTGGAAAAGATCATCAATCAACGCGCCCGTTCCGGCGACCCGGATTCGTGGACGGCGAAACTGTTTGCCAAAGGCATCGACAAGGCCGCGCAGAAGCTCGGCGAAGAGGCGGTCGAAACGGTGATCGCAGCCGTCCGCGACGACAAAAAAGCTCTCGTTTCGGAAAGTGCCGATCTTATATATCATTGGCTCGTCGTTCTCGGCATCGCAGGCGTTCCGCTAAGCGACGTGCTCAAGGAGCTCGAGACCCGCACCGGTCGTTCGGGCATCGCCGAGAAGGCGTCCCGGCAGGACCGGGACTGATCGCCGCGGAGGGCAGGAAACTCGATGGACCAGCTCGCTCCCACCGAGAAGTATTCGCCCTATCGTTTCTTCTCGGCCGAGCAATGGTCGCAGTTCCGCGCCGACACGCCGCTGACGCTCAGCGAAGATGAAATCAACCGCCTGCGCTCGCTCAACGACCCGGTCGACCTCCAGGAGGTCAAGCGCATCTATCTTTCGCTGTCGCGGCTCTTGTCTGCGCATGTCGAGGCCAGCCAGCTGCTGTTCAGGCAACGGCAGGCCTTCTTCAACGCGCAGGATATCGTCAAGACGCCCTTCATCATCGGCATTGCCGGCTCCGTCGCTGTCGGCAAGTCGACCACGGCGCGCGTGCTCAAGGAATTGCTGGCGCGCTGGCCCTCGAGCCCCAAGGTCGATCTGGTCACCACCGACGGCTTCCTTTTGCCGAACGAGATCCTGCGCCGCGATAATCTGATGGAACGAAAAGGCTTTCCCGACAGCTATGATGTCGGGGCGCTGCTGCGGTTCCTGTCGGGGATAAAGTCGGCGCAGCGCAATGTCCGCGCGCCGGTCTATTCGCACCTGACCTACGACGTCATCCCCGGCGAGTTCCAGACCATCGACCGGCCGGACATATTGATCTTCGAGGGCATCAACGTCCTGCAGCCGGGCAAATTGCCGAAAGACGGCAAGATCGTGCCGTTCCTGTCGGATTTCTTCGATTTCGCCATCTATATCGATGCCGAAGAGGAGCTGATCCATCAGTGGTACATCGCCCGCTTCATGCGGCTGCGCGAGACCGCCTTCCGCAACCCGAACTCCTTCTTCCACCGCTATTCGCAGCTTTCGCAAGGGGCGGCCCGCGCCATCGCCGAAGGCCTGTGGGCCAACATCAACCTGAAGAATTTACGCGAGAACATCCTGCCGACCAGGGCCCGCGCCGATCTCATCCTGCGCAAGGGCGCCAACCACCTGGTCGAGGAAGTGGCGCTGAGAAAGCTGTAACGACACGGGTTAACGGCGCCTTAGCCTATCCTGACTAGCGTCTGGCAAATTCCAGTGGGGCCGGGAGCGGTCTGTGATCAATATGCCTGCAACGCGCCTGCCTGACATTTCCACGTCGCGCACCACATTTGCGCCGCGGCGGTTGCTGAAATTCGCTTCGGTCGGACTTGCGGCCACGGTCGTCTACGCGATTTGCGCCAGCGCCTTCGCCAGTGCCGGGTCAGGATATCTGTCGCCGGCTTTGGCCTCGCTCGCCGCCTACGCGGTCGCGGCGACATTCTCCTATCTCGGCCACAAGTTTTTCACCTTCATGTCGGCCGGTTCGCATCGCTTCGAGGCGCCACGTTTCGCTGTGCTGACCGGCTGCGGCCTTGCCGTTGCCTACCTCCTGCCGGCGCTTCTCGTCGGGCAATTCGGCCTGCCCGTCCCGGTTCCGATCCTGCTCACCTGCATTCTCATTCCGGTGGTCAACTTTGTCGTTCTCGACCGCTGGATCTTTTCCGGCCGTTCCGACGGCTAGAGCCTGTTCCATCCCGATTGAATCGGGATGGGGCTCTATCTATTTGTTTGAGCATGATCTTTTCCGAAAACCGGATTCCACTTTTCGGGATCATGCTCTAACCAGGCGCCGTCACGCGCCGCAGCGTCAGATTGATCCGCCCGCCATTCTTGAGCAATGCCGAGGTCGACGGATAGATGCGGTCGACGCCGTGAAAGCTGAGGCGGCCTTCACCGCCAAGCACGACGACATCGCCGCTCTTCAGCCTGAACGATTTCGTGCCGCCTTCACGCGTGTTCCGGCCGACCCGAAACAGACAATCGTCGCCGAGCGAGACGGAGACGACCGGCGCCGAGAAATCGGTCTCGTCGCGGTCCTGGTGAAGTCCCATCTTCGCGTCCTGCGCATAGAAATTGATCAGGCAGGCCTCAGGTGGATGCGGATAGGCGGAAACCTCGCGCCAAAGTTCCAGCAGCGCCTCGGGGATCGGCGGCCAGGGCGCTCCGGTCACCGGGTGCGTCGGCTGGTAGCGATAGCCGCGCTCCTTGTCGGTGACCCAGCCGAGCGGGCCGCAATTGGTCATGCGCACGCTCATCTCCTTGCCGGTGCGCGGCATCGCCGGCACGAACAGGGGCGCCTCCTGCACGACCTGTCTCACCTCCTCGACCAGCGCTTCCTGCGCGGTACGCGACAGGTAGCCGGGCATATGGCGTACGCCTTTGGGCAAAACGAGCATCAGCCTGGGCGCTTCATCAGCTTCATCCGGCAGACAATGCCACCAACGAACCAAAACGGCGACCCGAAAGCCGCCGTTCTTGTCCTTGGATTGCAATCGCCGACTTAAGGTGTGGCGAGATTCAGGTCAGGCCGAGTCGAAAATGGTGGATTCCGAGAACCGGAGCGGAGCGTACTTTTGTACGTGAGCACCGGAAGCGCAGGAAGCCACCATTTGCAGGCCGGCCTCACCTGAATATCGACATACCTTAGTCGAGGTCGGGTATCCGCAGAACCTGCCCCGGATAGATCTTGTCGGGATGGGTCAGCATCGGCCTGTTGGCCTCGAAGATGATGTTGTTCTTCGCGCCCTTGCCCTTGCCGTAGCTCTTCTCGGCGATCTTCCAGAGGTTGTCGCCTTTCTTGACCGTATAAAAGGTCGGCTCCTTGGCCGGCGTTGCGGGCGCGCCGGCTTCCGGCGTGGCAACCTGCAACTCGTCAGCCTGCACCTTGGACACGCCGAGCGTGTTGCCGACGGCGATGACCGCCTTTTCGAAGATCGACTGGTCCTTGACCACGCCCTTCAGCACGGCCGTGTCGCCCTTGACGACCACTTCCACATTGTCGGTGCCGAGATCGTGCGAATCGAGTTCCTTCTTCAGCGTATCGGCGGTCGGCTCAGCCTCATCGCCGCCGAAGCCGAGCTTCTTGCCGACGCCCTTGACGAAATCAAACATGCCCATCTGTGGTCTCCCTTGCTGTGGCCGACATCGAACTTGCCATTTGCAACCTTGAATTGGAAGTTGTTTCGACCGCGCAAACGACCTGGCTGGAGCCTGCCTTGTGCATTCTAATCGTCAGCGATGCGACCGCGCAGTTTTTTCACCGTCGACCGTCCGGCTTTCGTCTTGAGGCGGCGTTCGACCGCGCCTTTCGACGGCTTGGTCTTCTTGCGCGGCGGCGGCGGCGGTTCGGCCGCCTTGGCCACAAGCGCCGTCAGCCTCGACCGTGCATCAGCCCGATTCTGCTCCTGCGTGCGAAAACGCCCGGCCTCGATGACGATGACGCCGTCCTTGGTGGCGCGCTGGCCGGCAAGCTTTATGGTCCGCGCGCGCACGCGCTCCGACAGGCCCGGCGCATTGGCCGCATCGAAGCGCAACTGCACCGCCGTCGCTACCTTGTTGACGTTCTGGCCGCCCGGGCCGGATGAGCGAATGAAGTCTTCGTGCAGGTCACCCGGATGGATCACCGCATCGTCGGCAATGATGATCTTGTCGTCGTTCATGCCGCAGTCATGGCGCGGCAAATGAAAAAAGAAAAGGCCCCATCCCCAAGGTAGGGCCTTCGGGCCTTTCCGACCTCGGGTCGGGCCTTTGCGATGCTTTCAGCCTGCCCGAAGAGCTTTACTCGGCGGCTTCCTGCAGGCGCGGCGCCGCTCCCAGCACCGTGGCGTCGACATGGATCTCGAATTTCTCGAAATTGACGGCGAACATGCCCACCAGCCTGGCCGCCTGCCGGTCATAGGCCGACGTATCGGTCCAGGTCGATCTCGGATCGAGGATGGCGGAATCGACGCCGGCGACCGACACTGGCACTTCGAAGCCAAAGTTGGCGTCGGTGCGGAAATCGGCCGTCTTCAGCGAGCCGTTGAGGGCGGCGGCAAGCAGCGCCCGCGTTGCCTTGATCGGCATCCGCTTGCCGGTGCCGTAGGCGCCGCCGGTCCAGCCGGTGTTGACCAGCCAGCAGTCGACGCCGTGGCGGGCGATCAGCTCGCGCAGCAGATTGCCGTATTCCGACGGATGGCGCGGCATGAACGGTGCGCCGAAACAGGTCGAAAACGTCGCTTCGGGTTCGGTCACGCCCTTTTCGGTTCCAGCCACCTTGGCGGTATAGCCGGAGAGGAAATGATACATCGCCTGCGCCGGTGTCAGCCGCGCGATCGGCGGCATCACGCCGAAGGCGTCGGCGGTCAGCATGATGATGTTCTTCGGGTGGCTGGCGCGCCCCGTCCTGCTGGCATTGGCGATGAAGTCGAGCGGATAGGCGCAGCGCGTATTCTCGGTCAGCCTGCCGTCGTCGAAATCCGGCACGCGGGCCGCGTCGAGCACGACATTCTCAAGCACGGTGCCGAAGCGCTGGGTCGTGGCGAAGATTTCTGGCTCCGCCTCCGCCGAAAGCTTTATCGTCTTGGCATAGCAGCCCCCTTCGAAATTGAAGATGCCGTGCGGACCCCAGCCGTGCTCGTCGTCGCCTACCAGCACACGCGAAGGGTCGGCCGACAGCGTCGTCTTGCCGGTTCCCGACAGGCCGAAGAAAACGGCTGCGTTGCCGTCGGCGCCTTCATTGGCCGAGCAATGCATCGGCATCACGCCTTTCGCCGGCAACAGATAGTTGAGCACGGTGAACACCGACTTCTTCATTTCGCCGGCATAGGAAGTGCCGCCGATCAGCACGATCATGCGCGAGAGGTCGACGGCGATCACCGTTTCGGTGCGGGTGCCGTGGCGGGCCGGGTCGGCGCGGAACGACGGCAGGTCGATGATCGTCATGTCGGGCACGAAATGCTCGAGCGCGGCGGTCTCCGGGCGGATCAAAAGGTTGCGGATGAACAGCGAGTGCCAGGCAAGCTCCGTGATGACCCTGGTCGGCAGTTTCAGGTCCTCGTCGGCGCCGCCGACCAGATCCTGCACATAAAGGTCCTTGTCCGCCGCATGCGCGCGGAAATCGGCAAGCAGCGTCTCGAACTGGGCCGGCGAAAGCGCCTTGTTGTTGTCCCACCACACATGCTGCTCGGTGGCGCCGTCGCGCACGATGAATTTGTCCTTGGGCGAGCGGCCGGTGTGCTGCCCGGTCTCGGCGACGAGCGCGCCGTGCGCGGTGAGCCGGACCTCGCCACGGCGGATTGCTTCCTCATAAAGCGCGGGCGCCTCGAAATTGTAGCGCACAATGCCAGTGGTACTCAGGCCGATCCGATCGATCGCGTATGCGGAATTGCGTTTGCCGGCTTCCGACATCAAGTCTTCCCCTTCGATTTTGCCGCGTCCTGACCGCCGAATTTCCGGCACCTAAAACGGTCAGAACCAGAAAAACCGAATGATATCAAATCATTAATCGATTTAAAAAATTTGAAAGTTGTTTAAATCGTTTATATGTGCAAAAAACCAGGCGGTTGCCCAAAGGATTGGCGACCCTTGTTCGTCCAATCCATATCGAGGTGCGCCTGTGGCCGCTGGTGACAGCGAACAAAGCCTATGCCACATTTTGTACCTAATTTGTCCTGCAAAAGCCCCTTCCCACCTAAAGAAGGGACAGCTCATGAGGGAGCCGCTTGAAATGGCAACAATCGCGCTTGTCGACGACGACCGCAATATTCTGACGTCGGTGTCGATCGCCCTTGAGTCGGAGGGATATCGCGTCGAGACCTACACGGATGGGGCGTCGGCGCTGGAAGGCCTGGCGGCGCGTCCGCCGAATCTCGCCATCCTCGACATCAAGATGCCACGCATGGACGGCATGGAACTCTTGCGCCGGATGCGTCAGAAATCCGACCTGCCGGTGATCTTCCTGACCTCCAAGGACGACGAGATCGACGAGCTTTTCGGCCTCAAGATGGGCGCCGACGACTTCATCCGGAAACCCTTCTCGCAGCGTCTTCTGGTCGAGCGGGTCCGCGCCGTGCTGCGCCGGGCCAGCGCCCGCGAGGCGGCGGCCAAGACGCCCAATCAGCAGGCCCGCTCGCTCGAGCGCGGCCAGCTTGTCATGGACCAGGAGCGCCATACCTGCACCTGGAAAGGCGAGCCGGTGACACTGACCGTCACCGAATTCCTGATCCTGCATTCGCTGGCCCAGCGTCCCGGCGTGGTAAAAAGCCGTGATGCGCTGATGGATTCGGCCTATGATGAACAGGTCTATGTCGACGACCGCACCATCGACAGCCACATCAAGCGGCTGCGCAAGAAGTTCAAGGCCGTCGATGACGACTTCGAGATGATTGAAACCCTTTACGGAGTCGGATACCGGTTCCGCGAAGCGTGAACAGGCAGTAGGCAGTAGGGAATAGTCGGTAGTCAGTTTTGAATGGTGTGAGCAGCCACTCATGCATCGCCGCGAGCGCCAGCCTTCCTCTATTCCTACCCACTACTCACTAATTACCAAGCAGGGACTGCTATTCGATGGCAGTGGACGTAGAGCGAGTAAGACGGGCGGGCGCTGCCAGGCGCCCGTCGCGGATTCTGCCCGCATTCCTGTCGAAAATCACAGTGCCGATGCGCCGGTTCCTCGGCCACCATATTTTTTCCAGCCTGACGCGGCGCATCCTCTTTCTCAACCTCGCCGGCCTGGCCGTGCTGGTCACCGGCATTCTCTACCTCAATACCTTCCGCGACGGGCTGATCGATGCCCGGGTCGAGAGCCTGATGACGCAGGGCGAGATCATCGCCGGCGCGATCGCCGCCTCGGCCACGGTCGAGACGGATTCGATCAGCATCGACCCGGAAAAGCTGCTCGAACTGCAAGCCGGTGAAAGCCTTGGCCCCGGCTCCGACCAGCTCGACAATCTGGATTTTCCGATCAATCCGGAGCGCGTCGCGCCCGTGCTCAGGCGGTTGATCTCGCCGACGCGTACGCGTGCCCGCATCTACGACCGCGATGCCAATCTGTTGCTCGATTCCCGCCATCTCTATTCGCGTGGCCAGATCCTTCGCTACGACCTGCCGCCGGTCGAGGAGGAAGAGCCCGACCTTGTCGAGCGCATCCAGAAATTCGTCTTCGACTTCTTCCGCAACACCGCATTGCCGGTCTACCACGAGCAGCCGGGCGGCAATGGCGCGGCATTTCCGGAGGTGGTCAAGGCGCTCACCGGCAGCCCGTCGACCATTGTGCGGATTTCCGAACAGGGCGAGCAGATCGTTTCGGTCGCCGTGCCGATCCAGCGCTTCCGCGCCGTGCTTGGCGTGCTGATGCTGTCGACCGAAGGCGGCGACATCGACAAGATCGTCGCGGCCGAGCGCAAGGCGATCCTGCGTGTGTTCGGCATTGCGGCGCTGGTTACCGCCATCCTGTCGATGCTTTTGGCTTCGACCATCGCCAATCCGCTGCGCCGGCTGTCGGCGGCGGCGGTTAGGGTGCGGCGCGGCGTCAAGAACCGCGAGGAAATCCCCGACTTTTCCGACCGCCAGGACGAGATCGGCAATCTGTCGATCGCCGTGCGCGATATGACCAACGCGCTCTATGCCCGTATCGAGGCGATCGAGAGTTTCGCGGCCGACGTCTCGCATGAGCTGAAGAATCCGCTCACCTCGCTGCGCAGCGCGGTGGAAACCTTGCCGCTGGCCAAGAACGACAATTCGCGCGGCCGGCTGATGGAGATCATCCAGCATGATGTGCGTCGCCTGGACCGTCTCATCACCGATATTTCCGATGCCTCCCGCCTGGACGCAGAGCTGGCGCGGGAGGACGCGGGAACGGTCGACCTGAAGAAATTCATCACCGACCTCGTCGCCGTCTCGCGCGAAACCACGCGAAACAAGAAGTCCGTCGAGATCGAACTCAAGGTCGCCAAGCTGCCGCAGGGCGTCAAGGGCTATTTCGTCACCGGCCATGATCTGCGGATCGGCCAGGTCATCACCAATCTGATCGAGAATGCCCGCTCCTTCGTGCCCGAGGAACGCGGCCACATCGCCATTTTGCTGGAGCGTGCCGGCAAGGTCAATATCGTCACCATCGACGACAATGGTCCCGGCATCCGGGCCGACAATATCGAGCGCATCTTCGAGCGTTTCTACACAGACCGGCCGGCCGGCGAGGCGTTCGGCCAGAATTCAGGCCTTGGCCTGTCTATATCCAGGCAGATCGTCGAAGCCCATGGCGGTACGCTGACCGCCGAGAACATCCCGGGCACCAAGCCCGGCGAGATCAAGGGCGCGCGCTTCGTCGTCACGCTGCCGGCCGAAGGCTGACCTGTGCAGGCTGAAAACATTCACGGCACGGCGCTGCTGATCGGCGAGCGCGGCGTCCTCATCACCGGACCGTCCGGCGCCGGCAAGACAACGCTGGCGCTGACACTCCTGGACCATTGCCGCGCGCGGGGGCTGTTTTCGCGGCTGATCGGCGACGATAGGCTACTTGCCGTGGCCCACGCCGGACGGCTGGTCTGTCGCGTGCCGGCGGCTATCTCCGGTCTCGTCGAAGTGCCGGGGTTCATGCCGCGCCCGCTGCCGTTCGAACCGGTTGGCGTGATCGACCTGCATGTCCGGCTGGTGCCGAAGGCGGAAATGGCCCGTTTCCAGGAGGAAATCAGCGAGCCGGTGGCAGGCTGCCCGGTGCCGCGCGTCGATCTTGCCGAGCGCAATGTTCCAGCGGCCTTGCCGGCGGTGATGGCGCGGCTCTCCATCGCGCCCTTTTTATGATCCGGTTTCGATTTTTTGCTGCAATGCGTCAAAATGGCTCGGGCTGGCGCAATTTTGGGCTTGTCAACGCGCCTCGCGTCGACAAGATAGCGCTCCCGCCGCCTGGAATGGCCGGCGAGCATAAAATGCGCCTGTGAAGCGGCGATGACGGGAGCCACCAACGCATGATCGGACTCGTGCTTGTAACGCACGGTCAACTGGCCGCCGAGTTCCGCCATGCCGTGGAACATGTCGTCGGGCCACAAGACAATTTCGAGACCGTCGCGATCGGCGCCGAAGACGATATGGAGCAGCGCCGCCGCGACATTGTCGATGCCGTTGCCCGCGTCGACACCGGAGCGGGCGTCATCGTTTTGACCGACATGTTCGGCGGCACGCCTTCCAATCTTGCCATTTCGGTGATGGAGTCCGGCCGTACCGAGGTCATTGCCGGCATGAACCTGCCGATGCTGATCAAGCTGTCCAGCATCCGCAAGGGCGACAACATGACCGCCGCGCTCGATGAGGCCCAGGCCGCCGGCCGCAAATACATCAACGTCGCCAGCCAGCTCCTGAGCAGCAAATGAACGCGTTGTCGTCGGAAAAGGATGAGATCGTCCGCGACTTTCCGATCGTCAACCAGCGCGGCCTGCATGCCCGTGCCTCGGCGAAATTCGTTCAGGTCGCCAGCGGCTTCAATGCCGCGGTCCATGTCGAGAAGGACGGGGTCAAGGTCGGCGGCACCTCGATCATGGGCTTGATGATGCTGGCCGCGAGCCCCGGCTTCTCGATCCGCGTCACCGCCAGCGGCCCACAGGCCGCGGAGGTCATCGACGCGCTGGAGCAATTGGTCGCATCCCGCTTCGGCGAGGACTCCTGAAGCCTGGAGCGCCGCGCGTTCTTTAATTGCGAAGACATGCACGGATAAAGATTTCTTTATATCCCATTGTCGTGCGACCGGCGATCTGCTAGTCAGGCCGGCACTTCGCGCCCTTCGACGCCTTCCGGGGCGGGCGCATCCGTAAAACAATTCTTGATCGGAGCACTGCCATGACGGGTAGCAAGGACTATGTGGTCGCCGACATTTCGCTTGCCGGCTGGGGCCGCAAGGAAATCGAGATCGCCGAAACCGAAATGCCGGGTCTGATGGCCTGCCGCGAGGAGTTCGGCAAGGCGAAGCCGCTGAAGGGCGCGCGCATCACCGGCTCGCTGCATATGACCATCCAGACGGCGGTGCTGATCGAAACGCTGAAGGCGCTCGGCGCCGATATCCGCTGGGCCTCCTGCAACATTTTCTCGACGCAGGACCACGCGGCCGCGGCCATTGCCGAGGCTGGCATTCCGGTCTTCGCGGTCAAGGGTGAGACGCTCGAGGACTATTGGGTCTACACCGACAAGATCTTCCAGTGGGCCGATGGCGGCACCTCCAACATGATCCTGGACGATGGCGGCGACGCCACCATGTACATCCTGATCGGCGCCCGTGCCGAGGCCGGCGAGGACGTGCTGTCCAATCCGGGCAGCGAGGAGGAAGAAATCCTGTTTGCGCAGATCAAGAAGCGCATGAAGGCCTCGCCAGGCTTCTTCACCAAGCAGAAGGAAGCGATCCGCGGCGTCACCGAAGAGACGACGACCGGCGTCAACCGGCTCTACCAGTTGCAGAAGAAGGGCTTGCTGCCGTTTCCGGCCATCAACGTCAACGATAGCGTGACCAAGTCGAAATTCGACAACAAATATGGCTGCAAGGAATCGCTGGTCGACGGCATTCGCCGCGGCACCGACACGATGATGGCCGGCAAGGTTGCGGTCGTCTGCGGCTATGGCGACGTCGGCAAGGGCTCCTCGGCGTCGCTGAAGGGCGCCGGCGCCCGCGTCAAGGTCACCGAAGTCGATCCGATCTGCGCGTTGCAGGCGGCGATGGACGGCTTCGAAGTCGTCACGCTCGAAGATGCGGCCCCGACCGCCGACATCGTCATCACCACCACCGGCAACAAGGACGTCGTCACGCTCGACCACATGCGGTCGTTCAAGGACATGGCGATCGTCGGCAATATCGGCCACTTCGACAATGAGATCCAGGTGGCGTCGCTACGCAATCTGAAGTGGACCAACATCAAGCCGCAGGTCGACCTGATCACCTTCCCGGACGGCAAGCGGATGATCCTTCTGTCGGAAGGCCGCCTGCTCAACCTCGGCAACGCCACCGGCCATCCGAGCTTCGTCATGTCGGCGTCCTTCACCAACCAGGTGCTGGCGCAGATCGAGCTCTACACCAAGCCCGGCCAGTACGAGAACCAGGTCTATGTCCTGCCCAAGCATCTCGATGAGAAGGTCGCGCGCCTGCATCTCGACAAGCTCGGCGCCCGCCTCACCGAACTGTCGGGCGAACAGGCCGCCTATATCGGCGTGACCCCGCAGGGACCTTTCAAGCCGGAACACTACCGCTATTAACCACAGCGCAAATTACCACTAGATATTGATGCCGGGCGATTGACTTTTCGCCCGGCTTATTTTTGCGCCGATTGATTCTTCACGCCGATTCGCGCAAGCGCTATGGTGCTGATTCGCGGTCCGGGGACGAGGGCCGACGCACACGATCAGGCCGGTCTTGCATTCAGGCGGCGAAGAGGACCAAGACATGCCGGGGGATTACCCGCCTTGCGCGGGACAGGCCGTTTCCGGCGGCCGTAACGATTCGAGTATCACGGGCTCCGCTGCCGAAGGCGGCGGCCTATGGCGCGCTGGCATCCGCCTCGCGAAATTGCTTTCTTCCTCCGCGCTTGCCGGGTCGTTGCTCGGTTTCGCGGCGCATGCTGAAACCGCTGGCGTGCGCAAGGCCGTGCTGCCGGTCAGCACGGTCGAGGTCATACAGCTCGCCGTGTTCGTCGGCGTCATGGGCGCCGCGCTGCTTTCGGCCATCGTTCTGATCCGCCAGCGGGCACGCACCTCGGCGGAGAACCTCGAACTGAGATCCCGCATCGCGGATGTCAACGCGGCGCTGCAGCGTTCCGAGGCATTGCTCAACACGCGCGACCAGCGTGTGATCGTATGGACCTCGGAAAACAAGAAGCCTGAAATCATCGGCGCATTGCCGCTTGAGAGCGGCGCCCCGGAAGACCGGGCCGCTTTCCTTGCCTTCGGCCGCTGGCTGATGCCGCGTTCGGCGGCGGCGCTCGAACATGCCGTGGCCGCCTTGCGCGATAAGGCCAAGCCCTTCGATCTCGTCATCGAATCCCTGGTCGGCGCGCCGCTTCAGGTGCAGGGGCGCAAGAGCGCGGCACATGTGCTTGTGCGCTTCGTCTCGCTGTCGGAAACACAGCGCAGCGAGGCCAGGCTGAAGATCGAGAACCAGCGCCTCGCCGCTGACTACGACACCATGATAGGCCTTCTCGACGCGCTCAACATGCCGTCATGGCTGCGCACCACCGATGGCCGGCTGAAATGGGTCAACCGAGCCTATGCCAAGGCCGTCGAGGCGCAGAGCGCCGAGGCCGCCGTCCGCGATGCCAAGGAATTCCTGGGCGGCCAGGCGCGCGATGCGATCGCCGCGCAGCACAAGTCGCGTCCTGTCTTCGAGCAGACGCTTTCCACCGTCATCGAGGGCGACCGGCGCGTGTTCACTGTCACCGACTTCGCCGGCGCCGACGGTTCGGCGGGTATTGCCTGCGACACCAGCGCCATCGAAGCGATCCGCGGCGAATATGAACGGACCGTGCGGAGCCATGCCGACACGCTCGATCAGCTCAACACCGCCGTGGCGATTTTCGACATCGACGAGAAACTGCGGTTCTTCAACCAGGCGTTCCAGAAGCTATGGGGTCTCGACAGCGGCTTCCTGCACAGCGCTCCCGACAACGCCTTGTTGCTCGATCGGCTGCGCAGCGAAGGCAAGATCGCCGAGCAGCCCGAATGGCGGCGCTGGAAGGAAAACCTCCTCGGCGCCTATCGCGCGGTCGAGTCGCAGGAGCACTGGTGGCATCTGCCCGACGGCAAGACCATCCGCGTCGTCGCCAATCCGCAGCCCAAGGGTGGCGTCACCTGGGTGTTCGAGAACCTGACCGAAAAGATGGATCTCGAAAGCCGTTACCAGACCGCGGTGCGGGTCCAGGGCGAGACGCTCGACAACCTTGCCGAAGGCGTGGCTGTGTTCGGCCCGGACGGCAGGCTCAGACTGTCCAACCCGGCATTCGCAGCGCTTTGGCGACTGGACGCCGACACCGCCAAGCCAAACGTCCACGTCTCCACGATCCGCGATCTCTGTGATCGACGGGCCGCGGACAGTCCCTGGGGCGGGTTCCTCGCCGCCATCACCGGCTTCGACGACGAGCGCCGCGACCACCATGGCCAGACCGAGCTGAACGACGGCACCGTCCTGCGCTATGCGATGATCCCGCTGCCCAACGGACAGGTGATGATGACCTTCGTCGACGTCACCGACAGCGTCAATGTCGAGCGGGCGCTGAAGGACAGGAACGAGGCGCTGGAGAAATCCGACCAGCTCAAGAACGAGTTCGTGCAGCACGTTTCCTATGAACTGCGCTCGCCGCTAACCAACATCATCGGCTTCACCGAGCTTCTTTCATTGCCGTCGACCGGGCCTCTGAGCCAGAAGCAGCGCGAATATGTCGAGCATGTCGGCTCGTCTTCGTCGGTCCTGCTCACCATCGTCAACGACATCCTTGACCTGGCGACGGTGGACGCCGGCATCATGCAGCTCGATATCTCCGAAGTTCACATCGACCGCACCATCGCCGCCGCCGCCGAGCTGGTCGCCGACCGGCTGGAGGAGCATTCGATCAGGCTCAAGATCGACGCCGCCGCCGCGCCAAAAACCTTCCATGGCGACGAGATCCGCATCCGCCAGATCCTCTACAATCTGTTGAGCAACGCCGCCAATTACGCGCCGGAGGCGAGCACCATCACGCTCGCCTGCCGGCAGCTTGCCGAAGGCGTGGAATTCTCCGTTCACGACGACGGGCCCGGCATGCCGCCGGACCTGCTCGATTCGGTCTTCCGCCGTTTCGAACCGCGCGCCAATGGCGGGCGCCGCCGCGGCGCCGGCCTCGGCCTGTCGATCGTCAAGAGTTTTGTCGAACTGCATGGCGGCAGCGTCCGTATCGAGACCGGCAGGGACAAGGGCACTACCGTCATCTGTGCCTTTCCCGACACGCCGGGCATCCGCGCCGCGGCCGAGTAGCGCGCTCGATGGCGGGATTGGTGCTGGAGCGATTTCTCGCCGACGAGGCCGCGACCGCAAGGCTCGGCGAGGATCTGGCCATGTCGCTGCGCCCCGGCGATGTGCTGGCGCTCAAAGGCGATCTCGGTGCCGGCAAGTCGAGTTTGGCGCGGGCGCTGATCAGGGCGATGGCCGACGATTTCGGTCTCGATGTGCCGAGCCCGACCTTCACGCTCGTCCAGAGTTATCAGGCGCGCGTTCCCGTCCACCATTTCGACCTCTATCGACTGTCCGCGGCGTCCGAGCTCGACGAACTGGGCTTCGACGAGGCTTTGGCGCAAGGCGCTGCGCTGGTCGAGTGGCCGGAACGTGCAGAGGACTATCTGCCAGAGACTTCGGTCCTGGTCGAACTGGTCCATCGGGGCGACGGCCGGCTGGCCAGACTGTCGGGGCAGGGCGCCGCCTTCGAGCGCGCCGCGCGATCGTTGGCCATGCGCGATTTTCTGGAAAGAGCCGGCTGGGGCGAAGCGCAACGGCGATATTTCATCGGCGACGCCTCGGCCCGCTCCTATGAGATCGTCTCGCTGCCCGGACTGCCGCCGCGAGTCCTGATGAACTCGCCCAGGCTGGTGCTCGGGCCGCCGGTCCGCAACGGCAAGCCTTATGCGGTGATCGCCCATACCGCGCAATCCGTCACCGCCTTCGTTGCCATCGACAAGGCATTGCTGGCCGCTAGCGTCAGTGTGCCGGAGATCCATGCCGAAGATCTCGATCAGGGCTTTTTGCTGCTTGAGCATCTCGGCGCCGAAGGGTTCCTTGATAGCGATGGCCAGCCGGTCGCCGAGCGCTATGCGGCGGCGGCCGAACTGTTGGCCATGATGCATGGCAAGGCCTGGCCCGATCGCATGGAGGCCGCGCCCGGCGTCTTCCACGACGTGCCGCCCTTCGACCGTGACGCCATGATGATCGAGGCCGATCTCCTGGTCGATTGGTATGTGCCTATGCTGACCGGCGGCCCGGCCAGCGACGCCTTGCGTGCCGGCTACCACCGGGAGTGGAACGCCATACTCGACCGACTGAAAGGCCAGGAATACACGCTGATGCTGCGCGATTTCCATTCGCCCAACATCATCTGGCGTGGCGACCGCTCCGGTCACGACCGCCTTGGCATCGTCGACATCCAGGACGCACTGATCGGCCCGTCCGCCTATGACGTCGCCTCGCTGGCGATGGATGCCCGCGTCACGGTATCGCCGGATATCGAGCGGCGGACGCTCGATGCCTATATCGCGGCGCGCCGCGCCGCCGGCGGCTTCGACGAACAGGCGTTCGTCGAGACCTATGCAATCATGGCGGCGCAGCGCAATTCGAAGATCCTCGGCATTTTCGTGCGGCTCGAAAAGCGCGACGGCAAACCCCATTATCTCAAGCACTTGCCGCGCATTCGCGACTACCTCAGGCGGGCGCTGGCGCATCCGGCGCTGGCCGGCCTGCGGGATTTCTACGTCGCGCACGGCCTGCTGGAGGAACGGCCGCTGTGACGGCGCACCTCAAAACCGCGATGGTGCTTGCCGCCGGGCTTGGCAAGCGCATGCGGCCGATCACCGATACGATGCCGAAACCGCTGGTCAAGATATCAGGCAAGACATTGCTCGACTGGGGCCTCGACAGCCTGGCCGAGGCAGGCGTGGCCAAGGCCGTGGTCAATGTCCACTATTTCCCCGGGCAGATCGTCTCGCATGTCGCCGGGCGCGCCGCTCCAAAAGTGGTCATATCGGATGAAAGCGAAAGGCTGCTGGATTCCGCCGGCGGCATCGTCCATGCCTTGCCCGAACTGGGAAACGCGCCCTTCTACATCGTCAATGCCGACACTTTCTGGATCGACGTCGGCGCATCCAATCTCGCGCGGCTTGCCCTTGCATGGGATGCGGCGAAAATGGATATTCTGCTGATGCTCGCGGATATCAAGTCAGCGACCGGACATAGCGGCGGCACCGATTTCCTGATGGCGCCGGACGGCGCCCTGCGGCGTTCGAGGGGCGATGCGGCGGGCCTGATCTATGCCGGCGCTGCCATCGTCCATCCCAGGCTTTTCAGGGATGCGCCGGCCGGGCCGCATTCGCTCAACGTCTATTTCGATACCGCCATTGCTGCCGGCCGCCTGTTCGGCATGACCATGCACGGCCATTGGATCACGGTCGGCACACCCGACGCCATTCCGCTCGCCGAAGCGGCGGTCGCCGGCGTGCTTGCCGATCCGGCCAGCGCTCTTAACGAGTTGAAATGAGCGGCTCCCGCCGCGTTTTCTCGATTCCCCCCGGAGCGCCGTTCCTGCCGACGCTGGCCGAGGCCCTGCTGTCGGGCCGGCTCATCCCCGGCTTTCGCTTCGACGGCGAGCCGCTGGCGCTGGCCGATGTCACCATCTACGTGCCGACCCGCCGTGCGGCGCGTGCGCTGCGCGGCGTCTTCGTCGATGTGCTCGGCCGCCGTTCGGCGATCCTGCCGGTCATCCGCCCGCTCGGTGAGTTCGATGAGGACGAAGCCGCATTTGAGGCCGAAGCGGCGGCCGCTCTCGATCTGGCGCCGCCGATCGCCGCGATCGAGCGCCTGCTGCTGCTGGCGCCGCTGGTGCGCGCCTGGAAACGCCGCCTGCCGGCGCATGTCGCGGCCCTTTTCGACGAGGAGATCGTCGTACCGGCCTCCGCCGCCGATGCCATCTGGCTGGCGCGCGATCTGGCCCGGCTGATGGACGAGATCGAGACGGAGGGCACCGACTGGTCAAGGCTTGCCGATCTGGTGACCGGCAATCTGGCTGGCTGGTGGCAAGTGACGCTCGATTTCCTCGGCATCATCACCGACAATTGGCCGAACATCCTGGAAGAGCGCAATCGCTCCAACCCCGCCGCGCATCGCAATGCGCTGATCAGACTGGAAGCGGGGCGGCTGAAGCGCAACCCGCCGTCCGGGCCGGTGATCGCCGCCGGCTCCACCGGATCGATCCCGGCCACGGCCGAATTGCTCGCGGTGATCGCCGGCCTGCCCGGCGGCGCCGTCGTGCTGCCCGGCCTCGACACGACGCTGGACGAGCCGTCCTTCCAGGCGATTGCCGCACCTGGCGCCCGTCCGGCCCTGCTTGGCCACCCGCAATATGGCCTAGCCAAGCTGATCGCCAAGATCGGCGTGCTGCGCGGCGATGTCGAGGCGATCGCAATTGCCGAAGGGCCGCAGGCGCTACGGGCAGCCCTTGTCGGCGAGGCGCTGCGGCCGGCGGAAACCACCGAATTGTGGACCGAGACGCGGCTCGGCTTTACATCAGGCGAGATCGCCGAGGCCTTCGCCGATGTGACGCTTCTCGAAGCCGCCAGCGAACGTGACGAGGCCGTGGCGATCGCCGTCGCGCTCAAACGCGCCGTCGAAGAGCCCGGCCGGCGCGCCGCGCTCGTCACCGGCGACCGCGCCCTGGCGCGGCGCGTTGCGGCCGAACTCTTGCGCTTCGGCGTCGTCGCCGACGATTCCGGCGGCACGCCGCTCGCCAACACGCTGGCTGCCGGCCTGCTCAGGCTAGCGCTTCAGGCCGCCTTCCGCCCCGGCGATCCGGTTTCGCTGCTGTCGCTGCTCAAGCACCCGCTGCTTGGCCTTGGCCTGGAAAGAACGGAAGTCCGCCATGCCGCGGAAATCGTCGAACTGGTGGCGCTGCGCGGCGGCACCGGACGTCCCGATATCGCGTCGCTGCCGGAACTCTTCGAAGCTCGCCATGCCGGCTTGAGCGGCGACAAGCGCCAGCCCTTCTGGTTCTCGCGCCTGACCGTGCGCCGCATCGAGCGCGCCCGCGAATTGCTCGTCCGCCTTGCCGCCGCGCTGGCGCCGCTGATCGCTCTTCGCGGCGAGGGCGACACCGATCTTGCCGCGCTGAGCAGGGCAAGCGTCATCGTACTCGAAAACCTCGGCCGCGCCGCGGACGGCAGTCTGAGCGGCCTTTATGCCGGCGACGCCGGCGAAAAGCTCGCCGAGCTGTTGCGCGGGCTGGTCGCCGCCTCGGTGTCGTTCTCCTTCGCGGCGGACGAATGGCCTGATGTGATGGAGGCGCTGATAGCGCCCGAAACGGTCAAGCCGGCGCACGGCACCGACCGGAACATCGCCATCTGGGGCGCGCTGGAAGCACGGCTGCAGAGCGTCGACACGCTGGTCATTGGCGGCTTGAACGAAGGCGTGTGGCCGCGCAAGCCGGAGAGCGACCGCTTCATGTCGCGGCTGATGAAGAGCGGTATCGATCTCGAGCCGCCCGAACGGCGCATCGGCCTTGCCGCTCATGATTTCCAGATGGCGATGGGCGCGAAGAAGGTGGTGCTGGCGCGCTCCGCCCGCTCCGGCGATGCGCCGGCGGTGCCATCGCGCTGGCTACAGCGCATCCTCACCTTCATAGGCAAGGACCATGCGACGGCGCTTAGCCGGCGCGGGGATGAATTGCTGGCCTGGGCGCGCGCGCTAGATGCCGGCGAGAAGCAGGATTTTGCGCCGCGACCGCAGCCGAAGCCGCCGCTGGCCGTCAGGCCAACCCATTTCTCGGTCACCGAGATCGAAACGCTGCGCCGCGACCCCTACGCGATCTATGCCAGGAGGATCCTCGGCCTGATGCCGCTCGATCCGGTCATCCGCGATCCGGGCGCCGCCGAACGCGGCACGCTGTTCCACGCCATCCTGCATCTTTTCTCGGCCGATGTGGCCGACCCGCGCGCGCCGGAGGCGCTGGCCGGCCTTATCGCCGCCGGCCGCGCCTGCTTCGCCGAAGCGGCCCTCCCGGCCGATGTCGAAGCGGTATGGTGGCCGCGCTTCGAAAAGCTTGCCGGCGGCATCGTCGAATGGGAGCGCGGCCGCGCCGATGCCGTGGTGCGCCGGCATGCCGAGGAGCGCGCCCAGAAAACCGGCGTCGGCCAATCCGGCGTGACGCTGTCCGGCTATGCCGATCGCGTCGACCTGCTGGCCGGCGGCATGGCCGACATTCTCGACTACAAGACCGGCTCCTCGCCGTCCAAGGCGCAGGCACACACGTTGCTGTCGCCACAATTGGCGCTGGAGGGCGCGTTGCTGAGGCGCGGCGCCTTCAAGGAGCTGGGTGCGTGCGAGCCATCGCAACTGGCCTTCATCAGGCTGAAGCCGAATGGCGAGGTATTCGAGGAATCCATCCTCGAATACAACCGCAAGCCACGAACCGCCGCCGATCTCGCGGAGGAAGCCTGGGCGCGACTGGAAAAGCTGCTGATCCACTATGCCGACCCGGCGACCGGTTACCTCTCGCGCGCATTGCCGTTTCGCGAGGGCGAGACCGATGGCGACTACGACCATCTCGCCCGTGTGCTCGAATGGTCCGCCGGTGGTGATGCCGACGACGAGGGAGGGGAGGCGTGAAGAAAGCCTATCCGATCCCGACCGACACCGCCATCAGCCAGGCCAGGGCCTCCGATCCGCGGAATTCCGCCTGGGTGTCGGCCAATGCCGGATCGGGCAAGACCCATGTGCTGGCCCAGCGCGTCATCAGGCTTCTGCTTAGGGGTACCGATCCGTCGAAGATCCTGTGCCTGACCTACACGCGCGCCGCCGCCGCCAACATGTCGAACCGGGTGTTTTCGACACTCTCGGAATGGACGGCGCTTGGCGACGCGGAGCTTGGGGCGAGGATAGAGGCGCTGGACGGAAGGCGGCCCGACAGCGATACCATGCGCAGGGCGCGCCGGCTGTTCGCCGAGGCGCTGGAAACGCCGGGCGGGCTGAAGATCCAGACGATCCACGCCTTCTGCGAATCGGTGCTGCACCAATTCCCGCTGGAAGCCAACATTCCGGCCCATTTCGAAATGCTCGACAGCCAGATGGAGGCTTCGCTGTTCGCCACTGCGCGCCGCGACATGATCTCGGGCACGGCAGCGGGCGACGCCGGGCTGGCAGAGGCTTTCGCCGCCGTGCTCGAACGCGGCGGCGAGGCCGGGCTCGACGCATTGCTTGGCGAGATTGTGCGCAAGCGCGACGGGTTGCGCACCTTCATCAGCACGGCCGGTGGCGATGGCTTCCGGGCGCTGTTCGACGAGTTCCGGTTCCGCCCCGGCCAGACCGCCGAGGATATCGCGGCGTCCGTCTGGCCGTTGCCGGGTTTCCTGCCGGACTATTTCGTCACCTTCACCCGCGCCGCCGAGGCTGCCGACGCCCGCATCGTGCTGAACAACATCCTGCCCTATGCCCGTCTTGCCTTTGCCGAAGATGATCCGATCCGGCGGCTGCAACTGTTGGGCAAGGCCTTCCTGCGGGCGGATGGCGCTCCTTATGAGCCGGCAAAGACATTCAAGAAGGCGCTGCTCGACCGGTTGCCGGATCTGCCGGAACGCTATCTGGCGGCGGTCGGCGCCGTCCTCGAAATCTCCGACCGGCTGGCCCTGTTCCGGATGCTGGAAGGCACAAGTGCGGCGCTGACCATCGCCGACTGGCTGATCGCCCGCTACGAGCAATTGAAGCGTGCCCGCGGTTTCCTCGACTTCAACGACCTCATCACCCGCACGGTCAATCTCCTGGCGCGGCCCGACGCCGGCCCTTGGGTGCAATACAAGCTTGATCAGGGCATCGACCACATCCTGCTTGACGAGGCACAGGACACCAGCCCCGACCAATGGGATGTGGTGAAGCGGCTGGCGGAAGAATTCTTTGCCGGGCAAGGCGCGCGCGACACGGTCCACCGCACCATCTTTGCCGTCGGCGACGAAAAACAGTCGATCTATTCCTTTCAGGGAGCGGCGCCCGACTCCTTCGCCGACTCAAGGCTGCTGTTTGCCGGCAAGGTGCGCGACGCCGATGCCGCCTTCGCCGATCTCAAGCTGACCTGGTCTTTTCGCTCGAGCGACGACGTTCTTGCCGCGGTCGACCGCGTCTTCGCCGATCCCGCCGTGCGGCGTGGCATCAGCCACGATCCCGATCCGCTGCGCCACCAGGCTATCCGCACCGACGCGCCGGGCTATGTCGAGGTCTGGCCGTCGATCGGCGCGGATGCCGTCGACGAGCCCGACGACTGGACGCAAGCCGTCGACCACGCCCATGCGCCGGCGGTGCGCGTCGCCGAAAACGTAGCAGTGACCATTGCCGGCTGGATCGGCGGCGGCGAGATCGTCGAAGGCCGCGGCAAGAAGCTCCGGCCCGGCGATGTGCTTGTGCTGGTGCGCAAGCGCGATCGCTTCGTCCATGCGCTGACGCGCGCGCTGAAGCGCCGCGACATCCCGGTCGCCGGCGCCGACCGGCTGAGCCTGCCTGGCCATATCGCGGTCAAGGATCTGATCGCGCTTGGCCATTTTCTCATCCAGCCGCAGGACGATCTGTCGCTTGCCTCCGTGCTGCGCAGTCCGATCTTCGACGTTTCGGAAGAGATGCTTTTCAAGCTCGCGGGCGAGCGACTGCCCGGTCTCCCGTTGATCGCTTCGCTCATAGAGCATGCCGGTGACGGGGCTGCCTTGGCCACCATCATTGCCCAACTCGACACATGGTCGAACGAGGCGGCGTTCAAGCCGGTGTTCGAATTCTATGCCGCCGTTCTCGCCCGCGACGGTCTGCGCAGGAAGATGATCGCACGGCTCGGGCCGGAAGCCGGCGACATTCTCGACGAGTTCCTGAACTTCTGCCTGGCTGAGGAGCGGACCGGCCTGCCGGGGCTGGAATCCTTCCTGTCGACGCTGGAGAATGCCGGTCCCGAGATCAAGCGGGAGATGGATCAGACCCGCGACGAGGTTCGTGTCATGACCGTGCATGCCGCCAAGGGCCTGGAGGCGCCGGTGGTGTTCCTGGTCGATGGCGGCTCGGCCCCCTTCAGCGACCAGCATCTGCCGCGACTGATGCCGTTCGATGGCTCGGGCGAACACTGGGACGGCAAGGGCTATCTCTGGCGCTCGGCCAGCGATGTCGCCAATGGCTTTTCGCGCGCTGCTTCGGTCCGTGCCCGCGAACTGGCCGACGACGAATACCGCCGGCTGCTCTATGTCGGCATGACCCGTGCCGAGGACCGGCTGATCGTCTGCGGCTACCATGGCAAGCGGGCGCCGAACACCGGCACCTGGCATTCGATCGTCAGCCGCGCACTGGTCGGGGCGCCGGAAAGCACGGAGCGGCAGCACCCGGCCACCGGCGAGGCCGTGCATCGCTTCCACGTGACAAAATTGCCGCCGGTCGCGCAAGCAGCCACCGGGGAGGCGCAACAGTCGCAGCAATTCAGGCCGTTGCCAAAGACGCTGTTCCAGCCCTTGCCGCCCTATGAGGATCTGCCTAGGCCATTGTCGCCCTCCGGCGCCTCGGCCTTGATCGACGAGACGAAGGAAGCCGTGATCGACACCGGCTCGCCGGTGCTGGACGCCGAGACGGAGCCCGGCTTTGCGGTGATGCGGGGACTGGCGCTGCACAAATTGCTGCAGATGCTGCCCGGCATCGCGGAAGCCGAGCGCCGGGGTGCGGCGAAGCGCTATCTCGAACGCGCCGGCGCGCAATGGCCCGACGCCGAGCGCGACAAGGCTCTGGCCTCGGTGACCGCCATCCTCACCGATGCCCGCTTCGGCGAGTTGTTCTCGCCGTCCTCACGCGCCGAGGTTTCGGTCATGGGCAGCCTTGAGGTGAAGGGCAGGCTGCGCTCCATCTCGGGCAAGATCGATCTGCTGGCGGTCATGCCAGGCAAGGTGTCGATCGTCGACTACAAGACCAATCGGCCGGCGCCGGAGACGATTGCCGAAATCCCACCGGCCTATGTGCTCCAGCTTGCGCTCTATCGCGCCTTGCTGCAGCCGCTTTACCCCGGACGTGAGGTCGCTGCCGCGCTGCTGTTCACCGAGGCGCCGCGGCTGATCGAGCTGCCGACCGCGCTCATGGATGATGCCCTTGCCCGACTCACGGCAGCGTGACACAACACCTGCTTGAACAAAGACGCGATCACCACCACATTTGGTGCGACGAAAAAATCGAAAGGATTTCCGCATGGCCACCGTCAAGGTCGACAAGAGCAATTTCCAGGCCGACGTGCTTAACGCCAAGGAGCCGGTCGTGGTTGATTTCTGGGCGGAGTGGTGCGGCCCCTGCAAGATGATCGCGCCGGCGCTCGAGGAGATCGCCAACGAACTCGGCGGCAAGGTCAAGATTGCCAAGCTCAACATCGACGAGAATCCGGAGCTCGCCGCGCAGTTCGGCGTTCGCTCGATCCCGACGCTGATGATCTTCAAAGGCGGTGAAAGGGCCGACATCAAGGTTGGCGCTGCACCCAAGACGGCGCTGTCGCACTGGATCAACGGCAATCTCGCCTGATCGTCCTGAAATTCGGATCGAAGGAGCCCGGCCATCGTGCCGGGCTTTTTGTTGGCGCCATCGACTGGCCGCTCTAGCCCTCGCACCATGGCGCTCCATGTCCTCTGTTCAGGCAGACAGGAGAACCCCATGACCGGAACCGCCAAGGCCACCGTCTTCATCGACAATGAACGCGTCATCGTCACCGAGTACCGCTTTCAGCCAGGCGACAACACTGGCTGGCACCGCCACGGCCACGACTATGTCATCGTGCCGCTGATGGACGGCAAGCTGAAGCTTCTGACCCAGGATGGCGAATCCTTCGCCGAAATGAAGAAAGGCGCGCCCTATTTCCGCAAGGAGGGCGTCGAGCATGACGTCATCAGCGCCAATGAGGGCGAATACGCCTTCATCGAGATCGAGTTGAAGTAGATGCCGTGGGATAGGCAAAAGGTCCCACAGGTACGAGTTTGGACGGCAAGCTGTCAGCTGCCATCTTGATGGCAAGCCTGCGCACAGGTATATCTTTTGCAAGCAGGAGGTTGAAATGGCCGAACCACAGCTGTCTGTGCGTAGCGCAAAAGCACGCGATCTGGCCCATAGGCTTGCTCGTCGCGAAAATCGTTCGATAGCCGATGTGGTCGAACGTGCGCTTGAATCCTATGAGATCCGTGAAGCGGGCCGCGAGCCCGCTGCCTCTTTTTATGCTCGCCTGACGGCGAGCAGCGGTGCTGACATTGATCTGGAGAAAATCATCCGCGAAGACCGCCAAGCTCATACAGGGCCCGATCTTTGATTTTCATCGATACCAACGTGATTTCGGAGACTCTCAAGAAGGCACCGCATCCAGCCGTTGTCGCCTGGCTTGTCCGGTATGATGCTGAACTGGCACTTCCTACCGTGACGATTGCTGAAATTGCCTTTGGCATCCAAAAAGTACGCCCTGACGAGCGCGCCGATCGCTTGGAGCAGGGACTCTCCCAGTGGCGCCGTCGGTTTGCCGACCGGATTTTTGGGCTGACGGAAGAAGCTGCCCTGGCCTATGGCGAGATCATGGGAAGCGCCGTGCGCCAAGGCCGTGGCATGTCAGCTCCCGACGGCATGATTGCTGCGATCGCGCGCGTGAACGGCGGTCGGCTGGCAACGCGCAATCTCAGTGACTTTGGCACCACCGGCCTTGAGCTGATCTCACCGTGGGATTTCTGAGCGCCCTTTCGACGGCGAATATGCTTTCATCGAGATCGAGCTGAAGTGGGCTGCCAAGTAAGCGCCGTTTGAATTTGGAGCGGTTGCCTGTGAGCCCATTGCGCAGAAACGAGAAATGCCGCTGAATATGCGGCAATCAGAATTTCAGACTGATCGACTGCCCAGTCACCAGTCGGCGATGCGATCGCCGCCGACGAATTGCGCGCTGTTTTCGGTGTATTCGAACAACTCGATCTTCACGTCGTTGGGATCGCGGATCCAGGCCTGCCAGGTGCCGTCGCAGGCTTGCTTCTTTACGGTGACGTCGATGCCCTTCGACCGTATGTGGGCGATTGCGGCGTCGATGTTTTCCACTTCGAGGCAGAAGTGGTTGATCTGGTTCAGCTCGCTGTAGCCGGCCTCGCCTTTCCTGAACACCTCGACGTGGCTGCGGCCACCGCAATTGAGGTAGAAGCCGAAAATCTCGCCGTCGCGCAGGAAGTTGAACTGGGTGTCCAGGCCCAGCACGTCTCGGTAGAAACTCCGCGTCGCCTCCAGATCATGTGCGAAGATGCAGACATGAGCGAGCTGCTTTACCTCGATCATGATTGGCTCCTTACGCTGGTCGTGACAAATCGAACGCTCAGGTCGGCGGCGTGCCGTTTTCGGCAAGCACCGCGCCGGCCAGGTACAATGAACCGCCGATCAGGATGCGCGGCGGCTGCCCGTCCCAGCTATCGCGCAGCAGCATCAGCGCGTTGGCGACGGAACTGACCGGCTCGGCCGACAGCCCCGCTTCCGTGGCGCGGACCGCCAGTTCGTCATTCGGCACGCCGGCCTCGCTGAGGCTCACCGGCACCGTGTAGACATGCCGCACGAGGCCCTTGAAGGCGCGGAAATAGCCGGCCTGGTCCTTGGTGTTGATCATGCCGGCGATCAGGAAAAGCGGCCGCGGGTTCTTTTCCTCCTGCTCGGCCAGCGCCTCGGCGACGACGATGCCTGCTCCCGGATTGTGCCCACCGTCGAGCCAGATGTCGGCGCCCTTCGGCGCCAGATCCGTCAGCCGGCCCTGCGGCAGCTTCTGCATGCGGCCCGGCCATGCGACAGTGGCCATCGCCTTTTCGGCGGCGCGGTGGCTGATCTCGAAGCCGGCGGCCTTGACCGCCGCGATCGCCGCGGCCGCGTTGGCGAACTGGTGACGCCCCGGCAGGCGTGGCGGCGGCAGGTCCATCAGCCCGTCCTCGTCCTGGTAGACCATGCGGCCGTTTTCCTCGAAAGCGAGGAAATCCTGGCCGTAGACGAAGGTCGGGCAGTCCAGCCGCTCGGCGGTTTCGATCAGCACCTGCAGCGCCGTATCGCTTTCCTGCGCACCGATGACCACCGGGCAACCGCGCTTGATGATGCCGGCCTTTTCGGCGGCGATCAGCTCGACCCGGTCGCCGAGATAGGCTTCATGGTCGAGCGAGACCGGCATGATCACCGACACCGCCGGCCTGTCGATGACATTGGTGGCGTCGAAGCGGCCGCCGAGCCCGACCTCGATGACGGCGGCTTCGGCCGGATGCTCGGAAAACAGGAGGAAGGTGACGGCGGTGAGGATCTCGAAGACGGTGATCGTCTGACCTTCATTGGCCTTGGCGACGCGCGCTATTGTCTCGGCGAAGACATCGTCGTCGACCAGCCTGCCGCCGCCTTCGGCGGCCAGCCGGTAGCGCTCGTGCCAGTTCACCAGATGCGGCGACGTGTGCACGTGGACGAGATGGCCTGCCGCTTCCAGCAACGCCCGCGAGAAGGCGGCGCACGAGCCCTTGCCGTTGGTGCCGGCGATATGGATGACCGGCGGCAGATGGTCCTGCGGATTGCCCAGCCGCTCGAGCAACCTGGAGATACGGTCCAGCGAAAGGTCGAAGCCCTTCGGATGAAGCGCCATCAGGCTTTCGATTTCGCGGTCGGCGGCAAGCGTTGTCATGGGAGAATCCTAGCGCATGACCTCGGAAATCGGAATCGATTTCCGGAAAAGGATCATGCGCAAAATCAGGAAGCTACAGCGCACGACATCTCGCGCGCAACCGCGGTTCGCGGCTAAGGATGTCGCTTCAGGCCTGCGGGCGTGCTTCCGCCGGGATCGTCGCCGGCGGCAGGATTTCCGGCTCCAGCGGCTTCTGCTCCTGCGGCACCTTGAGCAGCATTTTCAGGAGCCGCGCGATTGTCTCGCGCATCTCCAGCCTCGATACCACCATGTCGACCATGCCGTGCTCCATCAGATATTCGGCGCGCTGGAAGCCGTCGGGCAGTTTTTCCCGGATGGTCTGTTCGATGACGCGCGGCCCGGCAAAGCCGATCAGCGCGCCGGGCTCGGCGATGTGCACGTCGCCCAGCATGGCGTAGGAAGCGGTGACGCCGCCGGTGGTCGGGTTGGTCAGCACCACGATATAGGGCAGGCCGGCCTCCTTCAGCCGGTCGACGCCGACCGTGGTGCGCGGCAATTGCATAAGCGACAGGATGCCCTCCTGCATGCGGGCGCCGCCCGATGCCGCGAACAGGATCAGCGGCCGTTTGCGTTGCAGGGCGACCTCGAACGCATGCACGATGGCGTCGCCCGCCGCCATGCCGAGCGAGCCGCCCATGAAAGCAAAATCCTGCACCGTCACCACCACCGGCAGGCCCTCGATCGTGCCCAGCGCATTGACGATCGCATCCTCCAGCCCGGTCTTGGCCTTGGCGTCCTTCAGCCGGTCGGTGTAGCGCTTCTCGTCGCGGAATTTCAGTGGATCCAGCACCACCTTGGGATTATCGAGCGTCTCGTATTTGCCGTCGTCGAGGAAGAATTTCAGCCGCTCCTTGGCCGAGATCTTCATGTGGTGGCCGGACGACGGGATGACGAACTGGTTCTGCTCCAGGTCCTTGTGGAAGACCATCTCGCCGGTCTCGGGATCCTTGATCCAGAGATTCTCGGGCATATCGGTGCGCCGGCCGAGCATCGAATTGATCTTCGGGCGGACGTAGTTGGTGATCCAGTTCATCGCTTCGGCTCCTGTCCTGACGAAGAGGTAGGAAAGACGTAGGGATACTATTCGGCGGCAGCAAGGCGGGCCGAACGCACGCCCTGGGCGAGGCCGCTGACCAGCGTGGCCACCGCCTCGGCCGGATCGGCGGTCTTTTCGCCCTTCGGTCCCAGCACATTGGCGACCGCATTGACGATCGCGGTGCCGACGACGACGCCATCGGCATTGGCGCCGATGATGCGCGCCTGCTCGGCGGTCTTGACGCCGAAGCCGACGCAGACCGGCAGGTCGGTATGGCCCTTGATGCGCTTGACCGCCGCCGCCACCTTGCCGGTGTCGGCCAGTGCGGAGCCGGTGATGCCGGTCATCGACACGTAGTAGACGAAGCCGGAGGTGTTCTGCAGCACCTTGGGCAGGCGCCTGTCGTCGGTGGTCGGCGTCGCCAGCCGGATGAAGTTGATACCGGCCTTGAGCGCCGGAATGCAGAGTTCCTCGTCCATCTCCGGCGGCAGGTCGACGACGATCAGCCCGTCAATCCCGCTGGCGATGGCATCCTTGAGGAAGCGGTCGACGCCATAGATGTATATCGGATTGTAGTAGCCCATGAGCACGATCGGCGTCTCATTGTCGGCGGCGCGAAATTGCGACGCCATCTTCAGCGTCTTAACCAGCGTCTGGCCACCTTTCAGTGCCCGCAAACCGGCCGCCTGGATCGCCGGGCCATCGGCCATCGGATCGGAAAACGGCATGCCGAGCTCGATGATGTCGGCGCCGGCCGTGGGCAGCGCCTTCATGATCGACAGCGAGGTATCGTAGTCCGGGTCGCCGCCCATGAAATAGGTGACCAGCGCCGGTCGGCCTTCGGCTTTCAGTTTTGCCATGCGGCGGTCGATGCGGGTGGCCGCCATATCAGATCTCCATGCCCAGCATGTCGGCCACCGTGTGCACGTCCTTGTCGCCGCGGCCGGACAGGTTGACGATGACGATCTGGTCCTTGTCCATATCGGGAACGATCTTGACCGCATGCGCGATGGCATGGGCCGATTCCAGCGCCGGAATGATGCCTTCGACCCGTGTCGTCAGCTTGAAAGCCTCCAGCGCCTCGTCGTCGAGGATCGGCACGTATTCGACGCGGCCGCTATCGCGCAGCCAGGAGTGTTCGGGACCGACACCCGGATAGTCGAGGCCGGCCGAGATCGAATGGCCGTCCATGATCTGGCCGTCGGCGTTCTGCAGCAGATAGGTGCGGTTGCCGTGCAGCACGCCGGGCGCGCCGGCATTCATCGAGGCGCAATGTTCGATGCCGTCGAGGCCGCGGCCGCCGGCTTCGATGCCGATGATGCGGACCTGCCTGTCGTCGAGGAAGGGATGGAACAGGCCGATGGCGTTCGAGCCGCCGCCGACGCAGGCGATGATGGTGTCGGGAAGCCGGCCTTCTTGCTCGAGGATCTGGGCGCGCGCCTCGGTGCCGATCACCGACTGGAAGTCGCGCACCAGCTCCGGATAGGGATGCGGGCCGGCGGCGGTGCCGATCAGGTAATAAGTATCCTCGACATTGGTCACCCAGTCGCGCAAGGCCTCGTTCATGGCGTCCTTCAGCGTGCCGTGTCCGGCCGTCACCGGCCTGACTTCGGCACCGAGCAGCTTCATGCGAAAGACATTGGGGCTTTGGCGAGCGACGTCGGTGGCGCCCATATAGACTATGCAGGGGTAGCCGAAGCGCGCCGCCACCGTAGCCGTTGCGACGCCGTGCTGGCCGGCGCCCGTCTCGGCGATGATGCGCTTCTTGCCCATGCGCTTGGCCAGCAGTATCTGGCCGAGGCAATTGTTGATCTTGTGCGAGCCGGTGTGGTTCAGGTCCTCGCGCTTGAAATAGACTTTCGCCCCGCCCAAATGCCTGGTCAGGCCCTCGGCGAAATAAAGCTTCGACGGCCGTCCGGCATAGTGGGTCGAAAGGTCAGTCAGCTCGGCCTTGAAGTCCGGGTCGTCCTTGACCTCGTTCCAGTGCCGCTCCAGGTCGAGGATCAGCGGCATCAGCGTCTCGGCGACGAAACGGCCGCCAAAGATGCCGAACATGCCCTGTTCGTCTGGTCCGGTGCGGAAGGAATTGGGTGTCGCCGGCTTGTCCATCGCCGATCTCCTCTTGTCTTGATGAGCCTGCCGGAAGCCGGCTTTCGCCTTCGGTGGCATGTCCTGCTTGAGTCGTCAGGCTGCGCGATTGTCGCGCGCCGCCCTCACGGCCCGGAAAAACTGTTCGATCAGCGCCGGATCCTTGACGCCCGGGGCACTTTCCACGCCGGACGAGATGTCGATTGCGGGCGGGTTGGCAAGTCTTAGGGCATCGCCGATATTGGCGGCGTTGAGCCCACCGGAAAGCATGTAATCGACGCCGGCGTCAAGACCGGCCAGAATGCGCCAGTCGAAGGCGATGCCATTGCCGCCCGGCAATTCCGAACCTTTGGGCGGCTTGGCGTCGAACAGGAAGCGATCGGCGATGCCGACGAAGGGCTTTATCCGCTCCAGATCGGCCGCCTCGCTGACCGGCAGTGCCTTGATGACAGGCAGACGATAACGCACCTTGAGCTCGGCCAGCCGCTCCGGCGTCTCCGAGCCATGAAGCTGCAGCATGTCTGGACGCATTTTTTCAACGATCTCGTCCAGGAACGCGTCGCTGGCGTCGACCGTCACGGCAACCGCCTTGGCCTTGCCGATCGCAGCTTCGCGCAGACGGCCGGCTTCCAGGGGATCGATAAAGCGCGGGCTTTTGGCAAAGAAAATAAAGCCAACATGGCTGGCGCCGCCGGCCAATGCCGCGGCCAATGCCTTGTCGGTTCTTAACCCGCATATCTTGATGTCGAGCGCCATGGCGCGGGGATTGGCACGAAACGGCAAAAGAGTCGAGAAAAAGCGTTCTGTTTGCCGCCGGCGCTGAACGCGCTACCTTCTTCTCAAGGACTGCAGGCGGGAGCAAACCATGGCAGACGAAACCGTCGCCCAACTCAGGCAGAAGATTGCGCAGGCGCGCGAGGTCATCGCGCATTTGCTGGACAAGGCAGCCTTCAACGGCGCCGAGGCCCACCGAGCGCTCGATTATTTCGGCAACGATGAATTCGAGAAGAATTTCCTGCCCTGGCCGCGCCCTGGCGACGAAGGCTTGCGGCCGGACGAACTCAACGCGGCGAATGACGATTGAGTGGACCGGCTAAGGCCGATCCGGGCGCGTCAGTCGAACATGATCGCCTGCAGCGCGCCGCCATTGCGCTTCAGCCAGTCCTTGCAGCGCTCGGTGTCGGGGCAAAGCTGCCCGCACAGTTTCCAGAATTTCGGGCCGTGGTTCATCTCCTTGAGATGCGCCACCTCATGCGCGACGAGGTAGTTTATGACCGGCGTCGGCGCCATCATGATGCGCCAGGAGAAGGACAGATTGCCGTCGGAGGTGCAGGAGCCCCAGCGGCTGGATGTGTCCTTGAAGCGGATCGCCTTGGCGCGCTTGTTGATCGTAGCTGTGTGCTTGACCACCAGCCGCTCGATCTCGCGCTTGGCCTCGCGCTTGAGGAAATCGGCGATGCGGCGCGGCAGATGCACGCGTTCGCCGTGCACGATCAGCAGCGGTCCGCGCTCGTCGCGCGAGATGGTGACGGTACCGCGTTTTGCCGGCTCATGGACGATGCGGTGCGGCACGCCGCGCACCGGGATCTTGATGCCTGGCCGCACTTGCGGCCGGTTGGGCACCTTGGCCAGCCGCTGCTCCAGCCAGTCCTGATGGCGGTCGAGGAATTTTTCCACCTCGCCACGGCGCAGGCCCGGCGGCACGGTTATGCGCAAGCCCCGGCCGCCGGAATCGATGCGCAGTGTCAGCCGCCGTGCCCGGTCGCTCTCGACGATCTTGAGCGGCAGCGTGCGGCCGGCGACACAATGCTCGCGCTCCACGACGGGCGCAGGCTTGGGCTTGGTCAGGTTGCGGAAGAAGCCGATGGTCATGGCCGGACGATACGCGATTCGAGGAAAACGACTAGAGGTGCGAACGCGAAAAGAGAACAAAAAAGAAACGGCGCCGCTCAGGCGACGCCGTTCATCATGCCAAGGCTTGTTGCTCGGCGCTAGTCGTCAAGCAGGTTCGAGCCCTTGCGCTTGGGCGTCGTCGGCCCAGTCGTCTTGGTCGTTCCCGTTGTCGTCGTCGCAGCAGTCGACTTGTTGCGGTTCGCCATGAACCGGTCGAATTCGTCCTGGTCCTTGGCGCGGCGCAGCTCGCGAGCATAATCGTCGAACTCGCTCAGCATCTCGTCAAGCTTGCGGCGCTCTTCTGCGAGGCGCTCGAGTTCCTTTTCGCGCCAGTCGTCGAAAGCGACATTGCCGGTGCGGGCGGAGCCATGACCCCAGCGCGCGGCCTTGTCGGAACCGCGGCGGCAGCCGGCGAAGATGCCGTCGGTGGCGCGGTTGACGTCGCGCTTGAAGCCGTCGAGCCGGTCGCCCCAGATGATGTAGGCGAGCATGGCGAAGCCGAGCGGCCAGAACACCATGAAGCCGATTACCATCAGCGCGATGGTCGCCGGCGTCCAGGCCGGACGGATCAAAGCAGATGTGTTCATTTTCTCCCGTTCCTTCAGTTGGAGACAGCCAAACCCGGCTGCGTGGAATCGAAATGGGAACGGAAAAACGGCGATTCAAGACAGTATCGGCCAAAACCGGACAAGCGGCTGAAATGATTATCGCTTTTTGAGCATTTCGAGGAAAAGCACCACCAGGCCGGCGACCAGGCCCCAGAACGCGGCGCCGACCCCGAACAGCGTCAGCCCCGAGGCGGTGACGGCAAAGGTGACGGTGGCGGCCATGCGCTCGCTTTCTTCCTTGAGCGCGATCGACAGCGCGTTGGCGAGCGGCGCCATCAGCGCCAGGCCGGCGACCAGCACGATCAGGCTCTGCGGCAAAACGGCAAAGATCGCCACCAGCGAGGCGCCGAACAGGGCGAAGACAAGATAGGCAAGCGCGTAGAAGGGCCCGGTCTTCCAGCGCTCGGTCGGATCCGGATGTACGTCCGGTCCGGTGCAGATCGCCGCCGAGATCGCTGCCAGATTGGTGGTCGAGGCGCCGAGCGGCGCCGTCAGCAACGAAAACAGGCCGGTGACGCCGATCAGCGGGCCGGGCTCGGGATGGTAGCCGGCCGCCCGCAGCACGGCGAGGCCGGACAGGTTTTGCGAGGCCATGGTGACGAGGTAGAGCGGCAGGGCGAGCCCGATCAGCGCCGTGGCGGAGAAATGCGGCGCAACCAGCGTCAGGGTCGACAATTCCGGTGTCGGCAGGCCGCCGACCCGGCCGGTGAGGAAGGCGGCGAGGCCGCCGCCGATCAGCACCGCGAGAACCGACAGCGCCGGATTGAACAACCGGATGACGAAGAAGGCCGCGATCAGCGGCAGGATCAGCCAGGGGTCGACGGGAATGGCCTTGACCGCATTGGTGGCGAAGCTGACGAGGATGCCGGCCAGCATGCCCGACGCCACCGAGGCCGGTATCCTGGCGATCAGCCGGGTCAATGGCTTGAACAGTCCGGTGACGACCAAAAGGATACCGGTGACGATGAAGGCGCCGACGGCCTCCGCCATCGAAAAGCCGCTCGACGCCGCGATCAGCGCCAGCCCTGGCGTCGACCAGGCGGTGATGACAGGCATTTTCGTGCGCCATGACAGCCACAGGCTCTCGATCGCCATGGCCAGGCAAAGCGCCGTCACCCAGCTTGCTGTCTCGATTTGCGTCGCGCCGACCGCCTTGGCGGCGGCGATCACGATGGCCAGCGTGCCGCCGAAGCCGACGATCGCCGCGACGAAGGCGGATATCGGAATGGAGATGCGCATTCTCTAGCCTGCCCGTTCTCTAGCCTGCTTGCCGAGCCATGGCGTCCACAGCCCGCACCAGCATGTCGAGATCCTGCGGCCGCGACAGGCGATGGTCGCCGCCGGGGATCAGCGACAGCGTCACGTCGTCGGCCGGCAGCAGGCCGACCAGCTTCAGCGCATGGCTTGACGGCACGTCGGGATCGGCCAGCCCTTGCAATATGTGGATCGGGCAATGCGTGTCGATCGGCCCGGTCATCACCAGGTTCGCCCTGCCGTCCTCGATCAGCGCGCGCGTGTAGATGTAAGGCTCGGCGGAATAATCCGACGGCTCCTCGAAATACCCCTTTTGCCTGAGATCGCGCTTCTGCGCCCTGGTCAGCACCGGCTCGACCAGTTCGGCGGTGAAATCCGGCGCCGGCGCCAGCAGCACCAGGCCGGCGATGCGGTTCTCACCGGCCTTGCGCAGTTCCTGGACCATGCGCAGCGCGATCCAGGCGCCCATCGAGGAACCGACCAGGATCTGCTTGCCCTTGGTGTAGTGGCGGAACACCGCAAGGCTCTCGGCCAGCCATTTCGAGATGGTGCCGTCGGCGAAGGCGCCGCCGGATTCGCCATGGCCGGAATAATCGTGGCGCAGGAAGGCGCGGCCCTGCCCGCCCGCCCATTGGGATAGCCTTTCGGCTTTGGTGCCCAGCATGTCGGATTTGTAGCCGCCAAGCCAGACGATGCCGGGCGCGGCGCCCGCTATCGTTCGGACGGCGATGTTGGTTCCGTCGACGTCGAGAAAAACCGGATTGGTCATGGCTGGTTCCTTCACGCCGGTCTTTTGGCACAGCCGAGGGGCCAGCGAAAAGTGCTGTCGGTCTTTCTTTGCTTGGTGCAGGCCTGCAATCAGGTGATTTCCTGAGAATGCTGTGCTATTGACTCCGACCGCGCGCTCACCACATTGGCGCGTCCACCGATATGAACTGAAAAACCCTGAACGAAACGGCTCAAGGAGACCACGACCATTCGCAGACCTTTCAAAGCAGCGGCGCCCACCAAGGATGGGCCGCGCTCCAACCGTGACATCCGGGTTCCCCGGGTCCAGCTAATCGACGCCGAAGGCCAGAACCGCGGCGATGTCTCCATCAACGACGCATTGCTGCTCGCCGAAGAGGCGGGGCTCGACCTGGTCGAGATATCGCCCAACGCGGTGCCGCCCGTCGTAAAAATCCTCGACCTGGGCAAGCTGAAATACGCCAATCAGAAGAAGGCGGCCGAGGCGCGCAAGAACCAGAAGGTCATCGAGATCAAGGAGATCAAGATGCGCCCGAACATCGACAGCCATGACTACGAGACCAAGATGAAGGCCGTCCGGCGCTTCTTCGAGGAAGGCGACAAGGTCAAGCTGACGCTGCGCTTCCGCGGCCGCGAGATGGCGCATATGGAACTCGGCATGCAGCTTCTGAACAAGGTTCGCGAGGAAGTGGCGCCCATCGCCAAGGTCGAAGCCGAACCGAAGCTCGAAGGCCGCCAGATGATGATGGTGCTGGCACCTCGCTAAAAGCGATCCCGTCAAAGCAAAGGCCGCTTCGGTGGCCTTTGCTTTTGTTTTTGTCTTCGCCATGATTTCTCCGCAAGTTGCATCGACAAGGAACCTGGTTGCCGGTCGTCGCGGCAAAAGGATTGTCCCATGGCCGCTGCGGCACGTTCTCCGATCGAAAAGTCGTTCGACGAAATGGGCCGCTATCAGCGGCGACGGCGCCTCCTGCTGGCGCTGCTGATCGGTGTTTTTTGCGTTTTGCTGATCTTCGGCGGTTCCCCGCAGGATGAACTAACCCACGAACGCATAGAGGCGCACGGGATCGCCCTGATACTGATCGGGATCGGCGGCCGGCTCTGGTCGATCCTTTATATCGGCAACCGCAAGTCGGCCGAAGTGGTTGCTACCGGCCCATATTCGGTGATGCGCAACCCGCTGTATTTTTTCTCTACTGTAGCGGCCGCTGGCATCGGCACCCAGACCGGCAGCGTGATCGTCTCGGTGACGTCGGCGGTTTTGTGCGCGGCCGCGTTCTACATCGTCACGCTGCGCGAGGAACGGCATTTGACCACCGTGCTCGGGGCGCCGTACAAGGACTATATCGCACGGGTGCCGCGGTTTTTTCCCAATCCCCGGCTTTTTCGCGATCAGGCCGAGGTCACCTTCACACCGCGCGTCTTCAATCACACGCTGCGCGACGGCTTGATTTTCCTGGCTGCCATACCGTTTTTCGAACTGATCGAGTCCGGACAGGAAAGCGGTGTAATTCCCGTCCTCTTCTGGCTGTATTGAGTTGCGGATGGGCAAAAGAGGTGACGTGCATTAAATTCGCCTGAATCATGGTGCAGGGCGTCCCGGCGATCGGCAGGGCGCCTGTTTTCTTGGCCAGACGCTCGCGGCAAGTTCCTCGACGATCGGACACCCGACATGGTCAATGAAGTCAGATACGCGCAAGCCAAACACGGGCTTGGCAGCTACCAGCACATGCGCAGGCTGGTGCTTGCCGTGCTGATCGTGGTGATGTTCGCGGCGCTGTTGTTCGGCCAATCGACCTTTCCGCCCGACACGATTGTGCATGAGACGATCGAAATGGGCGGCGTCCTCATGATCTTTCTCGGCGTCGTCGGGCGCTTGTGGTCGACGCTTTACATCGGCGGACGCAAATCCTCCGAAGTGGTGACCGGCGGACCCTATTCGATCACCCGCAACCCGCTCTATGTCTTCTCCACTTTGGCAGCCGCCGGCGTCGGCGCACAGATCGGCTCGATCACGGCCACGATCGGCTTTGGGGTGCTCTGCGCGGGTGCCTTCTACGTCGTCATCCTGCGCGAGGAGAGATACCTCAAGGAGGTCCTTGGCGCACCATACCGGGCCTATCTGGCGAAAGTGCCGCGCTTCTTGCCGAAGCTTTCGCTCTATGAGGAAGGCGAGACCGGCAGCTTCAAGCCGCGCCTGCTGCGCACCACGCTGCTGGACGGCCTGGTGTTCCTGGTGGCGTTGCCGTTCTTTGAACTGATCGACGGCGCGCAGCAGTCGGGTATGCTGCCGGTGCTGTTTCGCTTTCCCTGATCGGGGCAGGACGTCGCCTCTCCTGAGGTGTTGCACAGCCGCCGGCTTTGACGTATAGAGCCGCCGTTCCCAAAAAACCGCCCGGCAGGGCATGCCGTGGCGGTTTCATTTGCTTTTCGGGCTTTGGTCGGCCTGAAGCGAACAAAAAGCGCGATCGTGCGCACATAACGGAGTAGCAAAATGCCCAAGATGAAGACCAAATCGGCCGCCAAGAAGCGGTTCAAGATCACAGGTACGGGTAAAGTCCTGTCGGCTGCGGCCGGCAAGCGTCACGGCATGATCAAGCGTTCCAACAAGTTCATTCGAAATGCCCGCGGCACGATGGTTCTGGCTGAACCGGATGGCAAGAAGGTCATCAAGAATTTTCTGCCGAACGGCCTCTAGGGCATTCGGTCCGGACACGCATTTGTTTTACGCAATTCCGAACGGAAAACCGCCAGGCACTTTCCTGGAATTGCTTTTAAGGAGATCATGACATGGCACGCGTAAAAAGAGGCGTCACCTCGCACGCCAAGCACAAGAAGGTCCTGAAAGCCGCCAAGGGCTTCTACGGCCGCCGCAAGAACACCATCCGCATCGCCAAGCAGGCGGTGGAAAAGTCGCTGCAATACGCTTACCGCGACCGCAAGAACCGCAAGCGCTCGTTCCGCGCGCTGTGGATCCAGCGCATCAACGCCGCGACCCACGAGCACGGCCTGACCTATGGCCGCTTCATCGACGGCCTCAACAAGGCCGGCATCGAGATCGACCGCAAGATCCTGTCGGACATGGCCATCCACGAGCCGCAGGCTTTCGCTGCACTCGTGGCCAAGGCCAAGGTCGCGCTCGAATACCTCAAGAACACCACGCCGAACGCTTTTGAAAGCGCTGTAGCCTAACCAGCGCCTTCCCAAGCATTCGGCAATTCTGATTTGGGGAACCCGCGCTGGCACGGCTGGCGCGGGTTTTTCTTTGGCTCAATCGGGTCCGGAACATGAGCGATATGGAAACTCTAGAGAATTCCCTTATGGCCGACATCGCGTCGGCGGCCGACGAGCAGGCCATCGAAGCCGTGCGCGTTTCGGCGCTCGGCAAGAAGGGCTCGGTCTCCGAAATGCTGAAGACGCTGGGCGCGATGAGCGCCGAGGAACGCCAGCTCAAGGGTCCGGCGATCAACGGCCTCAAGAACCGCGTCACCGATGCGCTTTCCGCCCGCCGGGCCGAGCTGAAAGATGCGGCGATCGCGGTCAGGCTCGCTGCCGAGAAGGTCGATGTCACCTTGCCCGTGCGCCAGTCGCCGGCCGAGCGCGGCCGCATCCATCCGATCAGCCAGGTCATCGACGAGATCGCCGCGATCTTCGGCGATCTCGGTTTCGCCATCGCCGAAGGCCCCGATATCGAGACCGACTATTACAATTTCACCGCGCTGAATTTCCCCGAAGGCCACCCGGCGCGCGAGATGCACGACACCTTCTTCTTCCAGCCGGATGAGAAGGGCGAGCGCAAGTTGCTGCGCACCCACACCTCGCCGGTGCAGATCCGCACCATGGAGCAGCAGAAGCCGCCGATCCGCATCGTCATTCCGGGCAAGACCTACCGGCAGGATTCCGACGCCACCCACTCGCCGATGTTCCATCAGGTCGAGGGGCTGGTCATCGACAAGTCGGCCAACGTCGCCAACATGAAGTGGGTGCTGGAGGAGTTCTGCAAGGCCTTCTTCGAGGTGCCGCAGGTCAAGATGCGCTTCCGGCCGAGCTTCTTCCCGTTCACCGAGCCCAGCCTCGAGGTCGATATCCAGTGCGATCGCTCCAGGCCGGGCGAGGTGCGCTTCGGCGAAGGCTCCGACTGGCTGGAGATCCTCGGCTGCGGCATGGTCCATCCCAACGTGCTGCGCCATGGCGGCCTCGATCCGGACGAGTACCAAGGGTTTGCCTGGGGCATGGGCATCGACCGCATTGCCATGCTGAAATACGGGATGCCGGACCTGCGCGCGTTTTTCGATGCCGATGTGCGCTGGCTGTCGCATTACGGTTTCCGGCCGCTCGACATGCCGACCCTGTTCGGGGGCTTGAGCACATGACAGCGCCGCACGCCGGCGGCTGCCGCTGCGGCGCCGTGCGGTTCGAGGCCTCGGCCGAACCGCATCACATCAGCTATTGCCATTGCGGCGATTGCCGGCGGGCCAGCGGCGCGCCGGTATCGGCCTTTGTCGGCTTTACGACCGACCAGGTCGCCTTTACCAGCAAAGCCTTGAAGATGTTCGAGAATGGCTCGGTGACGCGCTCCTTCTGCGGCACCTGCGGCTCGCCCATCGCCTATGTCGACGAGCGGTTGGAAGACCATATCTACTTCATGCTCGGCGCCATGGACATGCCGGCCTATTTCAAGCCGACGCACCACGCCCATGTGCGCGAGCAACTTCCTTTCCTGCACATGCCGGACGACTTGCCGAGGCATCTCAAGACCAGCGTGCCCAGACCATCATCGTCTAACCCGGACGGAACACTGTCATGAAATTCACCCTCTCCTGGCTGAAGGACCATCTCGAGACCGACGCCTCGCTGGCGGAAATCGTCGAGCGGCTGACATCGATCGGCCTCGAAGTCGAGCATGTCGACGACAAGGCGGGCCTGAAACCTTTCGTCATCGCCAAGGTGCTGACGGCGGTGCAGCACCCCGACGCCGACCGGCTGCGCGTGCTGACCGTGGATACCGGCGATGGCAAGGCGCCGGTGCAGGTAGTATGTGGCGCGCCGAACGCTCGCGCGGGCCTGATCGGCGCCTTCGCGGCGCCCGGCACCTACGTTCCCGGCATCGACGTGACGCTGACGGTCGGCAAGATCCGCGGCGTCGAAAGCCACGGCATGATGTGCTCCGAGCGCGAGCTGGAGCTGTCAGACGAGCATCACGGTATCATCGACCTGCCGGAGGATGCCCCTGTCGGCACCAGCTTCGCCGCCTATGCGCATCTCGACGATCCGGTGATCGAGATCAACCTGACGCCGAACCGGCCGGATGCGACAAGCGTCTATGGCATCGCCAGGGATCTCGCCGCAAGCGGGCTTGGCCGGCTCGTCGGCGGCGCGATCATGCCGCATGCCGGCAACGGCATGTGCCCGGTCAAGGTGAAGATCGAAGCGCCGGAGCTTTGCCCCGGCTTCGCACTCAGGCTGGTCAAGGGCGTCAAGAACGGCCCGTCGCCGAAATGGCTGCAGCAGCGGCTGCTCGCCATTGGGCTCAGGCCAATCAGCGCGCTGGTCGACATCACCAATTACGTGACTTTCGACCGTGGCCGGCCGCTGCATGTCTTCGACGCCGCGAAGGTCGCCGGCAACCTCACCGTGCGCAGGGCGAAGGATGGCGAAAAGGTGCAGGCGCTTGATGGCCGCGAATACACGCTGACGCCCGAAATGTGCGTCATCGCCGACGAGGACGGTGTCGAGTCGATCGCCGGCATCATGGGCGGCGAGCATTCCGGCTGCGACGAGAACACGTCAGACGTGCTGATCGAATCCGCGCTTTGGGATCCGATCACCACGGCCCGTACCGGCCGCACGCTCGGCATCATCACCGATGCGCGCTACCGCTTCGAGCGCGGCGTCGATCCCGAATTCATGGTCCCCGGCGTGGAGCTGGCGACGAAGCTGGTGCTCGATTTCTGCGGCGGCACGCCGACGGAAACCGAAGTCGTCGGCTATGCCGGCCACACGCCCAAGATCGTGGCCTTCCCGCTGTCGGAAGTGAAGCGCCTGACCGGCATCGAGGTGCCCAGGGACGAGAGCCTCGGCATCCTGTCGCGCCTCGGTTTCGAGCCGCAGGGCTCGGGCGACGTCGTCGATGTGAAGGTCCCTTCCTGGCGGCCGGATGTCGACGGCAAGGCCGACCTGGTCGAAGAGGTGATGCGCATCCATGGCGTCGACAACATCCTGGCCCAGCCGCTCGGCGCCCATGACGCGGTCAATGCGAAAATCCTGACGACGCTGCAGATCCGCACCCGCGCGGCCAAGCGGGCGCTTGCCGTACGCGGCATGATGGAGGCCGTCACCTGGTCGTTCATTCCGGCAAAGCACGCCGAACTGTTCGGCGGTGGGCAGACGGCGCTTAAGCTTGCCAACCCGATCGCCGCCGACATGTCCGACATGCGGCCCTCGCTGTTGCCCGGCCTGATCGCCGCTGCCCAGCGCAATGCCGACAAGGGCATTGGCGATGTCGCGTTGTTCGAGGTCTCGGGCACCTATGAGGGCGATGGCGCCGACCAGCAGCGGCGCGTCGCCGCCGGCGTGCGACGCGGCACCGCCAAGCTCGACGGCTCTGGCCGCAACTGGGCCGGCAATTCAGGTCCGGTAGGCGTGTTCGACGCCAAGGCCGACGCGATCGCAGCGCTCGAAGCCTGCGGCGCGCCGGTCGACCGACTGCAGATCGAGGCCGGCGGCCCTGCCTGGTACCATCCCGGCCGCTCCGGCACGATCAAGCTCGGGCCAAAAGTCGTCCTGGGCACGTTCGGCGAGTTCCATCCCAAGACGCTGGAAGGGCTTGACGTCTCAGGCCCGCTCTGCGGCTTCGAGGCGTTTGTCGACGCCGTGCCCGAGCCGAAGGCCAAGCCGACGAAAACCAAGCCGAGGCTGGAGCTGTCCGCCTTCCAGGCGGTGAAGCGCGACTTCGCTTTCGTCGTCGATAGAGCGGTGGAGGCCGGCACGCTGGTGCGCGCCGCCCTTGCCGCCGACAGGAAGCTGATATCAGGTGTCTCGGTCTTCGACGTCTTCGAAGGGGCGTCGCTGGGGGCCACCAAGAAATCGATCGCCATCGAAGTGTCGATCCAGCCGGTCGAAAAGACGCTGACCGACGAGGATTTCGAGGCGCTGGCCAGGCGCATCGTCGAGAATGTCGGCAAGCAGACGGGTGGCGTGTTGAGAGCTTAGATGCGTCTGACCTCGCTCGAAATATTTTTCGTTCAGGAGTTTTGTCGTTCAGCAGGCATTTCTCTTGATTTGGCGGGCGTGCTGGAAGTCAAAGACCGCAACCGCAATCCTGTAGGGTTCATGACCACAGTCATTCCCTCGTCGGTTCCCCCCGAATTGCGTTTTGGGAGTCGGGTGTTCAGTCAGCTTAAGATAGCCCATATCGGGCCTGACCAGCTTGCTTGTGGCATGGTTCTGTTCTTCGACGAGGCTACTGGAGTACTCGAAGCGATCGAAGGCTTTGCATATGGCGAAGTATGGCCATCAATCGAAGAACCCGCGTTCTGGTCTGAACTCAACGAACAATGAGCCGAGGGATTGCGGCTGAATGGCGAATCGCTCTCCAAAGAGCGATGGACCATCTCCGCTATTCCGAGCTCCCGTTCGAAACCCAACGCACGGCTTTCCTCGAGATCGTCGCCGCCGACCCTCTGCTCGGCGAGACGCTGAAGCGGGCACGCGAGCTCGATTTGCCCGATTGGCTGGTTGTCTCGGGCGCGCTCTACAACAGCGTCTGGAACCATCTGGCCGGCAAGCCGTCGGGCTACGGCATCAGGGATGTCGACCTGTTCTATTTCGACGGGAGCGATCTGTCCTACGATGCCGAGGACAGTGTAATTGCCCGCGCCGCTCCGGTCTTCGCCGGTCTGCCGCTGCCGGTCGAGATCCGCAATCAGGCGCGGGTGCACCTGTGGTATCCCCTGAAGTTCGGCCGAAGCTGCCCCCGCTATACCAGCTCCAGCCACTCGCTCGGCTTTTTCGCCTCGCGGACCCACGCGGTCGGCGTCCGCATGGACAATGACGGCCAGCTCCAACTGGTGGCGCCGTTCGGCCTCGACGACATCTTCTCGTTTCGCATCACCCCGGAACCGGGTAATGGACAATCAGGAGACGCATGAGACGAAGGGGGCGCGGGCCAGGGAGAACTGGCCGGAGATCACTGTCGAGCCGTGGTGAGGCTAGTATTCTCCGCAGACGTTGGCGCGAGGCACCCCCCTCTGTCCTGCCGGACATCTCCCCCTCAAGGGGGGAGATTGGCCACTTTGCCGTCCCGCCTTTCATTCATTTCTGACGATTGGCGAAAGCCGAGGTGACATCCAATCTCCCCCCTTGAGGGGGAGATGTCCGGCAGGACAGAGGGGGGTGCCTCGCGCCAACGTCTCACCCATTGACCAGCGCTAGCAGCTCCTCCGTGTAGCGCTTGCCGACGACCTTGTCGGGCGACAGCGCATCGCCAATGGCCGTGACGTCGGCTTGGCTCAACACGATCTCAGCCGCCGCCGTGTTCTGCTCCAGATGGCGGATTTTTCGCGCGCCGGGGATCGGCACGATGAAATCGCCCTGATGCAGCACCCAGGCGAGCGCCAGCTGGGCTGGGGTCACGCCCTTTTGCGCCGCCATCTTTTCCAGAGTGGCGATCACCTTGGCATTGGCTGCCATCGCCTCGGCCTGGAAGCGCGGCAAGCTACGGCGCCAGTCGTCGGCACCGAGAACGTCGGGTTTGGCGATGGTGCCGGTGAGCAGGCCGCGGCCGAGCGGGCTGTAGGGGACAAAGCCGATGCCGAGTTCGCGGCAGACGGCGAACACTTCTTCTTCCGGATCGCGGCTCCAAAGCGAGTATTCGCTCTGCACGGCCGCGATCGGATGCACGGCATGCGCCCGGCGGATGGTTGCCGCACTCGCTTCCGACAGACCCAGCGCGCGCACCTTGCCCTCTTGCACCAACTCGGCCATGGCGCCGACCGTGTCCTCGATCGGCACATTGGGGTCGACACGATGCTGGTAATAGAGGTCGATCACATCGGTGCCCAGCCGCTTCAGCGACGCCTCGGCGACCGCCTTGACGTGCTCGGGGCGGCTGTCGACACCAGCCATGCGATCGATGCCCGTGCCTTCTTCGAGGATCCTGAAGCCGAATTTGGTCGCGATGGTCACGCGGTCGCGCACCGGTCCCAGCGCCTTGCCGAGCAGGATCTCGTTCTCATAGGGGCCATAGACCTCGGCCGTGTCGAAGAAATTGACGCCGATCTCGACGGCGCGGCGCAGCGTGGCGATCGACTCCTTCTCCTCCTGGCCGCCATAGACGAAGCTCATGCCCATGCAGCCGAGGCCGACGGGGTAGACATCCAATTCAGTTCCTAGCTTGCGGGTCTGCATCACGCGTCTCCTTGTTGCGATGCGGTAGACATAGCGCCTTGCTTCCTGTTCGATAATCGGCTCTCATTTGCACAGGCTGTTCTAAAAGATAGATCAATGAATCGAGCTCACCTTTCTCAACTGGCGGTGCTGGCAACCGTCGCCCAGTTCGGCAGCTTTCGGGGTGCCGCCAGGGAGTTGGCCATTGCACCCTCGGCGGTCAGTCACGCGATCTCCACCCTGGAAGCGCGGCTCGGCGTTCGCCTGCTGGCGCGCAGCACGCGCAGCGTCGCCCCGACGGAAGAAGGCGCGCAATTGCTGGAGCGTCTGCGACCGGCGCTGTCGGAGATCGACCTTGCGCTGGAATCGGCGGTCGAGGCGCGCGACCGGCCTGCCGGCAATCTCAGGCTCACCGTGCCGCGCACCGCGGCCCATCTGGCGCTGACGCCACGGCTCGGCGCCTTTGCCGCGGCCTATCCGGATATCGTGCTGGAGATCGTCATCGAGGACCGCTTCACCGATGTCGTCGAAGGCGGCTTCGACGCAGGCGTCCGGCTCAGCGAGAGCCTGCAGCGCGACATGATCGCGGTGCGCATCGGCCCCTATATTCGCGGCGCCGTGGTCGGTGCGCCGTCCTACTTCAGGAACATGCCCAGGCCGCGCCATCCCAATGATCTCGCCGACCACCGATGCCTGCGCTTCCGCTTCTCCAGCGGCATCCTCTATCGCTGGGAATTCGAGAAGGACGGTGAGGAGATCGAACTGGCGGTGCAAGGCCCGCTGATTCTCGACGAGGACTATCTGATCGCCAATGCGGCCATCGATGGCGCCGGGCTTGCTTTCCTGTTCGAGGATTATGTCCGCGAGGCGATTGCCGATGGCAGGCTCATTCGCGTGCTGGAGGACTGGTGCCAACCCTTCGACGGCTTCTTCGTTTATTACCCGAGCCGCCGCCAGATGCGGCCGGCGCTCAGGGCCTTTGTCGATTTCTTCAAGACCTCCGGATGAAAGCCGGGCTCGCGGGCGTTCACCGACCATGTCCGCATCGATCACCAACACTTCGACCCGCTACGGCTGGGCAGCGATCGTTCTTCACTGGTTGATCGCTTTGATCTTCATCGGTCAGTTCGCGCTTGGCTTCGTCATGGTGCGGCTAACCAGCCAGCGCAGCGCCTTCGAGCTGATCCAGCTGCACAAGTCGTTTGGTTTCCTGCTGCTAGGCCTCATCATCCTGCGCATCGCCTGGCGGCTCGGCAATGCGGCGCCGGCCCTGCCGCGCTCGGTCGGGCCTTTCGAACGCCGGACGGCGCCGCTCGCGCATTTTGCGCTCTATGCATTTCAGCTTGCGCTGCCCCTGTCCGGCTGGGCGCTGGTTTCGGTCTCGATGCTGGAGATACCCAGCATGCCCTTCAACCTGTTCGTCATGCCGAACCTGCCATTGGCCGAATCGGATGCGGCCGAGAGCTTCTGGACGGCGGCGCATTGGTATCTCGCCTATGCCGGCACCGCGCTTGTCGCTCTGCATGCGCTCGCTGCGCTGCGCCATCATTTCTGGCTGAAGGACACGGTGCTGACGCGCATGATCACGCCTTCGTCAGACCGTGACATGGAATAGGGTGGGCTGCTCATTCGTTGATGAGGCGAGAACGCAGACAATGCGTGTCTCCAGAAGGAAAAAACCCATGTACGCGCGCATCTTCGGATTTGCGGCTCTTGCCGCTTGCCTTGCCATGCCTGTTTCCGCGGCGGTCGCCCTTAGCGACGCTGCCGGCAGCTATACGATCAGCCCGGCCAGCTCCAGCATCCACTTCTCCATCGGCAAGGTCGGCGGCGGCGGGCTCGACGGCGCCTTCTCTCGTTTCAAGGGCAGCATCCGCATCGACAACAGCGATGTCGGGCGCTCCCAGGTCAATTTCACCATCTTCCCCGAAAGCGTCGGCACCGGCCAGAGCCGCATCGACGCCTTCCTTCGCTCGGACGCTGTGTTCGATGCCGCCAACAACCCGGAAATCCAGTTCCGTTCGACCAGCGTCAAACGCACTGGCGACACCACTGCCCTCGTCACCGGCCGGCTGACGGCGCGCGGCAAGACCCTTCCGGAAAAGTTCACCGCCGAGCTCGGCGGCCTCAAGGCCGGCACGATAAAGTTCCACGTCACCGGCAACGTACTGCGCTCGCGCTACGGCATGGATGTCGGCACGCCGATCTATTCCAACATCGTCGCTTTCGATATGACGCTGACCGGTAGAAGGGGTTAGCTTCACCTTCGCGATTGGCGCAGACACCTCTCGCATCGTCATCCTGGGGCGGAGCAAGGAGCGAAGCGACGCGGCGCAGACCCCAGGATCCATGCCGAGACATCAAGGCGTCGCGACGGTTCGGAATTCTGCTCCGCTGCACTCTTCGGCTGAAATCGCGGCATGGATCCTCGGGTCAAAAGCCCGAGGATGACGAAGGCTCTGATTGGCTTTTCTCCTGAATTAGGGCAAACCTCCACTCCTGCAATCGAGATGGAGGAAGCCTGATGTTCCGATGGGGTGTTTTGTCGACGGCCAAGATCGGCCGCGAGCATCTTTTGCCCGCAATGGTCGAGGCGGAGAACGGCGTGCTGTCGGCGATCGCTAGCCGCGATGTGTCGAAGGCGCGTGCGCTGGCCGAGCGCTTCGGCGCGCGCCATGCGTTCGGTTCTTATGAGGAACTGCTCGCCTCCAAGGAGGTCGATGGCGTCTATATCCCGTTGCCCACTTCGCAGCATGTCGAGTGGACGGCGAAGGCGATCGAAGCCGGCAAGCATGTGCTGGTCGAAAAGCCGGTGGCGCTCGATGCCAAGGACATTCCACCGTTGATCAAGCTGCGCGACACCAAAAAGGTGCTGGTCTGCGAAGCCTTCATGGTCGTCTACCACCCGCAATGGATCAAGGTGCGCGACCTCATCGCCAGCGGCGCCATCGGCCGGCTGCGCCACGTCCAGGGCGCGTTCTCCTATTACAATGTCGATCCCACCAACATGCGCAACCAGCTCGACCTTGGTGGCGGCGCGCTGCCCGATATCGGCGTCTACCCGACGGTGTCGACGCGTTTTTCGACCGGCAAGGAGCCGCTGCGGGTGCAAGCGACCATAGAGCGCGACAAGAAATTCGGCACCGACATCTATTCCTCGATCCGCGCCGATTTCGGCGACTTCGAACTGTCCTTCTATCTGTCGACGCAGATGGCGGCGCGGCAGGTGATGGTGTTCCACGGCGAGAAGGGTTTCATCGAAGTGTTCTCGCCGTTCAATGCCGGTCTCTATGACCATCACCGTATCGAATTGCACAACCAGAATCACAGCGAGGCGCAGGTGTTCCGCTTTCCCGGCACGCAGCAGTACCGGCTGGAGGTCGAGGCCTTCGCGCGGGCGGCGCAAGGCGGCAAGGAACGCGTCTTCACGCTGGAGGAATCCGTGCTCAACCAGAAGGTCATCGACGCCATCTTCCGCGCCGGCGAGAAGGAAGGTTGGGAGAAGGTTTAGGCTGACCATGATCCCGAACCGAAGGTCCGCGCCAGCGAAAAGTGGGAACCGGTTTTCGGAAAAGATCATGGTCCAACAAAATGCCTGACGATGCGGATGTAATCGTGGTCGGCGCCGGCCTTGCCGGGCTGGTCGCCGCGGCGGAGCTGGCCGAGGCCGGCAAGAAGACCATCATCCTCGACCAGGAGCCTCAGCAATCGCTCGGCGGCCAGGCGTTCTGGTCGCTGGGCGGCATTTTCCTCGTCGATTCGCCCGAACAGCGGCGCATGCGCATCCGCGACTCGCATGATCTCGCGCTCGAGGACTGGCTGGGCACCGCCGCCTTCGATCGCGCGGAAGATTCCTGGCCGCGCCGATGGGCCGAGGCCTATGTCGGCTTTGCCGCCGGCGAGAAGCGCGGCTGGCTGATGCAGCGCGGTATAAAATTCTTTCCGGTGGTCGGCTGGGCCGAGCGTGGCGGCGGCAATGCCGTCGGCCACGGCAATTCGGTGCCGCGCTTCCATATCACCTGGGGCACTGGTCCCGGCGTGCTCGAACCCTTCGTCCACCGCCTGCGTGTGGCCGAAAGCCAAGGGCTGATCCGCTTCAAATTCCGTCACCGGGTCAACGAGTTGGTCCGGACCGGCACGGTTGTAACCGGCGCACGCGGCGACATACTCGCGCCAAGCGACGTCGAGCGCGGCCGCAAGAGTTCGCGCGAGGTTGCCGGCGATTTCGAACTGAAGGCGCAAGCGGTCATCGTCGCCTCCGGCGGCATCGGCGCCAATCACGAACTTGTCCGCAGGAATTGGCCGCAGCGCCTGGGTTCGCCGCCGCGACGCATGATCAGCGGCGTTCCCGACCATGTCGACGGCCGCATGCTGGCGATCGCCGAAGCTGCTGGCGGCAGCGTCATCAATCGCGACCGCATGTGGCACTATGTCGAAGGCATCAAGAACTGGGCGCCGCTCTGGACCGGCCATGGCATCCGCATCCTGCCCGGCCCGTCGTCGCTCTGGCTCGATGCGCGCGGCAAACGCCTGCCGGTGCCGCTCTATCCCGGCTTCGATACGCTCGGCACGCTCAGCCACATTATGGCGACGGGCTTCGACTATTCCTGGTTTATCCTGACCAGGAAGATCATCCAGAAGGAGTTCGCGCTGTCGGGCTCCGAACAGAATCCCGACCTGACGGGCAGGAGCTGGCGCCAGGTGCTCGGCCGCGCCACGTCAGGCATTCCGGGACCGGTGAAGGCGTTTATGGAGAAGGGCGAGGACTTCATCGTCGAGTCCGATTTGTCGGCGCTGGTTGCCCGCATGAACGCGCTGGCCGGCGGCGAGCCGCTACTTGAGCTGGCCCAAATCGAGCGCCAGATCCGTGCCCGTGACCGGCAGCTCGACAATCCGTTTTCCAAGGACATGCAGATCACCGCGTTGCGCGGCGCGCGGGCCTATCTCGGCGACCGGCTGATCCGCACGGCCAAGCCTCACAAGATGCTCGATCCCGCGAATGGCCCGCTGATCGCGGTCCGGCTCAACATCCTGACCCGCAAGACGCTGGGTGGGTTGCAGACCGATCTCGACAGCCGCGTGCTGGACGCCGGCGGCCAGCCGGTCGAAGGGCTCTATGCCGTGGGCGAGGTCGCCGGTTTCGGCGGCGGCGGCATGCATGGCTATGCCGCGCTGGAAGGCACGTTTCTCGGTGGTTGCATCTTTTCGGGCCGCGCCGCCGGCCGGGCGGCTGCGCGCGCTGTGGGCTAATTTAGGGACTCACCAGATCCATTCGCCTCGTCCCAGAACCGACACCGCGTCGACGATCCGGGTAAAGCTCGTACGCGCCCGGCCGACCGTGTGCCTGGCCCTGAGGTAACCATGCACCAGTCCCGGCTCCTCGAACCAAAAGGCGTGCCCGCCCGCTGCCACGATGCGGTCGCGATAGGCTTCGCCGTCGGAGGACAGCGGATCGCATTCGGCGGTAATCAGCACCGTCGGCGGTAGATAGGCGAAATCGGCGTCGGCAAGTGGTGACAGCGTAATGTCGCCGGTCCGGTCCGCCCCGCCGGTGCGGATGTGCTTGTAGAATTCGATATCGCGGGCCGTCAGCATGGGCGCCTCGGCATGCGTCACATAGGAACCCTTTGAACGGTCGCCGAACAGGCCTGCATAGATCAGCACCTGGCCGATCGGTTTTCTCTTGTGGCCGCGTGTAGCATGGCTGACGGTCGCTGCGAGATTGCCGCCGGCGCTGTCGCCGCAAAGCAGGATCGGCCGCTTGTAGGTGGTTGCCGCCCATTCGAAGGCGTTGATGGCGTCGTCGAAGGCGGCAGGATGAAGGTGTTCAGGCGCCAGCCGGTAGTCCACCGAAACCACCTCAAAGCCGGTGCGGGCGCAAAGCTCGGCGCAGACATCGTCATGGCTGTCCAACCCACCGAGGATGAAACCGCCGCCATGGAAATACAGCACCATCGCCGCTGCTTCCGGCGCCGGCGTCCGGTAGATGCGGATCGGGATGGCGTGCGAAGGCGTGGCAATGGCGGTGGTTTCGGCCGTCACGCCCTCGGGGTATCCGGCAAAGAATTCGCGGCACATGCGGTCGTAGATCTCGCGCTGCTGCGCGATCGTGTAGTCGATCGTATCCGGCGGATAATAGGAATTGGTCCGCTCGATGAAGGCCCAGGTCTCGGCGTCGATAAGGGTTTTGTAGTCGGTCATGGTTGCTGGATAGGCTGCCAAGGTTGCGCTTGAACACCCCCCTCTGGCCTGCCGGCCATCTCCCCCTCAAGGGGGGAGATTGGCAGCTTCGAGTTCGGTGCTTTTCCTGCGACATAGAAGATTGGCGAAAGCCTTAGCGACATCCGATCTCCCCCCTTGAGGGGGAGATGCCCGGCAGGGCAGAGGGGGGTGCCTCGCGCCATCATCTCCGACGTTATCGTCCCTTCCACACGGGATCACGCTTCTCAGCGAAAGCACGAAAGCCCTCTAAATTATCCTCCGAGCCGTACAACGCGTCAACCGTCGCCAACTGCCGGCGCGTCACCTTGTTCATCGCATCCTGGAAGGTCAGCGCCTCGGCCACCCGTGCCGTTTCCTTGATCGCCGCGAAGACCAGCGGCGGGCCGCTGGCGAGCAGGCGGGCGATCTCCCAGACGCGCTCCTCAAGCTTGTCCTTGGGGAGCACCTCATTGACCAGGCCCCAGCGGTGGGCTTCCGCCACATCCATCCAGCGGCCGGTGAGCAGGAGGTCCATGGCGACATGATAGGGAAAGCGCTTCGGCAGCTTGATCGTCGCCGCATCGGCCAAAGTGCCGGCGCGAATTTCGGGCAACGCGAAGGTGGAATGGTCCGACGCGTAGATCAAGTCGCAGGACAGCGCCAGCTCGAAGCCGCCACCGACGGCCATGCCGTTGACGCAGGCGATGACCGGCTTGTTCAGATCGCGCAACTCCTGCAGCCCGCCGAACCCGCCGACGCCATAGTCGCCATCGACCGCATCGCCGCCGGCTGCGGCCTTCAGGTCCCAGCCGGCGCAGAAGAACTTGTCGCCGGCGGTCTTGACGATGGCGACGCGCAGCTCGGGATCGTCGCGGAACGCCTTGAACGTCTCGCCCATCAGCCGCGAGGTCTTCAGGTCGATGGCGTTTGCCTTGGGCCGGTCGAGCGTGACTTCGAGGATCGTGCCTTCGCGGCGGGTCGAAATGACGTCAGACATGCTTGTTCTCTCCCAGCACCAGCAGCGCGTCGGCGATCCAGGCGCCCTTGCCTTGCGCACAGACAATCAGCGGATTGATGTCGAGTTCCTCGATCTCGCCGGCATTCTTCTGCACGAAGGCGGCAATGCCCGCTATGGCGTCGATGGCAGCCTGGACATCGGCCTTGGAGCGGCCGCGATAGCCTTCGAGCAGCGGGAACAGTCTCAGGCCGCGCAGCGCCGCTTCGATGTCGTCGCGCGTCGCCGGCAGCATCAGCGTGACGCTGTCGCGCAGCAGTTCGACCAGCACGCCGCCGGTGCCGAGCGTCATCACCGCGCCGAACATCGGGTCGCGGGTGAAGCCGACGATCAGTTCGGCGACGCCGTCGCGCACCATGCGCTCGACATAGAGGCCGGAGCCGAGCGGCAGCAGATCGTGGGCCGCGGCGCTGACGGATTCGGCATCCCTAAGGTTAAGCCGCACCGCGCCAAGCTCGGATTTGTGGGTGACGCCCAAGGCCTTCAGCGCCACCGGAAAGCCGAGCGCCATCGAGGAGATCACCGCCTCGACCGCATTGCCGGCACGTTCGCCCTTGGGCACGGAAAGCCCGGCCTCGATCAGCCGCGCCTTCGCCTCGGCCTCGTCGGGCGTGACATGATCGCCGGCCGGCGCGCCGGAGGCTGACGTGTCGATGGGCTGCGCCTGCGGCTCGCGCCACGCCCAGCCGATGAAAGCCGCCGCCTGGGCGGCATCCAGGGCTTCGGAGATGCCGAACAAGGGCACCATGCCGCGCGCCATCAGCTCGGCGGTGTACTCCTCCGGCAGGTTCTCCGGCAGCGAAGAGACGATCGCGCCGTGCGCCTTGTTGGTCTTCAGCGCCGATTCGAAGGCGCGCAGCGTCGCCCACCAGTCGGTGACCGAGCAGCGGTCGGGGCGCGGGAAGTCTAGCACCAGCATGTTGAGGTCGAAGCCGCCCGACACCATGGCGGTGAAGGTGGCGGTCATCGCCGGCTCGTTGTTCCAGATGAAGGTGTGATAGTCCAACGGGTTGGCGACAGCGACCAGCGGGCCGAGCGTCGATTTGACATGGGCGCGGTGCTTGTCGGTGAGCATGGGGAAGTTCACCCAGCGGCCTTCGGCGCTGTCGGCCATCACGGAGGCTTCGCCACCCGAACAACTCATCGAAGACAGGAGGTAACCGGGCAGCGGTCCGGTGACATGCAGCAGCTTCAGCGCTTCGATGAAGGCTGGAATGGAATCGATACGCGCGATGCCAAGCCGCTTCAGGAAGGCGCCCGAGGCGGCGTCGGAGCCGGCGAGCGATGCGGTGTGCGATACCGTCGCTTGCCGCGCCTGTTCGGAACGGCCGACCTTCATGGCGATAATGGGCTTCTTCAGCTCGCGTGCCCGCGCCGCCAGTCGCTCAAAACCGGCTACCGAATCGAAGGCCTCGATATGCAGGCCGAGCGAGGTGACGCGCTCGTCCTCGATCAGCCCGAGCGCCATCTCGGAAAGACCGGTCTGCGCCTGGTTGCCGGCGGTCATCAGAAAGGCGATCGGCAGGCCGCGCTTCTGCATCGTCATGTTGATGGCGATGTTGGACGATTGGGTGATGATGGCGACGCCCTTGCCACCTTCGGCCAGCCGGATGCCGCCATGCTGGTCCGGCCACAGCAGCGCGCCGTCGGCATAGTTGATCAGGCCGTAGCAGTTCGGCCCGATGATCGGCATCTGGCCGGCGGCGGCGACGAGCTCGGCCTGCAGCCGCTCACCGTCCTCGTCATAGGCTTCGGTCTCGAGGAAGCCGGCGGCAAAACAGACCGCACCCCCGGCGCCGCGTTCGGCCAGCGCCTTGATGACCTCGACGGTCAGGTGCCGGTTGACCCCGACGAAGGCGGCATCCGGCGCGCCGGGCAGCTCGGCCACGGAGCGGTAGGCCTTGCGGCCGGCAACCTCATCCTTGGTCGGATGCACCGGCCAGATCTCGCCGGCAAAGCCCATCTTGATCGACTGCGCAACCACGGCAGCCGCCTGTGCGCCGCCGAACACGGCGATCGATTTCGGCCGCAGGAGACGTTCAAGCTTGTGCATGGTCATCTTTTCGTTCGAGCATGATCTTATCCAAAAACCGGATTCCACTTTTTGGAATCATGCTCTAGGCCCCGAACGGGCGCAGCAGCGCCCGCGAAATGATGTGGCGCTGGATTTCCGACGTGCCTTCCCAGATGCGCTCGACGCGGGCGTCGCGCCAGATGCGCTCCAGCGGCAGATCGTCCATCAGCCCCATGCCGCCATGGATCTGGATCGCCTCGTCGGCGACGAAGGCAAGCATTTCGGTGGCCTTCAGCTTGGCCATGGCCATGTCCTGATCGGTGACGGTGCCCTGATCATATTTCCAGCCGGCTTCGAACACCATCAGGTCGGCGGCCTTCAGTTCCGTCGCCATGTCGGCGAGCTTGAACGACACGCCCTGGAACTTGCCGATCTGCTGGCCGAACTGCTGGCGCTGCGCGGCATATTCGATGGCGTGGCCAAGCGCTCGCTCGGCGCGGCCGAGGCAGGTGGCGCCGACCTGCAGGCGGGTCGCGCCGAGCCAGGAATTGGCAACGTCGAAACCTTTGTGGACCTCGCCGAGAACCTGGGCTCCCGGCAGCCGGCAATCGTCGAATTCGAGGATGGCGTTGGTGTAGCCGCGATGCGAGACGTTGCGGTAGCCGTCGCGCACCGCAAAGCCCTTGGTGCCCTTGTCGACGAAGAAGGCGGTGATCTTCTTGCGTTTTCCACGCGAAGTCTCTTCCTCTCCCGAGGCCATGAAGACGATGGCGAAGTCGGCGAGATCGGCGTGGGAGATAAAGTGCTTGGTGCCGTTCAGCACCCAGTCGTCGCCATCCTGCACAGCGGTCGCCTTCATGCCGCGCAGGTCGGAGCCGGCGGCCGGCTCGGTCATCGCCAGGCAGTCCCATTTCTCGCCGCGAATGCAGGGGAACAGATATTTTTCACGCTGCTCCGGCGTGCCGGCCAAAAGGATGTTGGAGGGACGCGCCACGCAGGTCCAGTGCAGCGCGTAGTTGGCGCGGCCGAGTTCCTTTTCGTAGAGCAGCCAGGTTACCGTATCGAGTCCGGCGCCGCCGACTTCCGTTGGCATGTTAGCGGCATAGAGCCCGGCCTCGATCGCCTTGGCTTTCAATTCCTCGATCAGCTCGCGGCGCAGCACGCCGGTGCGCTCCACCTCGCGCTCATGCGGGTAGAGCTCGTTCTCGACGAAAGCCCGCGTCGTCTCGACGATGAGCTTCTGTTCCTCGGAAAGACCGAAATCCATGGTCTCAGCCTTTCCTCTTGCCGGTCTTTTTCTTCGGCTTTTCGGCCTTCTTCACCGGCTTGGTCGCCTTGGCCTTCTCTGCCGCCTTGGAGGCCATGGGCTTCTTCGCCGCCAGTTTGGCCAATTGCTTGGTATAGTCCTTGTGCAGCGCGCCGGCGCCCCAGCCCTTGCCCTTGTTCTGCTTCGACAGCGCCTCCATGATCGCGACCAGATTGTCGTCGCGGATCTTTTCCAGCTCGCGGATCGATAGGCCATGCGCCTGGTCGTCCGACTGGGTGGCGATCAGGTCGACCAGTTCGTCGTTGAATTCCGGCACGTCCATCAGCTTGGTCCACGGCCATTTCAGGCAGGGTCCGAACTGCGCCATGAAGTGGCGCATGCCGGCCTCGCCGCCGGCGACGCGATAGACCTGGAACATGCCCATCTGCGCCCAGCGCAGGCCGAAACCGTAGCGCATGATATCGTCGAGTTCCTCGACGGTGCAGATTCCGTCCTTGATCAGCCATAGCGCCTCGCGCCATGCCGCTTCCAGCAGGCGGTCGCCGACGAAGGCCTCGATCTCCTTGCGGATGACGACAGGCTTCATGCCGATCGAGGCATAGATTTCCTTGGCGACCTCGATCGCCTCCGGAAAGGTCTGCTCGCCGCCGACGATCTCGACCAGCGGCAGGAGATAGACCGGGTTGAACGGATGGCCGACCACCAGCCGCTCCGGATGCTTCTTCATCGCCACCTGCATGTCGGTCGGCTTGATGCCGGAGGTCGACGAGCCGACGATGGCGTTGGCCGGCGCATAGAGGTCGATCTCGGCCAGCACGCGGTGCTTGAGGTCCAGTCTTTCGGGCACGCTTTCCTGGATGAAGTCGGCCTCGGCGACCGCCTCGGCGATCGTCTTGGCGAAGGTCAGTTTGCCCTCCTTCGGCAGGCCACCGGGCAGCATCTGCTTGTAGGCGCGGCGCGCGCCCTTCATCACTTCGCCGACCTTGCGTGACGCCTCGGGATCGGGATCGAAGATCGACACGTCGATACCGTTGAGCAGCAGACGCGCCACCCAGCCGGCGCCGATGACACCGCCGCCGATGGCGGCTGCCTTGTTGATGACGCTCATGCGGAAGCTCCGGTTCTTGTCCTGGCAATTGTTGGATCGACGAGAGGCACGCGCTCGCCGGCGCGGATCACGGCCGGGTCATAAGCTTTGCGCGCGAACACTTCGAGCACGAAGGGCCGGAAGAAGTCGATCGGCAGCGTCTCGTAATCCGGGTCGAAGCTCGACTGGTCCCAACGCTCGCAGAACTGGTCGCAATCGTCGAAATAGGCGTGCCCGGCGAAGCGGTCGCGGGCATGCGGATTGCCGCCGAGATGGTGGGCATAATAGAGGCGCTGGAAGTCGCCATGCTTCTCCACCACCCAGGTGCATTGCTCGCGCACGAAGGGTTTCAGGATGGTGGCTGCATATTCGTCGTGATTGTAGGGCGCGTAGATGTCGCCGATGTCGTGCAGCAGCGCGCAGGCGATCCAGTCGGTGTCGGCGCCGTCGCGCCAGGCGCGGGTGGCCGCCTGCAGCGAATGGCCGAGCCGCGTGATCTTGTAGCCGGACAGGCCCTCGTCGAGCTGCACCAGCGCGTCGAGCAGCCGCTCGCCGGTCTTTGCGGCATAGTCGATTTCATGGGCGGTCAGGAATTCGTAGTCGTCCTTGTCGCCATCCTTCATCGCGGTGAATTTGACGGTAGCCATTTGGACCTCCCCGGCGAATAATTTATGCCGCTATCGGCGCGCGCTTGGTCAGGTTCAGCTTCTGGCGCACTTCCTCCGGTCCGAGGATCCTGGCGCCGAGATTGGTGACGATACTGGCCGCACGTTCGACCAACTGGGCATTGGTCGCCAGCACGCCCTTGTCGAGCCAGAGATTGTCTTCCAGCCCGACGCGGACGTTGCCGCCGGCCAGCACCGCGGCGGCTGCATAGGCCATCTGGTTGCGGCCGATGGCAAAGGCCGACCAGTTCCAGTCCGACGGCACATTGTTGACCATGGCCATGAAAGTGTTGAGATCGTCCGGCGCCCCCCATGGCACGCCCATGCAGAGCTGCACCAATGCGTCCGGCTTAAGCACCTGTTCCTCGACCAATTGTTTGGCGAACCACAGATGCCCGGTGTCGAAGGCCTCGATCTCCGGCTTGACGCCGAGCGCCGTCATCATGCCGCCCATGGCGCGCAGCATGCCGGGCGTGTTGGTCATGACATAGTCGGCCTCGGCGAAATTCATCGTGCCGCAATCCAGCGTGCAGATTTCCGGCAGGCACTGGCGCACATGTTCCACGCGATTGGTGGCGCCGCCCATATCCGTGCCCTTTTCATTCAGGGGCAGCGGCGCTTCCGGCGAGCCGAACACCATGTCGCCACCCATGCCGGCGGTCAGGTTCAGCACCACGTCAACATCGGCCGCGCGGATGCGCTCGGTCACTTCTCGGTAGAGATGCACGTCGCGCCTGGGTTTGCCGGTCTCGGGATCGCGCACATGGCAGTGGACGATCGCCGCACCGGCCTTTGCCGCATCGATGGCGGAATCGGCGATCTGCTTGGGCGAACGCGGCACATGTGGGCTGCGGTCCTGCGAGCCGCCGGACCCGGTCACGGCACAGGTAATGAAAACCTCACGGTTCATCGCGAGCGGCATGAAAATTTCCTCCCAATCGAGACAGACCATAACAATGCCCGACTTGCCGGAAACTGTTTTGCGTTTTACGAAGGCCATATGATCAAAAGCGAAAAACTTGATATCTTTCGCGCCGAGCGCTCGCCGCTCAAGGTGACGCTGCTGGTATTCTCAGGCTCGTCGATCATGTGCGTGGCCTCGGCCATAGACCCGTTGCGCGCCGCCAACCGCATCGCCGGCGAGATCCTTTTCGATTTCAAACTGGTCTCGGTTACCGGCGAGGCGCCGATCACCACCTGCGGCCTGCCGGTGGCGGTCAGCGGCCGCTTCGATGCGGCCGAACCAACCGACGTGCTTGTCGTGGTCGCCGGTTTCGGCACGCAGAACTACGCGACATCGGCGCTGCTTGCCGGCCTGCGCCGCGCCGCGCGCGCAGCGCGCGCCTGCGGCGGCGTCGAGGCCGGCACCTGGCTGGTAGCACGCGCCGGCTTGCTGGAAGGGCGTAGCGCCACAACCCATTGGGAGGACATGGAGGATTTTTCCGCCGCCTTTCCCGGTGTCGACGTGCGCCCCGACCGCTATGTCATCGACGGGCCGGTCTTCACCTCCGGCGGCGCCTCGCCGACCTTCGACCTGATGCTGCATCTGATCCGCACCCGGCTCGGCATGGCAGTGGCGCTCGATGTGGCGAGCGTCTTCATCTACGATCAGGCACGCGCCGCCACCGACGCCCAGCCGCTGGTCTCGCTCGGGCGCCTCGACGGCTATGATCCGAGGCTGGCGCAGGCGATCCGGCTGATGGAAGCGCATGTGGACCAGCCGCTGACCATCGCCGCGGTGGCCAAGCGCGCCGGGGTCACGGCACGGACGCTGGAAAGCATCTTTCGCAAGTCGATTGGCGAGACGCCGGGCGCTTACTATCTCAGGCTGCGGCTCGGCGCGGCCCGCCGGCTGGTGGTCGACACGCGTGTGGCCATGGCCGACATTGCCGGGCGGACGGGGTTCTCGTCCGCCGCCGCATTTTCCAGAGCGTTTTCAAGAGCTTTCGGCGAAGCGCCAGTCAGGCTTCGGCGAGCGTAGTGCCACCCAAAGCAATTGGGCAGCAGCGGCATGCACGGACATGATTGGAAAGCGTCGCGTGAAAGTTTGGACGCGACGCGCTTGGTGAGCTTACGCGGCGTTCTGGCGGCCGCCTGCGCCGTCGATCTGCGAGCGCATCTGTCTCGCCAGATGGGTCTCGAAGCGGCTGGCGACCGCGCGATCCCATTCGTTTTTGCCGCGCGCACCTTCCTTGGGATGCGGCAGCGCCATCAGCCGGTCGATGATGGATCCGGCCTCGCCAGATGAGAGCAGGGCGTCGATTTCGCGTTCATGCTGCATATCGGGTCGCCTCCTTCTTCCTGATTCCCGCCATGAGCCACTTTATACGAGGTTCGTGACGGCTGTTTGAAGGCAAGAGAAAGGTGATTGAGGGGCGGCGCGGGGCAAAACCTTGTCGTTGGTTTCGCCCTCACGCAAAGCCGTTTCACGGCAACAGGGTCGGTCAGAAAATCTGCTGGCGCCGTGTCTCAGACGTAGCGATTGACGATGTTCTCGAGCAGTTCCTGGCGTCCGGACCGGGGCTGCGGCTCGATCTTCTTCTTGACGACGCGCTCGGCGATCTCCTCCAGCGTGCGCTTGCCCGCCAGCATCGCCTTGGCTTCCGCGCTGTTCCAGCCGGCATAGCGCTCGGCCAGCGGTCCCGATAGCGCCTTGTCCTCGACCATGCGGACGGCGGCCTTGAGCCCGCGCGCGCAGGCGTCCATGCCGCCAATGTGACCGATCAGCAAATCCTGCGGGTCGAGCGACTGGCGTCTCAGTTTGGCGTCGAAATTGGTGCCGCCGGTCTTGAAGCCGCCCGCCAGCAGCACCTGATAGTAGGCTAGCGCCATTTCCGGCACATTGTTGGGGAACTGGTCGGTGTCCCAGCCCGACTGATAGTCGTTGCGGTTCATGTCGATCGAACCGAAGACGCCGAGTGCATTGGCCAGCGCCAGTTCGTGCTCGAAGGAATGGCCGGCCAGGATCGCATGGCCCTGCTCGATGTTGAGCTTGACCTCCTTCTCCAGCCCGAAGCGCTTGAGGAAGCCATAGACCGTCGCGACATCATAATCGTACTGATGCTTGGTCGGCTCCTGCGGCTTCGGCTCGATCAGGATGGTGCCCTTGAAGCCGATCCGGTGCTTGTAGTCGACGACTAGGTTGAGGAAGCGGCCAGCCTGCTCCTGCTCGCGGGCCAAGTCGGTGTTGAGCAGCGTCTCATAGCCTTCGCGCCCGCCCCACAGCACATAATTCTCGCCCTTCAGCCGCTTGGTGACGTCGATGCAGCTTTTCACCGTCGCCGCCGCATAGGCGAACACATCCGGATCGGGATTGGTCGCCGCGCCCGACATGAAGCGGCGGTTGGAGAACATGTTCGCCGTGCCCCACAGCAGCTTGACGCCGGTCTGCTTCATCTTTCCGGCAAAATAGTCGGCGATTTCGTCGAGGCGTGCGGCACTTTCGGAAAAATCCTTGCCTTCCGGTCGCACATCGGCGTCGTGGAAGCAGAAATAGGGCGCGCCGAGCAGCGAAAACATCTCGAAGGCGACATCCGCCTTGAGCTTGGCCAATTCCATCGTGTCGACGCCGCCGGCCTTGGCGAACCACGGACGATCGAAGGTCTGGCCGCCGAAGGGATCGCCGCCTTGCCAGGCGAAGGAGTGCCAGTAGGCGACCGCAAAGCGCAGATGGTCCTCCAGCCGCTTGCCGGCGACGACCTCGTCCGGATTGTAGAACCGGTAGGCCAGCGGATTGGTCGAATCCGGCCCCTCGTATTTGATCTTGCCGATATCGCCAAAAAAGCCGCTGCTCATGATTTTGTCCTCTCCGAGACAGTTCTGCCCGATTACCTCAGGCGTAATTGGTTTCGTTCTTCCCTGGGGTGAAAAAGGTCGTGTCAAAGCCACTCAACGAAGGAGACAGACCATGACCGACCTCAACACCATCGCCCAAAACTACATCACCGCCTGGAACGAAAGCGACGCCGCCCGCCGCCAGGCCGTGCTCGAGGCGACCTTCACCGAGGATGTCAGCTATCGCGATCCGATCATGCAGGGCGACGGCCATGAAGGCGTCGCAGCCCTGATCGACGGCGTGCAGCAGCGCTTTGCCGGCTTCCGCTTCTCGCTGAAAGGCCAGCCGGACGGCTTTGCCGACACGATCCGCTTCTCCTGGAATCTCGGGCCCGAGGGCACTGAGTCCGTGATCGAGGGAACCGACATCGGCGTCATCGAGAACGGCCGCCTGAAAAGCATCACCGGCTTTCTCGACAAGGTCCCGGCGCAGTGAGGCTTTGTTGTTAGGATGGGAGCGAGGCACCCCCCTGTGGCCTGCCGGCCATCTCCCCCGCAAGGGGGGAGATTGGCTGGCTTTTCGGGCTTCGCTAATCATCGAACTTGCAAGACTGGCACCGCCGTCAAAGCTGCTGATCTCCCCCCTTGCGGGGGAGATGCCCGGCAGGGCAGAGGGGGGTGCCTCGCACCTGCTCACGCCGTGACACCCTTTATCGCCGGATAAAGCGCCCGGTAGCGCTGGTAGGCGTCCGCATAGGCGCCACCGAGCGCCGCGTCCGGTTCGATCGTGGCATCGGTATCGGGCGCGGTGCAGACATTAAGCGGATCAGCACCCGTCGCCGCGATCAAGCCAAGCCGGGCCGCACCGAAGGCGGCGCCGAAATCGCCGTCGGCGGGAATATCGACAGGCAGGCCAAGCGCGGTGGCGATCGCCTTCAGCCAGTAGCGAGAACGGGAGCCGCCGCCGATCGCCGTCACCCGCGTCAAGGTCGTACCGGCCTTGGCCAGCGCTTCCAGACTGTCGCGGAAGGCGAAGGCGACGCCTTCGAGCACCGCCTGCGTCAGCACCGCGCGGCTGGATTCGTGCGCCAGTCCCGTGAACGAGCCGCGAATGGCGGAATCATTGTGCGGCGTGCGCTCGCCCGAGAGATAAGGCAGGAAGGTGACGCCGCTCGGCGCCTTCAGCGTCTCGCCGAGTTCGGCGGTCAGGTTGCCGGCGCCTTTCCCTGATATCTCGGACAGCCAGTTCAGCGAATCGGTCGCTGACAGGATGACGCCCATCTGATGCCAGGTGTTGGGCAGTGCGTGGCAGAACGTATGCACCGCGCTTGCCGGGTTTGGCAGGTAGGCGGCGTTGGCGGCAAACAGCACCCCCGACGTGCCGAGCGAGACGAAGGCATGGCCTTCGCCCACCGTTCCCATGCCGCAGGCCGAGGCCGCATTGTCGCCGGCACCGCCGGCGATCGGGATGCCGGCCTGCATCCCCCATTTCGAGGCCAGTTCGCCGCGCAAGGCGCCGGCTTTGGCCGTGCCCTCGACCAGCGACGGCATCTTGTCCTCGTCGAGCGATGTTGCTGCAAGCAGCTCGACCGACCAGCGCCGCTTGCCGACATCGAGCCAGGAGGTGCCGGCCGAATCCGACATTTCCGAAATATGCTCACCGGTAAGCCAGAGCCGCAGGAAATCCTTCGGCAGCAGCACCTTCGCCACCTTGGCGAAAACGCCTGGCTCGTTGTTCTTCACCCAAGCGAGCTTCGGTGCGGTGAAGCCTGGAAAAACGATGTTGCCGGTCAGCTTGCGAAAGCGCGGATCGGCGTCAAGCGCGGCCGCTTCTATGTGGCTGCGCGTATCGTTCCACAGGATGCAGGGGCGGAGCACCTTATCGCCGGCATCGAGCAAGGTGGCGCCATGCATCTGGCCGGAAAGGCCGATGCCTTTCACCGCCGCAAGCTGTTTTGGGTGGGAAGCCTTCAGCTCGGCGATCGCGTCTTCGCAGGCGCGGATCCAGTCACCGGGGTTCTGCTCGGACCAGCCGGGATGCGGCCGAGACACTTCGAGCGTACCATGGCCGGAAGCGACGATGGTCTGTCCGGCATCGATCAACAGCGCCTTGACGCCCGACGTGCCCAGATCGAGCCCGAGATACATGATTTCCTCCCACTGCCATTAATTTTTTCGCGTCTCGAAAAAATCTGGCTTGACCAGTTTTTAAGGCAAGATCGGTCGCGGGTCAATTCTCGGACAAATCGGCCGCGCGTCGCGAAAACAGCGCCGACAGCGGACTGTCGGGCCGCGCCAGCGCGCGTTCCGCGGTCAAGGCTCTTGCCAGCGCCCCATCGCCGGAGCGCAGCGCCGCCTCCATCAGCGTCAGATCGATGACGTCGCGCTGCGCGTGGCTGCCGCCGAAACGGTTGGCGATCGCCCGGATCGGCCGGATCAGGCGCACAGCCTCGGCGTAGTTGCCGTCGCCGAACGCCTTGATGGCGAGCGTCAGGGGATGGCCGACATCCCGCGTGAAAGCCACATTGTCGTCATCGCCGCGCATCGCCTCGCGCTGCAATTCGAGCAAGCTGGCTGCCCGCGTGTCGAGACCGGCGCCGACGAACGCCATCATGGCGTGCGCATCGTTGAAGGCATAGTTGCCGCCGCCGGCCTTGTGCCAGTTGGCGGCGAGTGCCGCCCAGCGGTCGCCGACATCAATGCCGCCGAGGTAGAGCCGCCACAGGATCGCCGAGGCATCAACCATGTTGAGTGCCAGCGGCGATCCGTCGCCATAGATTGGCCCATCATAAAGCGCCAGCACTTCGTCGGTCTCGCCGAGATCGTAGTGGAACAGCGCCAGATGCCACCAATTGTGCACCTTGAGGAAACTTTCCCGCGTCCACGCCTCGGGATTGGCGCGCATCCAGGCAATGCCATCCTTTTGCCGGCTCTGCATTTCCATGACATGGGCGACGGCATGCTGGGCCCAGCCGTCGCGCGGCTCGATCTCGACCGCGGTGCGGCCAAGCTTTTCGGCCCGCGCGTAGTCGCCCGTCTCCTCAAGCCCAAAGGCCTGCATCCCCAGCACGGCATGGTAGCCCGGCATCCCGCTTTGCCAGGAGGGTAGCGCGCGGCCGATGCGGTCGCGCAGCATGCGCGAATTGCCGGTGAAGAAGTCTACCTGGTGCCCGGTCAACAGCGCCACCAGGTCGAGCGGGGTATCGATGGCGATGTCCTCGAGGATACGCGATGCCTCGTGCCAGCGTCCCCATGCGAGATGGCCAAGTGCAGCGACATGCGCCTGTTCGCGCGTCGTTGCGGCAAGCGGCTGAGCGGCCTCATGGCAGGTCCTGGCCACCGTCGTCGCCTCGCGCTCGGTAGCGAGGCCAAACAAATAGCCCTTGAACACATGCGCCATGACGAAATCAGGATTTGCCGCGATCGCGCGATCGACAGAGCCGATCGGGTCGCCGATGAAGCATTGCAACTCACGGACAGCCTGGCTGTAGGGCGAGAACCCGGCTTCTGTCGCGCCCGAAAAGGTCAGGCCGAATGTGTCCCTGACTGCCATGCGATGCTCTTTGGTTGCCTTTCGGACTTTAATGCTTGTCGCGCAAAAGTACGCAACGGCTTGGGATAACGAGATTCACAAAACAGGGAAGTAAAGCGCATCACATAGGTTCGTTCAAACGCCGCGCGCCTTAGGCCCAACGCAATCATAGAGCATGGGCCACAACTGTGCCATCCTTGCATCGCGCAAGGTCTATTCGAGTATCCTTTGCAGTTTATCAACCATGTGGCGGAGATTAGGCTTTGTAAAGCCGAACGAATTATGGCTTCATTGCGGCAGGGGTGGAGGCTTGAATCGCGAATTCGGGGAGTCACGCGATGCGGCACCATGAAATCGAACGGCCTGATGGCTGCGCGCGCAGCGCTGACAAAAGCGTTGCTTCGGCACGGCGGAAACCCCAGGTATTTAATCATTGGCTAATGTACCTGCTTGCTACAACGTCGTTTGCATTGCTGCCGAATTCCGCGGCCTTCGCCGCCTGCGTGCTGGTCCCATCCGCCGGAAACAGCTCTTTCATCTGCGACAGCGGCGATTCCGGCGGCAGCCTTACCGACACTGATGGTGACAACACGCTGACCTTCCCCGCCGGCGGCACCGGGCAGGTGAGCGGCAGCGTCACCTTTGGCGCCGGCACCGACCGCATCGACATGCAGTCCGGCACCATCACCGGCGCTGTCGACCAGGGTGACGGCACCGATTTCTTCACCATCGGCGCCGGCACCGTTGCCGGCAATGTCCAGCAGGGCTCGGGCATCGACGATTTCAACATGAGCGGCGGCCAGATCGGCTCGCTCAACCAGGGTGACGGCCTTGACACCTTCACCATGTCGGACGGCCGCATCGTCGATTTCTTCGACGATGGCGACCATGCGGTGATGACCGGCGGCCGTATCGGCCGCGTCAACATGAAGCTCGACGACAATTTCTTCGACATGTCCGGCGGCACCGTCGACCGCAACCTCGTCACCGGCTTTGGCAACGATACGATCATCCTCTCCAACGGCACGATCGGCGGCAACATCAGCGTCAGCGGCGGCACCGACAGCGTGACGGTGACCGGCGGCTCGGTCGGCGGCGATGTGCTGATGAGTTTCGGCACCGACAATTTCGTCTGGAACAATGGCGGCATCATCTATGGTTCTGTCGACCTCGGCGGCGACAACGACACTGCGGGACTGAGCAATCTGACCAATGCCAATCTCGGCGGCACCAATGCGCTGAACGGCGGTCTCGGCACCGATGCGCTGGTCTTCGACAATGTCGCGCTGGACGGCATCGACCGGGTCCAGAACTGGGAAACCATCGAGGCCACCAACGACACCGAACTGACGCTGGACGGCAATCTGGTGCTTGGCGACAGCGGCACGGGCACAGGTTCACTTGATGTTGACGCGTCGAGCACCTTGTTCGGCGGCGGCTTCAATGCCTCGATCCAGGCCTTCACATCGGGCCAATTGGCTTCGGTGACCAATGCCGGCCGCATAGACCTGACCAATGGCCCCGCAGGTGCTGCCGACAGCCTGACGATTTCCGGCAATTATGTCGGACTGGGCGGTCTGCTGCTCATCCAGACCGAGCTTGGCGACGACAGCTCCGCTTCGGACAGGCTGATCCTGTCGGGCGGAACGGCGTCCGGCTCGACCGGAATTTCCGTGATCAATTTCGGCGGGGCGGGCGCTTCGACCACGCAGGACGGCATCATGGTCGTCCAAGCGATCGACGGCGCCACCTCGGGCGCCACCACCTTTGCGCTCGATGCGCCGGTCGCGGCCGGCGCCTTCGAATATTATCTGTTCAAAGGCGGCGTCAGCGCCGGCAGCGAGGAGAACTGGTATCTGCGCTCGACACTGACGACGCCGGCCCCGCCCGCGCCCGCGCCGCCGCCGCTCGAACCGACCGAGCCGCCGCCACCGGTGCCGCCGGAGACCGCGCCGCCACCGCCGCAGTCGGAATTGCCGCCGACGCCGCCGCCGACCGAGGGCGACATCAACAATCCGCCCGTCGATCCGACGCCGCCGGTTGAGGTCGCTGATCCGGAGCCCGAGGGGCCGCCTCCGGCACCGCCAAGCCCGCCGGCGGAACCGCCGCCGCCACCGCCGCCAGTGCCGGTGGATGTGCCGGTTCTCCCGGTGCCGACGCTGCCTGGCCCGCCGCCGGTGCAGCCGGCCCCGCCAACACCGGGAGCCACGCCGGTGGAGGCAGCCGAGATCCAGCTCTATCGCATCGAGGTGCCGGTCTATTCGGCCGTGCCACCGGTTGCCGAGCATCTGGCTATGGCGACGCTCGGCACCTTCCACGAGCGGCGCGGCGAGCAGAGCCTGCTGTCGAACACCGAACTGTCGCCGGTCTGGGGCCGCATCTTCGGACAGGATGCCGAGATGGCCTGGTCGGGCACCGTCGCGCCGTCCTTCGACGGCACCGTGTTTGGCCTGCAGGCCGGCTTCGATGCATTCGGCTGGGAAAGCGCTTCAGGCATCAACCGCGCCGGACTGTTCATCGCCTATGGCCGCATGAATGGCGACGTGCGCGGCCAGGCGCTTGGATGGAACAATCTGTCGGTCGGCGGGATCGACCTCGACGGCACCAGCCTCGGCGGCTACTGGACCCATATCGGTTCGAGCGGCTGGTATCTGGACGGCGTCGTGATGGGAACGTTTTTCGGCGGCACGGCGAATTCCTCCCGCGACATCGGCATCGATGTCGATGGAACCGGCATCACCGCTTCGCTCGAAGGCGGCTACCCGTTTGCGCTGGCCGAGGGCTGGACGCTCGAACCGCAGGCGCAACTGGTCTGGCAGCATTTGTCGCTCGACGGCACCGAGGACAGTTTCTCATCGGTGTCGTTCGACCTCGACGACAGCGTCACAGGCCGGCTGGGGCTGCGGCTGCAAGGCGAGACCGTCATGAACGGCATGGCGCTGCAGCCTTACCTCAAGGCCAATCTGTGGCACGATTTCGGCGGCACCGACCGCGTCGACTTCGACGGCACGGATATCTCGACCGAGGGCGACTCGACGTCGTTCGAGTTTGGCGGCGGTCTCGTCGCCAAGGTGACGGACAAGGTCAGCATCTTCGCCACCGGCGACTACACCACCAATCTCGGCGGCGACAAGCGGCGCATCCTCGAGGGCAATCTCGGCTTCAGTGTCAAATGGTGAGGCAGTACGCCCACCCCTAACCCCTGCCCCTTGTAGTTAGGGGTAGGGGTCCTCTTCGCAAGAATCTATTGCGATTGCCCAGCTTAGTTCCCGGAGCGCATCGCCATCGTGGCGATGCCGGCGCCGACCAGCAGTGTGCCGCCGGTTCGGTTGAAGATGCGGATCGCCCGGGGATTACGCACCACGTTGCGCGCCCTTGCCGCGACCAGCGCGTAGCCGAAGGCGTTGGCGAAGGCGAGCGCCAGGAAAGTCGCCTCGAAGATCAGCATCTGCGTCCAGAAGTCGGCATGCCGGTCGAGGAACTGCGGCAGGAAGGCGACGAAGAAGGTAATGCTCTTCGGATTGAGCGCGGTGACCAGCCAGGCATGCGCCATCATCTTGGCCGAGGACACCGCGTCGGTGCGCGGTTCGGCCCGGAGCGCGCCGCCGGCGCGAAACAGCTTGATGCCGAGATAGATCAGATAGAAGGCGCCGATCACCTTCAGCACCGTGAACACGGTGGCCGAGGCCGCCAGCAGCGCGCCGATGCCCAGCATCGACAGGGTCATCGCGGTGAAGTCGCCGAGCGCCACGCCGACCGCCATCGGCAGCGCGGTGCGCCAGCCCTGGCCAAGCGCATAAGACACGACCAGAAGGATGGTCGGGCCCGGAATGACGAGAAGGATGGCTGAGGCGGCGGCAAACGCGGCCCAGTTTTCGAAGGACATGTTTGTCTCCTTGAGCGCAAAGAAAAGGATAAATCCTTGGGCGCGTGAGGATGTAAAGAGGCAATGTCGAAAAACTGCCGCCTGCCGGTTCGGCATGTCCGGAGCTGCGACAGCAAATCAGGGGTAAGGCCGGCGACTCTTCACGCTTTTTCAACCATGATTGGTGAAAATGCCTGCTATCCGGCCGGACCGTGCTTCCCGCCGATAGCGTAGGGTTTGGGTAGATGCGTGAGTTGCCGCAAAGTCTGATGCCGCCGCACAACGGCGACGCAATCGAAACTGAAATTCAGCTTTCCCGTCGCTCGGTGTTGACCGGCGCCGGCGCCATGGCGCTGCTCGGCGTCGCCGGCTGCAGCCAGACGCTGGATCTGCCGTCGCTCCAGCTCGACGACACGGCCACCGGTTCCATCCGGCCCGTGCGCCCGAGCATCAGCGTCGACAAGAACATCACCAGCCCGGACGTCATGTATGCCGCGCTCACCGACGGCGGCTTCAACGTGCCGAAAGTGCCGTATCTCAAGGTCAAGCCGGAATTCCGCCGCCAGATCGTCGTCGATCCGACTGGCGAGGCGCCCGGCACCATCGTCGTCCATCTGGAGGAGCGGAAGCTCTATCTGGTGCAGCCCGGCGGTGACGCCATCCGCTATGGCGTCGGTATCGGCAAGGACGGCTTCCGCTGGTCCGGCCGCGCCAACATCCAGTACGGCAAGGAATGGCCGGTCTGGACCCCGCCGCCGGAAATGATCGCCCGCAAGCCGGAACTGGTGAAGTGGCAGGGCGGCCAGCCCGGCGGCCTCGAAAATCCGCTCGGCGCGCGTGCGCTCTACATCTACCAGGACGGCCGCGACACCGGCTACCGCATCCACGGCTCGCCGGAATGGTGGAGCATCGGCCAGGCGATGTCGTCGGGCTGCGTGCGCCTGATCAACCAGGACATCATCGACCTCTACAGCCGCGTATCGAAGAAGAACCCGGTCGTCGTCGTCTGATCCTGCGGCCGCCGCTGCGGCCGATCGGTTCTCCCCGTTGCGTGATCCCGCCCCGTTGCATGATCCAGCAAGACAGGCGAATGTGCCTGCGAGACCATCGATCGGGAGAAACGAAGAATGTCAGGAACGTTTGTGATCGCGCAGGGCGGCGGCCCGACCGCCGTCATCAACCAGACCATGGTTGGCGCCGCGCTCGAGATCCGCAAGCGGCATCCCGGCGCCAAGGTCCTGGGCTCGATCCACGGCGTGCGCGGCATTCGCGACGGCAACTATGCCGATCTCTCCTCCATTCCCGAAGACCGGTTGCGGCTGATCGCGGCGACGCCGAGCGCTGCCCTCGGCTCGACGCGCGACAAGCCGGACGCCGCCTATTGCGAAATCATCCTCAACGGCCTGAAGAAGGCCGGCGCCGACGCCTTCATCTATATCGGCGGCAACGACACCTCGGGCACGCAGCAGATCCTGACCGATGCGGCCGGCGGCAAGATGGCCTTCGTGCATGCGCCGAAAACCATCGACAACGATCTCGAGGAGAACGATCACACGCCCGGCTTCATCTCCGCGGCCGAGTTCGTCGCCGGCGCCTTTCTCTCCGTCGATCTCGATTTCCGCGCGCTGCCCGGCATCTATGTCGGCATCGTCATGGGCAGGCATGCCGGCTTTCTCACCGCGGCGGCGGCTGCCTGGCAGCTCGACCCCGACAGCGGCCCGCATCTCGTCTATGTGCCGGAGCGCCCATTCTCGGCCGCCGCCTTCATCGACGACGTGCGCGCCACGCTCGACCGCCACAAGCGCTGCATCGTCGCCGTCTCCGAAGGCGTCAGCACCGCCGACGGCAAGGCGCTGGTCGAAAGCCTGGTGCCGCCGGAGAAACTGGAGCGCGACGCGCATGGCAACGTCAAGCTTTCGGGCAGCGACCTGCCGGCAGCGCTCGAGCGTGCGCTGGCCGAGGGATTGCCGGGCAAGCGGGCGCGCGTCGACGCGCTCGGCTACATGCCGCGCGGCTATGTCGGCGCCATCAGTGCGGTCGACGCGCAGGAAGCCTTCGACGCCGGCGCTTTCGCCGTCAAGGTGGCGGAAGAGGGCGGTGGCTCGGTGGCGCTGCAATATGACGGCAAGAAAACCGTGCTGAAGAAAGTGCCGTTGAAGAATGTCGCCGGCAAGACGCGCCACATGCCGGACGATTTCATGAAGCCTGACGTCAACCAGCTTTCGGATGCGGGCATGGCCTATCTCAGACGGCTGGTCCCGGAAAAGTACAAGGTCGGGAAGCCGTTCGTCTGATGCCGGCTTTTTCTGATGCCGGATCTTTCTTGATGGATGACTGGTTCAGCAAGACGCAAGTCGACGCCGATACGACGATGCTCAGCGAGCCGTTCGTGCATTATTTCGTGCGCGCCAATATTTGGCATTTCAGTGGCCGCGATGCCGACCTGCTTGTCGACACCGGCATGGGAATCAGGCCGCTGGCGCCACGGATCGACACGCCTGATGGCAAGCCGCTCATCGTCGTCGCCACCCATATCCATCTCGACCATGTCGGCTCGCTGCACGAATTCCCGATGCGGGCAGGACCGAGGATGAGTGCCGCGGCGTTCGAAACCATGGATCCGGCCGTCACCTACGCCTACATGTTCCATGACCTCGAAGGCGCCGTCTCGAAATTGCCGGAGCCGGGCTGGAAAGCAGCCGATTACAGAATTCCGCCGGCGCCGCTGACACGCACCCTCGACGAGGGCGATGTGGTCGATCTCGGCGATCGGCAATTCCGCGTGCTGCATCTGCCCGGCCATTCTCCCGATTCGATCGCCCTGTTCGATGAGACGGACGGCCTGTTCTTTGCTGGCGACGCCATCTACGACGCCATGCTGATCGACGACCTGCCGGATTCCGACCGCGCCGCCTACCGCCGGACGATGCAACGGCTGCTCGACCTGCCTGTCCGCATCGGCCATGGCGGCCACGGGCCGAGCTTCGACGGCAAGCGGATGCGCGAGCTGGCGTCGGCCTATCTCAGGCGAACGGACGATCTCTAGTGGTGAAAACCTGACGCTTGGTACGGACGCGTAGGTAACCTCGTTTCAGCGTAACGGTGGCTCATGCCATTCTGAAGAACAGGGGGAGATTTTGCGGCATGGCGAAGATCGTCTTCGGAATGAACCAGTCCCTGGACGGCTATGTCGACCACCAGGAATTACCGCCGCCAGGTCCCGCGCTCTTTCGTCACTGGATAGAGCACGTGCGCCACCTGACCGGCAGTGTGTACGGTCGCCGCATGTACGAGGCCATGCGCTATTGGGACGAAGACCGTCCTGAGTGGAGTGCGGAGCGGCACGAGTTCGCGGCGGCGTGGCGGCGCCAACCGAAGTGGGTCGTGTCGCGCTCGTTGAAGTCGGTCGGCCCCAACGCCACTCTTGTCGAGGATGACATCGAGGCGGTGGTCCGTGGCCTCAAGGCCCGGCTCGTCGGGGAGATTGCAGTTTCCGGACCAGACCTGGCGCGAAGCCTTACCGACCTTGGTCTTGTCGATGAGTATAGACTCTACTTCCACCCAGTCGTGCTTGGTCGCGGCAAGCCATTCTTCGCCGGGCCCCGGCCGCCGCTCCGCCTTGTGGCCAGCGATTTGGTCGGCGAGGACGCGATTAGGTTAACGTACGTTCCTGCTTGATTGCACAACGCTCCGGACGGGCTGCGCCGACCCGTCGGGTCCGCATTGGTCGGTTCTTGTTTCCACCCGGTACGAAGTGTCAGACTTTCACCCATTAGCGCTTTCCGGATATTAAATCTTCGTAAGGTCGCCCTGAAACCCTAATTCAGGCAGATCCGAGCCCTAGATGGTGGGTTGTCGACGCGGGCCGGCTGCCATGCACGGCGAGACAGGCAATCCCGACCATCGACACGCCGACGACGATTCCTGGAGAACCGGCCGCGGCGCCAGATCAATTCTCGTCCGGACAAACGACCATGTCAGACATTCTTCGCAGACATCGCGTCGCAGCCTTGCTGGGCGCTGCGCTGATCATATCTCCCTTCGTCATCTCCTTCGCCCAAAGCGCGAGCAATACAGTGCCGACAACCCAGACACCTGTCGCCGGGATAACGGCTCCCAACGGCTCGTTCGCCCCTATCGTGGCCGCTGACAAGCCGGCGGTGGTGACCGTTACCACGGTCATGAAGGCGCAGCCGGAGACGATGAGCGACGGTTCTCCTTTCGACGGCAGATCGCCCTTCGATGAATACTTCCGCCAGTTCTTCGGGGATCAGGGGATACCTGTCCCCAGGACGCCGCCACAGCAGGCGCAGCGCGCCGAGGCGCTCGGCTCCGGCTTCATCGTCGACTCGGATGGCACCATCGTCACCAACAACCACGTGATCGACGGCGCCACCTCGATCAAGGTGACGCTCGATGACGGCACCGAACTTCCCGCCAAGCTGGTCGGCCGCGACGCCAAGAACGACCTCGCCGTCCTCAAGATCAAGGCCGACAAGCCTTTGCCAACCGTGAAATGGGGTGATTCCGACAAACTGATGACGGGCGACCAGGTGCTGGCGATAGGCAATCCATTCGGCATCGGCACCACGGTCACGTCAGGCATCGTCTCGGCGCGCGGACGCGACCTCAACAGTGGCCCGTTTGACGATTTCATCCAGATCGACGCACCGATCAACCACGGCAATTCCGGCGGTCCGCTGGTCGATGTCGCCGGCAATGTCGTCGGCATCAACACCGCGATCTATTCGCCGAATGGCGGCAGTGTCGGCGTCGGCTTCGCCATCCCGTCCGACCAGGCTGAAAAGGTCGTCGCCAAGCTGATGAAGGGCGGCTCCATTGAGTACGGCTATCTCGGCGTCCAGATCCAGCCGGTGACGCCGGATGTGGCGAGCGCGGTCGGGCTCGATCATCCCGGCGGTGCGCTGGTCTCGCAGGTCAATGACGGATCACCTGCCGCCAAGGCGGGAATCGAGACCGGCGACGTCGTTACCAGCTTCGCCGGTCACGACATAAAGGATCCCAAGGATCTGTCGCGTGCCGTCGCGGACGTTTCGCCCGGCGCCAAGGAAGAACTCGACGTCTGGCGTAAGGGCAAGAGCGTCGAGATTTCCGTCGATGTCGGGCGCAATAGCGATGATGTGAAGACTGCCTCGGCCGATGACCATGGCGGCAAGACGCCTGAGCAGGCCTTGCGCGTGAGTTCGCTCGGCCTGGGCCTGACCGACGTCACACCTGATGTTCGCGAGGAGTTGAACCTGGCAACCAACCAGCGCGGCGCATTGGTCGAGCGCGTCAATCCGGACAAGGCAGCCTCGGCCGCGGGCATCCAGCCGGGCGACGTGATCGTCGGCATAGACCAGACCCCGGTGAAAAGCGCCAGGCAGGCAAACCAGGCGATCGCGCAGGCCGGCAGGTCAGGCAAGAAATCCGTGCTGCTGCTTGTCGATCGCGGCGACGCGCAGATATTCGTTGCCGTTCCTTTCGCTGCGGGCTGAAGCGCATTGCCGCAGGGTCACGGCCAAGATTTCGGTTGCCCGTCAGAGCATCTTCGAGAAGACTGGCGCAGGTTGATTTCAACCTGCGCACATGGATTGTCTCGATGGTCACCCGCGGCTTCTCCGGGCGAAAGCCCCCCACAGATACCGACGCACGCATCCCGCCCGGGCAGTATCTCGAGCAAGGGTTCCCGGTCCTGTCGGCCGGGCCGACGCCGCGTGTGCGCACCGAGGAGTGGTCGTTCACGCTGAAACACGGACCACGGCCGATCAAGAAGTGGAACTGGGCTGAATTCAACGCCTTGCCCATGAGCAAGATGACCCGCGACATCCATTGTGTCACTGCCTGGACCAAGTTCGACACGGCCTGGCAGGGCGTGCTGGTCGACGACATTCTAGCCGATGCCGGCATCGAACCGCCGACCGCATTCACGCTGGCGCTGTCCTTCGACGGCTATACAACCAATGTACCGACCAAGGACCTCACAGCCGGCAAGGCGATGGTGGCGCTGCTTTACGAAGGCAAGCCGATCACGGCGGACCATGGCGGCCCGGCGCGGCTGCTGGTTCCGCATCTCTATTTCTGGAAATCGGCCAAATGGGTGAACGGGCTGCAGTTCACCGGGCGCGACGAACCCGGCTTCTGGGAATTGCGCGGCTACCACATCTATGGCGACCCGTGGCGCGAGCAGCGCTACACGGGCGACCCATGAGCGAGGCAGCGGCGACACAGTCGCCCTGGCAGACAGTCACCATCACCCGTATCGAAAAGCGCACGCCGCGCGTCGCCAGCTTTTTCCTGCAGCCATCGCGGCCCTTCGCCTATCGCGCCGGGCAGCATGTCGACGTCAGGCTGACGGCGCCGGACGGTTATCAGGCGCGCCGTTCCTACTCCATCGCCTCGGCGCCGGAAGCCGGCGAGACGATCGAGCTGGCGATCGAAAGGCTCGACGACGGTGAAGTCTCGCCGTTCTTCCACGAGGTGGCGGCGGTCGGCGACGAGGTCGAGTTGCGCGGACCGCTGGGCGGGCACTTCGTCTGGTCCGACAGCGACGGCGGGCCGCTCCTCCTGGTCGGTGGCGGGTCGGGCGTGGTGCCGCTGATGGCGATGATCCGCCATCGCGCCGCGCGCAGATCATTGGTGCCTGCGGCGCTGGTATTTTCCGCGCGGGTCTGGGATGAGGTCATCTTTCGCGACGAGCTGATCGGCCTCAACGACCGCCAGGATGGCTTCGATCTGGTGCTGACGCTGACGCGCGAGCCAGCCCGGCGTCCACAGGATCATGCACGGCGGGTCGACGTCCAGATGATGGCGCAAACGATGGAGCGGTTGCCCGAACCGCCGGGGCTGGTCTTCGTCTGCGGTTCGAACGCCTTCGTGTCCGCTGCCGCCCAGGCGTTGATCGATGCCGGCGTTCCGGCAGGCCTCATCCGCACCGAACGCTACGGCGTTTGAGGACGATGGAAGCGCTACCGCAGGTCTTTACCGGGAGCTTGCCTGCTCGCCCTCGGCAAAGGTCTCCTTCATCGCCCGCAGGATGATGACGGCCGAGGCCGCGCCCGGATCCATGTGGCCAAGCGATCGTTCTCCCAGCCTGGCCGCCCTGCCGCGCGCGGCGACCATCGACCGTGTCGAATTCGCCCCGGCTTCGGCGGCCTCCAATATGGCGTTCCACATTTCCGGGCCTCCGGCAGCGCGGGCACGCGCGTTGACCGCCGCTTCCGTCGCGGGGACCCAGGCATCGAGCATCGTCTTGTCGCCGCGCTGGCCCTTGCCGCGCTCCTTGATGCCGGTCGTCATCGCCTCGACGATGGTCGCCTGGTCGGCGGGTGACAGGCATTCATCCTTTTTGAGCGCTTGCGCCGCCCTGCGGAACGCGGTCGCATAGAGCGGCCCCGTCGACGCGCCGACGGCATCGAGGAAGGCTGACGCGGCGACCGCGAAAACCTCCGACGGCAGCGTGTCGTCGAGGTTGAGCTTGGCCAGTTCGGCATTCACCGCCATGAAGCCGAGCGACATGGTGATGCCATGGTCGGCGTCGCCAATGGCGCCGTCCAGGTCCGAGAGGTGGTCCTTTCCCGCCTCGATCGCAATGGATATGCGATAGAACATCCTGCTCAGGCGTCGCGCCGCATTGTCCGACATGGTGTTCCTCCCAATTCCAGCAGGATGCAGCCCCGTCTTTGCGGGACGCCCGTCTTTTGTCCTCAGCCGATCCGCAGGACGGCCGTATCGCAGGGATGATGCAACAGTTCCGTCAGCTCGGTGTCGAGATGCAAGACCGATATGGATGCCCCGACCATGTCGAGCGAGGTACAGTAATGCCCCACCCAGTTCGCCTCTATCTTGATGTCCTTGGCGCTCAGCCGCTGCTCGACACGCCTGAACAGAATGTAAAGTTCCATCAGTGGCGTCGCACCAAATGAATTGACCAGCACCGCAACGCGATCTCCCGGCGCCGCCTTCATCTCAGAGAAGATGTGGTCCATCACCCGGTCGGTGATCTCGTCGGCGGTCATCATCTTGTCGCGGATGACGCCGCGTTCGCCGTGGATGCCCATGCCGATTTCGATATCGTCGGGGCCGATCTCGAAGTTCTGGCGGCGGGTCTGCGGCATCGAGCAAGGCTCCAGCGCGACGCCCATGGTGAATGTTCGTGCATTGGCCTTGCGGGTCACGGTCTCGCAGGCATCGAGCGACAATCCGCGGTCGCAAGCGGCCCCGGCAATCTTGAACATGAACAAGTTGCCGGCAACGCCGCGCCGGCCTTCCCTGTCCTCGAGCGGGGACGAGGCGATATCGTCCGTCGTCACCACCGTGCGAACCTCGATATCGTGTTCCGCCGCCATTTCGGCCGCCATGTCGAAATTCATCACGTCGCCGGCATAATTGCCGTAGACGAAGAGCACGCCTTGCCCGCCCGACGCGGCATTGGCGCACTGAAAGATCGTGCCGGGAGGCGGTGACGAAAAGATGTTGCCGACGGCAACGGCGTCGGCCAGTCCTTTGCCAACATAGCCGAGAAAGCACGGCTCGTGGCCGGTGCCGCCGCCGATCACAAGCCCGACCTTCCCCGGCTTCGGTCCGGTGCGGGCGACGAGGGCGCGATGCGATCCCTTGATCGGCCTGATATAGGCGGCATGGGCCTTGACCACGCCGTCGAGCATCTCCTCGACAACGTCGTTGGGGTCATTGAGGAACTTCTTGATATGGGTGCGGAAGTTGCTGGGCAGGGCCGCGCGGTGGTCGACCTTCGGGCGTTGCGAGAGCTTCTGGTCAAGCTCGGTCACGCCGTCGGCATTGAGGATGCCGCGGCCGGTTGCTGCGTCGGTGATGAGCACATTGACATAGCCGCCGCGCAGCGCGGCAAGGATCGCCGGCACCTTGTCGAAACCGCCGGCGACGGCGATGCGCAGGCCGGTGGCCCTGAGCATCTCGAGCGAGATGCCGATGGTCCGGTCGTCGAGCGGGCCGGCCACCGGCTTGCCCTGCCCATCGATGAAGCGGCCGGCGACGACGCCCACCGCGTTCCTGGCCAGATATTGCTGCAGCGAAACCGATTCAAAGAAGCCGCTGGTGTGGATCGTCGAATTCGGCCGCAGCGACGAGATGCCGAACAGCGCCTTGTTGGCTTTGGCGAGCCCATCGAACTGGCTTTCGATCAGCGTCTCGCGCAGCAGCATGTCGCGAACCTCGGCCGTGGAAACGACCGCCGGCGCCGTGATGTTGACCAGCCTTGCACTGATCGCGCCGGCCATGGCCGATGCGCAGAGTTCCGGCGTATAGGCAAAGTTGGCGGCGGTTCCGCCGGTGGCCTGCACGACGGTGACGTCCTGAAGGCCGGGCACCGAGGCCTGCTCCGCGATCGCCAGCACCGTTCGCCCCCAGGCGACGGCAAGCGTGTCTCCGGATTTCAGTAGCTTGGCAAGCGCCTGCGCCGCCGCTCCGCCAAGGCGATCGATCAGCGGCCGCGTATTGTCGTCGCTCGGCACGACGAGACAGTCATGCAGGCCGAAATGCCGTTTGAGCTCCTGCGCGATCGACAGCGAACTCAGCCGTGACGGCTCGAGCGAGATGTTGACGATGCCACGGGCGCGGGCATCGGCCAGATAACTGTTCACCGTCGCCCGCGAGATGCCCATGATCTCGGCGATGTCGCCTTGCGTCATGTGATCTTCATAGTAGAGCCAGCAGGCCCAGACATAGGGGTCGTCGCCATAGCGCAGCGGAATGGGTTCGGTGCCGGCCTCGGCCCGCGCTGTTCCATTCTTCCGCGCCGATAATGTCTTGACCGTCATGCTGCCCGGTTTCCCCGAATCCAAGATCGATCGCCAAGATGAGCGCAAATGGAAGAAGTCTCAATCTTGGTTGGATTCCATCCTATTGCTTGAGCATGATCTTTTCCGAAAACCGGTCTCCACTTTTTGCTCCGCTGACCTTCGGTTCGGGATCATGCTCCAACGCGCTCCCGGCTGGAAGGTCAGCCGGGAGCCTTTGCTCGGGAGGAGCATATCTCATAAATTCAGCGACCGGCGGTCGCCGATCTCAGCAGTTTCTGCTTGGCGCCAAGCGCCAGGGCTTTCAGGATCAGCGCACAGGATGTGGCGCCGGCGTCGAGAACGCCGACCGAGCGTTCGCCGAGACGGCTGGCCCGGCCGATCTTCGCCACGAGATCCCTGGTGCTGTCGCGGCCTTCCTCAGCCGCAACGACAAGCGCGTCCAGGGCTTCCGGGAACGGTTTGCCGTCGGCATTGGCTGCGTCGAAGGCCTCGATGGCCGGAACGAGCGTGTCGAGCAGCGTCTTGTCGCCGACCTTGGCCGAGCCGATCGACTGGATGCCGTCGAGACCGTTGCTGAGCATGGCGCTGAATGTCCGGGCGTCAATGGCGGCGGATTTCTCGATCGTTTCGGCGAATTGCGTGAACATGACGCCATAGAGCGGACCCATCGAGCCGCCGATCTCGGTCATCAGCACGGTGCCCAGCGTGTCGAAGGCCTCGGCCAGCGACATGTCGTTGCCGCGGATCCTGTCCGCCGCCATGCCAAAACCCTTGGCCATGTTGACGCCGTGGTCGCCGTCGCCGATCTTGCCGTCGATCTCGCTCAGATACGCCCGGTTTTCGATGATCCGGTCGGCGATCGAAAGCACGATGTCGCCAGCCGAAGCGTTTTCAAACTGCTGCATTCGCCTGTTTCCTAAAGCCTTGCCGGACAATCGACAGCCACATCCAGCAGCCGTTTCAGTTCGGTGTCGAGCGCCATGACCGTGAGCGTGGCGCCGACCATTTCCAGCGACGTGAAATAGTTGCCGATATAGGTCTTGTGGATGGTCAAGCCGCGTCCGGCGATCTCCTGTTCGAACGTGTCGTTGAGGATGTAGAGCTCGTTGACCGGCGTGGCGCCGAGGCCGGACACCAGCACCGCAACTTCGGTTCCCGCCGCCAGATCGTGGTCATCGAGAACGATCTTGACCATGTCCCGCGCGATCTCGGCGGCGGGCTTCAACGGCTCGACCCGCACCCCAGGTTCGCCGTGATGACCGATGCCGACCTCCATCGTGCCCGGCTCGATCAGGAAATTGGGATGCCCGACCGCCGGCAGCGTGCAGGGGCCGAGGCCGACGCCGATCGAACGGCAATTGTCGATAGCCTTTTGCGCCACCGCCTGCACGGCCTCGAGGTTGGCGCCTTCCGCGGCCAGGGCGCCGGCGCATTTCCACATGAAAATCTCGCCGGCGACGCCCCGGCGCTTTTCGCGTTCTTCCGGTCCCGCCGAGCACACATCGTCGTTGGCCACGACGGTTGCGATCTCGATTCCTTCCTTGGCCGCGAGCTTGATGGCCATTTTCACGTTCATGTTGTCGCCGGCATAATTGCCGTAGAGGCAGACGACGCCCTTGCCGCCATTGGCCTCCCGGGCGGCGTCAAGGAAGCTCTTTGCCGTCGGCGACGAGAAAAGCTCGCCGACCGCGACCGCGTCCAGCATGTTGCGGCCGGTGTAGCCGATGAAGGCCGGTTCGTGGCCGGAGCCGCCGCCGGTGATCACGCCGACCTTGCCGTCGACCGGCGCATGGCGGGCGGCGATGACGCGGGGATTGCTGGCGAGCCTGACGAGATCGGCATGCGCCTTGACGAAGCCCTTGACCGTATCCTCGACGACCTCGTCGGGATTGTTGATGAACCGCTGCATTGTTGCTCCAATCCTGCGCCTGTCAGACAATGGTGTAGCCGCCATCGACCAGAAGGTCGGCGCCGTTGATCATGTCGGCGCCATTCGATGCCAGGAACACCGCCGCGGCGGCGATCTCCTGCGGGAAGGCAAAGCGGCCGGTCGGAATGCGCTGCTTCAGCGCCTCGCCGCGCGGGTTGTCCCAGGCCTTCCGGCCGAGGTCGGTCAGCACCACGGTTGGCGAAATCGTGTTGACCGTGATGCCGTGCTTGCCCCATTCAGCGGCAAGCGTCTTGGACAGGCCGATGACGCCGAATTTCGAGGCGCAATAGGCGACGTGCTGGTCGATCGCGACCGTGCCTGCCTGCGAGGCCATGTTGATGATCTTGCCGCCCTTGCCGGCTTTGATCATGGCGCGTCCGGCGGCCTGCGAGACCAGGAACGTTCCCTTGAGATTGATGTCGATCGTCTTGTCCCAGGCATCGAGGCTGAGCTCCTCGGCCGGAGCGAGAGCGACGATGCCGGCGCTGTTGACGACGATGTCGATATGGCCGAAGGCCGCTAGCGCCGTCGCGAAGACGGCGTCCACGGATCGCGGATCGGACACGTCGCAGACGAAGGATTTCGCGCCGTTGCCGAGTTCGTCGGCCTTCGCCTCGGCAACCGATTCATTGATATCGATCACCCCGACAGTAGCGCCCTTCGTGGCGAATGCCGAGGCAATGGCGCTGCCGATGCCGGAGGCGCCGCCGGTGACCAGGGCGACCTTGCCGCCCAGCGAAAAATTGAGATCAACCTGGATTGAATCAGTCATGGCTCTCTTCTCTGTTGGAACGTGGGGTGCGCCGTGAGAGCCCACCCCACGACCGGACTACTTGCGCGTCGCCAGAAGCTGGTCGACGTTTTCCGCCGTCACCGGCGTCCACGGCACATTGTAGATCTTCTCCTTGCCGTCTTTCCACGGCATGTCCTTGTAGGTTGCCCAGATGTCGGACTGCGGCTTGTAGTCCCCCTTCTTGGCAGCGAAGATGGCAAGGTCGAGCGCACCTTGAGCCTGCGCGCGAGCGTCCTGCAGGATCGACGTCATCTCACCGGCCTTGACCGCGTGAAGCGCATCGGTGATGCCGTCGATGCCGGCAATGGTGAAGCTCTTCAGGTCGAGGCCGGCGGCCTTGATCGCCTCGATGGCGCCGAGGGCCATTTCGTCGTTCTGGCCGATCACGCCGTTGATCTGGTTCGGGTGGGCGGTGAGCCAGTTTTCCATCAGCGTCTGGGCTTCGGCGCGCGACCAGTTTGCGGTCTGGTCCTCGAGGATCTTGACATCCGGGCACTCGGCAAGCGCCTTCTTGTTGCCTTCGAGGCGGGAGATTTGCGCAGACTGGCCGATCGGCCCTTCGAGGATGACCACATTGCCCTTGCAGCCGATCTTGTCGAGCACGGTCTTGGCTTCCATGTAGCCCGAGATCGTGTCGTCGGATCCGACATAGGAGGTCAGCAGATCGGAATTGACGCGGGTGTTCGAGCCGATGACCGGAATGCCGGCGTCGACGGCCGTCTGCACCGCCGCGGCGCCGGCGTCGACGTCGATCGGAGCGAAGATGATGGCGCTGTATTTCTGCGTCGCCATCGTCTTGAACTGGTCCTGCTGGACCAGGGCGTCATAGCGGCCGTCGAACACCGTCAGTTCGACTTCACCGCTCTTGACGGCCGGGTGCTCCTGGAGCGCGGCCGCCCAGATCTGCATGAACTCGGCGTTCAACCCGTAAGGCGCCGCGCCGATCTTGATCTTCTCCTGCGCCATGGCCGACGAGGCCAGCAGAGCGGTCGCGGATGCGAGCGCAATCATCAGTCTTTTCATTGTTACCTCCACTTTGAGCGAGCGACCGACATGGTTCGCCATTCACGGACGCGCGTCTTGCAGGTCCGGTACCGGAAGGGGCTTAAGCCCCGTAGTTCCTTTTCTGATCAAGCATCACGGCGCCGACGATCAGGGCGCCCTTGAGGACTTGCTGGTAGTAGGATTGGATACCCATCAGATCGAGGCCGTTGTTCATGACGCCGATGATCAGCGCGCCGATCAGCGTGCCGGTCACCCGGCCGACGCCTCCCGAAAGGCTGGTACCGCCGATCACCACCGCCGCGATCGCGTCCAGCTCGTAGGCAATGCCGGCCTGGGGCAGGGCGGAACCGGTGCGGGCGCTGAGCAGCATCCCGGCGAGACCGGCAAGACCGCCGGAGATGACATAGACGACGAACTGCGTGCGGGTGATGTTGATGCCCGAGGTCCTGGCCGCATGCGGGTTGCCGCCGACGGCATAGATGTAGCGGCCAAAACGGGTGCGGTTGAGGATCCACCAGGAGATGGCGAACACGACTGCGAGAATGACGACCGGCGCAGGTATGCCAAGGATGTTGCCTGTGCCGATCCAGCGGAAGGCCGGCGTCAGCGCGGGGACGGGACGGCCACCGCCATAGATGAGGGTCATTCCGCGTGCTGCCGACAGCATGCCCAGTGTCGCCACGAAGGCCGGCACCGAAAACCGTGACACGATCACGCCGGAAATGGCGCCGCAGGCGATGCCGACCAGCAGGCCGATGCCGAGGCCCAGGGCGACCGGATAGGGCGCGCCGGAAATCCCGGCGGTCGCCGAACTGGTCACGAAGCTCGCGCTGACAATGCCTGCAAGCGCCACAACGGAGCCGACCGAGAGATCGATGCCGCGCGTCAGGATGACGAAAGTCATGCCGATGGCGAGAACGCCATTGATCGAGGTCTGGAGCAGCACGTTCGAGATGTTGCCGGCCGTCAGGAAGAACTCGTTGGAGACCGACAGAACCGCCACCAGGATCACGAAGGCAAGGAAGATGCCGTATTCCTGGATCAACAGCCGGCGCTGCTCCGAACCGAGCCAGCTATTTGCATTCTTGCCACCCTCGGCACCCTTGTTGTCGCCAGCCGACATCATCGATTCCTCTGCCATTGAGCGAACACCCTGTCCCTGGTCAGGTTGAGAGATGGACGAGCGATTGGGCATTCGTTTCCTCCCGGCTGAAGGTCCCGGCACTTCTGCCGGCCCGCATCACCATGATCCGGTCCGACATGCCGAGAACCTCGTCGATCTCCGACGAGATCATCACGACCGTGCCGCCGGAGGAGGCGAAGTCGCTGATGATCCGGTAGATTTCGCGCTTGGCGCCGACATCGACGCCGCGGGTCGGCTCGTCCAGGAGCAGCACCTTCGGATTGCGAAGAAACCATTTGCCGAGCACCACCTTCTGCTGGTTACCGCCTGAAAGGCCGGAGACCGGCATGGTGTCGCGGGCCGCCTTGATCTGGAACTTTTCCCGCATGCCGCGGCTAGCGTCCGCTTCCCGCGCCCGGTCCATGGCGAAGGCGGGGCTCATTTCAGGCAGGCTCGCCATGCAGATGTTGGCGCGCACGGAATCGGCGAGATTGAGACCGGTCAGCTTGCGGTCCTCGGTGACCAGCGCCAGCCCATGCGCCATCGCATCCGCCGGCTTTGCAATGCTGACCTCGGTTCCGTCGACCTTGATGCTTCCCGCCGACGGCCTGTCGAGCCCGAACAGGCAGTTGAAGATCTCCGTCCGACCGGCTCCCATCAGGCCGTAAATGCCGAAAATCTCTCCCTTGCGCACCGAAAACGAGATGTCTTCGATCTTATTCGGGCAAGAGAGCGCGGCAACCTCGATACCGGGTTGCGATGTCGGCGTGTTGGTCTTGGAGAATTCCTCCGACAGCGCGCGGCCGACGATCATGTGGATCAGGCCGGGTCGATCGATGTCCGCGAGCGCTCCGCTGCCGACATAGGCGCCATCGCGAAAAACCGTGTAGGAATCGGCGATCTGGAAGATCTCCGACAGACGGTGGGAAACATAGACGATACCGCGCCCTTGCGCCTGTAGGCGGCGGATCGCGCCGAACAGATGCTGTGCCTCCCGCTCGCCGATCGCCGAGGTCGGCTCATCCATGAAGATGACCTCGGCGTCGTGGCTGAGCGCCTTGGCGATCTCGACGAGCTGCATCTGCGCGACCGAGAGGTTCATCATGTACTGCGTGGCCCGGATATCGAATTCGAGATCGTCCAGCAGTCCTTGCGCGGACCGGTTCATCGCGCGGAAATCGATGCCGCCAAACCGCGCCTTGGGCTCGCGGCCGAGATAGATGTTCTCGGCAACCGTCATGTGGGGAACGGGGCTGAGTTCCTGCTCGATGATGGCGATGCCCGAGGCCAGTGCGTCGGCTGGGCTGGCGAATTCCACTTCCTTGCCGCGGCGGCGGATCGAGCCGGCATCGCGGCCGAAGATGCCCATCAGTATTTTGAGAAAGGTCGATTTGCCGGCGCCATTGCCGCCGCAGAGCGCATGAACCGTACCGGCGCGAAGCTGAAAGCGGCCGTCGCGCAAGGCGGCGACGCCACCAAAGGACTTTTTCAGCCCTTCAACCTCGAGCAAAAGCTCCACCTTCTCTCCTCCCGTATGTCCGGCAATCCTTGGAGCCGATCGACGCTGGCAGCCTCCGCCCAGGACATCGAAGATGACAATAGTCAATTTATGGTCGACAAATGTCAAGTCATCTCGGGAGTTTTAGCGAACGGCCCATTGAGGTGAGGGTTGCTTCTCGATAAAACCCATGGAAAACAAATAGATATGGCCATCATGATCGTGCCGGGACAGGATCAGGCCTTTCTCGGATCGGCCTGCTGAAGGCAGGACCAAAGGTCTGGATCAGCATTTTGCGAGGCTGCATGCCACGCAGTGCCGGGGTCGCCCGGCCACTTGCCTTTACCTGCAGGTTCCCTGCGGGCGACTTCAGTCGAGTGGCGAAAAATGCGCCGACAGCAACTGGAACGGGAGCGCCCCATAGGTGGCGACAGTCGCCTCATCGTCCCATTGACGGAACTGGCGGGACGGCCGGGCCTCTAGCACCAATGCCTGGCTTGCACCGTCCAGCGTCACCTTGCCGCGAAAGTGCAGCACCCTTTCGCCACCGGAGCGGCTGATCGCCACGGACCGCAAGCGGGCGACATGCCGGCCGGCGGCATTGATCTCCATTTCGATGCGTCGCCGGACCGGCGGAACGGAGATCCTGACGGTCACCTCAAGCATCAACTCGCCAGTCATTTCCAAATAGGGGGTCGTTTGTGGATAGGGGATCGTCTGTGAAAGCACGAATGGCGCGGGCGCCGTCTTCGTCTTGGGCATAGCCGACCTGCCGCGCCAGACGATATCAGGCGCCGATTGCCGCAGCCGGCCCTTCTTGCGTTTCAAGCGCAGCTGCTTGGCAAAGCCGCGCGACAGCCAGACGAGGCCGCCGAAATCCGTGCGCGGCTTGGCTTGCAGCACCGAGGACCAGCGCGACAGGCCGGCGCGATCCGCCATCGCCACAATCCTTGCCAGTGGCGCCTCGGGCACGGCAATGCCGATCTCCCGCGCGAGATAGGAGAGCGCCACCGCCGCGGCCACGGCAAGGCCGCGTTTGGCTGCGATATCGAGGAACACATCCCAGTCGACATCGCCGCCATCTATAGCCACCGCGCAATCGACGAGCCAGTCGCTGTGGGTGTGGGCGTCGAGGCCGCCATGCGCAATGGCGAGCGCGATGCGATCGGCCGGCGAGGGAACAGACACGCTGACGCCGCTGAATTCGGCCGCTATCGCGCGGCGCCAGATCGCCGAATCGTCTTCCGAACTTGATTGAGATCCGTCATAGCCGAACTGGTGCAGGTCGATGTCGCCGAAGCTGCCCTTGAAGAAATTCATCGAGCGCACGGACAACAGTCTGGCCCGCAAATATTGTGGACTGACGCCGGTGGCGATCTGCCAGTCGCGGTCGCGCAGCACGTCAAAGGCTGTGACCATGTCCTGCGGGCGCACCAATATGTCGATGTCATGCGCCACCCGGCCGCGCTGCGCCGACGCATCGACGGCAATGCGGCTGGCGCCCTTGATCAGCATGACCGCCGATCCGGCCTCCACCATCGCCTTCAGCGCCGGCTCGGCCTCGCGCATCGCCATCCGCGATTTGGTCCACAGCATCTTTTGCAGGCCGACAAGGCGCGGGTAGGCGGCATGGACGGCAAGCTTCCTGCCGAACCTGTCGGATATGGCGGCGAGCAGCCGGTGCTCGCGAAAGGAGACGAGGTCGATGTCGTTTTCGTCAAGCCAGCGCATGGCGCATTGGCAGGCCGCTTCCTCATCGGGAAGAAGCGCCGCCTTGAGCAATTGGTCGAGCTTGCCGGTCGGCCACGACCAGCCATAGTCCGGAAACCGGCGGCCGATACGCCGCATTGTCCTGGCCATCAACTGCGTTCCGCCCTGTTTCGCGCCCGCTGCATGGCGAGCCGGGCGACCTCGAGATAGCCGCGGTCGCGCGTGTCATCGCGCCCATAGGACAGGCTGCCGGGCCGGATTCGACGCAATGTCAGCGCCTCGTTCAGCATGTCGAGAATCAGGCCCGCCTCCCGCGCCCGGGCGATCCAGTCGATCATTTCGCCGCGGCCACCGGGCGGATCGACGATCGGCCCGACGACATCGAAGACCTCGCGGCGGATCATCATTGTCGAACGCGACCAGCCGGGCACGGTGACGGCCTCTGGGGCATCGGGCCGGTCGTGGCGGAAGTTGCGCCAATGGGTAAAAACGCCCGACGTCTTCGGAAAAAGTCTGAAATGCGCAAGCTGTTCTTCGATCTTGGTCGGCAACCACAAATCGTCGGCATCGAGCGTCGCGATAAATGGCGTCGACAGCGCGGCAACGCCTCTGGTCGTGGCGCTGCCCGGCCCCGCGTTTTCCTGGCGCAGCAACCGCACCTTCAGGTCCAGCGCATTGATCACAGCCGCCATGTCATCGGTCGAGCCGTCGTCGACGACGACGATGTCGTCGGGCTCGATCGACTGAGCCACGACCGATCTCAACGTCTCGGCGATGGTGGTGGCCGCGTTGAAGGCTGGAATAACGACGCCGTAGCCGGACATTAGAGGAAACGCCCCATCACAAGAAACGCCAATGCGCGAGGTCCTTGAAATCGAATATACCGTCGACGGCGTGCAGGGAAGGATTGGCCTTGCGCCGTTTTATCGATTTGTGGATGGCGCGCATGAATTCGCGAAACGGCACATTCTTTTCCTTGGTCATGTTGCCGGGGTGGCGTCGGTAGTAGAGGGCAACAGTCTCGGGCATGAGGAATCTCGGGCCGCTCTCGAAAACGCGCAGCAGGTAGTCGGTGTCCTCGGCCTGGTTGAAGTCCTCGTCGAAGCCGCCTATCCGCTCGACAAGATTGCGGGCGAAAATGCCGGCGGACAGATGAATCCCGCGAACGGTTATGGAATGGCTGTCGGCGGCCGGTTCCAGCGTCTCGTCGTCTATCCTGTCTATAAGCGTCATCCGCGAATAGGTCAGGTCAAGGTCGGGATCGGCCGCGAAACAGGCAAGATCGGCCCTGAAGCGGCCGGCGGGCGAGATGTCGTCCGAATCGAGAAACGAGACGAGCCGCGTTTGCGGCAGCAATTGCTGCAGCCCGGCGTTGCGCGCCCTGGTGACACCCATATTGGCTTGCTGGAACAGGCGGATGCAGGACGTTTCGCCCATCATGGCGCGCACCGCGTCGGCCGTGCTGTCGGTCGAGCCGTCGTCGACCACAATGATGTCGAGATCGGCGTCATCGCATTGCCTGAGCAGCGAACGCAGCGCCGCGCCGACATAGCGTTCGCGGTTGTAGACAGGCATGATCACGCTCAGTTTCATGCATCACTCCGCAATTGCGAGGGCAGCCCGACCTGCTTCGGCCAGGTCTCCAGGGAACAACGATCCTCTCCGTCGATATGTCACGTGAATTGCCAATCGGCCGGGCTCCTAAGTTCGAAAATACCCTCGACCTGATGGATCGAAGGATCGGCCTTGCGCCGTCGCATCGATTTGTGGATCGCGCGCAGGTATTCGCGGACCGGGACACCTTGCTCTCTGGTCGCATTGCCTGGATGACGCCGGTAATAGATCGCCACGGTATCGGGCAGCGTGTAGCGGGGACCGCTTTCGAAGACGCGCAACAAATAGTCGGTGTCTTCGGATTGCCTGAACTCCTCGTCGAAGACGCCGGTCCGCTCGATGAGCTTCCGGCTGAATATCCCGGCACTCAGCGAAAGGCCGCGAAGCATCATCGAGCGGCAGCCGGCGGCCGGTTCCAGCGCCTCATCGTCTATGCCGTCGACCAGCATCATCAGCGAATAGGTCAGGTCAAGGCCGGGATCGGTTGCGAAGCAGGCAAGATCGGCCTTGAAGCGCCCGGCAGGTGAGATGTCGTCGGAATCGAGAAACGATACCAGCTGTGTCTGCGGCAGTAATTGCCTCAGCCCGCTGTTTCGCGCCTTGCTGACACCCATATTCGCCTGCCGGAACAGGCGAATGCAGGACGTTTCGCCCATTATGGCGTGCACCGCGTCGGCCGTGCCGTCGGTCGAGCCGTCATCGACGACGATGATATCGAGATCGGCGGCGTCGCGTTGCCTGAGCAGGGAGCGCAGCGCCGAAACGATGTAGCGCTCGCGGTTGTAGGCGGGCATGATCACGCTCAGCTTCATGGCGTGCTCCGCGCGAGAAACGCCGAAATGGTCCCGGCGATCTCTTCCGGTCGCGTCCCCAGCGACAGGCGGTAGCATGGCAGCAGGCGCGTGAGGTCGCTGAAGAAGCGAAAGCCGCTTTCCCGCTCGCCTGGCATCTGGGCGATTCCGGACGGCGCCAATGCAATCATGGCGTCCTTGCGCGACACGGGCATGATCGAGCTTGCTTCAACTCCGCCGATATGTGGCACCAGCAGCGCGACGATGTCCAGACTTGCGGGCACAGGGCGCGCCGCGATGTCATCGATGCGGAACTGATGCTTGCCTTGCCAGTTCAGCGGACCATAGGACGTCAATCTGTGCTTCAGCCCCAGCCGCTGGAAGCCTTTGGGATCCTGCTTCAGCGTCGCGAACAGCGGATGGGCTCTTACGCCATTGGCCGCATCGATCAGCACATAGTCGTCGCCGACGCTGTCCAGTCCGTTGAGCAGACCGGCGACGACCGTTCCCGATTTCCCGGCTCCGCCCGAGCCGGCCAGCAGAATGCCTTTGCCATCGAGACCCAGCGTGCCGGCATGGGCCAGCCGCATGCCGCGCGCCGCATACTCCCAATGCAGGAAGGCGCGCAGCGGCGCGCCGGGCTCCCACGGCGGAAAAGCCTCGGGCGATGCCATCAATTGCACGCCGACGCGGCGCTCCGGATCGTAGAACTGCCAGAAGTCCAGGTCGTGGTAGTGGTTGCCGCGCAGCCCGGCCTCGGCCAGGCTGGTGGCGAAGGCGTGGTGCGTGAAATAGCCGTGGCCCCAGCTCGCCGGGACGGGAACGCCCTCGATGTCGGGGTCGGCAACGAAAATGCGGCAGTCGCTTGTTGCGGTTCGGTCGTCCCGAGCCTGGACAAAAGCCTGATCGATTGCCGCCGCCAGCGGACCGGGGCCCAGATGCGCCGTCAGTTCCAGCCGCGGCAAGTCGGCCTTCGCGGTGACGGCATAGCCCGAAGCGGCGCCTTCCGCCGCGGCCAGCACATAGCGGGCATAGTCCGGCAGGGATTGGAGGGTGACGCGCGGCATGGCTGACATGTTCCAGTATCGCCCGATGTGGCGAAGGCACGGCCGCCCTTGTGTTTCAGGACGCCTGTTTGACCGCCGGCCAGCCGCGAGGTTCCTCGACCTCATGGATCGGATCGACCACGATAAGATCGGCAAGGTCGTCATGGATGTCGACCTTGAGCGGCTCGCCGGTGCCGGCGAGTTCCGCAAGAAGGGCGCCCGAAATGGGTTGCGCGGTGGCATCGGCCGCGGGCACGAGCAGGCCGAATTCGAGCAGTTGCGAGATGAAGCTCTCGAGCTCGGCCAATCCTATCGTTGACGCGCCTGCTGTCTGTCCGACCAATGCATGGGCGGCAACGCCTGATGACAGCGCTTCCCAGACCCTGCTGCCCGAATCGGAGAAGCCGAAATATTTCCCGGTCGAAAGGTCGAGCACGACGGCTTCGCCGTCGAAGGACTCAAAAACGATGTCCTTGCTCGCCACCGCGTAGACCAATTGTTGCATCGTTTAATCCCCGCCTCGGACGCACGGGAAGCGAATCGCCGGTCGTCGCGGCCCACCCCGCCGCTGGTGAAAGCATCTAGCCAGTTGGCCCTTCTTTGGCAAGACAGGGTGCCGGCCAAGAATCTGTAGGGCAGATTTGCGCGGTGTCGAAAGTCCCTTTCAAGCTTCGACCTCGATCGCCGTTAATGGCTTCGAACAGCAGGCCAGGATGAAGCCGTCTTCGATCTCATGGTCGAGGATGCCGCCATTGTGGCTCATCTCCACGCTGCCCGAGATCTTCTTCACCTTGCAGGTTCCACACAGGCCGAATTCGCAGGCCGCGGGGATTCTGACGCCCGAGGCGCGCGCCGTCTGCAGCACGGTCTGGCCGGCAAGGCATTCGCCATCGACATCGGAAAGCGAGAACCGGATCGGCGTTGCTGCCGCGGCGGGCATCTCGGCCCCACCGCCTGCCGGCGACGCAAAGGGAGCCGGTACTTCCTCCACGGCGGGCGCGGCAAAGCTTTCCTGGTGATAGTTGTCCATGTCGAAGCCGGCGGCCTCCAGCATTTGCCGCACCGCGCGCATGAAGGGATCGGGGCCGCAGCAGAAGATCTCGCGCTCGCGAAAATCCGGTGCCAGCAGCGGCAGCCTGATCGCATCGATCCGCCCCATATGGCCGAACCAGCCCTCGCGGCTGGAGCGCTCCTCGATCATGAAGCCGAGCGTGAGGCCTGGCATGCGGCTGCCCAGCAGTTCCAGCTCCTTGCGGAAGATGATCTCTTCCGCGCGCCGCGCGCAGTTGACGAAGCCGACATCGGTCCATGGCGCGCAGTCGTTCAGCCAGCGCAGCATCGACATCATCGGCGTTACCCCGGAGCCCGCCGAAATGAACAGATACTTGGCCGCGGGGTGGCTGTGCAGCGAGAAATCGCCTGCCGGTCCATAGGCCTTCACATGAACGCCCGGCTTCAGATTGTCGAACATCCAGCGCGTGCCGAGGCTGCCGGCCTGCGCCTTCACAGTCACCGCGATCGAGAACGGCCGCGACGGCGAGGACGACAGCGTATAGGTGCGCATCAGCGGACCGTCGGCGCTCGGCAGTTCCAGCGTCACGAATTGCCCCGGCTTGTAGCGGAACCAGGTCTGGTTGTCGGAGCGGAAGGTGAAGGTCTTCACGTCAGGCGCCTCGTCGCTGACGCCGATCACCTCCAGCACCTGCAGCCGGTCGTTCCACGGCGCCATCTCGTCGAGGTGGCGGTAGAGGCCAAGGTCGGTCATCGCATTCATCCCCCGGCCCCTCAGGCGACGCTGCGCAGCGCCGGCCGTTCGCCTTCGGTAAGGCGTGGCCCGATGAAGGCGGCGTACCATTCGACAAACTGGATGACGCCGCCCTCATGCAGTTCCGAATAGGGGCCAGGCTCGTAGGCCGGCGACAGGATGCCGAAGGCGTTCTCCTCGACGATGCGGCGGTCCTGGTCGTTGGTCTCAGTCCAGACATGGGTGAGTTCGGCGAGATCGTAATCGACGCCTTCGACCGCATCCTTGTGGACCAGCCATTTGGTGGTGACAGCCGTCTCCGTGGCGCTGATCGGCAGCACGCGGAACGTGACGGCGTGATCGCCGAGTATGTGGTTCCAGGTCGTCGGATAGTGGTAAAGCAGCAGCGAGCCGATGCGGTCGGTGGCAACGCTGTCTGAAAGGTTCCTCTTCACGGCGCGCTTGCCCGTCATCGTGTAGCTGACGGCGTCGCGCAACAGCGGCGCGCGGGTGGCGCGATACTGCCCGGCCGGATCGATGCGGAACTTGCTCGGCAGGCCCGCGGCCTCGCATTTGGCCCAGTGCGCAAGCATCTCGGGGTCGCTGTCGGCGCCCTGCACGCCGGTCACCGTCGGCGCTTCCGGGAATGTCTTGCAGAGTTCCGGATGGTTGCCGGCGCAATGATAGCACTCGCGGTTGTTTTCCCAGACGAGCTTCCAGTTGCCCTTCTCCACGATGGTCGATTCGAAGGCGACCTTTGCCTCGCGCAGCCGGTGCGGCAGCAGATAGGGTTCGATCATGGCGCGCATCGGCGCGAAATCGGCGGGCTCCCTGGCCAGGCAGATGAAGATGTAGCCACCGACGCTTTCACAGGCGACCGGCTTCAGGCCGAACTGGCTCTTGTCGAAACCGTCCGCCATCTGGCGGGCGAACAGCAGCCTTCCGTCCAGCTCATAGGTCCACTGGTGATAGGGGCAGACGAGCTTGGCCGCCGTGCCCCTGTCGGCGTTGCAAACACGGCTGCCGCGATGGCGGCAGGAATTGTGGAAGGCGTTGATCTTGCCTTGCTGGTCGCGCACCAGCACGATCGGATAATCGCCGATCTGGGCCGTGATATAGCTGCCCGGCTTCGGCAATTCGCAATCATGGCCGATGAACAGCCAGTCGCGATACCAGATCAGCTCCATGTCTAGCTTGAAGAAATCAGGATCGGTGTAGAAGGGCTGTTCGAGGGAGAAGGCTTCCCTGCGGCTGTGCAGAAGCCTCAGCATGTCGTTGCGCGTGTCCATGTCCTGTCCTCTTGGCCGTCGCATCGGGCCGAAATCGGAATCGATTTCGGAAAGCACGATGCGCAGTTCAAAGTCTTGGAGCGTACTTTGTGCGTCCAAATGGACGCACGTCGCTCCAAGGACTGACTATGGTGGTGACGGGAGGAAGGATCGGCGCAGGCTGGCGAACGGCCGGCATGAACTATCCGCCTCTTGACCGCCCACCGCGATCAGTCGAGTTCAATCACCTCGGGCTGGTTTCCGGGCTCTGGAGTTGTCCTCGCGGACTCGTCGCGACACCTTCCCAGGCCGTGGCCCAGTGGTCTCCCGTTGCGACTTGAACTCCACCACCGTTGCGGGGGCAGCGCCGGACTCTGACCGGCTTCCCAATTCTCCGCTCCGTCGTCACGAAGCGGCACCTGAGATGCCATGATCTAATCACGACGGCCGGCCGACTGTCGGCATGAAAGCGACATCGTATCCATGCGGCGCGACACGGCCGGCGAAACCGGCAAGCTGGCAATTGCCGGGCTGAAACTTATTTTGCCGGCTGCCATTGTCGACTGCCGTCACCGTCGAATCCGGCGCGTTTGCCTGGCAAAAAGGCTTAACAGTTTCCAAAGGTGACTATTAGCTGTTCCTAAAATCGAACCGAACGGTTCGTTTCTGTTGACGGTGCGTGCAGAACGTTGTGAACACTGGCGCTCCGACACACTTGGTGATCCGCCGGCCGATTTGATATAACAGACTGATAATATTAGCAAAAATAACGGTTGTGGGAATCCTTGGTGCATTTTCAAGATGCAGAGTCATGGTCCAGATGGAACAACTTCGTGATTGGAAACCGGCGATCGGCCCCCCCACATCGAGGCCGTCCGAACGACGCGAAATCCTCCCAGGACACCGCCGCTAGACGGACGGAAAAACTAAATACTGGAGTACCAAAAAATGAAGAAGATCGCTCTTACTGCCGCCGCCCTTCTGGCCATCACCGGCAGCGCCTTCGCTGGTAGCGACAATTATGGTTCCAATGGTGCGAACCAGCCTGCCGCCGCAGTCGACAGCTCGTACACGGCTTCCACTCAGAAGTCGGAAGCTCCCGCCGAAAAGCCTGTCACGCACGGCAGCGACCGCAATCTGTTCGGCAATAACTAAGCCGACCCAGACCTGTGATCCCGAACCTTGGGTTCGGCGAGATCATAGGTCGATCAGACAGGGAACGGCGGGTTGCCCGCCGCCCTGCCGGGATCGAGAAATCCCGGCGCAAGAAAATTCAGGAGTACCAATGAAGAAGATTGTTCTTACTGCCGCCGCTCTTTTGATTGCCGCCGGCAGCGCCTATGCCGCCAATGACAATGTTGGCGGGACCGACATCAACAAGCAGGCGACCGCCAACGTCGACAACACCCGGACGTCTTCGGTGCGCGACACCAGTTCGCCGGTCTACAAGCTGCTCAATTCGTCGGGCGATGTGGAAAAATCTGCCCCTCAGGGCAGCGACCGGAATCTCTTCGGCCGCTAACGTCGAAGTCGATCCCAAACACAAGAGCGGCGGGCCGGGCCCGCCGCGCGTGTGTTTTGCGGGGGGTGGTTGGCCGGGGTGTCAGGCCGCCGGCGCGTCCGCCGAGTGAAGCGAGGAAGAATGGCCGTGCGCATCGAAGATATTGAGGTACA
>NZ_JBVVPU010000002.1:114145-293809 GCF_055811295.1 Mesorhizobium sp. WSM4871 | reverse complement strand
CCCCCCCCCCCGCCCCCCCCCCCCCCCCCCCCCCCCCCCCCCCCCCCCCCCCCCCCCCCCCCTACAAAACCCCCCCCCCCCCCCCCCCCCCCCCAATTTGCCCGCCCCCACCCCCCCCCCCCCACCCAAAAAACACCCGGGGGGGGGCGGGCCCCCCCCCCTCTTGTGTTTTCCGGCGGATCGTTCGCCGGGTTCTCAGGCCGCCTGCGCTTCCGCCGAGTGAAGCGAGAAAGAATGGCCGTCCGCATCGAAGATATGCAGGTCCTCGGCATTGGCGCTCAGCCGCAGCTTTGCTCCGCGCTTGACCTCGACATTGCCGGGCAGCTTGGTCACCAGCGGCAGGTCGGCGCGGCCGATGTCGACATAGACGAGCTGGACCTCGCCGAGCTGCTCGACATAGTCCACCGTCCCCTCGAACAGATAATCCGCGCCTGTCGCGATCATCAGATCCTCCGGCCGCACGCCGAAACTCACCGATGCGCCCTTCGCCGACGCCGGCGTGGCGATCGGCACCGTCGCCTTGCGTCCGCCGACATGGCTGACGATGGTGGGATTGCCCGACTTGTCGATGGCGGCCGGCAGGATGTTCATGGCCGGCGAGCCGATGAACTGCGCGACAAACAGATTGCCGGGTCTCTTGTAGAGCTCCATCGGCGTGCCGACCTGCTCGATATGGCCATCCTTGAGCACCACGATACGGTCGGCCAGCGTCATCGCCTCGACCTGGTCGTGGGTGACGTAGATCATCGTCGTGGCAGGCATCGATTCCTTGAGTTTGGCGATCTCGATGCGGGTCGCGACGCGCAGCGCCGCGTCGAGGTTCGACAGCGGTTCGTCGAACAGGAAGACTTTCGGATTGCGCACGATGGCGCGGCCGATGGCGACGCGCTGGCGCTGGCCGCCCGACATCGCCTTGGGCAGCCGGTCGAGATATTTGGTCAGCTGCAGGATCTCCGCCGCCTGGCGCACCCGCTTGTCGATCTCGGCCTTGCTTTCCTTGCCGATCTTCATCGAGAACGCCATGTTGTCGTAGACCGTCATGTGCGGGTAGAGGGCATAGGACTGGAACACCATGGCGATGCCGCGCTTCGAAGGCGGCACATCGTTCACCACTTCGCCATCGATCTTGAGCTCGCCCGAGGTGATTTCCTCAAGTCCGGCGATGGACCGGAGCAGGGTCGACTTGCCGCAACCCGAAGGGCCGACGAAGACGATGAACTCGCCCGACTTTATGTCGAGGTCGATGCCATGGAGAATGTTCAGACTGCCATATGATTTCTTCACTTGCCTTAGTGTGACATCGGCCATGATTCCCTCCAGTGATTCCTGCTAATTTAGTCGATGCGCCCGAACCAGGCGCCGTAGCCGCCGAGGCGGATGGAGCCGGCTTCAGTCTGTCCTGAAAACCCATGTCCCGGCAAGGGCTGCAGCGAGCGGTCGCCGAGATTGATTTGTGCCGGCCTGCTGCCGAGATTGAAGGCGCAGACGATCTGTTCATTGCCCTCGCGGCGCGTGAAGGCGACGGTATCGCCATCGCTTTCAATGAAGTCGATATCGCCCTTGGCCAACGCCGGATGCAGGCGGCGAAAGGCAAGGAACCGCCGATAATGCTCGAGCAGCGAACTGTCATCGCCCTGCTGCACACTGACCGCCTGCGCAAGATGCTTGGCCGGCACCGGCAGCCAAGGCTTTGCCGTCGAGAAGCCGCCATTTTGGGCGCCGCCGTCCCATACCATCGGCGTGCGGCAGCCGTCGCGGCCCTTGAACTCCGGCCAGAAGCGGATGCCGTAGGGGTCCTGCAAATCCTCGAATTGCAACTCCGCTTCGCCAAGGCCAAGCTCCTCGCCCTGATAGATGCAGACCGAGCCGCGCAGCGACATCAAGAGCGCCGAGATCACCTTGAGATAGGCGGTCTGGTCGGCTTCGTCAGCGGCCCAGCGCGAGGCAGGGCGCATCACGTCGTGATTGGAGAATGCCCAGCACGACCAGCCGTCGCTGGCGACCTTGCCGAAGGCTTCCAGCACCGAGCGCACCTTGGCCGCGCTGATCTTTTCGGGCGCCAGGAAATCGAAGGAGTAGCACATGTGCACGCGCTTGCCGCCGGCGGTGTAAGCCGCCACCACGTCCAGCCCGCGCTGCGAATCTCCAACCTCGCCGACCGCGGCGGTCGCCGGATATTCGTCGAGCAGCGCACGGAAGCGTTCGAGGAAGCCGAGGTTCTCCGGGCGGCTCTTGTCGTAGAGATGGTCCTGGTAGTTGTAGGGATTCACGGCAGGCGCCGTCTGGTCGTTGCGCTCTTCCGGAGGCAGCGGCGGATTGTTCTCCAGCCCCTGGCTGTGGAAATAGAAATTGATGGTGTCGAGGCGGAAGCCGTCGACGCCGCGCTCCAGCCAGAAGCGGGTGACGTCGAGCAGCGCGTCCTGGACTTGCCGGTTGTGGAAATTGAGATCGGGCTGCTCGGCCAGAAAATTGTGCAGGTAATATTGCTGCCGGCTGGTGTCCCACTGCCAGGCAGAGCCGCCGAAGATCGACAGCCAGTTGTTGGGCGGCGTGCCATCCGGCCTGGCGTCGGCCCAGACATACCAATCCGCCTTGGGGTTGGTCCGGTTCGCGCGGCTTTCCCTGAACCAGGGATGGATGTCGGCGGTATGCGACAACACCTCGTCGATCATCACCTTGAGGCCCAGCCTGTGGGCTTCGGCGGTCAGCGCGTCGAAATCGGCCAGCGTGCCGAACATCGGATCGACGTCGCAATAGTCCGACACGTCGTAGCCGAAATCCTTCATCGGCGACTTGAAGAAGGGCGAGATCCAGATGGCGTCGATGCCGAGCGAGGCGATGTAAGGGAGCCTGCCGATGATGCCCTTGAGATCGCCGATGCCGTCGCCGTTGGAGTCCTGGTAGCTGCGTGGATAGATCTGGTAGATCACCGCGCCCCGCCACCAGTCGCGGTCGCTGGCGAGGTCGGGGCTCACAGTCGCTTTCAGTGCCGATTGCATGGTCTCAGCCTCCTTTCACCGAGCCGGCGAGCAGCCCGCGGACGAAATAGCGCTGCAGCGAGAAGAACACGATCAGCGGCACGATGATGGTTACGAAAGCCGATGTCGTCAGGATCTCCCAGTCGCCGCCGCGCGAACCGAGCAACGCATTGAGCTTGGCGGTCAGCACAATCTGGTCGCCCTCGGTACCCAGGAAAACCATCGCCACCAGCAGATCGTTCCATACCCAGAGAAATTGGAAGATGGCGAAGGAGGCCAGCACCGGGAACGACAGCGGCAGCACGATCTTGACGAAGATCTCGAAATCGCTGGCGCCGTCGATGCGCGCCGATTCCATGATCTCGCGCGGCAGGCCGGCAATGTAACTGCGCAAGAGATAGATGGCGAAGGGCAGGCCGAAACCGGTATGTGCCAGCCAGATGCCGAGATAGGTCTTCGACGACACGCCGAAGAAGGAGCCGACGCCGTTATAGAGCTTCAACAGCGGGATAAGCGACATTTGCAGCGGCACCACCAGCAGGCCGATGATGACCGCGATCAGCAGCGCCCGGCCGGGAAAGCGCATCCAGGCCAGCGCGTACGCGGCGAAGGCCGCTATCAGGATCGGGATGACGGTCGCCGGAATGGTGACGGTCAGCGAATTCATGAAGGACCGGCCGATGCCCTCCGAAAACAGCACCGTCTTGTAATTGTCGGTGGTGAATTTTGGCGGCGCCGACGAGGCATAATAGACGCGTTGGCCGCGCTCGCCCTCGAAAGCTTTCGGGGACTGCATGACGAAACCGCCATCGGCGTTGAGCTGCAGGGTAACGCCGTCGCCGAGGTCGGCGGTCGTGCCGGCGGGATACTGCGTCGGCGCGGCCGACTTGACGCCGAAGGCGCTGATGTCGCGGGCGGCGCCGTCGCCGAAGATGTTGCCCTCGAGCAAGAACTTGCCGTCCTTCTCGACCTGCGCCGAGGCGGGCGGCAGCCGGCCCGCTTCCGTCTGGCTGGAACTGGCGAACGAATTCCACCAGCCGGAAGCGATGATCTGGTCCTTGTCGCGCAAGGACGAGACGAGAATGCCGAGCGTCGGCACGGTCCAGATCGCGACGAAGATCAGCACGGCGATATGGACGCCGAAGCGGCCGGCAAAGGACTTTCCGGTCGTGACAGCCATCTCAATGTCCTCCCGTCTCTTTGTTCGCCTGGCGGATGTTCCAGACCATGATCGGAATGACCGCGATCATGATGATGATGGCGATGGTGGCGCCGCGGCCGAAATCGCCGCCGCCGCGGAACATCCAGTCGAACATCAGATTGGCCAGAACCTGGCTGTTCCATTGGCCATTGGTCATCGTCAGCACGATGTCGAAGACCTTCAGCACCAGGATGGTGATCGTCGTCCAGACCACGGCGATCGTGCCCCATATCTGCGGCACCATGATCTTCCAGAAGATCTGGAACGGATTGGCGCCGTCGATGACGGCCGCTTCCAGTGTCTCTTCGGGAATGCCCCGCAAGGCCGACGACAGGATGACCATGGCAAAGCCTGTCTGGATCCAGATCAGGATGATCATCAGGAAGAAATTGTTCCAGAACGGCAGCGATATCCAGACCTGCGGCTGGCCGCCAAAATACTGGATGATGGCGTTGAGCAGGCCGATCTGCGTCTGGCCCGCGCCGCGATATTCGTAGATGAATTTCCAGATGACGCTGGCGCCGACGAAGGAGATGGCGAGCGGCAGGAAGATCAGGCTCTTGGCGATCGTGCCCCACCAGATCTTGTCGGTGAGCACGGCGATGATCAGCCCGAGGAAGGTGCAGGCGGCCGGCACCACCGCCAGCCAGATGATGTTGTTGAGGATCGAGTTGCGGAACTCGCGGTCGCCGAACGCCCATTGATAGTTGGCCAGGCCGACGAAATTGACGCCGCCGCGATCGAGGAACGACAGCCTCAGCGTCTCTATCACCGGATAGATCAGGTAGATGGTGAGGATGATCATGGCCGGGCCGACGAACAGCCAGGGGCGGATCATTCCTTGCCGGCGCAAATTGTCGATGGCTGCTGCACCCTGGACGCCGCGCGACGGGAAAATAATGTCCACAAGCTTGTTGGCGCCCCAGAAATAGGCGACGCAGCCGCCGACGCCGATGATGATGACGAATATGGCCGAAAAGATCTGAGCCGCCATGGGTCCCTCTCCCTGCGTATGATCCACCAATCTGCAATGGCTTTGTCGACGGGATCGTGCGCCGATTTAAACTGTGAAGCGCGAGCGGGTGCCAGGCATATTTCTGCCGTGGCCGGCCACGCTTCATGCCGGAAATTCCATGCTTCACGAAAAAGTACAGTCGGGCCGACGGTCGGACCCGGGCCATCGAGGCCCGGATCCAATAAGGACGGGTAAGCCGACGATCGGCCGCTTATTGCTAGCCGCCTGCTTGCCAGCCGCCCCTACTTGCCAGCCGCCCCTACTTGATTGCGTCCCAGCTCTTCTGGATGTCGGTGGCGACATCCTGGGCCGACTTGCCGCCGACGAGATCGATCATGCCGGTCCAGAAGGCGCCGGCGCCGATCTTGCCCGGCATCAGGTCGGACCCGTCGAAGCGGAAGGTCGAGGCGTTGGCGAGGATGTCGCCCTGCTTTTTCAGCGCGTCGCTGGCATAGGCTTCCTTGTTGACCGCCTTGAACGGCGTCACGAACCCGCCCTCGGCCATCCAGATCTCGTGTGCGAGCGGCATCTTCAGGAATTCGATGAACGCGCGCGCACTCTTGCTGTCCTTGGTGATCATGGCCAGCGTGCCGGCGCCGAGCACCGGCGTGCCGAGATCAGGCTTGGAGGCGTAGGGCGGATAGTAGAAGAAGTCCGCGTCTTCGCCGACCTTGGTGCCTTCCGGGAAAAAGGTCGGGATGAACGATGCCTGGTGATGCAAATAGCATTTCGGCGGTACCGAGAAGAGGCCCTTCGGGCTGTCGCGGAAGTCGGTCGCGGCAACCGCCTTGGCGCCGCCATCGACCATCTTGTCGTCGGTCGCGATCTTGCCGAAAATGTCGATGGCATTGACCACCGCGGGATCGTTGAACGGAATCTCGTTCTTCACCCATTTGTCGTAGGTCTCGGGCGACTGTGTGCGCAGCATGATGTCTTCGACCCAGTCGGTCGCCGGCCAGCCGGTGGCGCCGCCGGAACCGAGCCCGATGCACCACGGCGTGCCGCCATCGGCGATGATCTTCTTTTCAAGCTCGGCGAGCTCTTCCTGCGTCTTCGGCACCGTGTAGCCGGCTTCCTCGAAATTGTCCGGCGAGTACCAGACTAGCGACTTCACGTCGGCCTTGTAGGGGAAGGCGAAGAAGCCCGGCTTGCCGTCCTTGTCCTTGAAGGTGCCGAGATCGACCCATGACTGACCGGCGCCATAGTTTTCCTTGACCCAATTGGCGGTGTCGTCGCCAAGCGGCGTCAGCAGGCCCTTCGACGCCAGGTCCTGGATCAGGCCGGGCTGCGGCAGCACGGCGATGTTGGGCGGGCTGCCGGCCTGCGTGTCGATGACGATCTGCTGTTCGTAATTCTCCGAGGAGGAATATTTGAGATCGACGCCGGTGGCCTCCGAGAAATAGTCGAGAACGCCGCGCACCAGGCCCTCGTCCTCGCCGCGCCATGGCCCGAAGATCGTCAGCGTCTCGCCCTTGAGGTCGACCTTCTTGAGCTCTTCGTAGTTCGCCCAGTTGAAGCGGGGGTCTTCGCCCGGCTTGAATTTCAGCTCGGCTTGCGCCGGGGCGCCCAGGGCGAGCGTGGCTAAAGCGGCGCTCAGCAGAAGCATTTTCTTCATCGGTATTTCCTCCCAGTGGTGACAAACACCGGACGAAACCTCCATTCCGCCCGCCGGCGCTGCAGGACTGTGACTCAGTCGGAAGGTAACCGCAACCTTCCCCAGAGTCTTCCAAAGCGCTTTGGCTTTCCTGATCTCGCCATTTAATCCACTGGAAGTCAAGAGGGTGGGTAGACTAATCGATTTAATTTCTACGATTATGAGCACAAAATGTGCGCTGCAACATGCTTTTTGGGCAGTGCAGCAGCAATTTTTGCTGCAAACAGGCTTCAACACTGCTTATGGTTGTCGGACGCTGGCTCCGCCGCTTTTATTGCAGGCGGAATCTAGAATTGAAAGCGCTTTGAGGCATGGAGGCCTCCCGTGAACCTCAAGCAGCTCTCCCATATGCTGTCGCTCTCGCAGACCACGGTGAGCCGTGCGCTGAATGGCTACCCCGAGGTCAACGAGGAAACGCGTCGGCGGGTGATGGACGCCGCCAAGCGCCATGGCTATCGCCCCAATCCGAGTGCCCGCCGGCTGGCGACCGGCAAGACCGGGATGATCGGCTATGTCCTGCCGACTGGAAGCAGCGTCGACATCGATCCGCATTTCGTCGAATTCCTGTCCGGCCTCGGCGATTATGCCCGTTCGCACGAGCTCGACCTGGTGCTGTCGCCGGCCGACGCCGACGACCAGGAGACGACCTACCGGCGTATCGTCGCCAACCGACAGGTCGACGCCGTCTATATCTCCTCGCCGCGGCCGGCCGACCGGCGCGTGGCGCTGGTCAACACGCTCGGCATCCCCTTCATCGTCCATGGCCGCAGCGAGGGCTTCGATTTCGACTACCCCTTCACCGACATCGACAATGAGGGCGCCTTCCATGAGGCTGCCCGGCTGCTCGTCCAGCTCGGTCACCGGCGGCTGGCGCTGATCAACGGCGACGACCGCGAGACCTTCGCCATCCATCGCGAGCGCGGCGTGCGCCGGGCGCTCGCCGCCAGCGGCCTGACACTGGGCGAGCGCCATGTCTGCTCCGTGGTCATGACCGAGGAGAACGGCTATCGCGCCACCAGGCGCCTGCTCGAGCAGAGCGACGCGCCGACGGCGATCGCCTGCTCCAGCCTGATCATGGCGCTGGGCGTCGTGCGCGCGGTGCGCGACCTCGGCCTGACCATTCCGGGCGACCTGTCGCTGATCGCCCATGACGACGTCTTCCCCTGGCTGAAGCCGGAGAATTTTTCCGTGCCGCTATCGACGACCCGTTCGTCGATCCGCCTCGCCGGCGCCCGCGTCGCCGAGCGCCTGGCAGCGCGGATATCCGGCCTGGAAGAGGGGGCGCGAGGCGAGGTCTGGCCGGTCGACCTGGTGGTAAGGGGATCCGTAGCGGGGGCACCAGCATAGAGGTTAGGACTCGATTACTCTGAGCGATCGAACTCGACCGTTTTAAATCGCTCGGCGAATGCCGAACGGCTTAAAGCTGGCCGAAAACGCGCAGTTGATCGTTCAAACGCGGTTGTAGCGGGACGGTCCGCGTGTCAATGTGTTTATGGTTATGCTCGCCTGCCCAACTTGGAGAAGGCTCATTTGAAGTGCGCTGGCATACTCACCGTCGCCACAGCACTGCTGATTGCTGGCTGCCAAAGCGATGATAGAGCGCAGTTTGAAGCAGGCAGAGCGAAACTCCAGAGCCCTGAACAAAGGCAAGCTGCAATTCAGCACTGCCTCGAAGGCGTAACGTTGAAAAAGAGATGGCACCAAGGACGACCTCCTCCCGGCGGCGTGAAGTGGTGTACCGACTTTGTCAACGATCGCGCTAGCGGCCGCTGGACCTATGACGACTATCGCAATGGAACTCCACACATTGCTTACGATTACAGAAGAGACAGGATCGTAAAGTTTCCCGCCTCGTGACAGCTGAAAGCAATCCAGAATTGCGCAAACTGGCGCTATCTCCAAGCATCTGTTGAACGTATCTCGGCGGCCGCTCTCCGGCCCATCTCGGCCATCTGCGGCAACGAGTTTTGAGCCTATTGCATGGCGCCCAAAAGTGCTGCGGTTTGGGACAATGCATAAAGCAGAAGCTTGAAGCGAAAACCTATTCCGTCGCAGCTTCCGCAGCCCTGGTATCCAGCAGCCCATAGCCGAAATCATTGTCGCGGCCCTTCGGCCCTAAATCCCTGGCGGTGTCGGCTAGCGCCTTCTCGATCTCGTCGGCCGAACGGTCGGGCGCGACATGGATTAGATTGGCAATCGCGCCTGTCACGATCGCCGCAGCAAACGACGTGCCGGTGACCACATCCGAGCCGGCGCCGCTCGGCGCCACCATCTCAACGCCGGGGGCGGAGATGAAGACATAGGCGCCGCGATTGGCCTGCTCCATCAGTCCGTCCCTGGCATCGGTGGCGGTCACCGCGATGACGCCGTCGAAAGCAGCCGGATAGCCATAAGGCGCTTTCGGCCCGTTATTGCCGGCGGCGGCGACCAGCACGATGCCAAGCGCGCCGGCGTTGCGGCAGGCGATGCCGAGCAGGTCGTTTTTGGGTCCGACGAAGCTCATATTGATGATGCGCACGTCTTGGCTTGCCGCCCAGTCCAGCGCCGACAGGATGACGTCCATGGTCGACTTGCCGTCCTCGAAGGCGCGGGCATGGTAGATCCTGGCGCCCGGCGCCATGCCCTTCAGGGCACCGACGCCAGCGATCAGCCCGTCGATCGAAGTGCCGTGGTCGCGTTTCTCGGTCGGCACATCGGGCATGGCGTCGAACTGGTCGGCGATGACGCCGCTTAGTGCCGGATTGGTATCGTCGATGCCGGTGTCGATGACGGCGATGCGCACATTCTCGCCGCTGGCCGCTTTCGCGTCGAGCGCGATGCGCTCGAAGGCATAGTTGACGATGCTGGCCGCCTGCTGCAGCGAATAGACATGGTTGGGTTCGCGCCGCAGGGTGCGGCCGTCGGCGGCAAGCTGCGCCAGCACGACGCCGACCGGACGGCCGTCGGGAATGCCGAAGCGCACCAGCGTGGTGCCGAGCAGTCGCGACTGACGCTCGGAGCGCACTTCGAGGCCGAACGAGGCGGCGATCTGCTGGACCGCGCCGGCATCGCCGTCGACCGTCACCAGCACTTCGTCGGGAACGAATTCGCCGACGACGGCGCGCGGCGGCTCGGTCGCGACCAGATCGGTCGGCGAAACAATCGGACCGCCCGGTACGGCTGCCGGAATCACTTGCGCATCGGCGGGTGGCGTCGGCGATGGTAGAGCGCTCGCCGGATCGCGGCGCGGGTCGGGCGTCGGCAAGGGAGTGCCCGCCGCCGGATTGGGGAACAGGTCGACGATCAGCGCCGGAAGAAAGACGGCGCCTGTCGCGGTGGCACCTGCATCGGGCTTTTCGCCTGTGCCGTCCTCTATGCAATCTGCGCCGGCCGCGTTCGTCCGGTCGAGGCAGTCGGTTTTCGTCTGCGGCTGGGTGCTCTGCGCAAAAACGGGCGTGGCGGCGATCGCCGCCAGCAGAAATCCAGCAAATCCGATGACCGCTCGATTCTTTTGTTTGAGCATGATCTTTTCCAAAAACCGGATTCCACTTTTAGGGATCATGCTCTAGCCGCCACTGGCCGGTTTCCTTCCCTCGATCACAGCATCCGCGAAAGGCTGGGCGGCAATAAGGCCGAGCACCTTGCCGTAGTCGGCGGCGGTCGTGGCCGGGATGGCGATGCGGAACACGCCATCCGCGGTCGGCCCGCCTGATATTTTCAGCTCATTCTGGCCGAGAAAGGTCGAGATGTCGGACATCTTCGCGTCCGGCTTGAACTTGACCAGCGCGAACGGCATTTTCGCCAGATCGTCCTGCGCGCCGGCGATCTCGAAATCGCTGCCCTTGCCGCCGGGCGGCACAAGCGATTGCACCATGACCAGGGCAAGCAGTGCCGCCGCCGCGGTCCAGGCGACGCCGGCGGGCACTGCCGTGAAGCGGGCCCACGCCTGCGCCAGGAAGGACGATGCGGCTGGCTGGCGCGCCTGCCCGGCCTCGGCGTCAAGCGCCTTGGCGAAGCGGCTCAACGCATCGGCCGGCGGGCGGATCGCCTCATTGGCGGCGGCGGTGCCGGAGAATTCGGCTTCCGCCTCGCCCAATGCCGCGAGTGCTGCGGGATCGGTCGCCAGCCATTCCTCGACGGCTTCGAGATCCGAGCCCTCCAGCGAGCCGTTCAGGTAGAACGGCAGCAGCGTTTCCATCTCGTCGCGGCGCGACATCTTTTCAGCGGCGCTCATGGCCACCCCCTGTCGTAACCGGCGGCCTTCAAGGCTTCGCCGAGTTTCTTGCGGGCATAGAACATCCTGGTCTTGACGGTGGCTACCGGTATACCGAGCACCTCGCCGATCTCGGCCACCGACTGTCCATGGTAATAGGCAAGGTCGATCACCGTGCGGTGTTCCTCCGGCAAGGCGTCGACGAAGCTCCGCAAGGCAGCGCCCTTGTCTTGCTTCATGGTGACGACTTCCGGCGTATCGGCGCTGTCGGGCACCTGGGCCGCGTCATCGTCGTCGATCCAGTCTTCCTTCTTCTTGCGCAGGACCGACAGCGCCTTGAAGCGCGCAATGCCGAGCAGCCATGTCGAGACTTCCGAGCGTCCCTCGAAGCCGGGCGCCTGGCGCCAGAGTTCGAGGAAGACCTCGTTCGCGATATCGTCGGCCATCATTTCCGATCCCGTCTGGCGCGCCACGAAGCGGTAGACCCGCGCGTGATGGCGCATGAACAGGAGCCGCACGGCGGCACGGTCGCCCTTCGCGACCCGGTCGACAAGCGCGCGATCGGTCTCCGTCGCCGCCGTCATGGCCGATCGAGCCGCCTGGCTCCTGCTTGCTCTGTCGTTGATCGACCCAAAAAGGTTCATCCTCCGCCAAGGAATTTTCGAAAGCTAGCCGAAGAGCGGTGAGGTTGCCAGAGCGTCTCCCTTCTCCCCGTCACTATACGGGGAGAAGGTGCCGGCAGGCGGATGAGGGGCGGCGCCAGCGTTCGCTGTTCACATCGAACCTTCGCGCTGCCCCTCACCCTTACCCTCTCCCCGTAAGGGACGGGGAGAGGGGGGACGCGAACGTTGGTGGTCGCCTCCCTCACCCCAAAAACGGCTTGGCCTTCATCGTCACCGGCACCGGCACGCCGAGACGCTTCAGCACCGTCGGTGCGAGTTGCAATTGGTCCAGCAACGTATCGGCCTCCGGACCCTTGCCGGTACCAAAATAATACAGCGCGAAATCCTGCATCTCGTCGTCATGGCCGCCATGATGCCCGCGATCGGTCTGGCCGTGATCGGCGGTGACGATCACTTCATAGCCGGCCTCTCGCCAGCCCGGCAGGAAGGCGGCCAGCATGCCGTCCATCGCATAGACGGCGTGATCCATCTCGTGGCAGTCATGGCCGAAGCGGTGACCCATCGAGTCCAGCGTGCAGGTGTGCAAAATGCCGTAGTCGATGCCGTGGCGCCTGGTCAGCATGGTCAGCGTCGCGAACAGGTCGACGTCGCTCGGCGTCATCTGGTTGCGCAGATTGTAGCCGGTCATGGTGTGGAAGCGGCCATGCGTGATCGGCCCGCCCGGCTCGTCGAACTCCATGTCCTCGACCAGGTCGAACGGATAGGCCCGGAAGAATTCCGACCAGTAGGAATGGGTGACCGCTCCGGTCTTGCCGCCGGCCTTGGCGACTTCCGAAAAGATATCCGGCTGTTCGACGCGAAACCGGTTCTCATTGGACAGGATGCCGTGCACCTGCGGCGCAACCCCGGTGTGAATCGAGGCGTAGCAGCAGGCCGAGGTCGACGGCAGCACCGAGCGCATCTTCCAAACGCGCGCCTCCCCCGACTGCACCCAGCCTTCGAGATTGCCCATCAGCCGTCGCCAGTTCCGATAGGGCACGCCGTCAAGGATGATGAGCAGGAGTTTTGTATCGAGCGCCACGGTGGCTCCATGTGGGTCTTGCCAGAGAAATCAGCACCTGGAGCAAGCCAATCGGCAGCTCCGAATGTGCCGAGAGGAGCCTGGATCCTAGTTCCCCGCGCTAGCCATGCGCCGTCCCTTTATCGCCTTTTCCAGCCAGCCGATCTCCATTTCGGGAACGGAGGACAGGAGAAGGTCGGTATAGGCGTCGAAGGGCGGCGTCAGCACCTTGCTCTTGGCGCCATAGCGCACCACTTCGCCGCGATACATCACCGCGATCGAATCGGCGATCGACTTCACCGTCGCCAGGTCATGGGTGATGAACAGATACGCGACGCTTTCCTCCTTCTGCAGTTCGAGCAGTAGTTCGAGGATGCCATGGGCCACCAGCGGGTCGAGCGCCGAAGTCACCTCGTCGCAGATGATCAGTTTCGGCTTGGCGGCGAGCGAGCGGGCAATGCAGACGCGCTGCTTCTGGCCGCCGGAGAGCTCGGCCGGGTAGCGGTCGATGAAACCCTTGCCCATCTCGATCTTGTCGAGCAGGTCGGCGACGCGTTTGTCACGCTCGCGGCCGCGTATGCCGAAATAGAACTCCAGCGGTCGCCCGATGATGGTGCCGACGGTCTGGCGCGGATTCATCGCCACGTCGGCCATCTGGTAGATCATCTGCAGCTGGCGCAGATCCTCCTTCGGCCGGTCGGCAAGCTTGTTGGCAAGCGGCCTGCCATCGAAAGTGACGGTGCCTTCCTCGGGCGGCAAAAGCCCGGTGATGGCCCGCGCCAGCGTCGACTTGCCGGAACCGGACTCGCCAACGACGGCCAGCGTCTGGCCGGGATAGATGTCCACGGAAACGTTCTTCAGCACCTTGATATGGCTGCGGCCATAGGCGGCGGTAACGTTCTTGACCGACAGGAACGGCGTCGTGCCGGGTTGCTGCTCCTGGTGTTCGATCTCGTGCACCGACACCAGCGCATTGGTGTATTCCTGGCGCGGTTCCTTGATGATCTGGCGCGTGCCGCCCCATTCGACCAGCCGGCCATGGCGCAGCACCATGATCTCGTCCGACACTTGGGCGACGACGGCAAGGTCGTGGGTGATGTAGAGCGCCGCCACATGGGTGTCGCGGATGGCATCCTTGATCGCCGCCAGAACATCGATCTGCGTCGTCACGTCGAGCGCCGTGGTCGGCTCGTCGAAGACGATCAAATCGGGCTCCGAGCAGAGCGCCATCGCCGTCATCACGCGCTGAAGCTGGCCGCCGGAGACCTGATGCGGAAAGCGCTCGCCGATCGTTTCCGGGTTCGGCAGGCTGAGCTTCCTGAACAGGCCCACGGCGCGTTTCTCGGCCTCGGCTCGCGTCGCCGTGCCATGCAGCAGCGTGGCTTCGACAACCTGGTCCATCAACCTGTGCGCCGGGTTGAAGGCCGCCGCCGCCGATTGCGCGACGTAGCAGACCTCGCGGCCGCGCAATTTGCGAAAACCATCCTTGCCGCCCTTGAGGATGTCACGGCCATTGAGGATCACCTCGCCGCCGGTGATGCGCACGCCGCCGCGGCCATAGCCCATCGACGACAGGCCGATCGTCGACTTGCCGGCGCCGGACTCGCCGATCAGGCCGAGCACCTTGCCTTTCTCGAGCGTCAGCGAGACGTCGTGGACCAGCACGATGTTCTTCGGCGCCTCGCCCGGCGGATAGACCGTGGCCTCGATGCGCAGATTGCGGATGTCGAGCAGGAGGCCGGATTTTGATTTGCTGTCAGCCATCACCCGCGTCCTCCCTTCAGGCTCGTCGTGCGGTTGAGCACCCAGTCGGCGACCAGATTGACCGAGATCGCAAGGGCCGCGATCGCTGCCGCCGGGATCAGGGCTGCCGCAATGCCGAAGACGATGCCGTCCTTGTTCTCCTTGACCATGCCGCCCCAGTCGGCGTCAGGCGGCTGCACGCCAAGGCCGAGGAAGGACAGCGTCGACAGGAACAGCACCGCATAGATGAAGCGCAGGCCGAGTTCCGAGACCAGCGGCGACAGCGCATTGGGCAGGATTTCGCGGAAGATGATCCAGATCTCGTTTTCGCCGCGCAGCTTGGCCGCCTCGACATAATCCATGACGTTGATGTCGACGGCGACGGCCCGTGAGAGGCGATAGACGCGGGTCGAATCGAGAATGCCCATGACCAGGATCAGCGTCACCAGATTGGTCGGCAGCACCGAGAGCACGACGAGAGCCATGATCAGCGTCGGGATCGACATCAGGAGATCGACAAGGCGCGACAGGAGCGTGTCGAACCAGCCGCCGAAAACCGCCGCCGCGAAACCGAGGATGGAGCCGAGCGAGAAAGACAGCGCGGTCGCCAGCACGGCGATGAACAAGGTGATGCGGGCGCCATAGATCATGCGCGACAAGAGATCGCGGCCGAGATTGTCGGTGCCCAGCCAATGGGTCGCCGACATCGGCTCCCAGACATCGCCGACGATCTCGCCATTGCCGTGCGGCGCGATCCATGGCGCGAAGATCGCCGCCAGCACGAACAGTGCCGTCAGCACGATGCCGATCAGCGCCGGGATGGGGATGCGTTTTATATCGAGCATGCCCGCCCCCTCACTTCGGATGTCTGAGACGCGGATTGGCGACGATCGCCGCTATGTCCGCAATGATGTTCAGGCTGATATAGACGGCGGCGAAGATCAGGCCGACCGCCTGCACCACCGGCACGTCGCGCTTGGTGACATGGTCGACGAGATATTGCCCCATGCCGGGGTAGACGAAGATAACCTCGACCACGACGACGCCGACGATCAGGTAAGCGAGGTTGAGCATGACGACATTGATGATTGGCGCAATGGCGTTGGGAAAGGCATGCTTGCGGATGACATTGAAGGCTGAAAGCCCCTTCAACTCCGCCGTCTCGACATAGGCCGACTGCATCACGTTGAGGATCGCGGCGCGCGTCATGCGCATCATATGGGCGAGCACCACCAGCGTCAGCGCCGCGGCCGGCAGCGCGATCGCCTGCATGCGCTCGCCGAAGGGCATGCCGTCATAAACGGTCGAGATACCGGGAAAGATCTGCCACTTCACCGCGAAGAAATAGACGAGCACGTAGCCGATGAAGAATTCGGGAAACGAGGTCGAGGCGAGCGCCAGGCCGGAGATCAGCTTGTCGACCCAGCCATTGCGGTAGCGGACCGCGATCAGGCCGAGGATGATCGCCAGCGGTACGGCCACGATCGCCGCCCAGAAGGCGAGGAACAGCGTGTTCCACAACCGTCCCTTGATCGATGTCGCAATGTCCTGCCCGCTCGACATGGCGGTGCCGAGATCGCCGGTCAAGACGCCGCCAAGCCATTGGAAATACCTGACATAAGCCGGCTGGTTCAGCCCCAGTTGCTCGCGCAGATTGGCGAGCGACTCTGGCGTCGCCGACTGTCCGAGAATGGCTTGCGCGACGTCGCCCGGCAGGATCTGGGTGCCGGCGAAGATCAGGACCGAAACGGCCAACAGGAGAAGGATGCCCAGCGCAACGCGCTGGGCCACCAGTTTCACGATGGGTGAGGACATATCCGCAAGGCCAGGCTCAGGCTTCGAGCCAGCACTTCGCCAAAGCGTAGCCGTTCATCAGTTCCTGATGCGGGTCGTCGACCCAGCCGCCGACCTTGGCACCCGTCGCGTCGATGAACTGGTTGAACATCGGCAGGATCAGGCCGCCCTCGTCGCGCACCATGACAGCCATGTCGTGGTACATCTGCTTGCGCTTGGTCTCGTCGAGCTCGGCGCGCGCCGCCAGCACCATCTTGTCGAAGTCCGGGCGCTTGAAACGCGTGTCGTTCCAGTCGGCCGACGACAGATAGGCCGTCGAATACATCTGGTCCTGCGTCGAGCGGCCGCCCCAATAGGAGGCGCAGAAGGGCTGCTTGTTCCAGACCTCGTTCCAGTAACCGTCGCCGGGCTCGCGCTTGAGCTCGATCTTGATGCCGGCCTTGGCTGCGCTCTGCTGGAAGAGCTGGGAGGCGTCGACGGCGCCAGGGAAGGCGACGTCCGAGGTCCTGAGCAGCACGGTGCCGTCGTGACCCGACTTCTTGTAGTGGAACTTGGCCTTGTCGGGATCGTATTTGCGCTGCTCGATCTCGCTGAACAGCGGATAGGACGCGTTGATCGGGAAGTCGTTGCCGAGCGAGCCGTAGCCACGCAGGATCTTGTCCAGCATCTCCTCGCGGTCGATCGCCAGCTTCAGCGCGGTGCGCAGATCGTTGTTGTCGAAGGGCGCGGTGTCGCAATGCATGATGAAGACGTAGTGGCCGGGGCCGGCATGGTTGCGGATGGTGACACCCGGCAGACGCTTGATCAGGTCGACGATCTTCGGCTCGACGCGGTTGATCATGTTGACCTGACCGCCCTGCAGGGCTGACGTGCGCGCCGTGGCATCATTAATGACGATGACTTCGATCTGGTCGGCATGGCCCATCTTGTCGCCCTGCCAGTAATTGGCGAAGCGCTCGCCGCCATGGCGCACGCCAGGCTCGTTGGTCACGATCTTGTACGGGCCGGCGCCGATGCCGGCATCGGGCTTGTCCTTGCCGCCGTTCGGCTGGACGATCAGGTGGTAGTCGCTGAGCAGGTAGGGAAGGTCGGCGTTCGCCTCCTTCAAGGTCAGCACGACTTCCTTGCCGCTGGCCTTGATGGTCTCGATGCCTTTCATGTAGCCGAGCGCGCCGGACTTCGACTTCTCGTCTGAATGGCGTTCGAGCGTGGCGGCCACGTCCTCGGCGGTCACCGTCTTGCCATTGTGGAACTCGACGCCGTCGCGGATCTTGAGCGTCCACACCTTGGCGTCGTCCGACGAGCCGATCTCCTCGGCGATGCGGTTCTCGAGCTTGCCCTCGGGCGAGAGCTCGACGATCATTTCGCCCCAGCATTTGCCGAAGGCGAACGGCACCTGCGTCATCATCAGCGCCGGGTCGAGGCTGTTGGTGGATTCGCCGCCGACCAGGCCCGCCTTCAGCGTGCCGCCCTTGACCGGACCGGCAGCGCGGGCGGCACTTGAAAGCAGCGAATTGGCGAAGCTGGCGGAGACGCCGAGCGCGGCGGAGCGGCCGAGAAAGTCACGACGGCTGAGCTTGCCGAACGCGACGCGCCGGCTGAGATAGTCCAGTTCATTCGACATGTTGAGTTCCTCACTCTGTTGGTACGACCTTACGGTCGTTTTTCTTGTTTCTTGTGAGGAGAATAATGACCGCAAGGGAAAGCGGTAAGCAAGACCGAATGCGACATGCCGTGGCGTAAATCGTACGTCGCAATTGGACCAACCCGATAAGCGCTCAGACAAGGCTGCGCGGTATTCTCTCCTCGAAATCGCGCTCGAAAACCAGGATTTCGCCCTCATAGGCCTCGATTCTGGCCGTAACCACGAAGTTTTGTGCGTCAGAGCGCATTTCGGCGGATGTTTCGGTGCGCACGGACCATCCATTTCGCGACAGGGTTTGCGTCCAGTGGGTCTTGCCCGATGCTGACAAGGGATCGTCAGGATGGATCGTCCAGGTCTCGCGGGCGATGCTGCCATTGGCAAGGCCATGGGCGAGATCGCGCACTTCGCCGAAATCGTCTGTGATGGAGAGCGTGACGGTGCCGGTCTTCTCGTCGCGATCGACATGACGCTCGGAATTGGCGGGCCGAACCGTCTCGGTTGCCCAGGGCGTGGCTCCTTCGGGCGAGGAGAAACTGACTTCGTCGCCCTTCGCCAACGGGCGCAGCGGCAGCATCAGCGTCGCCGCCGACAGGTCGAGGCTTGCTGGCTCTGGCGAAGGCCAGATCATCGGCCAATAGGCGCTGGAGACGGCAATGCGCAGCCGGTGTCCGGCCGGCACGCGGTAGCCGCATTGGTCGAGCACGACCCGCGCCGAGACGGTCTCGCCCGGCACCAGTGCCTGTGGGAATTCATGCGAGTCGCGATGCGTCAGGTTGAGCACCCCGTAGGAGATCAGCTCCGAAGCGCCGTCCGGATGCACGTCGCACAGCCGCACAGCGATGTTCGCCTGGGGCCGGTCGGAGGCAAGCCTGACCAGAACCTCCGGTGCGCCTAAAATGTCGATCGCTTCGCTCAGCGCGGGCTGGTCGAAACACACCGACAGCGCATCGTCGGGCCGCTGGTCGCCGGGCAGTTCCGGGCCGAAGGTGAAGGGAAAATATTCGCCGCCGGCAAGGCCGCAGTTCTGCGGCGAAGCGACGATGGCCGGCTTGTTGCCTGCAGGGATGAGCTCGATCTTCAGCGTCTTGATGGCGGGCGACGGCCATTCGTGCTCCGCGACCCAGCGGCCCGTCCGCTCCGGATGCCAGCGCGCCGGGCGCACGCTATCCATCACATAGGCCCGGTAGGCCGGGTCGGCCTCGACGCCGGTGTCGATGCCCTTCAGCCAGCGATCCCACCAGCGCAAGGCTTCCTGCAGGAAACCGATGGCCGGCGTAGGTGCCGCGTAATGCGGGTATTTGTGGATCCAGGGACCGACGATGCCCTTGACCGGCGCCTCGATGTTGGTCACGAGGTGGGAAATGGTGTTGCGGTAGCCGTCATGCCAGCCGCCGATCGACAGCACCGCAGCCTTAACGGCGGAAAAATCCTCGCAGATCGAGCCGCGCTTCCAATAGGCGTCGCGATGCTGGTGCTTCAGCCACAGCGGCATCAGGAAATTCTGGTTCTCCAGCCGGGTCAGCCACAAATCGCGCCACCTATTATCGCCGGCGAGCAGCGGGTCCGGCGGCCGCGACGAATAGGACAGCATGGTCGAGGCCCAGCCGAAATTTTCGATCAACAGGCAGCCGCCCTTGTAATGGATGTCGTCGGCATAGCGGTCGACGGTCGAACACAGGCTGATCACCGCTTTCAGCGCCGGCGGCTGCTTGGCCGCCACCTGAAGGCAGTTGAAGCCGCCCCAGGAGATGCCCATCATGCCGACATTGCCGTTGCACCAGGGCTGGGCCGCTGCCCAGGCGATGACATCGCAGGCGTCCTGCAATTCCTGCTCGGAATATTCGTCGTCCATCAGCCCTTCGGAATCGCCATTGCCGCGCATGTCGACGCGGATCGAGGCATAGCCATGGCCGGCGAAATAGGGGTGCGTCAGCTGATCGCGAAAGATCGTGCCGTCGCGCTTGCGGTAGGGCAGATGTTCGAGGATGACCGGCACCGGATCGTCACCGGCATCTTCCGGCATCCACACCCGCGCCGACAACCGGCAGCCGTCCGGCATGACGATGCCCATATCAGGGAATTCGACGACCTTGCGGGGAAATTCGGTGACGGTTTTCATGCGGTTCTCTCCAGGATGTCAGTGACGCATGAAGCGCGCATGTCATGAAGTCAAACCGGCGACGGTCTGTGTCGCCGCGACGACGATTTGGCGGTGCCACGCTCGACGTCCATCTTGCACAGTTCCGTTAATTTATGTATTACGTTTATTCACTTGGATCCGACGCACTGAGGATGTCTCGCCTGAGAATCGTCTGGGATGAGCCGAAGCGTGTGACGAACCTCGAAAATCGGGGTCTCGACTTTGCCAAACTCGATATTGAGTTTTTCGCGACCGCGACCGTCCTTCCCAGCCAAAGCCGGCCGGCTCAAAGCGATTGGCGAATTCAAGGAGACCGTTCTCGCCGTTGTTTTCAAACCGCTTGGTTCCGAAGCGATTTCGGTGATCTCGATGCGTCGTGCCAGCCGAAAGGAAAGGTCAGTCTATGAGCAATCCTAAATCTCCCATTCGACCGCTCACCGATGAGGAGGAAGCGGAAATTCAAAGACAAATTGCTGCTGATCCCGACGACGCGGAGGCGACCGACGAGCAACTGGCGCAAGCCAAGCCTTTCGCGGAAGTGCTTCCGGAACTTTTCGAGAGCATCAGGCGTGCGCGTGGCCGGCCGGTCGTGGAGAAGCCCAAGCAAGTTGTGTCCATACGCCTGGATCAGGACGTCGTCAGCAAATTCAAGGCCACAGGCAAAGGCTGGCAGGCCAGGATAAATGAGGTGCTGAAGAAGGCGAAGGTAGGTTAGGCAACGGCCAACATCCGAACCGCGTCAATTCAGCGGAATGTCATTCTCGGCCTTGCTCGCCTGATAGGCGCCGGACAGCTCGTCATAGAGCGCGGAGATTGTCGCGATCCGTGCTTCCAACCGCAGGCACTCGGCTTCCGGCAGCGCCCGAACCATCCTGCGGATGGAAAAACTCTTCCAATAGGCGTTCTCGGCATTGTAGCCGCCGGGGTCGAGGGTGAAGACCTCCTTCAGGATCTTCAGATCGTGCGGAATGGCGAAGCTGTCGCGCGAATCCTCGTGGCTGAAAAGGTAGTAGAAATTGTCGAAGCCGGTCCAGGTGATCGCTGACAGGCAGAGCGAGCAGGGCTCGTGGGTGGCAAGGAAAATGGCGTCCTTGGTGTCGACATGCTCGGCCCTGGGCATCTCGTAGAAGCGCTTCAGGCAATGCACCTCGCCGTGCCAGAGCGGGTTTTCGATCTCGTTGTTGGTTTCGGCCAGCACCAGCGAGCGATCGTCCTTCCTCAGGATCGCCGCACCGAACAGCTTGTTGCCATGGGCGACGCCATCGGCTGTCTTCGGCACGATGTCGTGCTCGATCACGTCGAGCAGGCGGTCGATCAGCGATATGTCGGTCACTATGCAATCCTGTCGGGAAGATGGATCTCGTAAGGGTGCGAAAAATGACACTCCTCGAGGTTGGAGCCGTCGCCGCCACGATCGACGATCAGGAAATCCTGGGGCTCACCGATCGGCGTCAGCACGCCGTGCCAGAGGTTGCGCCGATAGTTGATGCCCTGCCCGGGTGCGGTGATGAAGGCATGCGGCTCGCCGGGGCCGTCCTTGCCGTCATGGCAGACCACGACCAGGAACGGGCGCGGCGACAGCGGGATGAAGGCCTGGCTGCCGAAGGGATGGCGCTCGACCATGGTCAGCTTCAGCGGCAATTCATACGGCGTGCCGCGCACCATGGAGATCAGCACGCGCGCATTCGGTCCCCGGGCTTCGGCGGTGGCGAGATCGTGGTAGCGCTCGGCCTTGCCGCCATTGATCGGGTAGTGGTTGTCGCCGCCCATGTCGACGACGTCGCCGAATTCGGCAAAGTTCTCGCGGGTCAGCGGCCGCGCGACGATGCGGGTCACCGCGCACGACCCCCGACACCTGCCCCGCCGAGCTTGGCGTGGCGGTTGACGTCCTTGTAGAGCAGGTAGCGGAATTTACCCGGCCCGCCGGCATAGCAGGCCTGCGGGCAGAAGGCGCGCAGCCACATATAGTCGCCGGCCTCGACCTCGACCCAGTCCTGGTTGAGGCGGTAGACCGCCTTGCCTTCCAGCACATAGAGGCCATGCTCCATGACATGGGTCTCGGCGAAGGGGATGACGGCGCCCGGCTCCAGCGTGACGATGGTGACATGCATGTCGTGGCGCATGTCTTCAGGATCGACGAAGCGCGTCGTCGCCCAGCGGCCCTCGGTGTCGGGCATCGGGCTCGGTGCAACGTCCTGCTCGTTGGTGAAGAAGGCTTGCGGCGTATCGATGCCGTCGACCGCCTCATAGGCCTTGCGTACCCAGTGGAAGCGTACAGTCGCCGCCCCGCTCTCATTGCGGACGGTCCAGCCGCTGGCCGGCGGCAGGAAAGCATAGCCGCCCGGCCTCAAGCTATGCTTTTTGCCGGCAAGCGAAACGCTGAGCTCGCCCTCGACCACGAACAGCACGGCTTCGGCGCCGGCATCCAGTTCCGGCCGGTCGCTGCCGCCGCCTGGGGCGATCTCGACGATGTATTGCGAAAAGGTCTCGGCAAAGCCGGACAGCGGGCGCGCGATGATCCACACCCGGGTCTTGTCCCAGAACGGCAGGGCGCTGGTGACGATGTCCTGCATCACCCCCCTGGGAATGACGGCATAGGCCTCGGTGAAGACGGCGCGGCCGGTCAACAGCTCGCTCTGGCCGGGATGGCCGCCATGCGGCGCGTAGTAGGTTCGCTCGGGCGTCTTGATCGTATCCATGGGTTTCAACCTATTGCGGCAGCATGTCTCTCAGCCGAAGCAGCGCGATGCGCTCGACCTGTTTGCAGGCGGTCTCGAATTCGGCGCCGCGGCTGTTGCCGATGCGCGCCTCGAACTCCGCCAGGATTTCTTCCTTGGTCTTACCCTTCACCGCGATGATGAAAGGGAAGCCGAATGTGGTGACATAGGCGGCATTGAGCTTCGAGAAGAGGTCGCGCTCCTCGTCGGTCAGCGCATCGAGCCCGGCGGACGCCTGCTCTTTCGTCGACTCTGCCGTCAGCCGCCTGGCCTTTGCCAGTTTGCCGGCAAGGTCGGGATGGGCGTTGAGCACGGACAGCCGCTCGGCCTCCGTCGCCGCGCGGAAGACCCGGCAGAGCGCATTGTGCAGGCCTCCGGCACTGTCATGCGCCGCGCCGAGTTCCAATTCATAGGCGCGCTCGGCAATCCACGGCGAATGTTCGAACACGCCACCGAAAGCGTGGACGAAGGGCTCGAATTCCATTTTCGAAGGACGCAACGCCGGCGGCTGGTACGGATGTGTCTCCCGCCAGTGTCGTGCGATGTCGATGCGCCGAGCCAGCCAGACCTTGTCGTGCGACTTCACATAGTCGACGAAGCGCTTCAGCGCCGCGACCCGCCCCGGCCGGCCGACGAGCCGGCAGTGCAGGCCGATATTCATCATGCGCGGCCGCCCTTCTTTGCCCTCGGCATAGAGCGTGTCGAAACTATCCCTGAGATAGGCAAAGAACTGGTCGCCGGAGTTAAATCCCTGCGGCGTGGCGAAACGCATGTCGTTGGCGTCGAGCGTATAGGGGATGACGAGCTGCGGCTTTTCGGCTCCGTCATGCTCGAACCAATAGGGCAGCTCGTCGTCATAGGTGTCCGACACATAATCGAAGCCGCCCTCCTCGGCCACCAGCCGCACGGTGTTGACCGAGGTGCGGCCGGTATACCAGCCGGTCGGGCGCGCGCCGGTCACCTCGTAGTGCAGCTTGATCGCCTCTTCGAGGTCGCGGCGCTCGTCCTCCGGTGCATGGTCGCGATAGTCGATCCATTTCAGCCCGTGCGAAGCGATCTCCCAGCCGGCCTCCTGCATCGCGGCGACCTGGTCGGGCGAGCGCGCCAGCGCGGTGGCGACGCCGTAGCAGGTCACCGGCACCCCCACCTCGGTGAACAGGCGATGGAGCCGCCAGAAGCCGGCGCGGGCGCCATATTCATAAATCGATTCCATGTTCCAGTGGCGCTGGCCAAGCCAGGGTGCGGCGCCGACGATCTCGGACAGGAAGGCTTCCGAAGCCTTGTCTCCATGCAGCACGCAGTTCTCGCCGCCTTCCTCGTAATTGACGACGAACTGCACCGCCACATGCGCGCCGCCGGGCCATTTCGGATCGGGCGGATTGGCTCCGTAGCCGCGCATGTCCCTGATGTAACGCATTGTCACTCCTGCCGGATGGTCGAGGTGAAGATATCGAAAGGAGCGCGCGCGCATTCCCCCGAAAATTTTTGAAAGTGCTTTTTGCCGCGATCCGCTCGACCGGGACTTATGCATGGCCTTTAATGGGCGCACAATTCATCACTATGTTCGATTGTACCGGGCCAATTCGTTCATATCGGAAACAGGAGACGGCTAGGTGGCAGAAACGTCGAAAGCCGATGGCGGGTGTCTGACGACCCATGTCCTCGACACCGCGACCGGCCGCCCGGCTGCAGGCCTGTCGATTGCGCTCTACCGTCTCGACGGCGCCACGCGCACCCATCTGAAGACGGTCCTCACCAACGATGACGGCCGCTGCGATGCGCCGCTGCTTGCCGGCGCCGACTTTCACACCGGCCAATACGAGCTGGTCTTCGCCGCCGGCGATTATCTGCGCCGGCAGGGAACAAAACTGCCGGAACCGGCCTTTCTCGACAGTGTGCCGATCCGCTTCGGCATGGCCGAGGCAGTGCACTATCATGTGCCGTTGCTGATCTCGCCCTATGGCTATTCGACCTACAGGGGGAGCTGAGACATGGCCAGGCTCAAGACCCGCAACGAGATCCGCTTCATCCTGAACGGTGAGGATGTGGCGCTGACGACTGTCGCGCCTGACGCGACCTTGCTCGACTGGCTGCGGCTCAACCGCTCGCTGCGCGGCACCAAGGAAGGCTGCGCCGAAGGCGATTGCGGCGCCTGCACCGTGCTGGTCGGGCGGCTTTCCGCCGGCAGGCTGGTCTATGAAGGCGTCAATGCCTGCATACGTTTCCTCGGCTCGCTCGACGGCGCCCATGTCGTCACCGTCGAGCATTTGCGCGGCGAGCCCGGCAAATTGCACCCCGTGCAGCAGGCGATGGTCGATTTCCACGGCTCGCAATGCGGCTTCTGCACACCGGGCTTTGTCATGTCGCTCTATGCGCTCTGGATGAGGTCGCCGGAGCCGTCGGACGCGGCCATCGAGAAAGCCTTGCAAGGCAATCTCTGCCGCTGCACCGGCTATGAAGCGATCGTGCGCGCGGCACGCGCCATCTCCAGCTACGGCAAGGCGGCCAAGGACCCGTTGGCGGCGGAGCGCAAAGCAATCACCGCGAAGCTTGCGGCGATGAAGGACGGTGCGCGCGTCGAGATCGGCTCTGGCAAGCAGCGGCTGGTCGTGCCGGCCGATGCCGACGATCTGGCAAGCGTGCTCGACAAGGAACCGGGCGCCACCATCGTTGCCGGCTCGACCGATGTCGGCCTTTGGGTCACCAAGCATATGCGCGACATCGCGCCGGCGGTCTTCGTCAACAATCTCGACGGGCTGTGCACGATTTCCGAGGAAAAGGGCGTCATTTCGATCGGCGCCGGCGTCACCTACAGCGACGCCTTCGCGTTGCTGTCGAAGCGCATCCCGGCGCTGGGACCGCTGTTCGACCGCATCGGCGGCGAGCAGGTGCGCAACATGGGCACGATCGGTGGTAACATCGCCAACGGCTCGCCGATCGGCGACACGCCGCCGCCGCTGATCGCGCTCGGAGCACGGCTGACGCTGCGTCGCGGCAAGAAGCGGCGGACGATCCCGCTCGAGGATTTCTTCATCGCCTATGGCAAGCAGGACCGGCTATCAGACGAATTCGTCGAGGCCGTGCATGTGCCGGTGCCGGCCAAGGGCACAAAGTTTGCCGTCTACAAGCTCACCAAGCGCCGCGACGAGGATATCACCGCGGCCCTCGGCGCCTTCAATCTGACGCTCGCCAAGGACGGCAGCGTGGCCGATATCCGCATCGCCTATGGCGGCATGGCGGCAACCCCGAAGCGGGCTTCCGCGGTCGAGAAGGCGCTGCTCGGCAAGCTGTGGACGGAAGCAACGGTGGAGGCGGCGATGGCCGAGTACACCAGCGACTTCACGCCGCTGACCGATATGCGGGCAAGCGCTGAATATCGGGCGCTGGCGGCGAGGAACCTTTTGCTGCGTTTCTTCGCCGAAACCAGCGGCACCAAGGCGCCGATCCAGGTGACGCGGTACGAGGCAGCCTGATGAACAAGCACGCGACCCCCGACCTCAAGGCGCAGAAGATCAAGGGTGGCGTCGCCACCGACCAGCGCCATGATTCCGCGCACAAGCATGTCAGCGGCACGGCCGTCTATATCGACGACATGCCGGAACCGGCAGGCACGCTGCATGGCTGCCTCGGGCTTTCCAATGCAACGCATGCCACCATTACGAAAATGGACCTGTCGGCGGTGCGCGCCGTACCCGGCGTCGTCGACGTGCTGACGGCCAGGGATGTTCCCGGCGAGAACGACATTTCGCCGACCGGCCGTCACGACGAGCCGGTGCTTGCCGACGGCAAGGTGCAATTCCATGGCCAGCCGATCTTCTGTGTTATCGCCGAGACGCGCGAACAGGCGCGCCGCGCCACCAGGCTGGCCAAGGTCGAGTACAAGGAATTGCCTTTCGTCACCGACATCGGCGAGCTCGATCCCCACAAGGACAAGCTGGTCACGCCGCCGCTTACTCTCAAGCGCGGCGATGCCGCCGCGGCGATCAAGGCGGCACCGCGTCGGCTCAAGGGGCAGATGCGCATTGGCGGCCAGGAGCATTTCTATCTCGAAGGCCATATCGCCATGGCCATTCCCGGCGAGGACCAGGACGTCACCATCTATTCCTCGACCCAGCATCCGAGCGAAGTCCAGCATATGGTCAGTCACGCGCTCGGCGTGCAGAGCAATGCCATCACCGTGGAAATCCGCCGCATGGGCGGCGGCTTCGGCGGCAAGGAAACGCAAGGCAACCAGTTCGCCGCGCTCGCGGCAATCGCTGCGAAGCGGCACCACCGCGCGGTAAAAATCCGCCCCGACCGCGACGATGACATGATCGCAACCGGCAAGCGCCACGACTTCCTCGTCGACTACGAGGTCGGCTTCGATGACGAGGGCAATATATCAGGCGTCGACTTCATGTTCGCGGCGCGCTGCGGCTTCTCGTCGGACCTGTCCGGCCCGGTCACCGACCGCGCCCTGTTCCACTGCGACAACACCTATTTCTGGCCAGCGGTGCATGCGCAGTCGGCGCCGCTCTACACCAACACCGTGTCGAACACCGCCTTTCGCGGCTTCGGTGGCCCGCAAGGCATGGTCGGCGCCGAGCGTGTCATCGACGAGGTCGCCTTTGCCGTCGGCAAGGACCCGCTCGAGATCCGCAAGAAGAATTTCTACGGCACCTCGGATCGCAACATCACGCCCTATCACCAGACGGTCGAGGACAACATCATCCATCGCATCGTCGCCGAGCTGGAGGCGAGCTCAGACTATGCACGCCGCCGCCGCATCATCCGGGCCTTCAACGCCAACAGCCGCTTCATCAAGCGCGGCCTGGCGCTGACGCCGGTCAAGTTCGGCATCTCCTTCACCGCCACGCATTACAATCAGGCTGGCGCGCTGGTGCATGTCTACACCGACGGCTCGGTGCATCTGAACCATGGCGGCACCGAGATGGGGCAGGGTCTCTATCTCAAGGTCGCGCAAGTGGTGGCCGAAGAGTTCCAGATCGATCTCGACCAGGTCAAGATCACCGCGACGACGACCGGCAAGGTGCCGAACACTTCCGCCACCGCTGCCTCATCCGGCACCGACCTCAACGGCATGGCGGCGCAGCACGGCGCCCGCCAGATCAAGGAGCGGCTGATAGATTTCGCCGCCGAAAAATACCAGGTGCCGCGCGACCAGGTGCTGTTCCTGCCAAACCGGGTGCGCATCGGCAATCAGGAGATCGCCTTCGCCGACCTCGTCAAGCAGGCCTATATGGCCCGCATCCAGCTTTCGGCGGCGGGTTTCTACAAGACGCCGAAAATCCACTGGAACCGCGACAAGGGCCAAGGCCGTCCCTTCTACTATTTCGCCTATGGCGCTTCCTGCTCGGAAGTCTCGGTCGACACGCTGACCGGCGAATATGTGGTCGAACGCACCGATATATTGCACGAGACCGGCCGCTCGCTGAACCGCGCCATCGATCTCGGCCAGATCGAGGGTGGCTTCATCCAGGGCATGGGCTGGCTGACGACGGAGGAACTGTGGTGGGACGCCAAGGGCCGGCTGCGCACCCATGCGCCGTCGACCTACAAAATCCCCTTGGCTTCCGACCGGCCGAAGATCTTCAACGTCACGCTGGCCGACTGGCCGGAGGCGCATGAACCGACCGTGCATCGCTCCAAGGCCGTCGGCGAGCCGCCGTTCCCGCTCGGCATGTCGGTACTGCATGCGCTGTCGGACGCGGTGGCCAGCGTCGCCGGCCACAAGGTCTGCCCGCGCCTTGATGCACCGGCGACACCAGAACGGGTGCTGATGGCGATCGAGCGGCTGAAAGCGGAGGCCAAGGCGGGGACCTGATCCGGTCAAACGGTGCAAATCCAGCCTGAAAAGCCTATATTTCCCCTTCGGGAACGTGAGCCATGAACTCGAAAGTGCAAAGCCTGAAAGACTTCCTTGCTGGGCAAGGCCGCATTGCGCTGGTCGAGGTCGCCGGGACAAAAGGCTCGACGCCGCGCGAGAAGGGCGCCTTCATGCTGGTCTCGGCATCGGCGATATCAGGCACGATCGGCGGCGGCCAGCTCGAATACATGGCGATCGACAAGGCACGGCAGATGCTCTTCTCCCCCCTTGAGGGGGAGATGGCCGCGAAGCGGCCAGAGGGGGTCGTCTCAGAAGGCACCGCCAAAGCGTCGAGCGCTGCCGCAGCGACCCCACCCGACGGCTTCGCCGCCACCCTCCCCTCAAGGGGGAGGGAAAGCCGCGCCACGCTCGATGTGCCGCTCGGGCCGGAGATCGGCCAATGCTGCGGTGGACGCGTCGAAGTGCTGATCCGGCTCGTCGATGCGGCGCTGGCGCGGGAACTTGTCACAGCGGCGGAAACCGAGGAGGCCAACCTGCCGCACGTCTACCTCTTCGGTGGCGGCCATGTCGGCCAGGCGCTGGCGTCGGCGGCGGCCTTGCTGCCGGTGCATGTCGTCGTTGTCGAGACGCGTGCCGAGGCGTTGGAGGGCATGCCGGAAACGGTCGAAACAAGGCTGACTCCGATGCCAGAGGCAGTGGTGCGCGAGGCGCCCGCGGGAGCCGCCTTCGCCATCCTAACCCATGACCACGCGCTGGATTTCCTGATCGTCGCCGAGGCGCTGAAGCGCGGCGACACCGCCTATGTCGGCATGATCGGCTCGAAGACCAAGAAGGCGACGTTCAAAAGCTGGTTCCTGAAGTCGGCGGAAGGCAGCGAGGCGGAGTTCGCCCGCCTCGTCTCGCCAATCGGCGGCGATGCCGTCAACGACAAGCGCCCGCAGGTGATCGCGGCACTTGCCGTCGCCGAGATCATGACGGCGCTGGTGTCCCATTCGACAGCAATGCCAAACCCGGCTTTCCACGGGAAAGCGATGGCCGAATAACTCAACTATTTAACCGGCGTCTTCCTAAGCGAACGGCATCGATGCGTGCGGTGCTTGCTCCTATGCGGGCAGTTTCAGACCGAGATGTTCTCGCAGAGTGCGGCCTTGGTATTCCTTGCGGAACAGCCCACGTCGTTGCAGTTCCGGCACGACGAGCGTCGCAAAGGCGTCGAGTTCGCCAGGAAACCAGGAAGGCATGACGTTGTAGCCGTCGGCAGCGCCGCCTTCGAACCGTGCCTGCAACTCGTCCGCGACCTGCGCGGCTGTCCCGACGATGCGCCAGTGGCCGCGTGCGCCGGCGAAATGACGGGCAAGCTGGCGGATGGAAAGACCGTCGCGGCGTGATTGCTCGACAACCAGCGCCTGTCGGCTTTTCATGCCCTCTGTCTCAGGCAACTCCGGCATCGGTCCATCAATCGGATAGCGTCCGAGATCGGAGATGCTGAGATAGCTGGAGAGCAGCGCGACGCCGACATCGTCGGGGATCAGCTCCTGCAGTTCCTCATATTTCTCGCGGGCTTCCGCTTCCGTTTCTGCCACCACCGGGGAAACGCCCGGCATGATCTTGATGTCGTCCGGCTCGCGCCCGTAAGCCGCCAGCCGCCCCTTGAGATCGTCGTAAAAGACCTTTGCTTCCTCGAAAGTCTGCGCCGCCGTGAACACCACATCGGCGGTACGGGAGGCAAGGTCCCGGCCGACGTCCGAGGCGCCGGCCTGGACCATCACCGGCGCGCCCTGCTGCGAGCGCGGCAGATCGAGCGCATACTTCACCGAAAAGCTCTGGCCTTCATGGTTTGGGTCAGTCGCGTCCGCGCCGTGCCAAAGCCCGGTGACCACTTCAGCGAATTCCCGCGCCCGCACGTAGCGGTCGGCATGGGGCTTGAGGCCTGTGGAGCCGAAATTGGCGGCTTCGATGGGACTGGCCGAGGTGACCAGGTTCCAGCCCGCCCGCCCACCGCTCAGACGGTCGAGCGACAGGAAGGTCCGTGCCAGCCCGTAGGGCTCGTTGTAGCTGGTCGAAGCCGTGGAAACGAGGCCGATGCGTTCGGTCTGGACCGCGAGAGCCGAAAGCAGGCTGATCGGCTCGAAGCCGATCGAACGCGAGGTCTGGCTGGCTATGCCGACATCGGCTTCGCGCAGGCCGGCCGCGTCCTCGCAAAAGATCATGTCGAACTTCGCCGCCTCCGCCATGCGCGCCAGCTGGATGTAGTGGTCGATGTCGATACCCGCCGTCACATGCGCCTCGGGATGGCGCCAGGCGGCGATGTGGTGGCCGGTTGCCCAAAGGAAGAGGCCGAGCTTCATCTGGCGTGAGGTGCCGGTCATCGGTCGCCTCCGGCAAGTCCGAGATGCGAGCGCAGCGTCGTCCCGGGATAGTCCTGTCGAAACAGGCCGCGGCGGCAAAGGTCCGGCAGCACGCGGTCGACGAAATCGCGGAGCGCCGAAGGCAGAGGCGGCATCAGGATGTTGAACCCGTCGCAGCTTTCCGTCCGGAAAAATGTTTCGAGCCTGTCGACGATGACATCGCCCCCGATAGTGATCAGCAGCTTGACTGCGTCCGGTTCACGTCCGCATGCCGCGACACGGCGCTTCAGATCGTCGTGGCGCAGCTTGACGTCCTCCGCCGAACCTTCCAGCAGGACGACATCGGCGGTGCGGGCGGCGAAATCGAGGTCGTCCTCCGTCAGGCCGGATAGCACGAGCACCGGCGTATCCTGCGGTGAGCGCGCCACATTGAGCGGCCCGCGCACCGAGAAAAACTCGCCCTTGTGGTCGAGCAGATGCATCTTTTCCGGGTCGTGGAAGCGGCCATTGCTTTTGTCGAACAACAGCGCGTCCGCCTCCCAGCCGTTCCACAGGCCTTGAACGACGCCAATATATTCTTGCGCGCGGCGGCGAAAATCGTCAGGGGAAAACCCGTCCGGCCGGCTGAAATTGGCCGCCTCGCGCGGATCCTGGGCCATGGTCGCGCTCCAGCCGGCCCGGCCGTGGCTGATGATGTCGAGCGAAGCAAAACGGCGCGCCAGATTGTAGGGCTGGTGGGCGACCGTCGATGCCGCTGCGACGAGGCCGATCCTGCTTGTCACCGTCGCCAGGGCCGCCAGCAAGGTCGTTGCTTCGAACGGGCTTCTCGATCCGCCGTTGCCGGGCATGCGATCGGCAAGGACAACCATGTCCAGCCCAGCCGCTTCCAGCTGCCGGACAAAGCTGGCTATGAAGCTGAAGTCCGGACCGGCCTGTCCGGGCGCGGAAGTGATGTTGAGCGAAACGGCGAGATGCATGACGCGAACCTAAGTCCGCCTTCGCGCAAGGCAAGCCCATAGAGTGGGCCAGCTGCCCTTCACTTGCCGGCCAGAATATCCCTGATCAGCCGCTGGCAGCGCTCGGCCATGAAGTCGAGCAGCAGCCGCACTTTCGGGTCCTGCAGCTTCTTGTGCGGGTAGACGGCGGCGAACTGTACCGGTGTCGGCGGCGCATTGGCGAGGATCACCTTCAGCCGCCGGTCGCGAATGAACGGCTCGACCTCGAAGCGCGGCTTGTTGATGATGCCGCGGCCCGACAGCGCCCAGCCGGTCAGCACATCGCCATCGTCGGTGTCGTAGGGGCCGTGCACCTCGAATTTCCGCGGGCCGTCCGCGGTCTGCAACGTCCACACATATTCGCGCGCGCCGGAATAGCGCAGCATCAGGCAGTCGTGCTTCTTGCCGATCAGCTCCTGCGGCTCGGCTGGTTCGCCGCGCGCCTCCAGATATTTCGGCGCCGCCACCAGCACCCGTTCGCATTCCATGATGCCGCGCATCCTGAGGCTGGAATCCTCGATGATGCCCAGCCGGAAGGCGACGTCGATGCCTTCCTTCATGATGTCGACATTGTGATCGGAGAGCCGGAGCCGCACCTCGATGTCAGGGTACTTGTCGTGGAAATCGGGAATGCCCGACGCCACCAGCCGGCGGCCAAGACCCAAGGGCGCCGTGACGCGAATGGTGCCGCGAGGCTGGCCCGACAAGGCGCTGACCGCGGCTTCCGCCTCGGTGATCGCCTCCAGCACCTGCTTGGCGCCCGAGTAAAAAACCGTGCCGTGCTCGGTGGGCATCAATTGCCTGGTCGTGCGGTTGAACAGCCTGACGCCGAGGTGTTTCTCCAGCTCCTTGATGCGGTTGGAGGCGACCGCCGGCGAGATGCGCATATCGCGGCCCGCCGCCGACAGATTGCCGAGTTCGACGACGCGCACGAAAACGGCGATGTTGTCGAGATAGGCCATAAGGAGCACCTTCGCCGGTTTGCGGTGATCAGCCTAGCGCATGACCCCGAAAATCGGAATCGATTTTCGGAAAGGATCATGCGCCAGATAAAAAGTGCGACAGCGTCCTTTGCGCGTCCGAGTGGACGCGCGGCGCTGTAGTATTTTCCATTTTTTTTTGAAAGTCATCGTGCGCCTCGCCCCTTTTCGTTTGCGCTCCACACCGTAAAGTCAGCCAATCGGCAGGGACGACTTCAATGATGGATTTCGCGATTTTCTGGGACTGGCTGAGTTTCGCCGTGCGCTGGTTGCACGTCGTCACCGGCATCGCCTGGATCGGCTCGTCCTTCTATTTCGTCGCGCTTGACCTTGGCCTGCGCCAGCGTCCGGGCATGCCTGCCGGCGCCTTTGGCGAGGAGTGGCAGGTACATGGCGGCGGCTTCTACCACATCCAGAAATATCTGGTGGCGCCGGCCGAAATGCCCGAGCATCTGACCTGGTTCAAATGGGAGTCCTACGCCACCTGGCTCTCGGGCTTCGCCATGCTGTGCGTCGTCTACTACGCCGGCGCCGACCTGTTCCTGATCGATCCGAATGTGCTGCCGATGTCGGTGCCTACAGGTATCCTGCTGTCGCTGGCCACGATCGGCGTCGGCTGGGTAGTCTACGATCTCCTGTGCCGCTCGCCGCTCGGCAAGAGCGACACCGGCCTGATGCTGGTGCTCTATGGCGTGCTGGTGTTTATCGCCTGGGGGCTCACCCATCTGTTCACCGGCCGCGCCGCCTTCCTGCATCTCGGCGCTATCACCGCCACGATCATGTCGGCCAATGTCTTCATGGTCATCATCCCCAACCAGAAGATCGTCGTCGCCGACCTGATCGCCGGCAGGAAGCCCGATCCGAAATATGGCAAGATCGCCAAGCAGCGCTCGTTGCACAACAACTACCTGACGCTGCCCGTCCTGTTCCTGATGCTGTCGAACCATTATCCGCTGGCATTTGCCACTGAGTTCAACTGGGTCATCGCCTCGCTGGTATTCATCATCGGCGTGCTGATCCGGCACTATTTCAACACCGTCCATGCGCGCAAGGGCAACCCGACCTGGACCTGGCTCGCCGCCGCCATCCTGTTCGTCGTCATCATCTGGCTGTCGACGGCGCCCAAGGTGCTGACTGGCGAGTCCAAAGCATCGGCAGCGGCGCAAGTCTACATCGCATCGGCGCATTTCCCTGCCGTGCGCGACACCGTGCTTGGTCGCTGTTCGATGTGCCACACGCAGGAGCCGGTCTATGAAGGTATCTATCACGCGCCGAAAGGGGTGATGCTGGATACCGATGCGGCCATAGCCGAGCATGCCCGCGAAATCTATTTGCAGGCCGGCCGTAGCCACGCCATGCCGCCTGCCAATGTCACAGAGATCAGCGACAAGGAGCGGGCGCTGCTGGTGACCTGGTTCGAAGGCGCGGGAAAATAGCATGACATCCATACTGCTGCGCGGCCGCACGCTGTCCTTCCTGCGCTGGCCCGAGACCATCGACGATCATGCCGCCTGGCGCTACGAGGAGGATGGCGGCCTGCTCATCCGCGACGGCCGGATCGTCGCTGCCGGCGCCTATGCCGAGATCGAGAAACAGGCCGGCGAGCGGGTAAAGAAGATCGATCACCGGCCGCATTTGCTGTTGCCGGGCTTCATCGACGCGCATGTGCATTTTCCGCAGATGCAGGTCATCGCATCCCATGGCGCTGAGCTGCTCGACTGGCTGAACACCTACACGTTTCCCGAGGAAACGAAATTCCAGAACGCCCAGCATGGCCGCCGCATCGCCAGGCTGTTCCTCGACGAGATGGTGCGCCATGGCACGACGACGGTCGCCGCCTATTGCTCGGTGCACAAGGCTTCGGCCGAGGCTTTCTTTGCCGAATCGCATCACCGCAACATGCTAAACATCGCCGGCAAGGTGATGATGGACCGCAACGCGCCTGAAGGCGTGCTCGACACGCCGCAGTCGGGCTATGACGACACCAAGGCGCTGATCAAGGAATGGCATGGCAAGGGGCGCCAGCTTTATGCCATCACGCCGCGCTTCGCCATCACTTCGTCGCCCGAGCAGTTGGAGATGGCGGGCGCGCTCTGCCGCGAACATCCCGATCTGCACATGCAGACGCATCTGTCGGAAAACCACGCCGAGATCGCCTTTACCCGAGAACTTTACCCGCAACTGCGCGACTACACCGACGTCTACGAACATTACGGGCTGCTTGGGAAAAAGAGCCTGCTTGGCCACTGCATCCATCTGTCGGAACGCGAGGCCGATGCGATTTCGGATGCGGGGTCGATTGCGGTCTTCTGCCCGACGTCGAACCTGTTCCTCGGCTCCGGCCTGTTCGACTATCAGCGCTTCCGCAGGCGCGACAAGGCACTCCGCATCGCCACCGCCACCGATGTCGGCGGCGGCACCAACTATTCGATGCTGCGCACCATGGATGAGGGCTACAAGGTCATCGCGCTGAACGGCGAGAAGCTCAACCCGTTCCAGTCCTTCTGGCAGCTCACCCGCGGCAATGCCGAGGCGCTGTCGGTCGTGGAAAAAGTCGGCACGCTGGACCAGGACACCGACGCCGACATTGTCGTGCTGGACGCTCGCGCCACGCCGGCGATGCGGCTCAGGATGGAAACCATTGAGACTCTGGCGGAGGAACTGTTTCTGCTGCAGACATTGGGCGACGACCGCGCCGTGCGCGAGGTTTATGTCGCGGGCCAGGCGGCGAAGAGCGACATGGCGACTTAGCGCGTTCCCTACCGGTCACCTGACACCACTCGTCGCTTGACACTACTCATCGCTTGACCTGGCGGCAGCCATCGGTCAAAGCGTGCGGCGAAATTGACAGGGAAACGACATGGCCGTTGCGGATGACATCGCTCTGATCAAGAAACAGGAAGCCACGCTCGTCTTCCCGGCCTTCGACGAGGCCGTCGCCTTCAAGATCGGCTCGGCGATCCGCGATCGGGCGCTCAGGCAAGACCTGCCCATCATCGTCGATATCAGAACCTTCGACCGGCCGTTGTTCTATGCCGCCATGCCTGGCTCCAACGCCTCCAATCCGGATTGGGCGCGGCGCAAGATCAATGTGGTGCGACGCTACCTCAGAAGCACCTATCGCATGGTTCTGGAGCAGCAGCGCCCCGAGCGCAGCTTCAAGGTCGGCGAAGGGCTGGATATTGCAGATTATGTGCTTGCCGGCGGCGGTTTTCCCATAAATGTCAAGGGCGCCGGCGTCATCGGCGTGATCGCCGTCTCCGGCCTGCCGGAGCGCGAGGACCATGGCGTTGTCATCGACGCATTGTGTGAGCATCTCGGCATTGACGGGCGCGATTTGGCATTGCCGCACGAAGAAAAATCGTGACGTTGACGCCGCCCCTCATCCGCCTGCCGGCACCTTCTCCCCGTATAGGGACGGGGAGAAGAGAAGCGCTCCAACGCCGGCGATCCCCTCTCCCCGCATCTATACGGGGAGAGGGTAAGGGTGAGGGGCAGCGCCAGCCTCGGAAAAATTCGCAAACCACTGATGGCGGGCAGATATGACCGTGCTCGACCCCAAATCCTTCCTCACCGCCATCTTCAACGCCGCTGTCGCCGCCGCCGATCCCGAGAAAACCATAAGGGATCATTTGCCGGCAAAACCAAAGGGGCGCACCATCGTCATTGGCGCTGGCAAGGGTTCGGCGCAGATGGCGGCGGCTTTCGAGAAAGTCTGGGATGGGCCGATCGACGGGCTGGTCGTCACCCGCTACGGCTATGGCGCGAAATGCGAGCGCATCGAGATCATCGAAGCGGCGCATCCGGTGCCGGACGCTGCAGGTCTGGAAGCCTCGCGTCGGCTGCTGGCGAAGGTCCAGGGCTTGACCGAGGACGATCTGGTCGTGGCGCTGATTTCGGGTGGCGGCTCGGCGCTGCTGCCGTCGCCGGCCGAAGGTCTCACGCTGGCCGACGAGATCGCCGTCAACGAGGCATTGCTTGCCTCGGGCGCGCCGATCGCGGCGATGAACACCATCCGCAAGCATGTTTCCACCATCAAGGGCGGCAGGCTGGCGGCCGCTGCTCATCCGGCCAAGGTGGTGTCGCTGGTCGTTTCCGACATCCCCGGCGACAACCCTGCGCTGGTTGCCTCCGGCCCGACCGTGCCGGATGCCGGTAGCCGCGAAGACGCCCTGGCCTCGATATCGGCCTATGGCATGGAACTGCCGGTTTCCATCATGGCGCATATCAGTTCGCCGGCAGCCGATGCACCACGCGCCGACGATCCGCGTTTTTCTCGCAATGAAGTGCATTTGATCGCCTCGGCCGGTGTCTCGCTGGAGGCGGCGGCAGGGGAAGCCCGGCGCCAGGGCATCAAGACGGTCATCCTGTCCGATTCCATCGAGGGCGAAGCGCGCGAGGTCGGCGGCGTCCATGCGGCGATCGCGCGCGAGGTGGCGACACGCAACCGGCCGTTCTCGAAACCGGTGCTGATCCTGTCCGGCGGCGAGACCACGGTGACGTTGCGGGCAAAAGGCAAGGGCGGACGCAACTCGGAATTCCTGCTTGCTTTCGCCATCGGCATCAGTGGCGTGGACGGCATCGACGCACTGGCCGCCGACACCGACGGCATCGACGGTTCGGAGGACAATGCCGGCGCCTTTGCCGACGGCTCCACGGTTTCACGCATGCGAGCAGAAGGCGTCGATGCCAAGGCCATGCTTGCCTCCAACAATGCCTGGACGGCCTTCAATGCCGTCGGCGGTCTTTTCCGGCCTGGCCCGACCGGCACGAACGTCAATGATCTCAGGGCGATACTGATCCGGTAGGCTCGTCCAAACCCTCAGGCGGCCATCAGCTTCTTCACCGCCTTCATGTCCTGCAGGAACCGCTCGCGTTCCGCCTGTTTGTCCGCCGGCTCGCGGATGCGCAGGATGAAGGACGGGTGGATCGTGACGAACACGCGCAAGCCATCGTCGCGCTCGACGATCTTGCCGCGCATTTTCATGATCGGTACCACCTTGCCGAGCAGCGACTGCGCCGCGGTCGCGCCGAGCGCCACCACCAGATTGGGTTTGATCAGCTCGAGTTCCTTGTCGAGCCACCAGCGGCAGGCCTGCACCTCACCGGCATTCGGCTTGGAATGGATGCGTCGCTTGCCGCGCGGCTCGAATTTGAAATGCTTGACCGCGTTGGTGACATAGACTTTCTGGCGGTCGACGTCCGCATCATCCAGTATGGCGTCGAAGACCTTGCCGGCCGGGCCGACGAAAGGCTTGCCGGCGAGATCCTCCTGATCGCCTGGCTGTTCGCCGACGAAGATCACCTTGGCCTTGTCGGGTCCTTCGCCGAACACGGTCTGCGTGGCGTCGCGCCACAGCGGACAACGGCGGCAGGCTTTCGCCACCTCGCGGAGTTCAGGAATCGTGCTTGCGCCATCGTCCTCGGTGGTTTCGGCGAGCCCACCCCTTGGCCAGTGCTTGGCCTGCACCTTGGCATGATGAGGGGCCGGCGCGGTTGGCATTCTGGCAATCATATCCTTGGCGGCCTTGTCCGCTCCTGCGATCATCTCTGGAATGAGCGAGGCCTCGGGAAGGTTCCGCCAATATTTCTTCGGCATCTCCTTCCGCATCGCTTTCACCTTCAGCCGTGCCGGATTGAAGATGTTTTCGAAATAGGTGCGCCACAGCGCTTCGGTATCGTCCTGCGCCGGCGCATCGCCTTTGGCCGCACCTGACCCGATCGCCAGCCTTTCACCGTCCCAGTCGGCGGACGCCTGTGGCGTCAGAATGGTCCAGCGCATGCCAGTGAAGCGTCGGACGAAGAAAGCCGCATTGCGCTCGACGATGAAATGATCGGGCTCGAACCAGGCGACGTAGCGCTCATTGGCGCCATCGCCGACCTTTCGGAAGCGCACAAACGCCCGCATTTTGTGGATATCGCGACGCACCGCTTTTTCCAGGGTCTCAAGGCGCCTTGTATCGCCATCGGATGCAATGGCAAGGAGCTTCGGTTCCGTGCGCAGCCGCCAGAGGAACCGGTAGAGGAAAGCGAAACGGTCAGGGTCGGAGTGGCAGAAGGCCGTTTCGGCATGTTCGATGAATTCACGCGGTACGACAAGCCGCGCCTCCGAAGGAACAGCCGGTAAACTGTTCCGGCGCTGACCGGAGCCTGATGCGACTTGCCAACTGATGTCCTCAGGTCGGATCCCGTTCAATGCCAGTCGCCGTGCCGCATCGCGCCAACCGGCGAAGTCGGTCTGGCTGTCGAGCCACACAACATGTGGGGCAAGGTCTAGCTCATCGGTTCGGATTGTGGGTCTCTGCATGGGTTAAAACAGCGAGAGTTGCTCGCAGGATCGCTCGATCTTGTTGCGCAGGTCCTGCGTGTCGGTGAGTGCGCCGGGCGACCAGCCTTCAGCTACGATGAATGGCCTCAGCTTGGCGATCGAATGGCAGAGGCGTCCGACATCCTCGAGCCGCAGCCGCCGGTGGCGCCGGGTCTCCAGGATTTTCGCGATCACCTTTGTGCCGAGACCTGGAACGCGCAGCAGCACTTCGCGGTTGGCGCGATTGATGTCGACCGGATACCGGCCGCGGTTGCGCAGTGCCCAGGCCAGCTTTGGATCGATAGCGAGATCAAGCATGCCGTCACTGCTCCCCGCCAGGATTTCCGGCTGTGAAAATCCATAGAAGCGCATCAGCCAATCGGCCTGGTAAAGCCGGTGTTCGCGCATCAGCGGCGGTTTTTGCAAGGGCAGGGACGGTGACGAATCCGGAATCGGGCTGAAGGCGGAGTAGTAGACGCGCCGCAGATGATAGCTTCCGTAGAGCCGCGCGCTGGTCTGCAAGATGCCGTCATCGGAAGTCTTGTCGGCCCCGACAATCATCTGCGTTGACTGCCCGCCCGGCGCAAAACGCTCGCGCTTTTTGGTTCTCAGCGTCGGCTCGGCTTTAGCCTCCATTTTCTGGCGCAGCCTGGCCATCGAGAGTCGGATCGCTTCCGGCTTCTTTTCCGGCGCCAATTTTCTCACGCCTTCATCTGTCGGCAGTTCGACATTGATCGACAGCCGGTCGGCATAAAGACCTGCCTTTTCGACCAGTTCCGGTGAACTTTCAGGAATGGTCTTGAGGTGGATATAGCCGGAGAATTTCTCGTGAAGCCTGAGCCGCCGTGCCACCTCCACCATCTCGCCCATCGTTTCGTCCGGTGAGCGGATGACGCCCGAGGACAGGAACAGGCCTTCGATGTAGTTGCGCCGGTAGAAATCCATGGTCAGCTTCACCACCTCGTCGATGGTGAAGCGGGCGCGGCGCACATTCGAAGATGAGCGGTTGATACAATAGCTGCAATCGTAGATGCAGAAATTGGTGAGGAGTATCTTCAACAACGAGATGCAACGGCCGTCCGGCGCATAGGAGTGGCAGATGCCCATGCCTTCGGTGGAGCCGATGCCGCCGGATTTCAGCGAATCGCGCTTGGCCGAACCGGACGAAGCGCAGGAGGCGTCGTATTTGGCCGCGTCGGACAGGATTGCAAGCTTTTCGCGAACAGGAAGCGCTGACATATGTTCATGATATGTTCTAAAACGCAGCTACGCTATCACATTTGATATAGGGCGCGAAAAAGTGATCGCTGCCCGACCAGTCAGGTCGTCCGGAACTACACCTCGTGCAGGTAGAGGTGGTAATCCAGTTCACTGACCGTGCGCGCGACCCGCAGATACTCGGATTGCTTGATCGCCACGAAGGTGCGGTGGAGGTCTTCGCCGAGCGCGCCCTTCAGGAAGCTTGATGCCCGCGCCGCCTCGATCGCGGCGCGCCAGTCGACCGGCATGCTCGTCTGGGTCTCGGACGACTCATAGCCGTTGCCGGTGGTTTCGGGGCCGGGATCGAGGCCTTCATCCAGCCCCTTCACGATTGCTGCCAGCACCGTCGCCGCCACCAGATAGGGGTTGGCGTCGACGCCCGATGGCCGATGTTCGATGCGCCGGTTCCTGGCGTCGCCCGCCGGCACGCGCAGCGCCACCGAGCGGTTGTTGACGCCCCAGCTCGGCGCCACCGGCGCGTAGGACTGCGAGACGAAGCGCCGCCAGGAATTGGCGTGCGGCGCAAACACCAGCATCGATTCCGCCATGGTCTGGATCAAACCGCCGAGCCCGTTGAGCAGCGGCAGCGACCAGCTCTCGCCGCCGGCCTCGGCAAAGAGGTTGCGGCCCTCCTTGTTCTGCAGCGAGACGTGGAAATGCATGCCGGAACCGGCATATTTCTCGATCGGCTTGGCCATGAAACAGGCGGTGACGCCATGGCGGCGCGCCTGCGCCCGCACCAGCCGCTTCAGCATGACGAGGTCGTCGGCCGCCCGCATCACATCCTTGCGGTAGTTGAGCGTCAATTCGTATTGGCCTGGCGCATATTCGGAAATCACGGTTTCGGCCGGAATGCCTTGCGCTTTGGCTGCGGCGTAGATGTCGGAAAACAGCGGTTCCATGCCGTGCAGATGGTCGACGGAATAGACTTCCGTCTTGGCCGAGCGGCGGCCGTCGAGCACGGCATGCGCCGGCTGAACCTTGCCGTCGGCATCGCGCTCATTGGCGAGCAGGAAGAATTCGAGCTCGAAGGCGCCGGCCGGATAGAGGCCTTTTGCCGCCAGTATGTCGACCTGCCTGGCCAGCGCCAGCCGTGGATCCGACGGCATCGGCTGGCCGTCGAGATGGTACATCGCCATCAGCACCTGGCCGCGCGGCGGCTGCGTGCCGTAGAGCGGCACCAGCGTGCCGGGGATCGGCCATGCCCTGAGATCGCCGTCGCCGGTCGCCCAGATCAGCCCGGTCTCGTGCACGTCCTCGCCGGTGATATCGAGGCCGAGGATCGAGATCGGCATATGCCGGCCGCCTTCGAAGATGCTCATCAGCTCGTGCCGGCGCACGATTTTGCCGCGGCCGACACCATTGGCGTCGGTCAGCACGATATCGAAGGCTTCGATTTCCGGATGTGCGTCGAGAAAGGCCTTCGCCTCGGCGGGTGTGGAACCCGAAGGCGAGGTGATGATGGAACTCAAGTCCGGCTTGCGTGCTTCTCTCATGCCGCAAGCTTGTCTCACGCCGTGAGCCTCGCCGCAACCGCCGCGAAGGCGGTGATCAGCCGGTTCACCTGGGCCGCACTCGTCGCCGGCGAGATCAGCATCATGTTGTGGAAGGGCGCAATCAGCACGCCCAGATTGACCAGCGCGACATGGATCGCCGCTTCGAGCTCGGGCGCGTGCGCCGCCTCCGCTTCGCCGCCATTCCTCAGCGGGCCGGGCGCGCAGATGAACTCGACACGGGCGCCGACACGCGCCACATGCCAGGGCAGGCGGTAGCGATCGATGACGGCGGTCAGCCCGGCGTCGAGCCGCCACGCCAGCCGGTCCATATGGGTATAGGCCTCGTCGGTCATCACCTCTTCCAGCGTGGCGCGCATTGCCGCGAATTGCAGCGGATTGGCCGACAGCGTCGTGCCCATGCCGGAATAGCCTGGCTCCTTGGTCCTGATATAATCGGCATAGCGCGTGGCGACGTCTGCGCTCATCCCCCAGACGCTCGCCGGCACACCGCCGGCGATCGGTTTACCCAATACGAACAGGTCCGGCTCCAGCCCGTACGCCTTGGTGTAGCCGCCGGGACCGGTCGAGATCGTGTGCGTCTCGTCGATCAGAAGCAGTGTACCAGCCGCACTTGTGAGCCGCCGCAACGCCACGTGGAAGCCGCGTTCTGGCAGCACCATGCAGGAATTGGTCAGCACCGGCTCGGTGATGACGCAGGCGATGTCACAGGTCCGGAGCGCGGCCTCCAGCGCCGGCAAGTCGTTGAACTCGATGATTTCGGTCGCCCGGGTCAGGTCGCGAAATTCGCCGGCAAGCCCCGGCCGGTTGGCCGGCCTGCCGTCGACCAGCCGCACCATGGTCTCGTCGACGGAGCCGTGATAGCAGCCGTTGAAGACCAGGATCTTCTCGCGGCCGGTGACGGCGCGGGCAACGCGCAGCGCAAAGCGGTTGGCGTCGGTCGCCGTCGTGGCGATCTGCCAGAATGGCAGGCCGAAGCGCTGTTGCAGCAGCGGGCCGATGGCCAGCGCATCTTCGGACGGCAGCATATAGGTCAGGCCGCGTCCGGCCTGCCGACGGATGGCGCGGGCAACCGGCGGCGGCGAATGGCCGAACATCGAGCCGGTGTCGCCAAGGCAGAAATCATCCAGCCGGTTGCCATCGATATCAGTGATCGTGGCGCCTTTGGCGCTTTCGACCAGGATTGGAAACGGCGTCGGCCAGTCGTTCATCCAGTGCATCGGCACCCCGCCGAAGAAGCCGGGCAGGCCGTTGCCGGCCTTAGCTGCCGATTTCGGCCGCGTCTGGCGGAAGATGGCCGCTTCGCTCTCGCGCAACTCGGCGATGCGGGCAGCGCTGATGCCGCCGGCCGCGGTCTTCGAATGGTCGATCGTATCCATGAGGGCTCTCTCTCGTGCGTCATTCTAGCCAGTTGGCATCCGGAACCGCAATTGGCCGCGCGGCCCTGTAATAGTTCAGCGACCACGGTGAAGAGAACTGATGCTTGACCCCGGATCGTCTTCCGGCGTCAATGGGACAGGGTTCGTGGTTTTGGGGGAAGAAAATGCGGGGAATGATCTGCGTAACAGTGCTGCTGTCGTCGGTCGGCACGGCCTTCGCGAGCGGCGGCATCTGGTGTTCCGCCGACGATACGGCGGTGGAATTTCAGGTCGAGGCCGGCGTTACAAGGGGCATGGGCGGGCCGACCTTCAATTTTCGCGGCGATCTCGAAATCAAGGCCCGACCGGCTGGCGACAGTCTGCGCAAGACGGTCTTTGAGGATTCAAACCTGGCGCAATACTGGCTCGACGGCAAGGAATTGCGGCTGAACATCTATCGCGAGCACCAGGTCGCGGACACCTACAATCATGTCGAACTGACAATCCTGACCAAGACCAGCGACGAGGGCGTCTATGACGGCCAATATACGCTGGCTATCTATGACGCCGCGGCGGACGCGGACAAGGATGGCAAGCCGGTTGAACTCAAAGGCAAGGTATCCTGTAGAGCCGAATAACTTTTCTCGAACTAGGCGGAGATATCGATGACGCCGCAGTCGCCAGCAGCGCTGCCAAAGACGACGCGGCGCTCTTGCTTGTCCCACATCATCGCGGTGATGGCGCCCTTGCCCGGCCGGCGCAGCAGCACTTCCTTGGCATCGGCAAAGCGCACCGCCATCACCATGCCGTCGTCATAGCCGATGGCGACCACATCCTGGCTTGGATGGCAGGCGACTGATGTCACCATGGCGTTGCCGCGCGTGCCGAGTTCCAGCGGCGCCTTGCCCATCGGTCCGTCCTTGCTCGAAAACGGCCAGACGATCGCCGCCGGCGCGCCGGAACTCGCCAGCCATTTGCCTTTGACGCTCCACGACAGGCTTTTGACCTTGCCGGGATAGCCGCTCATGCGCATGTGCTTGCCGTCGGCGAGCTTCCAGCCATGCAGCGCGTTCTCCTGCATGGTGGTCACAAGAAAGGCGCCGTCCGGCGAAAAAGTGATGCCGGTATGGGCGCCGGCCCATTCGAGCTCCACCGGCTTGCCCTCTGCCGCCGGAAAATGCAGCGTCGCGCCATTGTAGCGGGCAACGCCGAAACGCATGCCCTTGGGCGAAAAGGCCAACCCCTCGACCGAGCGCGGATGCACAAATTCCTTCGTCTTGCCGTCGGCGAAGCGCACGAACGCAGCCTTCCCCGAGGCGAACGCTATGGCGCCTTGCGGCCCGGCGGCAACGCTGGTGATCCATTTCCTGCCGGCGCTCGCCAGTTCCGTCACCTCGCCGCCGGCTTTGACGGCAAACACCTTGCCGTCCTCGCCACCGGTGATCAGCCGGTCGTTGGCCGCATCATGGAAGGCGGCGAGCAGCCCGTCATTGGCCGGCACCGTCTTGCGGCCGTGGTCGAGCCGGTGAACGGTGCCGTCGGCCAGCGCGAAATGCGGCACGTCGCCGAGGAAGACGGCGGCGATGCAATGGCCTTCGAGATCAAGCGGAGCGACGGTCGGCATGCGAACTGGTCCATTCGAGATTGTTGCTTGCCGGCCGTCTACGCCAGCGTGGCTAGGTGCGCTCCGCCTTCTCCCCTTGTGGGAGAAGGTGGATTGGCGCGCAGCGCCAAGACGGATGAGGGGTGTTGGACGGATCGCCGCCGGTGCCAAGCTGGAACACCCCTCATCCGACCGAGCTTCGCTCGGCCACCTTCTCCCACAAGGGGAGAAGGAAGAAGGGGCAGCGCTAACGTTATAAGGTTCGGAAATCAAGCCGCCTGGCAGGCCTCGAAACTCTTCTTCAGCCGCTCGCCGTCGAGTTCGCGGCCGATGAACACCAGCCGGCTCTCATGTTTCTCGCCATCCTTCCAGGCGCGCTGGTGGTCGCCCTCGATGATCATGTGCACGCCCTGGATCACATAGCGCTCGTCGTCGCCCTTGAGCGCGATGATGCCCTTCAGCCGCAGGATGTTAGGGCCTTCCATCTGGGTGATCTTCTCGATCCACGGGAAGAATTTCTTCGGATCCATCTCGCCGCCGCGCAACGACACCGACTGCACCGTCACGTCATGGATGTCGGAAGCGTGGGCGTGATGGTGGTGCCCCTCATGATCATGGTGGTGGTGATCATGGCCGTCATGATCGTGATGGTCGTGATCATGATGATCGTGTTCGTCATGCGCCTCGAGAAAATGCGGATCGTTCTCCAGCGCCCGGGCAAGATCGAAGGCGCCGCGATCGAGAACCTCCGACAGCGCCACGCCGGCGCGCGTCGTGCGATGGATCCTGGCCGCCGGGTTGATGGCGCGGATCGTCGCCTCGACCTTGGCGAGCTCTTCCGGCGTTACCAGGTCGGTCTTGTTGAGCACGACGACATCGGCAAAGGCGATCTGGTCTTCGGCTTCCCGGGAATCCTTCAGCCGCAACGGCAGATGCTTGGCGTCAACCAGCGCCACCACTGCGTCGAGCTTGGTCTTGGAGCGCACGTCGTCATCCATGAAGAAGGTCTGCGCCACCGGCACGGGATCGGCGAGGCCGGTCGTTTCGACCACGATGGCGTCGAAGCGGCCGGGCCGGCGCATCAGGCCTTCGACGACACGGATCAGGTCGCCGCGCACCGTGCAGCATACGCAGCCATTGTTCATCTCGTAGATTTCCTCGTCGGATTCCACGATCAGCTCATTGTCGATGCCGATCTCGCCGAACTCGTTGACGATGACGGCATAGCGCTTGCCATGGTTTTCCGAGAGGATGCGATTGAGCAGCGTCGTCTTGCCGGCGCCGAGATAGCCGGTGAGAACGGTTACAGGTATCTGCGTCGTCTGTGCATCGCTCATGTTTGGGCCTCGAAAAGGAGATTGTCGGCTCCATATAGGATGTGTGCCGGGCATTTGCACGCTGCAAACCGCCAGGCCAAAAAATCGATGCAGGGCCTCGATCGCCACAGGTTTCGCGGTCTGGCAGGAATTCTTGAGGGGACGGGAGAACAAAATGAACCTTGTCACCCATAAGAAATTCAAATGCGGCCGGCTTATGCCATGGGGGAAAGGCACAGTCGTCAGCGGAGCGAAAGGGTTCGTCTATCTTTGCGGAAATACGGCGACGGCTGGCGACTACGATCCGGCCGGTAAAAAGGGCGGCGGCTTCGCGGGCGATTCGGCCGCGCAGTGGCGCGAGATTCTGACGAATATCAAATCCGATCTGGAAGAACTCGGCAGCGCGCTCGATCATCTCATCAGGATGACTTTCTTCATCAAGGGACCATTTCCGGATGGAGGCGTCCTCAGTTCCCCCAATTTTCGCCTGGACGTGCTGGACGAGTTCTTTGCCGAGCATTGTCCGAAACATTGCAGCTATAACAATCCGCCGCCGTCGGAAGTGATCGGCGTTGCAGCGCTGGCCCAACCCGATATCGTCGTTGAAATCGTTGCGGTCGCGGCGCTGCCGGACTAACCGCCGGTAAGCGACAAGCCTGACGTCCTGGCGCGGCCGCGCGTCGTCCATCGGCTGCGCTCGAAGCTGCGTTGCCGCCAAAGTCCTTTGTCATCTAACTGAAATAAACATCTGGCATCACCACGGCGGACATCGCAATGCTTGCCGGCAAAGCTGTTTCTCGGCGCCGGATTCTTTTGATCGTCGATTGCCAACCGGCCGGCAGCTTCTATGCTGCTCGCACCGGTTCGGCCGAAGAGGGATGACCATGGCCAAGGCGGACAAGACTGCGACAATGAGCCGGCTGCATTCGGCGGCGCGGCTGGCGCGAACGGCACTCGCCGCGCGGCTTCTGGCGCACGGCTTCTATGCCGGGCAGGACCAGATCATGCTGGCGCTTGACCGCGAGGACGGCCAGACGCCCGGCAATCTCGCCGGCCGCCTCGGCGTGCGCCCGCCGACCATCACCAAGACCATCAACCGGTTGCAGGCGCAGGGCTTCCTGGAAAAGCGCGCCTCGGTGAACGATGCCCGTCAGGCCCACATCTTCCTCACCGATACCGGCCGCGAAATCATCCACGCCATCGAGAAATCGGTGAAAAAGACCGAAAAGCAGGCGCTGAAAGGCCTCGACAAGAAGGACCAGAAGGCGCTGTTCAAATTGCTCGCCCGCATCGAGGCGAATCTTTCCAACGAGGAGATGGTGCTCCTCGACGACGACACCGACCTCGACGACTGATCGAGGGCCTGCAGTCTGCACACTGTTGGGCGACCTGCATTAGCTCGCAATTGGCGATCGGCGGATCAGCGACGACCAACGTCCCGGCGTGACGCCGAACGCCTTCTTGAAATGCCTGATAAAATGGCTCTGGTCGCTGAAACCGGCGGCGATAGCGATCTCCGCCAGCGGCTCGTTCGCCTCGATCATCCGGCGCGCCCGTTGCAACCGCCGCATGAGCAGGAAACGGTGCGGGCTGGTCGAGAAGGTGGCGCGGAAGTGCCGTGACAGCCTGTAGCGATCGAGCCCGGTGATCGCCTCCAGCTCCTCGGAGCGTACAGTGCGCCCGGCATTCTCCTCCAGATAGTCGCGCGCCAGGCTGGCGGCGCGCCAGGCCGTCTTTGCCACAGGCTTAGCCGGCTGGCCGGCGTGCCGCGCAAGGCATTGCGTGAGCTGCGCCATGAAATCGGCGACAAACAGCTCGTCCAGTTCCCGGTCCAGCGGTGCTAGCGCCGAAAGCAGCGTCGTGCAGAAAGCGTGGTCGCTCACCACGGCCTCCCTGACGAAAGGCAGTGACGCGCCGCCAAGGCAGTCCAGCATCAGCGACGGCTCGAGATAGAGCATTCGGTAGCGCAAACCATCCTCGGTGCCGGCGCCGCCATCGTGCAATTCGTCGGGATGGAGCACAATGACCTGGCCTGGCAGGCTGTGCTGCATCGCGCCGCGATAGCGGAAGCGCTGCACGCCGGAGAACGTCACCCCGATCGCATAGGTGTCGTGGCGGTGGAGATCGAAGGCGCTGCCATGGAACCGCGCCTCTATGCGCTCCATGCCGGCAGCGCCGGGCGCCGAGACGATGCAATCTTCGGCCGCGTTCGTGCACAAACGTTCAAGACCCTGGCGGGCCTGCTGGCCTAGATCGTGCGGCATCGCTTCAATCATGTTCTGGTGACTGTCTCATGTTCGATACGAAATTTGCAATCGTGCTCAGGGATGACCTTCCCGTCTGGCAGAAGCTCAATGTCACCGCTTTCTTGACCAGCGGCATCGTCGCACAATTTCCCCAGATCATCGGCGAGCCCTACCGGGACCGAGCCGGCAATCTCTACAACCCGCTCTCGATCCAGCCGGTCATCGTGCTTTCGGCCGACCAGCCGACGCTTGCCGCGATCCACCGGCGGGCGCTGGAGCGTGGCGTGACGACGTCGCTCTATGTCGAGGAGATGTTCTCGACCGGCCACGATGTCGCCAACCGCGCCGTCTTTGCCGAATTCGCCCCCGACGACGCCAAGGTCGTCGGCATCGCATTGCGTGCCGAGAAGAAGCAGGTCGACAAGATCACCAAGGGCTCCCGCATGCACGCTTAGAACCGCCCTACGTCATGATCCTGGGGTCTGCGCCGCGTCGCTTCGCTCCTTGCTCCGCCCCAGGACGACGATTACGAAGGACGTTCAGGCTAATCTCCAGTTGGCGGCTCCTGTTGTACCAGCCTCTTTTGGCTTGCCGGCAGGTCACAATTGCCGCAAAGGTGAGGCTCTACCTCGGTACCCGGCCTGAAATTGAGTCCTTCCCCAAAACAAGACGAAAGCGCGACGCCTCCGGCGGCGATTCTCTGCATGCTTTCGGTCTATGTATTCTTCACCTTCCTCGACACCTCAAGCAAATATCTTGTCCTTGCCGGCGTCTCGGCGCTGATCGTCGCCTGGGTTCGCTTTGCCGTACATGTCCTGCTGGTCGGCACGTTTCTGCGCGGATGGCGCGAGCCGGCGCGCTTCCGCCCCGCCAACCTGCCGGCGCAGGTCGCGCGCGGTCTGTTCCTGTTCGGCTCGACCATTTTCAACGTTCTGGCGCTGCAGACCTTGCAGCTCGCGGAAACCACGTCGATCTATTTCTTCGGGCCGATGATAATCACCGCGCTCGCCGGTCCGTTGCTTGGCGAATGGGCGGGCTGGCGCCGCTGGTTGGCGATCCTGACCGGCTTTGTCGGGGTTCTCATCATCACCCGCCCCGGCGTCGGCGCCTTCGGCATCGGACATGTCTTCGCCATCTGCTCGATACTGTCGAACTGCTTCTACGTCATCATGACGCGTCGCCTGGCGGCGACCGAAACCGCCGAGAGCCTCATCCTTTTTTCGGCGCTGGCGCCGGCCGTCGTGCTTTTGCCCCTGCTGCCGTTCTCATTTTCCCTGCCCCATGATGGATGGCATTGGTTCATCCTGCTGATGCTCGGCGTCTTCGGCGGCATCGGCCACTGGCTCCTGGTGCAGGCCTATCGGCTTGCGACCACCACGGCGCTCGCCCCCTATCCCTATTCGCAGATGATCTGGATGATCATTTCCGGTTGGCTCGTCTTCAACCAGTTTCCCGACCGCTGGACGCTTATTGGCGCCGCCGTCATCGTCGCCAGCGGCCTCTATATCGTCCATCGCGAACACCGGCTTCGCCTGCGCAATCACGCAGCACTGGACGCGGAGGCGGAAACGCTGGCGAAAAAACTTTGATTTGCTGCCGATCGATGGCATATAGGCCGCCTTTAAACAGTTTAAAAAACGATCGGGGAGCGAAGGGCTGGCACAGAAGATCAAGCTTTCGACGATCGCGGATGCGCTGGGCGTGTCCACGGCGACGGTTTCGCTGGCGTTGCGCGACAGTCCGCTGGTCGCCGGCGCCACCCGCGACCGCATCAAGGAGCACGCCCGCGCCATCGGCTATATCTACAACCGCCGCGCCGCCAGCCTGCGCACCTCGCGCTCGGGCATTGTCGGCGTCGTCGTCCACGACATCATGAACCCCTTCTTCGCCGAGATCCTGCGCTCGATCGAAAGTGAGCTCGACCGCAGCCGGCAAACCTTCATCCTGTCGAACCATTACGACCAGCTCGAAAAGCAGCGCACCTTCATCGACACGCTTTTGCAGCTCGGCGCCGACGGCGTCATCATGTCGCCGGCCATCGGCACGCCGGCCGCCGACATCCTGATGGCCGAGGAAAACGGTCTGCCGGCGGTGCTGATCGCGCGCACCGTCGAGGGCGCCGACGTGCCGGTGTTTCGCGGCGACGACGCCTATGGCACAGGGCTTGCCACCAACCATCTGATCTCGCTCGGCCACAAGCGCATCGCCATGATCGGCGGCACCGACCAGACCTCGACCGGCCGCGATCGCTACCAGGGTTATGTCAACGCCATGGAGGCGGCCGGGCTGGAGGTCAGACCGTCCTGGCGCATTGCCGGCCCACGCACCAAGCAGGCCGGCTTCGAGGCCGCCGGCCAGTTCCTGGCATTGAAGGACAAGCCGACCGCCGCCTGCTGCTGGAACGACCTCGTCGCCATCGGCCTGATGAACGGCATTGCGCGCGCCGGGCTGGTGCCCGGCATTGACATATCCGTGACCGGCTACGACGATCTCGAGGAAGCGGCGATCGCCACCCCGGCGCTGACCACCGTCTGGAACGGCCAGCGCGAGGTCGGCCGCCGTGCCGCCAGCGCCCTGCTCGACAAGCTCAACGGACAGACGGTGCGGCCGTCGCAGGAACTGATCAAGCCGGAGCTGCATGTGCGCCAGTCGACCGGCAAACCGGTGGAACGTGCATGACAAAGACCGAAGAACTGCGGGCGGTTACCATCCTGGTGCCGGGCCAATTCAACGACCATGCCGTTGGCCGCATCGACCGGACGTTGCGGCAGGTCAAGATCGAACGCGCCGACCCCTCGCTGGTCACCGATGATATGCGCCGGACAGTGCGCGGCATCGCCTCGTTCGGCGGCATCAATGCTGCCTTCATCGACGCGCTGCCAAACCTCGAGATCATCGCCAATTTCGGCGTCGGCTATGATTCGGTCGATACCCGCCATGCCGCGCAGCGCGGCATCATGGTCACCAACACGCCCGACGTGCTGACCGAGGAGGTCGCCGACACGGCGCTCGGGCTCTTGATCAACACCATCCGCGAATTGCCGCGCGCCGAAACCTGGCTGCGCGACGGCAGCTGGGTGCGCGAGGGCAACTATCCCTTGAGCCGGCTGACCTTGCGCGGCCGCGCGGTTGGCATTTTTGGCATGGGCCGTATCGGGCTGGCCATTGCCCGGCGGCTGGAGGCGTTCGGCCTGCCGTCGATCGCCTATCACAACCGGCGCCGGGTTGAAGGCCTGCCCTACGACTACCACCCGACGCTGAAAGGCCTGGCTAGCGCGGTCGACACGCTGATCTCGGTGGCGCCAGGCGGCGCCTCGACCGAAAAGGCGGTCAATGCCGAAATCCTTGAGGCGCTCGGCCCGAACGGCGTCTTCATCAATATCGGCCGTGGCAGCACGGTGGACGAGGCAGCACTTGCCGCGGCACTCGCCAACAAAACCATCGCCGCAGCCGGGCTCGATGTCTTCGCCGACGAACCGAACGTGCCTCGGTCGCTGCTCGACGCGCCCAACACGTCGCTCTTGCCACATGTCGGCTCGGCTTCCGAGCACACCCGCCGCGCCATGGCGGATCTGTGCGTCGACAATCTGGTTTCCTGGTTCTCGCAAGGACGGGCGCTCACCCCCGTGCCGGAGACTGAAAAGGTCAAGGCGCGGCGCTAGCAAGGGCCTGCCACACCTGTTAACGCTGGCCGCCGGATTTTACCCGGCATCGAGCGTGCGAAATTCTGGCGAGAGCAGGATGACGGCACGGTCACCTTCAGCACCGATGGCATCGACCCGATCGTCACTTTCTCGGTCGCCGACGGCGATGGCTACGGATCCTACGAGCCGGCCTTGCCGCTACTGTCGCTGGCCACCGCTCCCTGAGTTCTGGCTTACTCAGCCGCCGCCCGCGCACCGGCCCTCGCCGCCGCGTGCAGGCGCACCGCGTCGCCGAAGGCACGGAATATCTTGGCTGAGGCGCTATCCGACTTGACCCAGTATTCGGGATGCCACTGGACGCCGACTGCGAACGCACGGGCATCGCGAACCGAAACCGCCTCGACGGTGCCGTCGGCGGCGACCGCCTCGACCTCCAGCTTCGGGCCGAGCCGGTCGATCGCCTGGCGGTGCAATGAATTGACCTTGATGTCGCCGGCGCCGAACACACCGGCGAGGCAACTTCCGGGCTTGATTGATATGGTCTGGTTGATGGCGAAGCGCTCATCCTGGTTGTCGCTCACCGCTGCGCGGTGGTCGAGGGAGCCTTCGCGCTCGTGGATCTCGGTGGCTAGCGAGCCGCCCAGCGCCACATTCATCTCCTGGATGCCGCGGCAGATGGCAAGCAATGGCACGCCGCGCTCGATCGCCCTGCGGATCAGCGGCAGCGTGGTGGCGTCCCGGGCCGGATCGTAGGGGCCGTTGGCTTCGCTGGCGTCGCCGCCATAAAGCGACGGGTGCACATTGGACTTCGAGCCGGTGACCATGACGCCGTCGACCGAGGACAGCAGCTCGTCGAAGTCTAGCCGGTCGCCGAAGGACGGCACCAGCACGGGGAACACGCCGGCGCCCGAGAGGGCCGCCTCCAGATATTGCTGCGGGGCGGCATGCCAAGTGTAGTTGTCGAACTGGCGGACGTCGGTCGATATGGCGACGAGCGGCTGCTGCATTTTTGATCCGGGTTCCATTCAGTGCAACGTCATATTCTGCCTCTAAAATAGGCGATCCGAGGGCGCTTTGCCATGGCAAGTTTTGGCGTGTCGCTGGGCCACGGCATTAGAGCGACGTGCGTTCAATTGGACGCACAAAGTGCGCTCCAACGCTTTTGAACCTACGCATCGTGCTTTCCAAAAATCGATTCCGATTTTCGGGCCGATGCGGTGCGTTAGACTATAGTTGCAGGAGCAGCGCTCGGTTCGGCTGCCGTGCTGGACTCGACTTCCTGCCCGTGTATTGTTTGCGCCAAGCCGGTCGGGGGCAAAGAGGATTTCCCCAACGCCGGTCTGTTGATCCAAAAGGGAGGAAGTGCATGGATCGTCGATCGTTCATCCGCAAGGCAGGCGTAACCGGCATCGGCGCCGCGGCCGCTACCGCAGCGCTTGCCGCGCCGGCAATCGCCCAGTCCAATCCGAAGGTGACGTGGCGGCTTGCGTCGTCCTTCCCGAAATCGCTCGATACGATCTATGGCGGCGCCGAGGTGTTTTCCAAGATGCTGTCGGAAGCGACCGACGGCAACTTCCAGGTTCAGGTCTTCGCCGCGGGTGAACTCGTGCCCGGCCTGCAAGTCGCGGATGCCACCACTGCCGGTACTGTCGAAGCCTGCCATACGGTGGCATATTATTACTGGGGCAAGGACCCGACATGGGCGCTGGGCGCCGCCGTGCCGTTCTCGCTCAACGCGCGCGGCATCAATGCCTGGCATTATCATGGCGGCGGCATCGACCTGTTCAATGAGTTCCTGGCCACGCAAGGGCTTTTCGGCCTGCCGGGCGGCAACACCGGCGTGCAGATGGGCGGCTGGTTCCGCAAGGAGATCAATACCGTCGCCGATCTTTCGGGCCTCAAGATGCGCATCGGCGGCTTTGCCGGCAAAGTGGTGCAGAGGCTCGGCGTCGTGCCGCAGCAGATCGCCGGCGGCGACATCTATCCGGCGCTGGAAAAAGGCACGATCGACGCCGCCGAATGGGTCGGCCCCTATGACGACGAGAAGCTCGGCTTCTACAAGGTCGCGCCCTATTACTACTACCCCGGCTGGTGGGAAGGCGGACCGACGGTCCATCTGATGTTCAACAAGGCGAAATACGAAGAGCTTTCGCCGGCCTACAAGTCGCTGGTGCACACCGCCGCGCAGGCGGCCGACGCCAACATGCTGCAGAAATATGACTATCTCAATCCGGCGGCGGTGAAGCGGTTGGTGTCCGGCGGCGCCAAACTGCGTCCGTTCAGCCAGGACATCATGGCGGCCTGCTTCGAAAAGGCGAACGAGGTCTATGCCGAGATGGAGGCCACGAATGCGCCATTCAAGAAGATCTGGGACTCCATCAAGGCCTTCCGCAAGGAGCACTATCTCTGGGCGCAGGTGGCCGAATACAATTACGACACCTTCATGATGGTCCAGCAGCGCAACGGCAAGCTTTAGGCGCAAGCCGCAGATTGTTCGACAAACCCCGGGGCCGTCGCTCCGGGGTTTTCTTTGCCCGGCGTCGGAGACGGCAATCACTGAGGTTGCGCCGCCCCTCATCGCCCTGCCGGGCATGGCCGTAACCTCGCACTGTTCCTGCAACGTTGGCGATTGGCGAAACCATCGATGAGAGCGTCCCCGTCGCTATACGGGGAGAGGGTGCCCGGCAGGGCGGTGAGGGGCGGCGCAAACGCCCGAAAATGCAGGCGACTCAGCCGCGGCCTGGCACCATCAGCACCTTGACCTCGCCGGGCGCGGGTGGGTTTGCGATCACGGCCGCGGCCTCCTCAAGCAGCACCTGCCTCGAGATCAACCTGTCGATCTCGATCGCGCCAGTGGCGATGAGCTCAGCCGCGCGGCCATGGGTGTAGGGATTGAGGAAGGAGCCCAGCACCTTCAATTCCCGGAACAAGAGGTCGAAGGGCTCGAACGCCGCTTTCATGCCTTGCGGTGTCACGCCGACGATGATGACCGTACCGCCAGCCTTGGCCAGCCGCATGGATTGTTCGACAGTGTCGCGCACGCCGGCGCATTCGAACACCACGTCGACGCCGCCGGGCATCAGGCCCGACGGACCGGTGACCGCTTCGATGACACCGCCCGCGTCCGGATCGACCGTCGCCGTGGCTCCCAATTCCTCGGCAAGCGCGCGCCGCGAGGCCTGGCGTGTCGACAGGATGATGGTCCTTGCTCCGGCGAGCTTCGCCAGTTGCACGGTAAGCAGGCCGATCACGCCGCCGCCCAGCACGACAACCGAGGCGCCGGGCCAGATTTCGGCCAGGTCCACGCCGTGCAGGCAGCAGCCAAGCGGTTCGCAGAACGCGCCATGCGTGGGGTTGAGGTCTTTGGGCAGCAGGAAGGCCTGCTTCTGCGGCAGCAGGACGTAGTCGGCGAAGCCGCCGTCACGATGGATGCCGATGGCGCTGAGATTGCTGCACAGATTAACCCGGCCGGCCCGACAATGCGGGCAGCGCCCGCAAGCGATGTTGGGATCGCCGGTCACCCGGTCGCCGACGGAGTATCCCGAGACAGCACCTCCCATTGCCTCGACGATGCCCGAAAACTCATGTCCCGGCGTCACCGGCGGTGTGCAGGGGAACTCGCCGTGGAACAGATGGCGGTCGGTGCCGCAGACGCCGCAGGCTTCGACCCGCACCAGGAGATCGTCCGGTCCGGGGGTGGGTTTGTCGACCTCGCGCAGGACGATGCTGCCCACCGCCTCCAGGCGCACCGCTTTCATCATGGTCATCCGGGCCACCTCAATTGAAGCTTGGCGGCTGCGACAGATCGGTGGCCGGCGCCGCCGGTTTGGCAGGTGGTGCATCGCCGAAATTCGGCGGCTGCGACAAGTCCGGCGCCGCCGGCGCGGCCGGGGCGGTGCCGCCATTGGCTGGCGGCGGTGTGCCGAGCGGCGACAGGCCGGTGCCAGGCGTTTCCGGCACCTGGTAGTCGATGGTGCCGGGGTCGACCGGCGTGCCCTTGTAGCGCATCACCATCTGCGGGAAGGCTATGGTCAGCCCGATCATGATGACCTGGATGCAGACGAAGGGCACTGCGCCCCAATAGATCTGGCCTGTGGTTACTGGCGCGATCTGCTTGCCGGTGAGCCGATCGAGATAGGGCACGCGCGCTGCGACCGAGCGCAGATAAAACAGCGCAAAGCCGAAGGGCGGATGCATGAAGGAGGTCTGCATGTTGACGCCAAGCAGCACACCAAACCAGATCAGGTCGATGCCGAGCTTGTCGGCGGCCGGCGCCAGCAGCGGCACGATGATGAAGGCGAGCTCGAAGAAATCGAGGAAGAAGGCGAGCAGGAAGACAAGGATGTTGACGCCGATCAGGAAGCCGACTTCGCCGCCGGGCAGCGAGGTCAGAAGGTGCTCGACCCAGACCTGTCCATTGACGCCGTAGAAGGTGAGCGAAAACACCCGTGCGCCAATCAGGATGAACAGCACGAAGGATGACAGCCGTGTCGTCGAGGCCAGCGCCTGCTTGATCACATCGAGCGACAACCGGCCTTTCATCGCCGCCATGGCCAGTGCGCCGACAGCGCCCATGGCGCCGCCCTCGGTCGGGGTGGCGATGCCGAGGAAGATGGTGCCGAGCACCAGGAAGATCAGCGCCAGCGGTGGGATCAGCACGATCACCACTTGCTGCGCCAGTCGCGACATCATGTTGATATTCAGCCGCTGGTCGGCGATGGCCACGATATAGATGAAGATAACGCCGATGGTGGCTCCGAGGATGTCGGCATTGTCGCCGTGCGCCGGCGCCAGGTAGCGGTAGGCGGCGTATGACACCACGACCGAAGCCAGCACCGCCACCAGCAAGGACAGCACACCGTGGCCCAGCGTGCGTGCTTCCAGTGGCAGGGCCGGCATCGACTTCGGCCGGACGATCGACATGAGCAGGATGTACGAGGTGTAAAGGCCGGTCAGGACCAGCCCGGGGATCAGCGCTCCGGCATACATGTCGCCGACCGAGCGGCCAAGCTGGTCGGCGAGAACGATCAGCACCAGCGACGGCGGGATGATCTGGGCGAGCGTGCCCGATGCGGCAATGACGCCGGATGCCACTCGACGGTCATAGCCGTAGCGCAGCATGATCGGCAGCGAGATCAGCCCCATGGCGATGACCGAGGCCGCCACCACGCCGGTGGTCGCGGCCAGCAGCGCGCCGACGAAGATCACGGCATAGGCAAGCCCGCCGCGGATCGGCCCGAACAACTGGCCGATCGTGTCGAGCAGGTCCTCGGCCATGCCGGAGCGTTCGAGCACGATGCCCATGAAAGTGAAGAAAGGGATGGCCAGCAGCGTGTCGTTCGACATCACCCGGCTGCCGTAGAAATTGTCCGGCAGCGCATAGAGCAGGGGCCAGGCGAGATTGATCGCTCCGCCCGAATAGGGCGTCAGCAGCACGCCAATGAAGAAGAACAGCAGGCCGTTGGCGGCGAGCGAGAAGGCGACGGGATAGCCGATCAGCAGGAAGATGACCAGCGAGGCGAACATGATCGGCGCCATGTTCTGGGCGATGAACTCGATCACGGGCGCACCTCTCCGGTGAGCGTCTTCGCTTCGTCAGCGAGCGCTTTGGCTTCGAGTTCGGCCTGTTCATGCACCGATATGAACGGGTTGGGATCGTCCATATCGCCGCGCATGATAGCGATCTTCTTGATGATCTCGGAGATGCCCTGGAGCGCCAGCAGGAAGAAGCCGGCCAGCAGGATGGCCTTGGCCGGCCAGATGATCAGCCCGCCGGAATTGTTCGACATTTCGCCGCTGCGGAAGGACAGCGACACGTAGGGGACGAAATAGATCACCATCAAGGTCACGAACGGCATCAGGAAGAAGAGGTGACCGAGAAGGTCGATCCAGTGCTGCACGCGGCGCGGGAACATCCCGTAGACGATGTCTATGCGGATATGGTCGTTCTGCTTCAGGGTGTAGGCTGCAGCGAGCATGAAGGCGGCGCCGAACAGATACCACTGCAGTTCCAGCCAGGCGTTCGAAGACGTATCGAACACCTTGCGGATGATGGCGTTGGCGGCACTGACCAGTATCGAAATCAGGATCAGCCACGACACCCATTTGCCGATGAACTCGTTCACACGGTCAATGGTTCTGGATAGAGCGAGAAGCCCTGCCATGCATTCCTCCCTTTTCGCATCGGCCCGAAATCGGCGTCGATTTTCGGAAAGCACGATGCGCAACTCAAAGCATCAGCACGCGCCAATTCCTTCTTTGTTTTCCGGCGCCGCTGTGGCCCAACGGTATGCCGTGCGTGGCCCGGCGGGTCAACACGGTGCGCGCCGGGTAAACAATCTTGTGAGGTGGGATGGTGAGGTGGAATGGGCAAAAACGGCCGGCTGACGGAACGTCATGCATCCAAAGTCTATGCCGTTCAGGCAATCTTGCTCTGGTCGCGGCCGGCGCCGATCAGCACCAGCATGGCGACGAGGAACAGATACATCCAGGCGTCGCGCCACTCGACCGGGAAATAGCCGGCCCACAGTGATTCGGCCATGCCGAAGGCGGCCGCACCCAGTGCCGCCCGTGGCGGCGAGAGATAGCCGCCCACCGCCGTCACGAACAGGATCTTCAGCCCGTAAACCAGGCCGGAGCCGAAGCTGATATTGCCGTAGTAGAGGCCGGCCATTATGCCGGCCAACGCCGCGCAAAACCCGCCGGCGAGCACCGCCTGCCGGAACACCGCGCGCACGTCGACGCCGCACATGGCCGCGGCTTTGGGGTCGTCGGACACGGCCCGCCAGCGCCGGCCGAAGCTGGAGCGCGCGAAGGCAAAGGTGGCGAGCGCGATCGCTGCCATGACCACAGCGCAGTCGAGCAACTGGATGAGCGTCAGCGTCGCCTTGAAACGGGCATTCTGCGCAAAGACGATCGGCTGGGCCAGCATCGGCGGCAGCCACAGATCGTGCGTATCGGCGGCGATACGGCTTGCCTCCGACAGGAACAGCAATATGCCCAGTGTCGTCACCACGATTGCGTTGGGCGTGCGGTCGGCCAGCGGCTCGAAGACGCTGCGCGACAAGATATGGCTGATCAGCGCCGCATAGAGGAAGGCGGCGACGATGCCGAGGGCGACCGCCGCGAACAGGGTCAGCCACAGCGCTTGATAGCCGAAGGCCGCGGTCAGGATCATCGTCTGCCCGCAAAAGGCGAACAGCGCGCCATAGGCGAGGTTCGTGCGGTGCAGGATGCCGTTGGTCAAGACATAGCCGAAGGCGAGCAGCGCATAGAGCGCGCCCGAATGCAGCCCGTTCAGGACCTGCTGGAAGAAATACAGCATGCGCCATCCCAGAGCATGTCGCCCAAAAAGGCTGCCCTCGGGCCTGACCCGAGGGTGCCAAGCGGTCTTTGGGGCAACGACATACTCAACAACAGGGGCTGCGATGATCCGCCCCCAAGCAAGGTTTGCATCGTGGGATCTAACTTGTCAAATGCGATTTATCGGTTAGAAATTGTGCTCATGACGGTTTCCTGGACCCCGCACCGCTTCACCGGCGGCCTTCTGGCGCTCGACACGGCGAACACCGTCGTGCTGCGTGGCGATCCCCGGAAAACCTTCGACCGGTTCAAGGATCCGGGCGAGATCGCCCGTTTCGCCGACGCGGCAAGTGGCTTTCGCGCCGCCGAGCTTGGCGGCAGGCGGTTGGCGACGCCGTCGCCGGTGAGAATTGCGCCGGTCGTGCTGTCGATCCGCGAGGCGACCGACCGGCTGTTTCGCGGTGCGGTGTCGAAGGGCGCGGTCGCCACCGCCGATCTGCCCGAATTCCTTGGTGCTTGCGCCGATGGCCTGGCCGGCAGCCGCACCGAAATCGGTGCGGTGGGAAAGCCGTTCGGCGATCCGGCGACGCCGATTGCCTTCGAAGCGGCGCTGGCGGTTTCGGCGCTGTCGCTGCTGCAGGGCGACACCATCGCAAGGCTGAGGATCTGCCCCAATTGCACCTGGCTGTTTGTCGACAGAAGCCGCAATTCCAGCCGTCTTTGGTGCGACATGGCGGTTTGTGGCAACCGTCGGAAGGCAAGCCGGCACTATCGCCGCCGGAGGGGGGCCAATGAGGTCGACAATGTCTAGAAATCGTTTGCGCCGGGTCCTGCTGGCGGCCACGCTGATTGCGGCTGTTGGGCTCGGGGCTTGCCGCGAAACCGGCAAGGACGGCGAAGGCAGGCTGTTCGAGGTTTCCGGCAAGCTGTTCGTCTTCAACTACCGTCTCGCCAGGGCGACCTATGTCGTGACGCTGCGGCCCTTGCAGCCGATGGGCGACGGCCAGGTCGCGGTAGCCAGCTTCCAGGATCCCGCCGGCGGCGCGCCATTGGTGGTCGAGCAGAAGGTCTGGCCCAAGCTCGACAAGGTGACCCTGGAAAGCCCGGCGCTGACCTGTGTCGTCAAGAACAAGCCCTATGCGATTGCCATCAGCATCAAGGGCTCCGATGGCGCGGTTTTGCAGAAAATCGACACCACATTGATGTCGACGCAGGACCAGTCCATCCTGCCCGACCGGCCGCTGGTCATCGACCAGCTCTATACAGCCAATCCCGACCTTGCCGGCCATCCCGATGGCAAATTGCCGGGCGAACCGAAGCCTGATTGCTCGAAGGGCATCTGACGCCGCTTCGCAGGTTCAGGCCAGAGCCGGAATTTTCGTGCGGCGGCTGGGCAAACCGCATGCGGTTTCTTATAGCATTGGGCGCGGACAGGATTGTTCGTTGCGCATTGGCTGGCAGCTTCGATTTCGTTTGACCTGCCCGGCAAGGGAAGAAACACTGCACCATCCAGCTCCGACGTTGGCTGCGCTTGCAAGTGTGGCCTCCGCAGAGGAAGTGCCTGATGACACTGCTTGAAGTTGCGCTCGACGACAAGTTCGACCTCGGAAAGGAGCGCATCTTCCTTTCCGGTGCGCAGGCGGTCATCCGCATGCTTCTGATGCAGCGTGAGCGTGACCGACAGGCTGGCCTGAACACCGCCGGTTTCGTTTCCGGCTATCGCGGCTCGCCGCTCGGCGGCCTCGACATGCAGCTGTGGCGGGCCAAAAAGCAGCTGGCGCAGTCCGACATCGTCTTCCAGCCCGGCCTCAACGAGGAACTCGCCGCCACCGCCTGCTGGGGCTCGCAGCAGGCCGAATTGCTGGGCGAGGGCACGCATGACGGCGTCTTTTCGGTCTGGTACGGCAAGGGACCGGGCGTCGACCGTTCCGGCGACGTGTTCCGCCACGCCAACCTTGCCGGTTCGTCGAAGCACGGCGGCGTGCTTGCCCTGATGGGCGACGACCACATGGCCGAATCCTCGACCAATGCGCACGCCACCGAATTCCTGTTCGTCGACACGATGGTGCCGATCCTCAATCCGGCCGGCGTCCAGGAGATCATCGACTATGGGCTCTACGGCTTTGCCATGTCGCGTTTTGCCGGCACCTGGGCGGCGATCAAATGCGTCAAGGACAACATCGAATCGACGGCCTCGGTCGATGCCTCGCTCGAGCGGCTGAAAATCGTCGTCCCGGATTTCGACATGCCGCCAGGCGGCCTCAACATCCGCAACGAGATCGACATGCTGGGCCAGGAGGAGCGCCTGCATGAGTACAAGCGCGCCGCCGCTTCCGCCTTCATCCACGCCAACGGACTGAACCGGATCGTCTATCCGGGCGGCCGCAGCCCGAAGCTTGGCATCGTCACCATCGGCAAGAGCTATCTCGACGTTCGCCAGGCACTGGAAGATATCGGCGTCGACGAAGCCGCGGCCAACCGCATCGGCATCAGGCTGTTCAAGGTCGGCTGCCCATGGCCGCTCGACTTCCAGCACATCGCCGATTTTGCCCGCGGCCTCGACACCATCGTCGTCGTCGAGGAGAAGCGCTCGCTGATCGAAGTGCAATTGCGCGAGAACCTCTATGGCGCCGCCGCGCGGCCGGTCATCGTCGGCAAGAAGGACGAGCGCGGCGACTGGCTGTTCCCGGCCAAGGGCGCGCTCGATCCCAACGATATCGCCATTGCGCTCGGCGACCGCATCCTGCGCACCATCGGTCCGTCCGAGGAGATCGCCGCGCGGGTGGCGAAACTGCGCCAGTTCCAGGCCATGCTCGCCGACACCAAGGATATAGCCTCGCGCACACCCTTCTTCTGCTCCGGCTGTCCGCACAATTCCTCGACCAAGGTTCCGGACGGCTCGCTCGCCGCCGCCGGCATCGGTTGCCATTTCATGGCGCTGTGGATGGACCGCAACACCGTCGGCTTCACCGCCATGGGCGGCGAGGGCGCGCAATGGGTCGGCCAGGCGCCGTTCTCTAAGCGCGACCACATCTTCCAGAATCTCGGCGACGGCACCTACAATCACTCCGGCGCGTTGGCGATCCGTTTCGCGCTGTCGACAGACGCCAACATCACCTACAAGATCCTCTACAACGACGCTGTCGCCATGACCGGCGGCCAGCCGCACGAAGGCGGCCTGACCGTGGACATGATCGCCAGGCAGGTGCGGGCCGAAGGCGTCGAGCGCATCGCCATCGTCACCGACGAGCCGGACAAATATGCCGGAAAGGCGGAATTCCCCGCCGGCGCCACCATCCATCACCGCGACGACCTCGACCTCGTCCAGCGCGATTTGCGTGCGGTCAAGGGCATATCGGTGCTGCTCTACGACCAGACCTGCGCCGCCGAAAAGCGCCGCCGCCGCAAGCGCGGCACGTTTCCCGATCCCGACAAGCGCGTCTTCATCAACGAGCTGGTCTGCGAGGGCTGCGGCGATTGCGGCGTGCAGTCGAATTGCGTTTCGATCCAGCCGGTCGAGACCGAGTTCGGCCGCAAGCGCAGGATCGACCAGTCGAGTTGCAACAAGGATTTCTCCTGCGTCAACGGCTTCTGCCCGTCCTTCGTCACCGTCCACGGCGCCAAAATCCGCAAGGCCGAGGGCATCGCCGGCACCGCCGATCCGCTCGACGGCGTGCCGGCGCCGGCCGAATTCCCGCTTGGCGAGCAAGGCTGGGCGGCGATCATCGACGGCGTCGGCGGCACCGGCGTCGTCACCATCGGCGCGGTGCTCGGCATGGCCGCCCATCTCGAGGACAAGGGCTGCGGCATGATCGACATGGCCGGCCTTGCCCAGAAGGGCGGCTCGGTGTTCACCCATGTCCGCATCGCGCGCAGCCCGGATGATATCCACGCGATCCGCGTCTCGGCGGGCAAGGCCGACCTTGTGCTCGGCTGCGATCTCGTCGTATCGGGCGCCCAGAAGGTGCTCGCCGCGGTGCGCGAGGGCCACACCATCTTCCTTGCCAACACCGCCGAGATCATGCCCGGCGAGTTTACCCGCTCGGCCGATTTCTCGCTGCCCGTCGAGCGGCTGAAAAAGGCGATCCGCGCGGCCGCCGGCGACGACAAGGCGCATTTCTTCGACGCCACCCGCACCGCCGCGGCACTTTTCGGAAGTTCGCTTGGCGCCAACATGTTCATGCTCGGCTTCGCCTTCCAGCATGGCGGGCTGCCGCTGTCGGCCGAGGCGGTCGAAAAGGCGATCGAGCTCAACGGCGAAGCGGTGGCGATGAACGTCTCGGCCTTCCGCTGGGGCCGTCGTGCCGCCCATCAGCCGGATTTCGTCCGCCGCCTGATTGCCCAGCCCGGCAAGGCCGCACAGACGGTCGCGATTGCCGGCACGCTCGATGACATCATTGCCCGCCGCGTCGCTTTCCTCACCGCCTATCAGAACGCCGCCTATGGCAAGCGTTATGCCGACAGACTGGCCGCGTTGCGCCAGGCCGAGGTGAGGGCAGTACCCGGTTCCGCCGATGTGACCGCGGCCGCCGCGAGGAACCTGTTCAAGCTGATGGCGATCAAGGACGAGTACGAGGTGGCACGGCTCTACAGCGACGGTTCCTTCGCCGCGGAACTGTCAAAGCAGTTCCAAAGCTATGAGAAGCTCGAATTCCATCTGGCGCCGCCGATCATGGGCAGGCGCGGCAATGACGGCAAGCCGCGGAAATCGAGCTTCGGTCCCTGGATGATGAAGGGTTTTCGCGTGCTGGCAGCGATGAAGGGCCTGCGCGGCACTGCCCTTGATCTCTTCGGCTACAGCGCCGAGAGGCGCATGGAGCGCCAGCTTCTGGCCCAGTATGAGGCCGATCTGGACGTGATTGCCGCAGCACTGGCACCCGGCAGGATCGAGGCCGCGACAGCGCTTGCCTCGGTGCCGGCGCTCATTCGCGGCTATGGCCATGTCAGGCAAGCCAGCGCTGAAAAGGCCGCGGGTGAGCGCCTGAGGCTGCTCGAACGCCTGGCAAAGGCCCCGCTGCGGCCCGAACTCCAGGCCGCCGAATGACCGATACGGCTTGTTTACCTGATCGACAGTTTCCAGGCTTTCCCTTGGGTCAACGGGCTTGGCGGCGGCCACCAAAACGGCCATTCTAAACCTTTCTTAAGGCGGATGTGACACTGCTTGGCTCCCCAGGGTTGGGATTCAGGCGTGAATCTGAGAAGAAAAAACGAGATCCCGGTCGACGTCTACATCCCGTTCGTGGAAACTCTGTTTCGCGACGGGTTGACGCTTTCGATCGGCATTTTCGCGCAGACCTTCCTGATTGGCCTCGTCTGGTGGAAGAACGGCGATCCGCGCTACCTGATTGTTGCGATCGCGATGATCCTTGTCGGCATTTTCCGGATGAGGAACTTCCGCAAATACAACAGCCTGCCTTCGCCGAAGACCTGGGAGGAAGCGCACAAGCGCGAAAACGACTACATCCTGTACGGCTCCTTGCATGGGCTGACGCTGGGCGCGTTTTGCTTGCTCGGCATCTATTTTGCGCGCGACAATTTCGCCGAGATCGCCTCCGTCTGCCTGACGTTGGCGACGGCGACCTCCATTGCCGGCCGCAATTATGGCTCGCCGCGCATGGTGACCATCCTGACCCTGGCCCTGACCTGGCCGATCTCGCTGGGGTTCCTGCTGCGCGGCGATATCTATCACGTTCTTCTCGGCCTTCTGTCCGCGCCATTCCTGTTTGCGATCCGCAAATTCGCCAACACGGTTCGCGACGTGCTTTTCGCGGCCGTATCGGAGGAGAAGAAGGCGAACCGCATCGCCCAGCGTTTCAACCGGGCGCTGAACACCATGTCGCACGGTCTTGTTATGCTCGGTCCCGACGGCCGGGTGGCGGTTGCCAATGCCGAAGCCGCGCATCTGATGTCGCTCAAATCGCCCGATGCGCTGCTTGGACGGTCGATCCATGGTCTCCTGATGCGCGGCGTTGCCGGCGGCATGCTGGCGCCGAAGGACTGCCGCTATATCGAAGCCCAGCTGACGCGCGCCCTGCGTGAGGGCCGCGACCGCAAGGTCCTTGTCTCGCTCGCCAACGGCCAGCACTATGAGTTTTCGGCTCGCGAAGGCAGCCAGGAACTGGGCGTCATCACCTTCGAGGATGTGACGGCCCGCGTCGAGGCGGAAGACAAGATCCGCTTCATGGCGCGTTACGACAACCTCACCGGCCTGCCCAATCGCGCCTATTTCCACGAGTTGGTCGGAGAGGCCATGGCGTCCGGCGACCATGATCGTCTGTGCGCGCTCGCCGTGCTCGATCTCGACGATTTCAAGAGCGTCAACGACACGCTTGGCCATCCGATCGGCGACGGGCTGATCTATGCCGTGGCGGAACGGCTGGGAGCGGTGGCGGGACCAGGTATCACCGTCAGCCGCTTTGGCGGCGACGAGTTCATGGTCTTCTTCGACCGCGTCGAGGACGAAAGTCATCTGAAAAGCAAGCTCGACGAGATCTTCCTCGACATGCAGGGCGAGGTCGATGTTGCCGGCCACGGGCTGCGCATCCAGGCCAGCGGCGGCGCCGTGCTGTCCCGAGTGAAGGACACCGATGTCGACGCCATGATCGTCAAGGCGGATCTCGCGCTCTACAAGGCCAAGGAGCTCGGCAAGAACAGCTGGCGGCTGTTCGAGGCGTCGATGGATGCCGCCTTCCGCAATCGCCAGCTGATGAAGGCGGACCTGCGCAGCGCGGTGGAAAGCAAGGGGTTGCGGGTGGTCTACCAGCCGATCGTGGCGATGACCACCATGCGTATTGCCAGTTGCGAGGCGCTGTGCCGTTGGGACCACCCCGATCTCGGGCCGATCTCGCCCAGCATCTTCATCCCGCTGGCGGAAGAAATGGGCATTATTTCGGAGATCAGCACCTTCGTGCTCAATGCGGCGTGCATCGAATGCGCCAAATGGCCGGTCCAGACCAGTGTCTCGGTCAATCTCTCGGCCAAGGATTTCCGCAGCCGCGACGTTATCCAGAAAGTTCGCGATGCATTGGCGAGCTCCGGTTTGGCTGCTGACCGCCTGGAGATCGAAGTCACCGAGACCGCGCTGCTCGACGACAAGTCGCTGACACGCCAATATATCGAGGAATTGAAGCGGCTTGGCGTGCGCATCGCGCTGGACGATTTCGGCACCGGCTATTCGAGCCTGAGCTACCTCCACAAGCTGCCGCTCGACAAGATCAAGATCGACCGTTCGTTCCTGATGGATGTCACCCAGAGCACCCGTTCGCTCGAGCTGCTCAAGGGCATCGTCAACCTGTCGCGGCCGCTGGGGCTTTCGGTGACCGTCGAGGGTGTCGAAACCTTCGAACAGCTCAAGATCCTGGCACTGCAAGTCAAGCCCGATCTGGTTCAGGGCTTCCTGTTCGGCTCGGCGCTCAGCGCCTCCGGCATCGAGACCATGTCGAGCACGGTCTGGCCTTTCGCCAAGGATATCAAGACGGCCAGGAAGGCGACGCGTCGCTGATTTTCCCAAAAAACCTCATATTTTAGTCTAATTTTACCGATTGTTAACCTTAATGACCGGTAAACAGCTTCCTACTTATTTTCACCTTTACATCTTTTGACCCTGTCGTAGTGTCTTATGGCGGCGGCAGTACGGGGATTGAGTTCATGAGTGCCCAGTTGACTTCGCTCGGCCATGCGTCGAGCGCGGACGGGAGTGATGCGTCCGACACCATGTCCAGCTTCGCCAGGAATGTTTCGGCGATGCTGGAGCGAACGGAATACCGTCGCTGCGACAAGGGCGAAGACCTCGAGGACATCTATCGCCTGCGCTACAAATCATATCGCTCCAACGATATGGTGCCCGACAACGAGAACCACACCATTCACGACGAGCTGGACGAAGTGCCGAATGTTTTTCGCTTCGGCGTCTACATCGACCAGGAGCTTGTCAGCACGCTGCGCATTCATCACGTCACGGTGGCAACGCCCAAGTCGCCTTCCACCAAGGCCTTCGGTGATATCGTCCTGCCGATGCTGGCCGAAGGGCAGAGCTTCATCTGCCCCAGCCGCTTCGCCTCCGACCCCGAATGGTCGCGCGTCTATCCGCAAATACCTTATCTGACGCTGCGGCTTGCCGGCATGGCATGTTTCCATTTCAACGCGCCTTATTGCCTGTCGACCATTCGCGAGGATCACGCCGGCTTCTACAAGCGGATCTACTATTCCGAGAAGATCAGCGAGGCCCGCGCCTATCCCGGCGTCTTCAACAAGGTCGTGCTCTACCGCGCCGACGTCAACGCCATCCGCGAACGTTCGCTCTCCCGGTTTCCGTTCTTCCGCTCGACGCCGATGGAGCAGCGCATGCTGTTCGACACGCCTCATCTCGGAGAATTGGCGCCGCTGACCATCCTGCCCACGGCCAAATATTTTCGCGAAGCCGCCTGAGGCCCTTCACGGTTTTTTGCGGCGCGGTCGCGGAGCCTTCCGGCTGCTACGGCGTTCTGGCTGGCGCGCCGATGGCACGATGGATGACGTCAATGCCCGTTTCGCGCCAATCGATCGAAAGGATCACACATGACAATCTCCACGCTCGCGTTGACCCCGCTGATTTCCCTGATCGCCGGCGTGCTGATCCTGATCATGCCGCGGCTGTTGAACTATATCGTCGCCCTCTATCTGATCGTCGTCGGCCTGCTCGGCCTGTTTCCGCATCTCGCCGGTTGAGACACCGGGCCTTCGCGGACATCTTTTGCCTGACGACTTCAACTTTCCCTTGAGGCTGTTGTCGCCGGCGATGCGGCAATAGCGCCATTGCCCTCGGCCCGGCTTTTCGCTATGTGCCTGAAAGATGTCTTCGAAGGGGTATTCCTATGGCTGATCACACGCCGACCGGTCCTGTCGAACTGGGCGCGAAGATGGACTATGCCGAGCACGACCGCACCTATGCCGGCTTTGTCATGCTCGCCAAATACGGGTCGCTGTTCTGCGCCGCCGTGCTTGTGGCGATGGCCTTCGGTTTCTTTGCGGGCGGCTTCTTCTCGGCGACCATCCTGTTCATTCTGATCCTCGCCGTCGGCGCCTTTATTCTCCGGTAGATTTTTCCAAAACCCTTGCCGTGACGCCGCCGGCAACCGGCCGGCATCTTTGCGCAAACAGGTTCCAGCCGAAAGGATCATGCGGTGGGACAGACGGTTTTCATCCCTCGTGAGCTCGATGCGAACGAGCCGCGTGTTGCTGCCTCGCCCGATACGGTGAAGCGGCTGGCGGGGCTGGGCTTTGAGGTGGTTGTCGAAAGCGGCGCCGGCACCGCCTCGCGCATTCCCGACGAGGAATTCGCCAGGGCGGGTGCGGCGATCGGCAAGGCCGGCGATGCCGCCAAGGCCGATGTGGTGCTGAAGGTACGCCGCCCGACGGACGCCGAGCTGAAGGGCTATAGGTCGGGTGCGGCCGTCATCGCCATCATGGATCCCTACGGCAACGATGCCGCCGTCGCGGCACTGGCCAAGGCCGGCGTCACCGCCTTCTCGATGGAATTCATGCCGCGCATCACCCGCGCGCAGTCGATGGACGTCTTGTCCTCGCAGGCCAACCTCGCCGGCTACCAGGCGGTGATCGATGCTGCCGCCGAATATGATCGGGCGTTGCCGATGATGATGACGGCGGCCGGCACGGTTCCAGCGGCGAAAGCCTTCATCATGGGCGTCGGCGTCGCCGGCCTGCAGGCGATCGCCACGGCAAGGCGGCTTGGCGCGGTCGTCACCGCCACCGATGTGCGTCCGGCGGTGAAGGAACAGGTGCAGTCGCTCGGCGCCAAGTTCCTGGCGGTCGAGGACGAGGAGTTCAAGGCGGCCGAGACCGCTGGCGGCTACGCCAAGGAAATGTCGAAGGAATATCAGGCCAAGCAGGCGGCGCTGACATCAGAGCATATCGCCAAGCAGGATATCGTCATCACCACGGCGCTGATCCCCGGCCGGCCGGCGCCGAAGCTGGTCTCGGCGGCCATGGTCGCGTCGATGAAGCCGGGTTCGGTCATCGTCGACCTCGCGGTCGAGCGCGGCGGCAATGTCGAGGGCGCCGTGCCGGGTCAGGTGGTGACCACGGCCAACGGGGTGAAAATCGTCGGCCATCTCAACGTGCCTGGCCGTGTCGCGGCCTCCGCTTCGCTGCTTTATGCCAGGAACCTGTTTGCCTTCCTCGAGACGCTGGTCGACAAGACGACGAAGCAGCTCGCCATCAACCGCGACGACGAATTGGTCAAGGCAACGATGCTGACCCACGGCGGCAAGGTCGTGCATCCGGCCTTCGCCAAGGCCGACCAGCAGCCTCATGTCGAGCCGGCCGCGATCCCCGCCACGACCATGGTCGCCGACGCTTCAGGTAAACCCGCAGCTGCAAAGAAGGCCTCGCCCAAGAAGGCGGCCGCACCCAAATCGCCCTCGTCGAAGCCGAAAGGGATCGCGTGATGGACCAGACCTTGCAGAAAGCCCTCGACCAGCTCGACCAGGCCTCCGCCTCCGTTCGTCTCGCGGTGCAAAACCTCGCCACCGGGCCCGGTGGTGCCGACGCGGCGGGTGACGCCGCACATGCGCTGTCCGGCGGCGCCATCGATCCCTTCGTCTTCCGCTTCGCCATTTTCGTGCTGGCGATCTTCGTCGGCTATTATGTGGTCTGGTCGGTGACGCCGGCGCTGCACACGCCGCTGATGGCCGTCACCAACGCCATCTCCTCGGTCATTGTCGTCGGCGCGCTGCTTGCCGTCGGCATCGCGGCCTCCGGCATTGCCGCCGGCTTCGGTTTCGTCGCCCTGATGCTGGTCTCGGTCAACATCTTCGGCGGCTTCCTCGTCACCCAGCGCATGCTGGCCATGTACAAGAAGAAGGACAAGTAAGAGCGCCATGAACGCCAACTTCGCCTCCTTCCTCTATCTGGTCTCCGGTATCCTGTTCATCCTGGCGCTGCGCGGCCTGTCGCATCCGACCACCAGCCGCCAGGGCAACATGTACGGCATGATCGGCATGGGTATTGCTCTTTGCACCACGCTGGCGCTGGCGACCCCTTCCGCAGGCCGCTTCGGCTTGATCGTGCTCGGTCTCGCCATCGGCGGCGGCGTCGGCGCTGTCACCGCGCGACGCATCGCCATGACCTCGATGCCGCAATTGGTCGCCGCCTTCCACTCGCTGGTCGGCCTTGCCGCCGTCATGGTGGCCGCGGCCGCCATCTATGCGCCGGAAAGTTTTGGCATCGGCACCGCGGGCGACATCCATGCCCAGGCGCTGATCGAGATGAGCCTCGGTGTCGCCATCGGCGCCATCACCTTCACCGGATCGGTCATTGCTTTTTTGAAGCTCGACGGTCGCATGTCGGGCAAGCCGATCATGATCGGTGGCCGCCACTTCATCAATGCCGCCCTTGGCGTCGCGCTCATCGTGCTGATCGTGCTGCTGGTCACCACGGAATCGAAGCTGATCTTCTGGCTGATCGTGGCGGCGTCGCTGCTGCTCGGCATCCTCTTGATCATCCCGATCGGCGGCGCCGACATGCCGGTGGTCGTGTCGATGCTCAATTCCTATTCGGGCTGGGCGGCGGCCGCACTTGGCTTCACGCTCGGCAATCTGGCGCTGATCATCACCGGCGCGCTGGTCGGCTCGTCGGGCGCCATCCTGTCCTACATCATGTGCAAGGGCATGAACCGCTCCTTCATCTCCGTCATCCTCGGCGGCTTCGGTGGTGAGACGGCAGCGGCGGCCGATGACGGCATCGAACGCACGGTCAAGCAGGGCTCGGCCGACGATGCCGCCTATCTGATGATGAACGCACAGAAGGTCATCATCGTGCCGGGCTACGGCATGGCGGTCGCCCAGGCGCAGCATGCGCTGCGCGAAATGGCCGACAAGCTCAAGGCCAATGGCGTCGACGTCAAATACGCCATCCACCCGGTCGCCGGCCGCATGCCCGGCCACATGAACGTGCTGCTCGCCGAAGCCAACGTGCCCTATGACGAAGTGTTCGAGCTGGAGGACATCAATTCGGAGTTCGCGCAGGCCGATGTCGCCTATGTGATCGGCGCCAACGATGTCACCAACCCGTCCGCGCGTGACGACAAGTCGTCGCCCATCTACGGCATGCCGATCCTCGACGTCGACAAGGCGCGCACCTGCCTGTTCGTCAAGCGCTCGCTCGGCTCCGGCTATGCCGGCATCGACAACACGCTGTTCTACAAGGACGGCACGATGATGCTGCTCGGCGACGCCAAGAAGATGACCGAGGAAATCGTCAAGGCCATGGATCACTGAGCCGGAATTAGATCCATCCCATCGAAGAACAAGCCCGGCCCCGCGCTGGGCTTTTTCTTGGCCTGTCGCGGGTTTTGAAGCTACAATGACAAGTTCTCGTCGATAGCATCATCGATGGAGGTGCCGGTGCCCGACCCCCGCCCTGCCGCATCGCCGGTCACCAATCCGCCGGCTTCCGCAAAGGCGCCGCGCAAGCCCAGCCAGGCGGTGGTGGTCGTGCATGGCATGGGCGAACAGCGGCCCATGGACACGCTGAGAGCGTTTGCCCAAGGTGTCTGGAGCCATGACTCCGCCCGCGTGCCGTTTTATGCCCAGGTCGCCGATCCGGACGACCCTTCCGGGGCGAAGGTCAACCGGAGTTGGATCACGCCCGACAGCCGGACCAATTCGCACGAACTTCGCCGCATCACCACGCCTTACGACGTCGAAGGTCGCCGTACCGATTTCTACGAGCTGTACTGGGCCGACATCACGCAAGGCACGACGCGGGGCCGGCTTGTGGCCTGGGTGACGGCCTTGTTGTGGCGCAAGCCCGGGGATATTCCGCGCGATGCCCGCAAGCTTTACGTGGTCACGCTTTTGGTCGTCATCATTGTCCTCGCGGCCGCGCTGACGCTCGCGGTGTCGGCCTGGCAAAAGTATATTTCCTGGACTGCCGGCGTGCTGGTCACCATTGCGGCCTCATTGATCATCTGGGCGGTGGATCGCTTTGGCCTGCCCTATTTCGGCGATGTCGCGGCCTATGTGCGTGCCGAAGCGGCAACGGTCGAGAAGCGGGCGCTTGTCCGCGATCGTGGCCTGACGCTGCTGAAGCGCCTGATGATGGACGATGCCTACGACCGCATCGTGCTGGTCTCGCACAGCTTGGGATCGATCATCGCCTATGATCTGCTGCAGATATTGTGGGCCGACTTCAGGCCGCGAAAGCTGGAAGCTGCCCGCGACAAGGCGAGGCTGAAGGCGATCCACGCGATCGACAAGGCCACGCTCAAGTCGGACGGTTCCGCATGGCCCGACCGGCTGGATGCCTTGCCGGCATTCCGGCGCGACCAGTGGCAACTCTATCGGCAGCTTCGCGCCAAGAGTGCCGACCATCCGCTGCCGTGGAAGATCAGCGATTTCGTCACCCTTGGCAGTCCGCTGACGCACAGCGAATTTCTGGTGACCCACAATCTCGCCGAATTCAGGCGCGGCATTGCCGAGCGGCTGTTTTCGGCGTGTCCGCCTGTCGGCGAAGGCGCGGCGGGTACCGTGCTCTATGAGGAAGGGCACAGCCGTTCGGGCAAGCGGCAGCGCGCGGTGCATCATGGCGCTGTATTTGCCGCGACGCGCTGGACCAACATCTTCGACAGGGGCAATGGCTGGCTGACAGGCGACCCGATCTCCGGACCGATGACGGAGAATTTCGGCCCGGGCGTGGAGAATATCCAGGTCGAGCTGCGCGGCTCGCTCGGCCGCGTCTTCACGCACACGCTCTACTGGTCGATGGCGGCGGCCGGGGTTGAGGTCGGTGCATCAGCCGGCACTCAGCCGCGCTCGCATCTCGCCGTGTTGCGCGACGCCGTCGATCTCGGGCGCAAGCTGGAGCCCAGCCAAGCGGCGCCGATGATTGCTGCTGCAAAATAGAGCCGTCCGTTTGGATAATCGGTGCGCGTAATTCACGGCCGCCACGCCAACTGCGTCGATGCCGGGTGCGTTGCCCGGCATCGAGCCTGTCAATCCGATCAGCGGTTGGTCAGGAAGACAGCTTCCTCGTCGTCGCGCTGCCTGCCGCCAAGGGCTGCCGCGGCGCTAGCGATGAAAGCCCCGACGACCAGCGACAACGCGCCCAGCAGAGCGAAGCTGGCGCTCGCCTTCCTGGCGGTATCGGCGGCCTGCTGGGCCTTGACCTTCGCGTCCTGCGCTCGGGCGATCACCGCATCGACGCGAGCCTTGGCGTCGGGTTCCGACAGGCCGGTTCGGGCAGCGACGAGTTGTGAGAGGTAGGTCTTGTCGTCGGCCGACACTTCGCCCGCTGCCGCGCTCGCGATCAGGATGCGCGAAGCTTGCGCGGTTGCCGCCGCGTCGCTTTCCGGGCCGGCGGCAGCGAGCCTGCCAGCATCGGCGGGACGAAACAGCGTGTCGACGAAATAGGACGTCGCATCGTCGACCGAGGCGCCGCCGGCGTTCGCGGAGACGCCAGCGGAAGCACCCATGGCGGCGCCCGACGCAACGGTCGAGGCTGCCTGGACCCCGGTTCCGAGCGCTGCGGAAAGCGCCGAGCCGAGCACGCCGGCAACGAGCAGCGTGGCCAACGCCCAGGCGAGGAAGCCATGAGCGGTATCGCGGAAAAAGACCTCATCGGTGTGGATGCCGACCCATTTGGTGCGCAAGCGGCCGGCAAGATAGCCGCCGACGCCCGATGACAACCACTGCACCACGATCAGCCAGATCGCGGTGGAAACCGCGAAGGTGGTGACTGAAGCGCCCGAGCCTGACCACGGCGAAACCATGCTCAGCCCGAGTCCGGAACCAAGCAGCATCAGGATGAACGTCAGCGTCGAGGCTGCGAAAGCGCCGGCGATGATTGGACCCCAACTGACGGCGGGAGAAGAGGACTCCGTCGGTCCGGAAACGTCGACAGCCGATAGGGTGGCCTGCATCGACGCCTCCTATCGCACGAAAAGCATGATGAGAATGATGATTGGAATCGGAATTCCAAGCAACCAGAGCAAAATACCGCGTCCCATGAAATCCTCCTGTGAGACATTGTGATCGATAGTGTCACAATGTCCCGGAAGGCCTTCTGTTCCGGTCGTTCTCAACTGATTTTCTTGTGGTTCGAACGAGTTGGCACGCCGCAGCGTGCCAATGTCTCAAACAAGGGCAGGTTCAGATATCCAGATTGGCCACCGACAGCGCGTTGTCTTGGATGAATTCGCGCCTGGGTTCGACTTCATCGCCCATCAGCCGCGAGAACAGACTGTCCGCATCCGTTGCGTCATTGACCTTGACCTGCAGCAGCGAGCGCACATTCGGGTCGAGCGTGGTTTCCCAGAGCTGCTCGGCATTCATTTCGCCGAGGCCCTTGTAGCGTTGCATGGTCAGGCCCTTGCGGCCGGTGGCAAAGACGGCATTGAGCAGCGCCAGCGGCCCCGAGATGGTTTCCGTCACATCCTTGCGGCGCAACACCGGCGGCGTCCCGTACACCTCGCTCAGCCGCGGTGCATAGCGGTCGAGCTGGCGGGCGTCGGCCGAGTTGATCAGCCCGAGATCGAGCTGCGCGAACTCCTTGACGCTGCGCACCGTGCGCTCGAACACATAGCCGCCGACGCCTTCGTTCGAAGTCGACATGCGGCCGATCCAGCCGCGCTCGGTGTCCTCGGCGATGATGTCGAGGCGCTTGGCGACACGGTCGGCCATGGCGTTGGCGCGGCCGAGGTCGGCAAGCACATCCGGGTTGAGCGCGCCGGCAATCGCCGCCTGCTCGACCACGCCCCTGTTATAGCGCGTGTGCAACCCGTTGATCAGCTGCCGCACTGCCAGCGCGTCGTCGATGGCGGCGCGCAGATCCTGCCCGGTCCGCACCTCGCCGGAGCCAAGCGACAGCGAGGCTTCTTCCAGCCCTGAACTGATCAGGAACTCCTCGAAGGCGCCCTCGTCCTTGATGTATTGCGAGCTCTTGCCACGCGTCACTTTGTAGAGCGGCGGCTGGGCGATGTAGAGGTGGCCGCGCTCGATCAGTTCCGGCATCTGCCGGAAGAAGAAGGTGAGCAGCAGGGTGCGGATGTGGGCGCCGTCGACGTCGGCGTCGGTCATCAGGATGATCTTGTGGTAGCGCAATTTGTCGGCGTTGAATTCGTCCTTGCCGATCGAGGTGCCGAGCGCGGTGATCAGCGTGCCGATCATGTCGGAGCCGAGCATGCGGTCGAAACGCGCGCGTTCGACATTGAGGATTTTGCCGCGCAGCGGGAGGATGGCCTGGTTCTGCCGCGAACGGCCGCCCTTGGCCGAGCCGCCGGCGCTATCGCCCTCGACGATGAAGATTTCGGACTTCGCCGGGTCGCGTTCCTGGCAGTCGGCCAGCTTGCCGGGCAGCGAGGTGACACCGAGCGAGCTCTTGCGGGTGATGTCGCGCGCCTTGCGCGCGGCCTCGCGCGCTGCCGCCGCCTGGATAACCTTCTCGATCACCACCTTGCCCTCGGTCGGGTGTTCTTCGAGCCAGGTGCCGAGCGCCTCGTTGACCAGCCCTTCCACCACCGGGCGAACCTCGGACGAGACCAGCTTGTCCTTGGTCTGCGAGGAGAATTTCGGATCGGGAACCTTGACCGAGAGCACTGCCGTCAGGCCCTCGCGGCAGTCGTCGCCGATCAGCGATACCTTTTCCTTCTTGGTCAGGCCCGAGGACTCGCCATAGCCGGTGATCTGGCGGGTCAGCGCGCCGCGAAAGCCGGCCAGATGCGTGCCGCCATCGCGCTGCGGGATGTTGTTGGTGAAGGCCAGCACATTCTCGTGGTAGCTGTCGTTCCACCACATCGCCACCTCGACGGTGATGCCGTCGCGCTCGGCCTTGATGGCGACCGGCTTTTCGATCAGCGGCTTCTTGACCCGGTCGAGATATTTGACGAACTCCTCCAGCCCGCCATCGTAGTGCAGCTCGTGGCGCACGATGTCGGCATGGCGCGCATCGGTCAGCACGATGCGCACGCCCGAATTCAGGAAGGCGAGTTCGCGCAGCCGGTGCTCCAGCGTGGCGAGGTCGAACTCGACCATGGTGAAGGTTTCGGCCGACGGAAAGAAGGTGATCTCGCTGCCGCTGCGCCCGTCATAGGTGCCTGGACGCTTGTCCTGTTCGTAGCTGCCGGTGACTTTCAGCGGCGCGTCGGCATTGCCATGCGTAAAGCTCATCTCGAAAATCTGGCCGTTGCGGCGGATCTTCAGCCGCAGCCAGGCCGACAGCGCGTTGACCACCGAGACGCCGACGCCATGCAAGCCCCCGGACACCTTGTAGGAATTCTGGTCGAATTTGCCGCCGGCATGCAGCTGCGTCATGATCACTTCGGCCGCCGAAATGCCTTCGCCGGTGTGGATATCGGTCGGAATGCCGCGGCCATTGTCGATAACCGTCACCGAACCGTCGGGGTTCAGCGTCACCGTGACGAGGTCGGCATGGCCGGCCAGCGCCTCGTCGATGGCGTTGTCGACCACCTCATAGACCATGTGATGCAGGCCCGAACCGTCGTCGGTATCGCCGATATACATGCCCGGCCGCTTGCGGACGGCGTCCAACCCCTTCAAAACCTTGATGGAATCGGCGCCGTATTCGGCCTCAGCGCCGTTGGCGTTGTCGATCTGATCGCTCATGAAAACCTGTCTGACTGATGCCGCTTGTCCAGCGCGAGAATATGGCTGCGAATCGCGCCGCTTTAATGTCCTAGATATAGGCGCAAAAGGCGGTTTTTCCAAGGTTTGCAGGCATTTCCGGCGGGGGGCGGCGGTCGAGCACGATCAGCGCGAGCGAGCCGGCGCGCCCGGTGAAATTGGCGTCCACATTCCGTCACATGGACGCCCGCCTTGCCAGTCACTACATTGAGGTTGCCAGCGGAGTGCGCCATGGACAGTCAGCCCGCCCCCTTCGTCCCGCCGGCGCCGAAGCCGCGCACCACGCCGCCTTCGACGCTGGAGATGATGCGCATCGTCTACCGCAACCCGCTCGAATTGTGGGGCGAGCACACCTACAACGAGCCCTGGATATCGGTGACCGGCGTTGGCGGGCCGTTGGTCGTCGCCAACGATCCCGGCCTCATCCGCCACGTGCTGGTCGACAACGCGAAGAACTACAAGATGGCGACGGTGCGCCAGCTGATCCTTCGCCCGATCCTGCGCGACGGCCTGCTGACCGCCGAGGGCGAGGTGTGGAAGCGTTCGCGCAAGGCGATGGCGCCGGTATTCACGCCGCGCCATATCTTCGGTTTTGCCGGGCCGATGCTGAAACGCACGCTGGAGTTCGTCACCCGCTACGAGGAAGGCGGCACGTCGGATATCGCCCATGACATGACGCTGCTCACTTACGATATTTTGGCCGAGACGCTGTTTTCCGGCGAGATAGCGGGCGAACCGGGCAGTTTCGCCAAGGAGATAGACCGCCTGTTCGAGACGATGGGTCGGGTCGATCCGCTCGACCTGTTGCGGGCGCCCGAATGGCTGCCGCGCCTGACCCGCATCCGTGGCCGCAAGACCATGGCTTATTTCCGCAAGATCGTCGCCGACACCGTCAAGCTGCGCGAAGAGCGGCTGAAACGCGATCCGGACACCGCACCGCAGGATTTCCTCACGCTTCTGCTGCGCGCCGAAGGCCCTGACGGGCTGACGCGCGCCGAGGTCGAGGACAACATCATCACGTTCATCGGCGCCGGCCACGAGACCACGGCGCGTGCGCTCGGCTGGACGCTCTACTGCCTGGCCGAAGCTCCTTGGGAGCGGGAAAAAATCGAACGCGAGATCGATGCAGTGCTGGCGCGCGAACCCGATCCGACGAAATGGCTCGACGCCATGCCGCTCACCCGCGCCGCCTTCGACGAGGCGCTGCGGCTCTATCCGCCGGCGCCGTCGATCAACCGCGAGCCGATCGAGCCCGAGACCTGGAACGGCCTCCATATCCCTCGGCGTGCCGCCGTGCTGGTGATGCCATGGGTCGTCCACCGCCATCGCAAGCTGTGGGACAGGCCCGACGCCTTCATGCCGGAACGCTTCCATCCGGGAAATCGCGAAAGGATCGACCGCTTCCAGTACCTGCCGTTCGGCGCCGGGCCGCGCGTGTGCATCGGCGCCAGCTTTGCCATGCAGGAGGCGATCATCGCGCTGGCCATCATGCTGTCGCGTTTCCGTTTCGACAGCACCGCCGAGACCAGGCCGTGGCCGGTGCAGAAACTGACGACGCAGCCGCAGGGTGGCCTGCCGATGCAGGTGACGCTGCGTGTTTCATAGGCCGGGGACTGAGCCCGAATTAAGCCGCGGACTTGCGCTGGAACTGGCCGGCGGCACGGAAGCGCCAGAGATAGCTCGGCAGGATGGTTCCGATCGACTGTGGCTGGATGCCGAGGCCGGCAAGTGTCCGGCTTTCCTTGACGGCCTCGTCGGAGACGATGTTGTGCTCGCGCAGTTGCAGGACCTGATCCTTGGTCAGCAGCGGGTTGGGCAGAAGGCCGAGGACCGATGCCTTCATGTTCGCCAGCCACCACGGCACCGGCACCAGAAGCCGCCTGCGCTCGATCACGGCAAGCATTTCCTCCATGCACTCCTTGAAGGTCAGCACTTGCGGCCCGCCGAGCTCGTAGATTTGGCCACCCTTGACCTTGCCCTCGACCGAGCGCGCCACCGCCTCGGCGACGTCGCCGACATAGACCGGCTGGAATTTGGTCTGGCCGCCGCCGATCAGCGGCAGCACCGGCGAAAGCTGCGCCATGTTGGCGAAGCGGTTGAAGAAAGCGTCCTCAGGCCCGAAATTGATCGACGGCCTGAAGATGACGGCATCCGCGATCGTCTCCAGCACCGCCTTTTCGCCGAGCGCCTTGGTGCGCGCATAGTCCGATTGCGAATTCAGATCGGCGCCCAGCGCCGAGATGTGGGTGAGGCCGGCGCCGACGGCGCGTGCCGCTTCGGCGACGGCGCGGGAGCCGAACTCGTGCACGGAGGTGAATTTCTGCCGGCCGCCCTCATGCAGGATGGCGACCAGGTTGATGACGTGGTCGGCGCCTTGCACGGCGCGGTCGACCGACCAGCGCACCCGCACATTGGCCTGCACCGGCTGGATCTGGCCGACATTGCCGAGCGGCTGCAGATGACCGGCGAGATCGGGCCGGCGGACGGGAACCCTGATGCGGTAACCGCGCTTGGCCAGCGCCCGCACGACATGGCGGCCGACAAAGCCTGAGCCGCCGAACACGACGACGAGCTTTGGGGTCTGCAGGATTTCGGTCATGGCTGGCTCCGGCGCGCTTTTCCAGATTGGCTAGGCTGAGCCGTTTCATAGTCCGTTTCGCGCCAAAGGCAAAGGGCGACGTGTCGTCGCCCATGCCCCTGGTTTAGCCGTGTCAGAACGCCTTGCCGATGCGCGCGTCGACGGAGTGGCGGTTGCCGCCACGGATGACGAAGAACAGCAGGATCGCCGCCCACAGCAGCGACTTTTCGGCGCCCGAAAATCCCTGGCCCATGGTGACCCAATGGAACCAGACGGTGACCAGGAGCACGAACAGCCCGGCGAAGGCGGCTGGGCGAGTCAGAAAGCCGATGGCGATGAAAATGCCGCCGAAGAATTCGGTGCAGGCCAGAAGCAGCGACCAGAAGGCGCCGGGATAAAAACCGAGGCCCTCGACCATCTCGGCCGCGCCGAACGGGTCGGTGATCTTCTGCGAGCCGTGGATGGTGAGAAAGATGCCGGCCACGACACGCAGCAGCGTTTCGCCGGCATCATGCAAGGCCGAATACAGGCCGCCAAGGGCTGGAATGACGAGGCTCTTGCTGGAATTGTCGCTGGTTGCGGACATTGGGACTCCTCTTTTTGTGGTCCTCGCAAACGCCCGACGGGTCCGGCGATGTCAAATGAACAAAAGTTGACTGAAGACAGCATGTTTTCCGTTTTGGATGCTGAAATGCAGAAAACCCCGCCGAAGCGGGGTTTTCCGGGCAACATTCACGCGGCGTCAGGGTCCAACGAGGCGGCCTGACCTGAGACGGTATCATGGCGGCGTCAGACGCCCGCCCCAGCCCTGGCGACCGGATGTCACCGTCCGGGCAAACCCCACCCCGGACAGGCATTGGTCGCGGCAACGAGCGAAAAGGTTCAGCCACGCGAAAATCTGCCGCCGCGCTGTAGGCGGCGAGACATCTTCTGGAAAGAAAAAGATCTCTTCATGAAGAATAGCGGGCGGCGAATTCCGAGATGCGCTGCACCACGGCCTTGGGCGCGGTGATGCCACGCGCCGCCGCCTTCTCCGCCGCTTCGGCCCGGGCGCGGCCGGGCACATGCACGCCGTAGCGCCGCCGCAAGCGATCAAGCTGGTTCTTCATGCGTTTCTCGAAATCCGGATCGAGCAGTTTCGGTTCGACAGCCAACACGAAGAGGCCGGTTCCGGGACTGTCCGGTCCGCCGCTGAACCACGGCGCGTCGAGCGACCAGTTGGCACCCGACAGGCCGGCCGCCAACACTTCGACCATCAGCGCGATGTTGGCGCCGCGCTGGCCGCCAAAGGCAAGCATGGCGCCTTTCATGGCCGCCGCCGGGTCGGTGGTGGGATTGCCGCTCGCATCCAGCGCCCAGCCTTCCGGGATTTTCTTGCCGTCCTCGGCCGCCTTGCGGATGTTGACGAAAGCGGTGGCGCTCGACGACTGGTCGATGACCAGTGGCGCGCCATCGGCGGCGGGCGCGGCAAAGGACATCGGGTTGGTGCAATAGACCGGCTTGACCGAGCCGGAGCCGGCAAGCACGGCCGGCCCGTTGGTCGCGGCGAACGACACCAGTCCTTGTCCCGCCAGGCGCCCGGTGAAATAGCCGAGCGCGCCGCATGTATAGGCGTTCTTCTGCGAAAAGATGGCGACGCCGAACAGGCGCGCCGCCTTGGCGAGATCGTCGATCGTCCTGTCGAAGCCGGTATGGGCGAGACCGCCGCGCGCATCGGAGAGAAAGACCGCGAGCGCCGGCCTGGTGATAACCGGCTCGGCCTTGCCGTCGATGCGGCCGGCCTCGAGTGCTTCCAGATAATCGATGAAATGCGTCAGCCCGACCGTGGCGAGCCCTTCCGCCTCGGCCGCAACGATGGAGGCGGCAAGCGAGTGCGCCGCTTCCTCATTGGCGCCGGCGCCGAGCGCCGCCATCCGGCACAGTCCTGTTGCCTGGTCGAGACTGAGTTGCATCGGCGTTGCCTCTAGTGAGTGGTGAGTAGGGATTTAGCGAGTAGTGAGAGCGACTGCCTGCGCACTACTCACTACTGACTACTCACTAAATCCTACCCGATTTTGTTCGGAATCCGCGCTTCGATCCTGCCGAAGGCAAAGACCAGGATGCCGGTGATCGCCATATAGATCAACGCCAGCAGCAGCAAGGGTTCGTAGGTCAGGTAGGTGTCCTGCCGCACCTTCGAGGAGACGGCAAATATGTCGATCACGCTGATGGTCGCCACCAGCGGCGTCGATTTCAACTGCAGCACCGTTTCGCCGGTCAGCGTCGGCAGCGCCCGGTAGAAGGCTTGCGGCAGCCAGATGCGCCGGAAGGCTTTCCAGCGGCTCATGCCGAAGGCGCGGGCGGCCTCGATCTGCCCTTTGGGCACGCCGGCAAACGCGCCGCGCATCACCTCCCCCTCGTAGCCGGCGAAGGACAAGGTCAGCGCCAGCACACCGTAGGGCCATGCCTGCCGCAGATACGGCCACATCCAGGATTCGCGTATCCAGGGATACTGCGGAAACAGCGAGCCCAGCCCGTAATAGAGCAGCCAGAGCTGAAGGAGCAGCGGCGTCCCCCTGATGATGGTGCAGAAGACCTTGGCGGGTGCCGCGAACCAGAAGGGACCGGCGGCCTGCGCCAGCCCGAGCGGCACGGCGAGCAGGAAGCCCAGCACGCACGTGACGGCGAGGATCCACAGCGCGCGCCAGATGCCGAGCAGTCCTGCTGCGTAATATTGCGGCAGCCAGTCCCAGCGCATGAAGAAGGCAGCCGCCAGAACCAGTCCGAGCGCGATCAGGATCAGCACGATGCGATGCGGCTGCAGCCACAACGACGTTCGCGCGGCAGCGTTGATGATGGTCGCTTCACCAGCCATCAGCGCGCCTCCTTGAGCGAAGGCATGCCGCGCCGGGCCCTGGCTTCGATACGGCCAATGATCAGGTTGGAGACCAGCGTCACCAGAAGGTAGATCGCGCCCGCCGCCAGGTAGAACGTGAGATAGGCCTTGGTCACGCCAGCCGCTTGCCGCGTGGCCAGGATCAGCTCGTAGAAGCCGACGACCGCCAGCAGCGCGGTGTCCTTGGTGGCGATGAGCCAGAGATTGGCAAGGCCGGGGATCGCGAAGGGCAGCATCGCCGGCAGCGTTATGCGCCGCAGCAGCAGGCCGGGCGACATGCCGTAGGCCCTTGCGGCCTCGATCTGGCCCTGCGGAATGGCAAGGATCGCGCCGCGTATCACCTCGGTCGAATAGGCGCCCTGGACGAAGCCGAGCACGGCGATGCCGGCCGCCAGCCCGCTGATGTCGATGCGCTGATAGCCGAGCCCCGCCAGCACCTGGTTGATCAGGTCGGTGCCGGCGTAATAGAGCAGCAGGATCAGCACCAGTTCCGGCACGGCGCGCACCACCGTCGTATAGACCGCCAGCAGATCGCGCACCACCGGACCGCCATAGAGCTTGCCATAGGCGCCGCCGATGCCGATCAGCAGCCCGAGGCAGGTGGCGCCGATCGCGATCTCGATCGTGTGCAGCAGACCGACCAAAAGCGTTCCGCCCCAGCCTGGCGGCGTGGGCGAGAGAAGCTCGAAGATACTGGCCGCGTCGATTGGCGTCGCCCCCGAATTGCTAGAGCATGATCCCGAACCGAAGGTCGGCGAAGCAAAAAGTTGCAGAGTGTGCGTGGATGAGTTCAGGCGACCACGCGGCGCGCTGTCCGCGCCGCATGGTCGGTTGCTTATGGGTACCGGCCGTCAGTTCGACTGCGGGTCGTCGCCATAGACGTCGAAGTCGAAGTATTTCTTGGTGATCTCGGCATATTTGCCGTTGGCGCGGATTGCCTTGATGCCGGCGTTGATCTTGTCCTTCAACTCGGTGTCTTCCTTGCGGAGGCCGGCGCCGACGCCAGGCCCGAGAACTTCGAGGTCCGGGGCCACGTTGCCCTTCATGTCGCAGCACGCCTTGCCCTGGTCGGATTTCAGAAACTCGCCAAGCGCGATCGCGTCGGCCTGCACCGCGTCGACGCGGCCGGCGGCGAGATCCTGGTTGGCTTCGTCCTGCGTCTGGTATTCCTTGATTTCAGCGGCCCCGGTGAAGTGTTTCTTGGCATAGACGGCATGCACGGTCGACACCTGCACGCCGATGACCTTGCCCTTGAGGTCATCTGGCGTGGCGCCGAACTTCTGGTCCTTCGGCCCGATGATGCCGGTCGGGGTGTTGTAATATTTGTCCGAGAAGGCGATCGTCTTCTCGCGCTCGGCGGTGATCGACATCGAGCCGGCGATGACATCGATCTTTTTGGTCGTCAGCGCCGGGATGATGCCGTCCCAGGCGACGGGGGTGATGACGCAGTCGAGTTTCTCCTCGGCGCAGACGGCGTCGATGAATTCGATCTCCCAGCCGACCCACTTGCCCGAGGCGTCCGGCGAGGCGAAGGGTGGATACGGTTCGGCGGCGACGCCGATCTTGACCGGATCGGCCTTGGCCACGCCCATCGCGGCGACGCCGAGCAGCAGCGCTGCGGCAAATGTTTTGAGAACGGTTTTCATGTCAGATAACTCCCAGTTTGTTGTTGTTCCCGGTTTTCGTCCGCTTCGATCTAGCCGATGTTGCGGATGAACTGCTTGAGCCTTTCGGATTTGGGCGCGCCGAAGATCTGCTCCGGCGGGCCCTCTTCCTCGACCAGCCCGTTGTAGAGGTAGACGACATGCGTCGCGACCTCGCGGGCAAACTTCATTTCGTGGGTGACCAGCACCATGGTGCGGCCCTCGCGCGCCAGATCGCCGATCACTTTCAGCACCTCGCCGACCAATTCCGGATCGAGCGCCGAGGTCGGCTCGTCGAACAGCATGACGCGCGGGTTGATGGCCAGCGCCCGGGCGATCGCCGCGCGTTGCTGCTGGCCGCCGGACAGATAGGCTGGATAGACATCGCGTTTTTCGGCGAGCCCGACGCGGGCGAGCAGCTTTTCGGCCTCGGCGATCGCCACCTCGCGCTTGACGCCGAGCACATGCACCGGAACCTCGATGACGTTCTCGATCAGCGTCATGTGGCTCCACAGATTGAAATTCTGGAAGACCATGCCGAGCTTGGAGCGGATGCGTTCGATCTGCTTGCGGTCGGCCGGAACCGTGTGGCCATGGCTGTCGGCCTTCAGCTTGATCTCCTCGCCATTGACGCGGATGATGCCGCTGGTCGGGTTTTCCAGGCAGTTGATGCAGCGCAGCAGCGTCGATTTGCCCGAGCCTGAGCCGCCGATGATGGCGATCACCTCGCCGTCGCGCGCCGACAGCGAAATGCCCTTCAGCACATGCAGTTCGCCGAATTTCTTGTGCAGGTTCTCGACATGGATGGCTTCGGCGGCGCCGTTTTGCGCCAAATGCTTCAGTGCGGGTGCTGCGCCCCACGCCATCACCTTGCCGGCGCCCCATCGGACGGCCGGACCCGTCGCAGTTGAAATCTTTTACCCATTAACCGTCACTGGACCGAATTCCCATCTCAAGATGGACCGTTCCGCTTGCCTCCGTCAACCATGGTTTTTGGACCATTGATCGCAGCTTGCTGTAGGGTTATTGGCGGCAGGGGACATCGCAGGAGCACTTGGTGGGTAAGACATACGGGTCGCGGAACATGGCCGCGCTATGACGACAGTCGGCGAAGCGCTCATCAATTTGCTCGAAGCTCACGGCGTCGACACCGTCTTCGGCATTCCCGGCGTGCATACGGTCGAGCTCTATCGCGGCCTGGCCCGGTCGAAGATCCGTCACGTCACGCCGCGTCACGAGCAGGGTGCCGGTTTCATGGCCGACGGCTACGCGCGCGCCAGCGGCAGGCCGGGCGTCGCCTTCGTCATCACCGGACCGGGGCTGACCAACACCATTACCGCCATGGGCCAGGCGCGCGCCGATTCGGTGCCGATGCTGGTGATATCGGGCGTCAACGCCACGCCGACGCTGGGCAAGGGGCTTGGCCATCTGCACGAATTGCCCGACCAGCGCGGCATGATGGAAAAGGTCGCGCTGTTTTCGCACCGTGTCACCGGAGCCGACGAACTGCCCGGCGTGCTGGCGCGGGCCTTTGCGCTGTTTTCGTCGTCACGTCCCGGCCCGGTTCATATAGAGATCCCGACCGACATCATGGTCAAGCCGGCCGACAGTCTCGTCGCCGTGCTGAGCAACACAGCGCCGCCCGCACCCGATGGCGCAGCCATTGCCAAGGCGGCGGAACTTGCCGCCGCCGCCCGCCGCCCTGTCATCCTTGCTGGCGGCGGCGCCAGGAAGGCCGAGGCGCCGCTGAAGCGGCTTGCCGAAAAGCTGGGGGCGCCGGTTGTCCAGACGACCAATGCGCGTGGCTTGCTGTATCGCCATCCCCTTGGCGTGCCGGCGAGCCCTAGCCTGAAGGCGGTGCGCGCGCTGGTCGCCGAGGCGGATCTTGTCATCGCCGCCGGCACCGAATTCGGTCCGACCGACTATGATGGCTATGGCGACGGCGGCTTTGTCCCTCCGGCCAACCTGATCCGCATCGATATCGACGCCGACCAGCTTGCGCGACGCCCGGCAATGATTACTATCCAGGCGGATTGCGCCGAGGCGATCGAGGCCCTGCTCGACCGGATCGGCGGATCGGCCGCGTCGGGCGATGGGCAGGCTCGCGCCGCCGCCACACGTAAGGCCGCCCTTGCCGAGGTCAGCCCGGCCTTCACCGCCCAGATACGCGCGGTGGAAATGATCCGCGATGCCTTGCCGGGCGCCATCATCGTCGGCGATTCGACGCAGCCGGTCTACGCCGCCAATCTCTATTACGATCATGACCGGCCCGGCGGCTGGTTCAATGCCGCCACCGGCTTCGGCGCGCTGGGCTTCGGCCCGCCGGCGGCCATCGGCGCCGCGCTCGCCGTGCCCGACGCGCCGGTGGTCTGCCTCACCGGCGATGGCGGCTTCCAGTTCACCTTGCCGGAACTGGGCGCAGCACTCGATGCGGCCGCGCCGGTGATCTTCGTCGTCTGGAACAATCGCGGCTATCGCGAAATCGAAACCTCGATGCTCGATGTCGGCGTCGAGCCGATCGGCGTCTCGCCCGCGCCGCCGGATTTCTGCAAGCTGGCCGAGGCCTATGGCATCGCCGCCGAACGGCTCGTCGAGATCGGGCATCTGGCGGACGCGCTCAAGCGCGCGCGGGCGGCCGGACTGCCATACGTCATCGAAATCACCGTCAATTGAATTTTGACAACGCTGCGTGCGTCCTGCCTTACCTTGGCAAGAGCCCGGCTGGCAGACAGCGAGCGATGCAAAGACGCGACCCAGCCATGTCGAGATTTCAGTTGAGTGATCGGGCGAAAGGCGCGACCTTCGCTACCGGCGCGGCATAAGCATAAGAACACTGGAGCGGTCGACGATGACGGAAACACTAGAGGGCAGGCATATTGTGGTCACTGGCGGCACCGGGGCGCTTGGCGGCGCGGTCGTCGGCAAACTGCTGGGCGAGGGCGCGATCTGCCATGTGCCCAACGCCCATGCCGCCGCGCCCGGGCATTTTCCCTACCCGGCACATGAGCGCGTCAAGCTGGCGCACAATGTCGACCTCGCCGACCCCGCCAAGGTCGATGCGTTTTATGACGGCGTTCCGGATTTGTGGGCATCCATCCATCTGGCCGGCGGCTTTACCGCGGCGCCGGTGGAAAAGATCGAGTCCGCATCCTTCGCCGAAATGATGGACACCAACGCCCGCACCACCTTCCTGTGCTGCCGCGCCGCGATACGCTCGATGCTGGCGGCCGAGACATCCGGCCGTATCGTCAACATCACGGCGCGCGCCGGGCTCGATCCCAGGCGCGGCTCCGGCATGGTCGCCTATGCCGCCAGCAAGGCGGCGGTCGCGGCGATGACACTGGCGATGGCGGAAGAGCTGAAGGGCAAGGGCATACTGGTCAATGCGGTTGCCCCCTCGACCCTCGACACGCCGGCCAACCGGGCTGATATGCCCGACGCCGATTTCGGCAGATGGGTCAGCCTCGAAGCGGCGGCGGAGGCCGTCGCCTATCTCGCTTCGCCGGCTAACCTGGCGATGAGCGGCACGCTGGTGCCGCTTTACGGCAGGGCCTGAGCGCTTACGCACGGGCCAAACAAAAACCCCGCCGGATCGCTCCGGCGGGGTTTGTTTTTTCGTTGGTGCGAAGGCTCTTAGCTGCCCTGCTTCTTCAGCGCGGCGCCTAGGATGTCGCCCAGCGAAGCGCCGGAGTCGGTCGAGCCGTACTGGGCGACCGCTTCCTTCTCCTCGGCGATTTCCAGCGCCTTGATCGAGACCTGCAGCTTGCGGGTCTTCTTGTCGAAGGCGATGACGCGGGCGTCGACCTTCTGGCCGATGGTGAAGCGCTCGGGGCGCTGCTCGTCGCGGTCGCGGCTCAAATCGGAGCGCTTGATGAAGGTCTCGATGCCGCTGTCGACCAGCCGCACTTCCAGGCCGCCATCCTTGACGCCGATGACTTCGCAGGTGACGACCGCATTCTTGCGCAGTTCGCCTGAAGTCGCCGCTTCGCCGACCGTATCCTTGGCCAGCTGCTTGATGCCGAGGGAGATGCGCTCCTTGTCGATGTCGACGTCGAGCACCTGCGCCTTGACCATGTCGCCGCGATTGTACTCTTCGATGACCTGCTCGCCCGGACGGGTCCAGTCGAGGTCGGAGAGGTGCACCATGCCGTCCACGTCGCCTTCGAGGCCGATGAACAGGCCGAACTCGGTCTTGTTCTTGACCTCGCCCTCGACCTGGCTGCCGACCGGATGGCTGCTGGCGAAAGCCTGCCACGGATTCTCGAGCGTCTGCTTGAGGCCGAGCGAGATGCGGCGCTTGGCCGGATCGACCTCGAGCACCACGACGTCGACTTCCTGCGTCGTCGACAGGATCTTGCCGGGATGCACGTTCTTCTTCGTCCACGACATTTCCGAAACGTGGATGAGACCTTCGATGCCCGGCTCCAGCTCGACGAATGCGCCGTAGTCGGTGATGTTGGTGACGGTGCCCTTGATCTTCTTGCCGATCGGGAACTTGGTGCCGATCTCCGACCACGGATCGCTCTCGAGCTGCTTCATGCCGAGCGAGATGCGGTGTGTTTCCTGGTTGATGCGGATGATCTGCACCTTGACCGTCTGACCGATGTTGAGGATTTCGGTCGGATGGTTGACGCGGCGCCATGCCATGTCGGTGACATGCAGCAGGCCGTCGATGCCGCCGAGGTCGACGAACGCGCCGTAATCGGTGATGTTCTTGACGACGCCTTCGACCACCTGGCCCTCTTCGAGGTTCTGCACGATTTCCGAACGCTGTTCGGCGCGGCTCTCCTCGAGCACGGTGCGGCGCGACACCACGATGTTGCCGCGGCGGCGATCCATCTTCAGGATCTCGAAGGGCTGCGGGTTATGCATCAGCGGCGAGACGTCGCGGATCGGGCGGATATCGACCTGGCTGCGCGGCAGGAAGGCCACGGCGCCGTCGAGGTCGACGGTGAAGCCGCCCTTGACCTGGTTGAAGATGACGCCTTCGACGCGCTCGCCCTTGGTGAACTTCTCCTCGAGACGGACCCAGCTCTCTTCGCGGCGGGCCTTTTCACGGGAAAGCATCGCTTCGCCAAGCGCGTTCTCGATGCGCTCGACATAGACTTCGACCGTATCGCCGACCTTCAGGGTGGAGTCCTTGCCCTTGACGCCGAATTCCTTCAGCGGCACGCGGCCTTCAACCTTGAGGCCGACATCGATGATGGCCATGTCCTTTTCGATCGCGGTGATCGTGCCCTTGACGACCTGGCCTTCGCCGGAATGGCCGGCGGTAAAAGATTCTTCGAGCAGGCTCGCGAAATCATCGCGAGTGGGATTTGCAGCTGACATATTTTCTCCTGGAATGCCTCGCATCTCAAGCGGGGCGGGCGCCGTGGGTTAGCGTTGCGTTGGCCTGCCGGCGTTCCGGGCTTTCCAAAAAACCCTTGGCCGCCTGAGCGGCAATTCCGGCGCATGAAGAATGCTGGCAGGCTGGTTCGTGCCCGATATGGGTATCTTTTGCGCTGCCGGCAATCGGCAACAGCGGGAAAACCCGGCTCAGGCGTTGTTTCTTTTGGCGAGAACGTCGTCGATGATCGCTCTTGCCGCCAGAAACGCGGCCTCTATAGCCATTTCGGACGTATCAAGCAAGTGCGCGTCGGCGGCCGGCTTCAAGGGCGAATCCGCACGGCCCATGTCGCGCTCGTCGCGGCGCATGATGTCGGCAAGGATCTCGGCGAAATTGGCGGTGCCGCCAATGCTCTCGATCTCGGCCAGCCGCCGCTGCGCCCGCACCTCGGCGCTCGCCGTGACATAGAGCTTGATGTCGGCGTCGGGGCAGACGACCGTGCCGATGTCGCGGCCATCGAGCACGGCGCCGGGTGGCGCCTTGGCGAAGTCACGCTGCTTTTCCACCAGGATGCGCCGCACGGTCGGGAACACGGCGACTTTCGAAGCAGCCTCGCCGACGGCATGTGCCGACAATATGGCGCGGTCGAGCTTGTTGAGGTCGACCTGCCGCGCGGCAGTTTCCGCCGCCGAGACATTGTCGAGTGGGAGCGCGTGCTGAATCAGCGCATGCGCTACGGCGCGATAGGTCAGGCCGGTGTCGAGCAGGTTCAACCGGTAGTGGTCGGCGAGCCGCCGGGCGAGCGTGCCTTTGCCGGCGCCGGCGGGTCCGTCGATGGCGATGGTGAAGGTCGGGCTCATTGGCCGGCCACCGCAATTGGAACGCGCGATGAATCCGAGCGGCGCGATCCTTCCCACCCCCCTCTGTCCTGCCGGACATCTCCCCCGCAAGGGGGGAGATCAGCCGTCACTGCGGCTTTCGCCAATTGCCAACGCTCCAGAATTGAGCGGAGCGCCAAAGCCGCCAATCTCCCCCCTTGCGGGGGAGATGTCCGGCAGGACAGAGGGGGGTGCTGTCCCGCCAGCGTTCCAGTTCGGCTCATCAACAAGTCACCCGATCTCCGCGCCCAGCCCCTTCATCAGCCCCATGAACTCCGGAAAACTCGTCGCGATCATCGCCTGATCGTCGATGGTCACAGGCTTTTCCGTCGCCAGCCCCATGACCAGAAAACTCATGGCGATGCGGTGGTCGAGATGCGTCTGCACCGTCGTGTCCTGGCCATTGGGGTGTCCGCCGAGGCCCTTGCCCTCAGGCCTGCCATGCACCGCAAGCGAGGCCTCGCCCTCGGCGCAGTCGACGCCGTTGAGCTTCAGCCCATTGGCCACCGCAGACAGCCGGTCCGACTCCTTGACCCGCAGCTCTTCCAGCCCCTGCATCAGCGTTTCGCCTTCGGCGAAGCTCGCCGCCACCGCCAGCACCGGATACTCGTCGATCATCGATGGCGCCCGCTCCGGTGGCACCGCGACACCCCTAAGTTCGGAGTAGCGCACGCGCAGATCGGCGACATCCTCTCCGCCGGCGTTGCGCGGGTTCAAGATGTCGATCTTGCCGCCCATTTCCTGCAAGGTTAGCAAAAGTCCGGTGCGGGTCGGGTTCATCAACACGTTCTCGATCGTGATGTCGGAGCCCGGCACGATCAGTGCGGCTACCAACGGGAAACCGGCCGAGGAAGGGTCGCCCGGCACGGCGATGGTCTGCCCGGTAAGCTTGCCCTGGCCTTCGATGAAGATGTGGCGCACGCCGCGCTCGTCGGTCTCGACCGACAGGTTGGCGCCGAAGCCCTTCAGCATCTTTTCGGTATGGTCGCGCGTCATCACCGGTTCGATGACGGTGGTGACACCAGGCGTGTTCAGTCCCGCGAGCAGCACCGCCGACTTCACTTGCGCGGAGGCCATCGGCACCCGGTAGGTGATGGGCGCGGCGTGCTTGGGCCCCTGCAGGGTGATCGGCATGCGGTCGCCGGGCGTTGCCTTCAGCACCTGCACGCCCATCTGGCGCAGGGGTTCGAGCACGCGGCCCATCGGCCGGCCGGACAAGGACGCGTCGCCGATGAAGGTCGTTTCCATGTCATAGGTGCCGACCAGTCCCATGGTGAGGCGCGAGCCGGTGCCGGCATTGCCGAAATCGAGCGGACCTTCCGGCTGCAACAGCGCGCCATTGCCGGTGCCGCGGATCACCCACTCCGCGCCGCGTTTCTCGATGTGCGCGCCCATCGCCTTCATCGCAGCACCGGTGCGCATCACGTCTTCACCCTCCAGCAGGCCGGTGATGCGGGTCTCGCCGGAGGCCAGCCCGCCGAACATGAACGAGCGGTGCGAGATCGACTTGTCACCGGGCACGCGGGCAGTGCCGGACAGGGCTGGAGATTTGCGGGCGGTGGCCGGCTTGGCGGCGACGGAATGCGACATTGTATTCCCTGGATGAAATGCCGGCGAACCGGCTTTTTTCGTTCGTTGCGGCGGTCTCGTACCATGGTGCGTCGAAATGGTCATCCCCTTGCGCGAGACCGTCCGATGCGGGGTTTTGCGACGCCGGCTTTAGGCTTTGACAGCGCCTTAAACTGCCGCTAAGGGGACCAACCTTTTATCTACGAGGCTTGCTGTGGCAAAACCTGAACTTGGCACCAAACGCATAGATCCGGAAACGGGTCGGAAATTCTATGACCTGAACAAGGACCCGATCGTCTCGCCCTATACCGGCAAGACGTATCCTCGTTCCTATTTCGAGGAAGGCAAGGCCGCCGCCATCGAGGAGGAAGAGGAAGTCGCCGAGAAGGAAGTCGACGCCGAGGAGGAAGAGGGCGTCGAGGTTGTCTCGCTCGAAGACGCCGACGAGGAAGTCAAGGGCGGCGACGATCTTCCCGATCTTGGCGATGACGAGGACGATGTCGACCTCGGCGACGACGAGGATGACACTTTCCTTGCCGATGAAGAGGAAGAGGACGACGACGTCGCCGACATGATCGGCGTCGGCGACGACGACGACGAAGTTTGATATGGGGGCCGGGCGAGTGCGAACGGCATTCGCCGGCTTTCGTTGCGCCGTCGCGAAAAAGCGGTTCTCGACGGCTTGATATTCGGGAAAGGCGGGGTTAGAAGCCGCCAGCACTAACGGCGCGGATTTAGAACCCGCGCCGGATCTCTTCGCCGGCAACGGCGCCGGTTGACTGCCGGGAGTGGGGCCATAGCTCAGTTGGGAGAGCGCTTGAATGGCATTCAAGAGGTCGTCGGTTCGATTCCGATTGGCTCCACCAAACAGTCTTTCACCTTTGCGGTCTGAGCGTGCGCCACGCTATGGAATCTTGCCGAATGCCCGGCCGGGCGCTGATCTTATTCAGTAGAACGCCATGCCAAGCACCACGAGCGCCAAGAGGATGGTCACGCCGACAAATGCGCTTACTTTGACGGACGAAGCCAGGGACCATCCAGATTTTACAGCTTCCACGCGAAGCTCCGGGCGATCTGTTTCCACCATATCGGATTGTGCAATTCCATTGCTCTCGATCGCTGTTGAAACCCTTTTTGCTATATCGCCGCGGATTATCGGATCATCGGACAAATGATCCGTCGTGCTGCGTTTAGATGCCATGTAAAACCCCGCCCCATATTTGCCCCTGGTAAGTAACGCTTCAGCCGGCCAAATGTTTCCCGCCCGTCAGTCGGTCATGCGTCGCCGCAGATGCCCCATGCTGCGGGCCTACAAGACCTCATGGCCGTCCAATCATCCTATACGAAATTCTTCAGTGAAGCGTTTCACAGAGCCTTCCCACAATATGGGCTCCGGAATTGGCATGGTACGGAACTGGCCCTGCCTGGTCATTTGAATGGACAACCGCTGCCTTTGCTGCCTGAGGCCCCTCGCTCCCCCAAGAAGGCCGGCAAATCCGCAAGGCCGGATGCGGTAAACTTGCGTTACCGGCAATCAAATCAGGCACAGGGGGTTTGAACTTGCTTCCAGCATTTGCAGGGATGACGGCGAACATCCGCTGAAAGACAGCGCCCGGAATCCCGGATGGAAGCAGGAAGGCCGCTCGACGCAATGACCACGACGATTGACGACATCCTCCGGCCGCTGGCGCTGACCGTGCGGTTGCTCGCCCAGTGCTGGCCACAGCTTTTGCTGATCGGCTGCATCGGCATGATCGCTCACGACCTGCTGCTTCAGGGCGCCGTGGCCATCGGCCTCCAGTTCCCGCTCGGTGGAATGGTGGTCTTGTCCCTGGTGGTTCTCGCCAGGCTCTCGGTGCTGGTCATGATGTTCGTGATCCTGCGGCCGCATATGCCGGCGCTGGCGGCCCTGCGACAAAAAGCGGCCAAGGGTGCCAGCGAGACCAAGCGCGAGCCGGCCCTTGCCATAACCGCGGCGGCGATCCTGCCGTTCTTCGCCTACTATGCCGCCTGGGGCTTTCTCGGGGATACGGTCCGCGAATACTCGCGCATGGCGCTGGCCCAGGCCGACCTGGGCAAGAGCGTGGACATCTTCGCCATCCTTCAGTCCAGCGGGGTGATACTTTCGATCGTCGTATGCTGGCTGGTGCGTTTTGCCGCCAAGCGATTGAATGCGCGCGCCTCTCATCCCTATTGGCGGCTGCTGATCGTGGCGACCGACGCAACCTGGATCTTCATCGGTCTCTACGCGCTCGGCGTCTGGAAAGACGAGCTCATCCGCTGGCTTGGCGCGGGTGCCGCGCTGCAGCAGATCGGCCTCGATTTGCTTGCGCCGGTAACTTCGGCCGTGGCCGCGGAGTTCGTTCCCGTGGAATTTCGGCCGCTGCCTTTTGGCGAGCAGCTTCAGAACCTGTTCTTCTTCGCATTGCTGCCGATTGTCTGGCTGGTGATGGCGGCGATCATCAACGGCTATGAGCTTTCCGCGCCGGCAGCTGCTACTCCCGCACCATCGCACGCAACCTCCTGGCGCAAGTGGCTGAAGGATTTCGCGGCCCACTTCGTCGGTGGCTACCGCAGCCGCTACGCGCCGGTCTGGACCTGCCTCAAGCTGACGCTCAGTGCCGGTCTTGCCACGCTTGTCACCTTCGTCATCGCCTATCAGGCCATCTCATGGGCCGGAGCCTGGATATGGTATGGCCTGACAAGGTTGATCGGAGCGCATGATCTTGGAACCTGGCAGGTCTTTGCCGACACGATCAGCCTTTTCATCGGCAGCCCAAGCGAGCTCGACGGAGGCATCTTGCTCGACGCGGTCCGGGTCGCCCTGCTTGCAGCCGTGCTCGAGACTGCGGTCGGTGGGGCGGGAGAAGCGAGTGACGTCAGGTCCGCGGTTCGCCAACGCTGAGATAATTCGGCAGCGCCGAACGAAGCGCGATCGACAACGTAAGACTGCTCGCCGCGGGCGGGATCGAAAAGCTGGCAACCATCCGTGCCGGTTGGCCGGGTTCTATCGCGGCGAACGCGACGCCGCCGCACAGCGACCGCTGCTCGGCCTGCGGATATTGCTGCCTGAGCACAGGGTCGGCAAACAGGGTCGGCTGCCATTCGCGGCCGCTTTTGTCGGCAAGCCGCACCTCGCACGGAATGGCGCCGAGCGCCTTCGGGTCAGCGGCAACGGCCTCGAATTCGGCCAGGACGACGGCGTTTCCTCCGCTGCCCACCAGCCTGGCGAAGCGCGTCACGGTCCAGCTTGCACCGGCATAGTCGACCGGTTGCCCCAGGGTCGCGGCCACCGGCTGGCGCACATGCTGGGCGCGCCAGTCCTTGATGCTCCCCCAGGTCTGCGCGGCCAGAGCGGCAGGCACGGCAACCACCAGCGCCGCCATGCTCAGCCAATAGCCTCGCCGCGTCGGCGTCACCTTTGCGGGAGAACTGTCCATGGCGGTCCTTCGTCGTTGCGGCGGATGGTGATCGCCGGCTTGATGTCCTTGCCGGAAACATTCGTGGCGATGCGGATCTCATCGTCGAGCGGCAGCAATTTTGTACGTGCGACCACTACCGTCCCGCCGGCGACGGCATCCTCCGGCATTTCGAACATCAGCAGGATGCGGCGTGGCAGGCCGGGCTGGTAGACATCGCCCGGCATCATCTCGACCGTCGCCGGCACCCGATCGGTCAGCGCGTAGCGCACGCCGCTGCCGCTCAGCCACTCGCCGGATGTCAGGCCCAAGGTCTCGAATCTCGCCTCTGCCTCGCCCTCGACCACAACCCACACGCCCGAACTCGTATAGGTTTTTGACTTGCCGAAGGTTTCGGTGTTGAGAACGCGCGCCACCCTGACGCTGTCCAGCGAAAGCGCGAATGCACTCGCCTCGACACGCTTGTTCATGCCGCCCGAGTAGGCTATCGGCGACGTGATCTTGCTGTAGAGCGGACGCGTATGCTGCATCCCATAGAGCACGAAGGCGGCAAACAGCAGCGCCAGCACTGAGCGCAGCACGCGCATCATGGCGCCTTCTCCACCGGCAGATCGACCCTCACCACGGGATCGCGGTCGTACCAGCCGCTTGCGCCATAGAGGTTGTCGCGCCGCTTGTAGATCTGGCCGGTGACGGTTACCGTAATCTTGTCCGGCACGGGCACATCGGCCGGCCACTCCCAGGCCATCGTCAGGCGTTCCGGCATGTTGGGATTGAAATATCCAGCCAGATATTTGTCGCGATCGAGATAGGCCGTCGGCAGATCGAGCTTTTGCCCCAAAGCGCTGATCGTGGGCGCGCTGATCGTGACGACGCGGTAGAGCACGTTGTTGGGAGTGGCGGAACGGTTCACCACATCCATGTCCACCATCACAAGCTTGACGGGTTGCGACGGGGGAACGCCGGTCGGCGGTACGGTTCCGGTGCGTGCCGTCCGCAATGTCACGAACCAGCGACCGGTATCGATCTGCTGGCCTGCCTGCATGACAGGCACTTGCGGCGGATGGGCAGCCTCGTACAGCGTCATCGAAAACGAGATTGCCGATGCGGCCAGCCCACCCAGGCCAGCAATCATGAAAGCAAAAAGTCTTTGCCGTACTGTCGTTCGTGTCGGTTCCGTCATGCGCGGTACGGTATGCGATGGTCCTCAAGCCCGCCTTATACGATGCAACCGCCGCGCGAGTGGACAACAATTGTTACATTGTTAAACGGCGGTGCCATCCGCCCGCTTCCGACAGACCGGGTTTCAGCGGGCGCGCGTGCTCCGTGCCGCGCCCGCTTCTTGCACGGCTTTCTACTCGCCGCGCATGGTCGCCTGGAAAGCCGGAAGATGTTTCTTCTGCGCTTCCAGCATCCGCTCGCGGTAGACGCCATAGATCACGTCGGTGTCGTGCAGCGTCACCCCGGCGATCGTCGGCGAGGCGAAGACCGGCAGTTCGATGCCGCGCTTCGACAGCGCCTCGGCGGTGCGGGCGATCAGCTCATGCGCCAGGATCATGGCAAGCACCGTCGACGATCCCGAAACCGGCCGGCTCCAGCCTTCGACCGGCACGATCGCATCCTCGATCGGCGAGCAGGTGTCGATGACGAGATCGGCCGCATCGGCAAGCCGCTTGCCGGACGAGTGCGTGGCCGGCTTGTCGAGATTGTTCTTGCTGGTCACCGCGACGACGAAGATGCCGCGCTTCTTGGCATAGAGCGCGGTGTCGATGCCGGATGAGTTGCGGCCGCTATGGCCGAAGATGATGATCGAATCGCCCTTGTTGAGCGGCTGGTGGTCGAGGAACTTCTCGGCATATTTCTCGGTCCGCTCCAGCCACAGAAGCTCGCGCACGCCGCCGGCGCCGAGCACATTGTGCCACATCACGCGCGGGTCGGTCAGCGGGTTGAAGCCGACATAGCTGCCATAGCGCGGAAACACTTCCTGCACCGGCAGCACCGAATGGCCTGAGCCGTAGAGATGGACCAGCCCGCCGCCCTCGAGCGTGTCGGCAAAGCGGCTCGCAGCCTCGCCAAAGGCTTCGGCATTGGCCTTCGATGCCTGTTCGATGAGGGCGGCAAGGCGGGGGATGTAGAGATCGGACACTTGGGTACTCCTGTTATGTGTCAGCTTCGGGTGTTTGGGGAGAGCCGGCCGGCGCGCAGCGTCGAGCGGATCTCGTAGCGGTCGCCACGCATGATGGAGACGGTGAATTCGAAGGGGCCGCGCTCGTCGGTGGTGATGCGCTCGACCACGAAGGCGGGGCTGCCGGCAGGGAGGTCGAGCAGTTCGGCGTCCGCTGCCCCGACGGCGCCGACGCGATAGTTCTCGCGCGCCGCGACCGGCACGATGCCGTAATGGCGCTCCAGCGCCTCGTAGAGCGAGCCCTGCAGCAGGCCGGCATCGAGGAAGCCCGGCACGCGCACCGCCGAAAGCTGCGCCGTCTGGATGCCGATCGGCTCGTTATTGCCGAGTCTCAGCCGCCGAATGCGCACTACCGGGTCGCCTTCCTCGATCTCCAACGCCCCGGCCGCGGCGGCGTTGGCTGATGTCAGGCTGCAATCGAGCAGGCGCGATCCGGCGATCACGCCCATATTGCCCATTTCCTGGGTAAAACTGGTCAGTTCGCGGGTGCCGGCGACAAGCGTGGTCGAGCGCACGAAGGTGCCGCGGCCATGCTCGCGCCGCAGCAGCCCGTGCTCCTCGAGATTACGCAAGGCATGGCGCAGCGTGATGCGGCTGACGCCGAACAGGGCGCAGAGCCGGTCTTCCGCCGGTATCTGGTCGCCCGTCGCCCATTCGCCGCTCTTGACGATGGCGCGGATCGCCTCTTCCACCTGGTACCAGAGCGGCTCGGGCCGACTGCGGTCGGGTTGCTGAAAGCTTGGCTCGCTCATCGTATCTGCCTCCACTGCGGCCCCGCGAGCCCGGCCAGTGCCGCTCCGACGAGGCCGGCGCGGGAGCCGAACGCGCCGGGCCGCAGGACGATATCGCGCATATGCGACGGCAACTGGCGCCGCAGCGCCGCCAGCAGCGGCGGCCCGATCACGTCCACGGCATCCGCGAGACCGCCGGAAATCAGGATCATCTGCGGATCGAGCAGGGCGACGGCGCCGGCCAAGGCGACGCCGAGCCGTCGCGACGGCAGTTCGAGCACCGTGAGCGCCGCCAGCTCGCCGGCCCGTGCGGCCTCGATCAACTGGCCGCCGTCGGAGAGCTCGATCTCGTGGGCCAAGGCATCGAGCGCCCGGCCCGACGCGACGCGCTCCAGCCAGCCGCTGCGCTCGTCGCCTTGATCCTTGATGTCGGCGCAAGCCCAGCCAAACGAGCAGGCGCCGCCATGCGCGCCGGCGACGATGCGGCCATTGGCCAGCACCGCCGAGCCGATGCCGGTGCCGATCGCCAGCAGGATTGCGTCCGACATGCCTTTGGCCGCGCCTTCGACGGCTTCCGCCAGCATGGCGATCTGCGCATCATTGCCGACCGCGACGCGAAGCTCGGGAAGCAAGTTCGCGATGTCGACGCCGTCGAGCCAGGGCAGGTTCGGTATCCAGCGGCAGACCGAGCCTTCGACAAGCCCGGGTACGGCGAGCCCGAGCGCCTCGACCGGGCCGGCCTCGGCCGAGAGCGCGCGGATACGCGCGACAAAGGCGTCGAGACTGTCGGGCGCGGCTTCGCGGCCCAGCATTTCCAGCGCCCGCACATCGCCGGAATGCGCCGCGGCGCGCAGATTGGTGCCGCCGAGATCGATGGCCAGAACGCGCGTCATCGGCCGCGCTTTCGATCGGCCGGCGGCGCGAACAGGCCGCTGCCGGCATTCCACGAATGCGACGCCGCCGCGAAGCCCTGCGCATGGCGCGTGCCGCGCAGGCAGCCGCGCAGCCGGTAGAGCGCGCTGTAGTAGTCGACATAGGGAAAGCTGCTCAGCCCGCGCGCCAGCTCATATTCCTTGACCGCCTCGCTCCAGCTGTCGAACCCGTCGCTGACGTCGATGAGGTGTTCGGGCCGAAAGCCATCGTCATCTTCCCAGTTCTCGCCGAACAGCAGCAGTTGCGGTGTGTGGGCCGGATGTTTACGCGCGATCGTCGGCAGTGCGGCGAAGAAGATGCCGGTCTGCGTCAGCTGGGCGGCGGCGCGATGGTCCTTGTGCCAGCTGCCATGCCAGTGAGTGATGACGATCTCGGGCTTCAATTCGCGGATGACGTCGCAGACCCGCAATGCCGTTTCGTCATCGGCGGGCAGGAAGGCATCGTTCAGTTTGAAGGTTCGCATGCCGACGCCGAGCTGGGCGGCGGCCTTCGCTGCCTCCGCCTCCTTCTGCACGCAATAATGCTCCGGGATGAGGCAGGGGTGACCCTGCTCGCCCATGGTGAGATGCAGGAAGGTGACAGCGGCGCCGCCGCGCACGGCCGCCGCCGCCAGCGGCCCGGCGATCACCTCGGCGTCGAAGGCATGCGCCCCCACCACCAATATCGAACGTGCGGCGTAGACCTTGTCCTCGATCATTTCATGCCTCCCCCGGCGCTGACGCCTTCGCGAATCTGGCGGGCGAGCAGACAATACATGATCAGGATGGGCGCCATGGAGATCGCCAGCGAAGCGAACACCAGGCCCCAATCGGTGCGGAACTGGCCGACGAACACGCTGATCGCCAGCGGCACGGTCTTGTAGCGATCGTCGAAGATGAAGATCAGCGGGAAGAAGAAATCGTTCCACACGGCGATCGCGGTGAAGATGGCGACGATCGACACCGCCGGTTTGACCATCGGCAGGATGATCTGGAACAGGATGCGCGCCTCGCCTGCGCCGTCCATGCGCGCCGCCTCGTCGAGCTCGGAGGGCAGCACGCGCATGAAATTGGCGAAGATGAAAACGGCGAAGGGGATGCGGATCGCCGAATAGACGAGGATCAGGCCGGTCAGCGAATCGAGCAGGCCGAGATTGCGCATCAGGGTGAACAGTTCGACCGAGGCAAGCCGGATCGGCAGCATGATGCCGGACAGGAACAGGCCGAGCATGATGCCGTTCCAGCCGAGCCGGTAGCGGCTGAGCGGATAGGCGGCCATGGCCGAAACGACGATGGTCAGGATCACCGCGCCGCCGGTGACGATCAGGCTGTTGATGAAATTCTGGCCGAGATCGGCGCGCGTCCATGCCTTGACGAAATTGTCGAAGGCGAAGCTTTGCGGCAGGCCGAGCCTGTTGTCATAGATCTCGGCGGTGGTCTTGAAGCAGGAGACGACGAGGATATAGAGCGGCAAAAGCACGGCCGCGGTCCACAAAACCAACACCGTCCAGCCGAGCAGCCGCGCCAGCTTTGGCATTATGGCTTTTGGCGTGATGGCTTTTGGCGTGATGGAGGGCGCAGTCATAGCTGCACCGTGCGGCGGTCGAAGAAGCGCAGCATCAAGAGCGTTCCGATGCTGAGGATCAGGAACAGCATCGTGCCCAGCGCCAGCGCGAGACCGATGTCGGTGATGCCGACCGCGCCCTCGGCGCCGAAGGCGAGCCGGTAGAAATAGGTCACCAGCGTGTCGGTCGAATAGCTCGGATTGCCCTGCACGCCCTGCATCACATAGACGATGTCGAACTGGTTGAAGGTGTTGATGAACGACAGCGTCGTCAGCGTGCCGATGGCCGGCATCAGCAGCGGCAGCGCGACCGAGACCAGCATGCGCGTATTGCTGGCGCCATCGAGCCTTGCCGCCTCGAAGATCTGGCCGGAGATTTGTCTCAGACCCGCCGTATAGATCAGCACCGGCAGGCCCATCCAGTTCCAGGCGTCGACGGCGATCAGCATCGCCAGCGCCGTATGGCTGTTGCCGAGCACGATCAGGCTGCCCTGATGCAGGCCAAGCCCGTTCAGCACCCATTCGACAAAGCCGCCGGGCGCCAGCAGCAGGCGCCACAGCGCGCCGACGATGACGGGGCTGAGCACCGCCGGAAAGAAGAAGACCGACTGGAAGAAGGCCGCACCCCTGTCGCGCAGGAACAGCAGCCAGGCGAACAACAGGCCGAGACCGTTCTGGAACAGCATGATGCCGAAAAACCACGCCGCGTTGTGCCAGAGCGCCCCATAAAGGCGCTCGCCGCTCGGGAAGACGAAGAGGCGCGCAAAGTTCGACAGGCCGGCGAACTCCTGCATGCGCAGCCCCTTCCAGGTGAAGAAGCTGCCCCACAGCGACATCAGCAGGGGATAGAGGACGAACAGCGCATAGACGGCCAGCGCCGGCAGGATGAACAGCACGGCCGTGCGCTGCTGGGTGCGCTGGAGGCTGGTCATGCGGCGAAGGGCGGTCATGCGCTGCTCGATGCCGGTCGTTGTCTTATTGCTTGGGCTTGAACCAGGTGGCGACGGCGGCTTGCATGTCGGCCGCCAGCTTCTCCGGCGTGATATTGCCCTCGACCATGTCGATGATCTCGGACTGCAGCACCGAGGAGGCCGTCGGCGTCTGCCAGCGGAAGCCGACCAGCGTCAGATAGGGCGTCGAATTCTTCGCCATCGCCATCATCTCGGCCAGCACCGGGTCTTTCACAGTGACATCGGTGCGTGCCGGCGGCCAGCCGAGTTCATCGGCGAACAATTGCGCGAATTCGGCCGAAGCCATGAAGTTCAGCACCTTGATCGCGGCTTCCTTGTTGGCGCTTTCGGAGACGAGGCCGTAGGAACCATCCGAGAAGGCCGAGGTGTAGAGCTTGGTCGCGGCATCATCGGCGGGGAACGGGAAGATCGAGAATTTCAGCTTGGGGTTCTGCGCCTTGAAGCTGCCGTTCTCGAACGAGCCGCCGAAGAACATCGCCGCCTTGCCGGAGATGAACTGCTGCGTCGCCGTGGTGTAGTCGACGCCGGCGAAGCCGTCGGAGTAGTACGGCTTCAACTCGGCAAAGCGCTTCAGCGCCGCCACGTAGCGCGGATCCTCGAAGGTCGCCTTGCCGCTCATCATCTCGTCATAGAAACCGGGACCATAGATGGTCGGGCCGACGACGCCGACGCCGATCTCCAGCTCCCAGGCGGAGCCGTTGGCACCGCCGGCGGCGATCGGCGTGATGCCTGCCGCCTTCAATTTCTCGCAGGCGGCGACAAAATCCTTGTAGGTCTTGGGAACCTCGATGCCTTGCGCGGCAAAGATCTCCTGATTGTAGAAGACACCCATCATCGGCACCGAATAGGGCACGCCATAGATCTTGCCGTCGGCGCGGCCGCGTGCACCACCAAGGGCAGCGTCGGGCATGGCCTTCAGTTCGCTCACGCTGTCGTCGAGCGCGTCGAGATAGCCGCCTTCGATGAAGGGCTGCAATTCGCCATAGGCCTTGAGCTGCGCGATATCGGGTCCGCGGCCGCCACGCAGCGCCGTGCTCAGCCGGTTCTGATAGTCGGCATCCGGCGTGAACTGGATGTTGACCTTGACGCCTGGATTCTTGGCCTCGAACGCATCGAAGATGCGGCGCATCGCGGCCTCGTCCTCGGTGCGCCAGCTCCACAGCGTCACGGGGCCGTCGGCTCTGGCCGGGGCGGCGGTGAAGGCACCGGCGCAAGCGGCGGCAAGGCCGCCGATCAGGCCCAACATCATGCGCCGGTGGATTGAAAGCATGCTCATTGCCAGTCTCCCATTTTTGTCTGTCTTGGCGTGTCACGGCGCTTCAGGCCGCAAAGAGAGTCATTCGCTTATTCGCAAAGTCATTATAACGACATGGCTTCGTCCGCAAGAGCCTTGAAAAAGGAGATCAGGAAGAGGATGACGCGGTTGGGCATATCTAAATAACTGGTATTGAACAAATATTTATCGCGGCGCTTTGTCAGGTAGAACTCGCTGCCGGGTGTCCGAAAATTTTTCGTGAAAGATAGTGCTTGCGCCGCTGCTTCAGGTTGTCATAACGTCATTGGCATCGTTATACCCTTTGCGGAGGATCCGGATGTCCCTGACTTGGATTTCGAAACTGGCATTGGCCGCGGGGCTGACCATCATGCCCGTCACCGGCTGGGCGCAATCGGTCACCATCTCCTATCTGACCCATTGGTCGCCGGAGACGGTCGCCTTGCTGGAGGCGGCTGCCAAGGATTTTTCGAAGACCAATCCGGACGTGGCCGTGACCGTCCGCGCCGTTCCCTTCGGCGATCTGCTGACGACGCTGCGCTCCCAGGGCGGCGGCTCGGACGGCCCGACCATCGGCGGCATCTACGATCTCTGGCTGCCCGAACTGGCGCGCGACAAGCTGGTCGCGCCGGCGCCTGAAGCTGTCGCCGGCGAGGTCAAGGGCGCATGGCCGGCGGGCGTCGTCAGTGCCGCCTCGGTCGGTGGCACGCTCTATGGCATTCCCAACGAAATCGACGTCTACGCGCTGAACTACAACAAGGCGCTGTTCAAGCAAGCTGGCATCGCTGCACCTCCCAAGACCTGGGGCGAGTTCAAGGACGCCGCCAAAAAGCTGACCAACAAGGACGCCGGACAACAGGGTTTCGGCATGATCAATTCCTGGGCGGCGGGCGTCGTCCATCCCTTCGCCTCGCTGCTGGTCTCCAATGGCGGCGAGCTGGTCAAGGACGGCAAGCCGGTGCTGGACAGCCCGCAGGCTGGCGAGACCTTCCAGCTCTATGAGGATCTGATCAAGTCCGGCGCCAGTGATCCGGCAATGGCGACCGCGGACGCCAACACCACCGGGCCGTTCCTCGACAATTTCGTTTCCGGCAAGACCGGCATGATCATCATGGCCAATTGGTGGGAAAGCGCGCTGAAGACCGGCATGGGCGACAGGTTCGCGGACATTGCCACAGCACCGATCCCGGTCGGCCCGAGCGGCGACAAACCGCATTCGATCTCCTATTCCTGGATGACCGTCGTCAACGCCAAGGCCGGCGCGGCCGAGCAGAAGGCGGCGTGGGAATTCCTGGCCTGGCTGAACAGCCCGAAGTCGGGCAAGAACGGCGCTTCGGCGATGTCGGACATTCTGATGTCGATGGGCATCCTGCCCTCGCGCGGCTCCGACATCGAAGCGCACGAGGACAAGCTCGGCTCGCAATTCCTGTCCGGCTATGTCAGCGTGCTGGCCGACGCCAAGCCCTTTCCCGTCGTTCCGGGCGGGCAGGAATTCAGCGAATCGCTGCAGCAGACGCTCGAAGCGTTGCAGTACGGGCAGGTCTCGGCCAAGGATGCGCAGGCCAATGCGCAGGCCGACGCCGTCTCGATCCTGGAGCGCGCCGCCAAATAGCCGTGGGTTCGCCAGCCTGCGCTTTTTGCAAAAGCGCCGCGCTTTTGGAACGGAGCAGATGACCAAAACCTATCGTGCCTCGGCGGGCATCATGCTGGCGCCCGCCGTGACATTGATCGGCGTCTTCATCCTGCTGCCGATGCTGCTCACCGTCTGGCTGTCGTTCCAGGACTGGTCGACGCAGACGCCCTTTGCCGAGGCGAGCTTCATCGGTCTCGACAATTTTCGCGAGATTTTCGGGTCGGCCTCGGTCGGACGCGACTTCAAGGGCGCTCTCCTCAACACCGCGCTCTACACCGCGCTCTCGGTCATCCTGATCCTGCCGCTGTCGGTCGCTTTCGGCCTGATGGTCTATCAGCGCGACGTGGCCGGCGGCACGGCGCTGCGCACGGTGCTGTTCTCCACCTATATGGTGCCGATGATCGCCGTGGCGCTGGTCTGGTCGAAGCTCTACTCGCCGAGCGAAGGGCCGCTCAACCAGATGCTTGGTCTCATCGGCATCGGCCCGCAGCCATGGCTGTCCTCGCCGCGCTCGGCGCTGGTCTCGATCGTCTTCCTCAATGTCTGGCAGCAGGTCGGCTATTTCACCGTGCTGGCGGTGGCCGGGCTGACGCAGATCCCGGGCAGCCTCTACGAGGCGGCGATGCTGGACGGCGCCAGCCGGCGCGAGCAGTTCCGCTTCATCACGCTGCCGCTGTTGCGGCGCACGCTTTTGTTCAGCGCCGTCATCGCCATCATCAACGCGGTGCAGGTGTTCGAGCCGGTCGCGCTGATCACGCAAGGCGGGCCGGTCGGCTCGACCAATGTGCTGACCTTCCACATCCGCCGCGTCGGCATCGAGCGCGCACAGGGCGGGCTGGGCTCGGCCATGGCGGTGATGCTGATGCTGTCGCTGGTGGTCGTCGTCTGCGCGCTGTTCGCCCTCGCCAACCGGAAGGACGACGAATGAGCGCGGCAGGATCGCCGAACTGGCTGCCACGCAAGCGCCCGTCTGGACGCCGGGCGCTGCTCGCCATCTTGATGCTGCTGGTCGCCGTGGCGTCCGCCTTCCCGCTGGTATGGATGGTGCTCTCCAGCCTGAAGACGCCGGCCGAGACCATGCAGGTGCCGCCAGTGTGGATACCGCGTGCGCCGAACCTGGAGGCTTACGAGAAGGTGTCCGGCGTCATCAATGTCGGCCGCTCGATGTGGAACTCCTTGCTCATCGCCTCGATCACCACAACCGGCATTCTCGTCACCAGCATGATGGCCGGCTACGCCTTCGCCAAATACAGCTTTCCCGGTCGCTCGCTGCTGTTTTCCGTGCTGATCGCCACCATGTTCCTGCCACCGATCGTGACGCTGATCCCGCTCTACCGCTTGGTCGGCTCGATCGGGCCCAATGCCAGCCTTGCCGGCATCATCGTACCCAACCTCGCCAACGCCTTCGGCATCTTCCTGATGCGCCAGTTCATATCGGGCGTGCCCGACGATCTCATCGACGCCGCGCGCATGGACGGCGCGTCCGAACTGCTGATCCTGTTCAAGATCGTCGCGCCAAGCGTCGCGCCGGCGATCGCGGCACTGGCGCTGTTCGCCTTCGTCTATCACTGGAACAGCTATCTGTGGCCGCTCACCGTGCTGCAGGGCAACGCCGACGACTACCCGATCGTCATCAGCCTCAGCCGGCTGCTCAGCTACAACAGAGGCGCCGTCAACACAGGCCTGGTGATGGCCGGCGCAACACTCGCCGTGCTGCCGCCGCTCATCCTGTTCGTCTTCCTGCAGCGCTTCTTCGTCGACTCCATCGTCGGCTCGGCCATCAAGGGGTGATTGCGGGGGCTCCGCCGAGGCTCGTCAGCCCTTGCGCGGCTTGGCCTCGTCGGACTTAGGCCTTTCCTGTTCATCGCCGATCCCGGTCTTTGCCGCGAAGCTGTAGAGAAGACCCGCCGCGACAAGCACCAGCAGCGTGCCGAGCGCCGCCACCTGCCACAGGCCAAGCCCGCAAGCCACGCCGATCGCGCCGGCCAGCCACATGCCGGCGCCAGTGGTGAGCCCGTGGACCTCGCCTCTCGAAAACATGATGGAGCCGGCAGCCAGGAAGGCGACACCGGCGGTGACCGCTTCGACGACGCGGATGGGGTCGACCTTGACGGAGTCCTGCGCGAACATCGGCGCGTGAACGATTTCGATCGTCAGTATGCCAAAAGTGGCCGCCGCCACGCAGACCAGGATGTGGGTGCGCAGCCCGGCGGGCCGATTGCGCCATTCGCGTTCGAACCCGATCGCGGCGCCGAAGACCGCCGCCAGCAGCAGCCGCGCCGCGATCACCGGAAACGGGACGTAGGTCGGATGGCCGAATTCTTCGAGGAGTTGTTCCATGGATACCCGGGCGTGACCGTCCACAACGTGCTCGGGCGGATCAGGTTCCTGGGAGGTCGCCCGGCCGCCAGCGATTTATCGGGCCGGCGCGCTGGCTCAATCGCGGACACTTGCGTTTCACACTGTTCCTGGCATCGTTATCTCTCGCACGATACGACGACCGATCTCACCATCTGAGAACTTCGGCGGACCGAAGGAGAGAACCCATGTCACACAATCTGCAGTTCTATATCGACGGCGCCTGGGTCGATCCGGTCGTGCCGAACAGTTTCGACGTCATCGATCCGTCCAACGAAGATTCCTTCGCCCAGATATCGCTTGGCACCAAGGCCGATGTCGACAAGGCGGTGGCGGCTGCCAGGCGTGCCTTCAAGACGTTCGGGTTTACGGAAGTCGCCGAGCGGCTTGATCTCCTCAACCGCATCATCGCGGTCTACAAGAAGCGCACTGCCGATCTGGCGCTGGCCGTGTCGCGCGAAATGGGCGCGCCGCGCAAGATGGCGCTGGACAGCCAGGTCGGCGTCGGCCTCGCGCATCTGCAGAAGATGGCGCAAGTGCTGAGGCGTTTCGAGTTCCGCCACGTGAAGGGCAACAACCTCGTCGTCAAGGAGCCGATCGGCGTCGTCGGCCTGATCACGCCGTGGAACTGGCCGCTCAACCAGATCACCTGCAAGGTCGGTCCGGCACTTGCCGCCGGCTGCACCATGGTGCTGAAGCCGAGCGAGATCGCGCCGCTCGACGCTATCGTCTTCGCCGAGATCCTCGACGAGGCCGGCGTGCCGAAAGGCGTCTTCAACCTCGTCAACGGCGACGGCCCGACCGTCGGCCAGGCGCTGGCGAGCCATCCCGATGTCGACATGATGTCGTTCACCGGCTCGACCCGCGCCGGTATACTGGTAGCCAAGGCCGCCGCCGACACGGTCAAGCGCGTGCATCAGGAACTCGGCGGCAAGTCGGCCAACATATTATTCCCCGATGTCGACCTGTCGATCGCCGTCAGCAAGGGCGTCGCCGGCTGCTTCAGCAACAGCGGCCAGTCCTGCAACGCGCCGACGCGCATGTTCGTGCCGCGCGACCGCCACGACGAGGCGGCCGCCCATGCCAAGGCGGCGGCGGAAAAGTTCACCGTCGGTCCGGCCGACGCGCCGGGTTCGAAGCTCGGCCCGGTGGTCAGCCAGATCCAGTTCGACAAAATCCAGGATCTGATCCAGAGCGGCATCGACGAAGGCGCCACTCTGGTGGCCGGCGGCCCCGGCCGCCCCGCCGAACTCAACCGCGGCTACTACATCAGGCCGACCGTGTTCGCCGACGTCACCCCCGACATGCGCATCGCCAGGGAAGAGATTTTCGGCCCGGTGCTGGCGATCCTGCCCTATGACACGGTCGAGCAGGCGATCGAGCAGGCCAACGACACCGTCTATGGCCTGGCCTCCTATATCCAGGCCAAGGACATCCAGAAAGCGCGCGAAGCGGCAGCCCGCATGCGCTCCGGCAACGTCTACATCAACTACCCCCAATGGGACGCCAGCCTGCCCTTCGGCGGCTACAAGCAATCCGGCAACGGGCGTGAGTATGCTGAGTATGGGCTCGAGGACTTTCTGGAGATCAAGGGCATCGCCGGGTACGAGGCGGCGGAGTAGATACCAGCCGGTTAAGGCATGCGGTGACGGGTGGCGAGTCTTCTTGATTTGTACGCCGCAGTGACGTACTTACATATCCCGAGAAACAGGAGGCTGTCATGTCGGCTTTCCATGATGAAGTTCGAGAAATCGAAGAACGCAGCAGCGAGCGGATGAACTTCCGTACGAAGCCTCGTATCAAGAAAGCTATCCAGCAAGCGGCGGCTCTTGCAGGCGTGGACGATTCCGTTTTCGCCATGAATGCTGCGTACAGAGCTGCCATGGAAACGATCCAGGCCAATGAACGCACCACTCTGCAGGCGGTGGATCATGCCGCTTTCTTTGCTGCGATCGACAATCCTCCGCACCCGACAGATCGTATGCGGGCGTCATTCGCCCGGTATAGAGGGACCGTCGTTTCCAAGTGACGCGCCCGGAAGCACCTAACATCATAGAGCCGTTCGATCCTGAAAAGCATGATCGAGCGGCTTTTTCCTGCGGCAATGAGCAGGTTGATAACTTCTTCAAGAAGACGGCCAACAAACTGTCCAAGGCCGATAACATTCGCGTCTTCGTGATGCTCGGTCCTGATGCGGATTTGATCGGCTTTTATGCCATCAATTCGCATGCGATCGACTATGCCGAGCTGCCTGCGAAATACGCGAGAACCAGGCCGGGGCACGGAAATATCCCCGCGGCTTATTTGTCCATGATGGGTGTCGATGTCCGATTTTCCGGCAACGGATATGGCGGCGATCTTCTCCTCGACGCGCTGATACGCATCGCCGGAGCTGCGGAGCAAATCGGAATTGCCGTGGTCATGTTGGACGTCCTGGACTGCGGCGACCCGGTCAAGGTGAGGCGGAGAAAGAAGCTCTATACCGACCACGGCTTCATTGCTCTGCCCTCGAACGAGCTTCGGCTATTCCTGCCGATCAAAACTATTCAAGACATGCTGAAAGCCGCAGTGTAGGGCGCAGGAGATTGAACCGGAGGCTGTGCTCTTTTCGCGTCCGCCTTCACAGACCTCCCATAGGTAGGCATTACGGGCTCACCTCGTCATCCCGCATTGCACAATTCCCCCGCATCGGCAAAATGCATCCATGGTCCGCTCCTCACTCGCCGTTCTGGTGATCGACGAAAACCGCATCCGCGCCTCGATCATCGAGGCGGGGTTGCGCGAGGCCGGGCATGAGCGGGTCACCGTCATCCATGATGTGTCAGGCATTGCGCGGCGCATCGCCGAGATCGAGCCGGATGTCATCGTCATCGATCTCGAAAACCCTAACCGCGACATGCTGGAGAACATGTTCCAGCTGTCGCGCGCGGTGAAGCGGCCGATCGCCATGTTCGTCGACCGCTCCGACCAGGCCTCGATCGAGGCGGCGGTCGATGCCGGCGTGTCGGCCTATGTCGTCGACGGTCTGCGGCAGGAGCGCGTCAAGCCGATCCTCGACATGGCGGTCAGCCGCTTCAACGCCTTCTCGCGCATGGCGCGCGAGCTGGAAGAGGCGCGCAGCGAGCTGGAGAGCCGCAAGATCATCGACCGCGCCAAGGGCATATTGATGAAATCGCGGGGCCTCAGCGAAGAGGCGGCCTACACGCTGCTGCGCAAGACGGCGATGAACCAGAACCGCAAGATCAGCGATATCGCCCAGAGCCTTGTCACGGCGGCCGGGCTGCTCGGACCGGCGGAGGACGAATGAGCAAGACGCACCAGATCACCGCCGGATTCATGCCACTCTTCGACAGCGCCGTGCTGGTGGCGGCCGGCGAGATGGGCTTTGCCGCGCGCGAAGGCATCGAACTCACGCTGCAACGCGAGACGTCCTGGGCCAATATCCGCGACCGCATCGCCATCGGCCATTTCGACCTCGCGCATATGCTGGGGCCGATGCCGCTCGCCTGCAATCTGGGGCTGACGCCGCTCGCCTCCGAGACCATCGTGCCGTTCTCGCTCGGGCTTGGCGGCAATTGCGTCACGGTTTCGAATGCGATCTGGGCCGGCATGGCCGCGCATGGCGCCGTCCCCGACCTCGATCCGGCGCGGACCGGCAAGGCGCTAGGAGCATTGATCCGTGAGCGGGCAAAGGCCGGGCGCGATCCGCTGCGCTTCGCGGTCGTGCATCCGCATTCCGGGCACAATTACGAACTGCGCTACTGGCTCGCCGCCTGCGGCATCGACCCCACCCGGGAGATAGAGATCGTCATCGTGCCGCCACCCTTCATGGCCGACGCGCTGGCCGCCGGCCGCATCGACGGCTATTGCGTCGGCGAACCCTGGAACAGCGCCTCGGTCGCCGCCGGCACCGGCCACATCGTCACCGTCAAGGCGCTGTTGTGGCGCAACAGCCCGGAAAAGGTGGTCGGCGTGCGCAAGGCGTGGGCTGAGCAGAATCCCGACGCACTGGCGGCATTGCTGCGCGCGTTGCATCATTCGGCCCGCTGGTGCCAGGATCCGGCCAACCATGGCGAACTGGCCGCGGTGATGGCGCAGCCCGGCTTTCTCGGCCTGCCGCCGGTGGTGCAGATGCCGATCCTGACCGGACGCCTCGATCTCGGCGGCGGGGCGCAAAAGACCATCGACGACTTCTTCCTGCCCTTCGACAAGGCGGCGAACTTTCCCTGGAAGAGCCATGCGCTCTGGTTCTACACGCAGATGGTGCGCTGGGGCCATATCGCGCACACGCCGGAAAATCTCGCCATCGCCAGGGATTGCTACCGGCCCGACATCTACCGCTCGGCGCTGAAGCCGCTCGGTGTCGCGCTTCCGGGCGCCAATGCTAAGGTCGAGGGCGCGCTGAAAGTGGCGACGCCGGTTGGTTCGGCAGGGGCGAGCCTGGTGCTCGGCCCCGACGGTTTTTTCGACGGCCAGATCTTCGATCCCGACGAGATCGATACCTATATTGCCGGTCAGAAATCGGCCCGCACCGAAACCTGATCATTTCCGCGCCACCCTTGTGCATTGCACAAAAATTGTGCGCGCACATGCGCCAATGAACAAACTTTGGCCTGTCCGGCGTCCGGTCCCGGAGTGTCCCGATCGGCACGTGCCCCTGATTCCATTTATATTTTTGCTCTCACTCGAAACTGGCACGGTTCCTGCTTCGTAATAGGCAGGCTCTTTATGGGTCACGAAACAGGCGTCCAATGGCGGGCGCCACAGGCAAAGCTGCTGCTCAGGTCAATACGCGATCCCGGTCTCCCGGGCGCGAAGACCTGGCCGGCGGCTTTTTTGTTTTGGCCGAACACGCAATCGACGGCGCGGATCCCAGGTCGCGTCCAACCGGAGACGACGATGACGAAACGGATCGGAACTGGAACAACGCTCAGGGATTTCAAGCGCCGCGATTTTCTGGTGAGCAGCGCGCTGACCGCGGCTCTGTTCGCCGCCGCGCTCATGCTGTTTCCCGCCGGCACTAAACCCGGCGGAAAAGGCCTCGAAATGACCGCGCCAAGCCCGGCTTCATCGCGCTGACCGATGCCGTCCCGCTGATCATCGCCAACGAAAAGGCAGTCCAATCATGACCGCAAATCTCCCAGCCGCGTCCAGCCAGGACAATGCTTCCCGGCAGGCGCTTTTGATGTCCACCATCGCCTTCACCGTCTGCTTCGCGGTGTGGACGATCTTTTCAATCATCGGCATCCGCATAAAGCAGGAGCTTGGGCTGAACGAGACGGAATTCGGCCTGCTCGTCGGCACGCCAATTCTCACCGGGTCGCTCGTGCGCATGGTGCTCGGCATCTGGACCGACCGCTATGGCGGACGGCTGGTCTACACCGCGACCATGCTTGCGGCGGCGGTAGCGACCTTCCTGCTCGCCTATGCGCATACCTATGAGCAGATGCTGGTCGCGGCACTTGGCGTCGGGCTCGCCGGCGGCTCCTTCGCCGTCGGCGTCGCCTATGTCTCGCGCTTCTTCCCCGCCGGCAGGCAAGGCACCGCGCTTGGCATTTTCGGCGTCGGCAACGTCGGCGCCGCCGTCACCAAGTTCCTGGCGCCGTTCGTGCTTTTGTCCTGGGGCTGGCAATCGGTCGCGCAGATATGGGCGGCAGCACTTGTCGTCATGGCCGTCATCTTCTGGTTCACCACCGGCGACGATCCGGTCATCCGTGAGCGCCGCGCCGGCAAGGCGGCACCGGCGAGAAGCTTCTGGCAGGAATTCGCGCCGCTCAAGAACCTGCAGGTCTGGCGCTTTGCCTTCTACTACTTCTTCGCCTTCGGTGCGTTCGTGGCGCTGTCGCTGTGGTTGCCGCGCTACCTCATCGGCGTCTACGGCTTCGGGCTCGCCACCGCCGGCATGATCGGCGCTGCCTATTCAATTCCCGCAAGCATCTTCCGCGCCTATGGCGGCGTGCTCTCCGACCGCGTCGGCGCCCGCACCGTGCTCTACTGGACTTTTGCAGTGTCCGCTGTCGCGACTCTCGTTCTGTCTCTCCCCTCGGCAGACTATGTCGTGCGCGGCATCAACGGGCCGATCCCCTTCCATTTCGAGATCGGCCCGTTCGCCTTCATTGCCGTCGCCTGCGTGCTCGGTTTCTTCATGAGCCTCGGCAAGGCCGCCGTCTACAAGCACATTCCGGTCTACTATCCAGGCAGCGTTGGCGCGGTCGGCGGTCTTGTCGGCATGATCGGCGGGCTTGGCGGCTTTGTCCTGCCGATTGCCTTCGGCGCGCTCAATGACCTCACGGGCGTGTGGTCGAGCTGCTTCATGCTGCTCTTTGTCATCGTCGCCGCCTGCTTCGCCTGGATGCATTTCTCCATCCGGCGGATGGAGCGCGCAGCTGCCACCGAGGCTCCAACCCTTTCCTACGCGGCTGAGTGAGACCGGAGCGGATCAGGACCATGACCGAAAAACTCGTCATCATCGGCAACGGCATGGCCCCCGGGCGCATGCTGGAGCATCTCCTGGAAAAGGCGCCCGGCCGCTACCAGGTCACCATCTTCAACGCCGAGCCCAGGGTCAATTACGACCGCATCATGCTGTCGCCGGTGCTGTCGGGCGAAAAGGCCTATGAGGAAATCATCATCCATGGCGATGGTTGGTACATCAAGCATGGGATCACCCTCTACAAAGGCCACAAGATCGTCGCCATCGACCGGACGGCAAAGACCGTCGCCTCCGATCATGGCGTAACCGAGCCCTACGACAAGCTCGTCATCGCCACCGGCTCGGTGCCGTTCATCATCCCGGTGCCCGGCCACAATCTGCCCGGTGTACTGACCTATCGCGATCTCGACGACGTCCGGGCCATGATGCTTGCCGCCCAGTCGCGGGCCAAGGCCGTGGTCATCGGCGGCGGCCTGCTCGGGCTGGAGGCCGCGGCCGGCCTCAACGCGCAAGGCATGGACGTCACCGTTCTGCATGTCATGCCGACGCTGATGGAGCGCCAGCTCGATCCGGCCGCCGGCTATCTCCTGCAGCGCGCGGTGGAAGAGCGCGGCATCAAGGTCCTCACCAAGGCCAACACCCAGGCAATCACCGGCAATGGCAAGGTCGAGCAGGTGGAGCTTGCCGACGGCACGGTCGTTCCGGCGACGCTGGTGATCATGGCGGTCGGCATCAGGCCGAACGCGGCTCTGGCCAAGGAGGCCGGCATAGCCGTCAATCGTGGCATCGTCGTCGATGCCGGCATGCGCAGCAACGATCCCGATATCTTTGCACTCGGTGAATGCGCCGAGGTCAACGGCCAGGTCTATGGGCTGGTGGCGCCGCTCTATGAGATGGCGCGCGTTGCCGCCAGCCAGCTTGCCGGCGACGAAAAAGCGGCCTTCGTCCACATGGACACGCCGACCAAGCTCAAGGTCACCGGCATCGAGCTGTTCTCGCTCGGCGACTTCGCCGAGGGCGAGGACCGCCAGGAGATCGTGCTGCGCGATGCTGCCGCCGGCGTCTACAAGCGCCTGGTGCTGAAGGACGACCGCATCATCGGCACCGTGCTCTACGGCGAGACGGCCGACGGCGCCTGGTTCAACGACCTCAAGAAGAAGCAGACCGATATATCCGAAATGCGCGATACGCTCATCTTCGGCCAGTCCTACCAGGGGGGTGCCCCGCTGGACCCTATGGCGGCCGTTGCAGCCTTGCCGGATGATGCGGAAATCTGCGGCTGCAACGGCGTTTGCAAGGGAAAGATCACCGGAGCGATTTCTTCGAAAGGCCTGACCTCGCTGGACGATGTGCGCGCCCACACCAAGGCGTCCGCCTCCTGCGGCTCCTGCACCGGGCTGGTCGAGAAGCTGATGGTGCTGACCATTGGCGACAAGTACAATCCGGCCGCCGTCCAGCCCATGTGCGGCTGCACCGCGCTCGGCCATGACGAGGTCCGCCGGCTGATCAAGGCCAAGGGCCTGAAGACCATTCCGGCCGTCATGCAGGAGCTGGAATGGACCACCTCCTGCGGCTGCGCCAAATGCCGGCCGGCGCTCAACTACTATCTCGTCTGCGACTGGCCGGACGACTACGCCGACGACTATCAGTCGCGCTTCGTCAACGAGCGCGTCCACGCCAACATCCAGAAGGACGGCACCTATTCCGTGGTGCCGCGTATGTGGGGCGGCGTCACCAATGCCGCCGAACTGCGAGCCATCGCCGATGTCGTCGACAAGTTCGAGATCCCGATGGTCAAGGTCACCGGCGGCCAGCGCATCGACATGCTCGGCATCCGCAAGGAGGACCTGCCGGCGGTATGGGCCGATCTCGGCCAGGCCGGCTTTGTCTCCGGCCATGCCTATGCCAAGGGTCTGCGCACGGTGAAGACCTGCGTCGGCTCCGACTGGTGCCGCTTCGGCACGCAGGATTCGACCGGCCTCGGCATCCGCATCGAGAAATTCATGTGGGGCTCGTGGACCCCGGCCAAGGTCAAGATGGCGGTGTCGGGCTGCCCCCGCAATTGCGCCGAAGCGACCTGCAAGGATGTCGGCGTCATCTGCGTCGACAGTGGCTACGAGATCCACTTCGCCGGCGCCGCCGGCCTCGACATCAAGGGCACCGAAGTGCTCGGCCTGGTCAGGACCGAGGACGAGGCGCTGGAGCACATCGTGGCGTTGACGCAGATGTATCGCGAGCAGGGCCGCTATCTCGAGCGCATCTACAAATGGGCCAAGCGCATCGGCATTCCTGAGATCAAGCGCCAGATCATGGACGATGGCGAAAAGCGCAAGGCCTATTACGAGCGCTTCGTCTTCAGCCAGAAATTCGCCCAGGTCGACCCCTGGTCGGAACGCGTCTCCGGCAAGGACAAGCACGAATTCCGGCCGATGGCTTCGGTTGGGTTTGCGGAAGCGGCGGAGTAGGGCCGATGGAAGCGTTCCTTCGCACCCCCCTCTGGCCTGCCGGCCATCTCCCCCGCAAGGGGGGAGATCGGATGTCATTTCGGCTTTCGCCAATTTCCAACCTTGCAAGATGGGCGCCGTCAGCGAAGCCGCCAATCTCCCCCCTTGCGGGGGAGATGTCCGGCAGGACAGAGGGGGGTGTCCGGGCGCATTCAGATCAAGCAAAGGCCGCCCAATGACCTGGATATCGATCGGCTCCCTCTCCGACATCCCGCGCCGTGGCGCGCGCTGCGTCGACACCCCCCAGGGAAAGATCGCCGTCTTCCGCACGGCGGACGACCAGGTCTATGCCATCGATGACCATTGCCCGCACAAGGGTGGGCCGCTCAGCCAGGGTATCGTGCATGGCGCGGCGGTGACCTGCCCCTTGCACAATTGGGTGATCTCGCTGGAAACCGGCAAGGCGCTCGGCGCCGACGAAGGTCGCGTGCGCACCATCCCGGTGAAGGTCGAGGGCGAGCGGCTGTTCCTGGCGCTCGAAGCGCTGGCCAGCCGCGCGGCCTGAACATGCAGATTGACGAAGCGCGCGAGGTGAGGACCACCTGCCCCTATTGCGGGGTGGGTTGCGGCGTGCTGGCGAAGGTCGCCGCGGACGGGCAGGTGTCCGTCCGCGGCGACCCCGATCATCCCGCGAATTTCGGCCGGCTTTGCTCCAAGGGTTCGGCGCTCGCCGAGACCATCGACCTCGACGGCAGGCTGCTCCATCCCGAGATCCACGGTCGCCGCGTGGGCTGGGACGAGGCGCTCGAGCGCGTTGCCTCGACCTTTTCGCAAACCATCGCCGAGCACGGCCCGGACGCAGTCGCCTTCTACGTCTCCGGCCAGCTGCTGACCGAGGATTATTATGTTGCCAACAAGCTGATGAAAGGCTTCATCGGCTCGGCCAATATAGACACCAATTCGCGCCTGTGCATGGCCTCCTCGGTTGCCGGCCACCGCCGCGCCTTCGGCTCAGACACGGTGCCGGGCACCTATGAGGATCTGGAGCTTGCCGATTTGATCGTGCTGGTCGGCTCCAATCTCGCCTGGTGCCATCCCGTGCTCTACCAGCGCATCGCCGCGGCGCGTGAAAAACGGCCCGAGATGAGGGTGGTGCTGGTCGATCCGCGCCGCACCATGACATCTGACATCGCCGACTTGCATCTGGTGATCGCGCCGGATGGCGACGTCGCGCTGTTCACGGGGCTGCTCGCCTATCTCGGCCAGCACAATGCGCTGGACCGCGCCTATATCACCGCGCATACGACCGGCTTCGGGCAAGCGCTATTCGCCGCCTCGAAGCTCGATCTTGCCGGCATCGCCGCCGCCACCGGCCTGAGCGAGGACGAGCTCGGCCGCTTCTACAGCCTGTTTGCCGAGACCGCCAGGACGGTGACCGTCTACAGCCAGGGCGTCAACCAGTCGTCCTCGGGCACCGACAAGGTCAACGCCATCATCAACTGCCATCTCGCCACCGGCCGCATCGGCAAACCGGGGACAGGGCCGTTTTCGGCGACCGGCCAGCCCAACGCCATGGGCGGCCGCGAGGTCGGCGGCATGGCCAATATGCTGGCCGCCCATATGGAGATCGAAAACCCCGAGCATCGTGACCGCGTACAGCGCTTCTGGAACGCGCCGACGGTTGCCGAAAAGCCCGGCCTGAAAGCGGTCGACATGTTCAGGGCGGTGGCCGACGGACGCATCAAGGCGCTGTGGATCATGGCCACCAACCCCGTCGATTCGATGCCGGACGCCGACGCCGTCGAAGCGGCGATCAAGGCCTGTCCTTTCGTCCTGGTATCGGACGTGTTGGCGAGCACCGATACGGTCCGCCACGCCCATGTCCGGCTGCCCGCCGCCGCCTGGGGCGAGAAGGACGGCACCGTCACCAATTCGGAGCGCCGCATCTCGCGCCAACGGGCGTTCCTGGGTCTGCCCGGCGAGGCACGGCCGGACTGGTGGATTGTCGCCGAGGTAGCCAGGCGGATGGGCTTTGGCGAAGCGTTTTGGCAGACCTCGGCGGTGGAGTTATTTGCCGAGCACGCCGCGCTGTCGGGGTTCGAGAACGACGGCGCGCGCGATTTTGATATCGGAGCGTATGGCGGGATCGATGGAGAAGACTACGACGCGCTGGCTCCATTCCAGTGGCCAGCGCCGGCCTCACCCTCCCCCTTGATGGGAGGGTCGGAGAGCGCGTCGAGCGAAGCGAGACAAGCGAGCCGGGGTGGGGTCGGTGGAGCGTCTCCAACGTCGACACGTCCCAGCCAGGCCGAGCCCACCGCGACCGACCCCCTCTGGCCTGCCGGCCATCTCCCCCTCAAGGGGGGAGATCAGCTATCGCCACCGCTTTCGCCAACCTCGGACGTTGCAGAAATCAGCGGCGCGCAGACGCTGCCAATCTCCCCCCTTGAGGGGGAGATGGCCGGCAGGCCAGAGGGGGGTGCCTGGGCTCGGCGACCAGAGGCCCCCACCCGCTTCTTCGCCAACGGCAACTTCTACACACCCGACCGCAAGGCGCGTTTCATCGCTGTCCGCCCAACGATCGAAACCCTCACCAGCCCGGACTTCCCGCTGGTCCTCAACACCGGCCGCGTCCGCGACCACTGGCACACCATGACGCGCACGGGAAAGAGCCCGCGCCTGTCCCAGCACATCGCCGAGCCCTTCGCCGAAATCCACCCGGCCGATGCTCGGCACTTCGGCATCGGCGACGCCGACATCGTGCGTGTCTCGACCGTTCACGGCGAAGCGCTGCTGCGCGCGCTGGTGACAGCGCGGCAGCGGCCGGGCTCGGTCTTCGTGCCGATGCACTGGACGGATCAGTTCGCCGCCCGCGCCCGCGTCGACGCGCTGGTGGCGCCGGTCACCGATGCGATTTCAGGCCAGCCGGCCTCGAAGAACGTCGCCGCGCGCCTGGAACGCTTCGCTGCCGCTGTCTTCGGTTTCGCGGTGCTCGCCGAACGGCCGGCTTCGATCGACGCCGACTACTGGAGCCTTGCCCGCTGCGCCGCCGGCTGGCGTCTCGAGCTTGCGCTGCAAGCCGGCCGGGACTGGATGATGTTCGCCGCCTCGCTCCTCGGCGACGACGCGCAGGGCGAGACGCTCGCCTATCATGACGCTGCCGGCGGGCACTATCGCTTCGCCCGCTTTGCAGGCAGCCGGCTGGTCGGCGCGCTCTATCTGGCGCCCGGCCCGGTCGCGGTGTCGCGTAGCTGGGTCGCGGAGCAGTTGGGCGCGGATCATGCCGATCGGCGCGGACGGCTGGCGATCGTGGCAGGGCGGCCGGGCGGCAACCACATCGACCGTGGCGCCGTCGTCTGCTCCTGTTTCGGAGTCGGCGCCAACCAGATCGCGGAAGCGGTGCGCGGCGGCTGCGCCAGCGTCGCGGCGATCGGCGCCGCTCTGGGCGCCGGCACCAATTGCGGCTCCTGCCGCGCCGAGATCAGAGCCATTGTCGATGCCCGCCGCCTGCAAGCGGCGGAGTGAGGGCGCGCCTGCCGTTGAATTTCCCGCGGCGGGGAAGGGTTCCGCCATGAAGGCAATTTCCGAAAGCTCTAAAAATCAAAGAGACAGAGCATGATGTCGTCCGAAAACCGCTTCACACTTTTCGGCATCAAGCTCTGGTCACCGCGCTTCCTTGACGCTTACCAGCCATTTACAGACGGTGAGCTACCAACATTCCAGTTCGATTCGCCGGGGACAAGGCATGAGCAAGGCTCTCACCTCATTTGCACTGGTCGCCGTGCTGACGGCTTTGCTGATGGCGCTGAGCCTGGCGGTAGCCAGGCATGGCTATCCCTACGGCGCAATCGGCGCCAAACGCCTGGACGACATTGCCGATGCCGGGATTTTCATCCCGCTTGCCGCGGTGTATTTTTTCAGTGCGCTGCTGATGATGATCCTGCCCATCAGGGCGGCCGGCATCGTTCTGACAAACGCCGCGGACGCCGTCTTCTGGACGGTGATCGCCTTGTTCGCCACCATCGTCGGCTGCCTCGCCGCCAGATGGGCTTTCGGCCAGGCTGGCGTCCTGACGGCGCTGCTGAACTGGCGCTTCCTGTTCGTGGCGGCCGTCGTGGCCTGCCATCTCTTCATGAATGAGCTGCGCCGCAATATCCTGCTGAGAAGCCTGTTCTTTGTCATTTTTGCCGCGGCGACTCTGGCCTGCCTGTTCTGGTCCTTCGCGGTGTGAGATGCGCGGCATATGTCTGCCGAACAGCAGAACTTTACCCGTCCGGCGGTCTTGCCGTGTGGCGGCCGGTGGTCCAGATAGACGGCAACCGAATGGCTAGGAAGACTGCGACATGACCCTGTTTCGAAAGAACCTCATCGATGGCGAGTGGGTGGGCGAGCCCGGCTCCCGCAACATCAATCCATCCAACACCGGCGATGTCGTCGGCGAATATGCTTCCGCCGGCGCCGAGCAGGCCCGTCAAGCCATTGCGGCGGCGAAAGCGGCGTTTGCGGCATGGTCGCGTTCCGGCCCGCTGGTACGCCATGCGGTGTTGAGGAAGGCGTCGGACGAGATCACGGCGCGCAAAGATGAAATCGGCCGGTCCCTGGCGCGCGAGGAAGGCAAGACACTGGCCGAGGGCATCGGCGAGACCGTGCGCGCCGCTCAGATCTTCGATTTCTTCGCCGGCGAGGCGCTGCGCCTGGCGGGCGAGCTGGTGCCGAGCGTGCGGCCGGGTGTCGGCGTCGAGATCACGCGTGAAGCGGTCGGCGTCGTCGGCATTATCACCCCATGGAATTTCCCGATCGCGATTCCCGCCTGGAAGATTGCTCCGGCGCTCGCCCACGGCAACACCATCGTTTTCAAGCCGGCCGATCTGGTCCCGGAGAGCGCTTGGACCATTGTCGATATCCTGCACCGCGCCGGCCTGCCCAAGGGCGTGCTCAACCTCGTCATGGGCAAGGGGTCGGTGGTCGGCCAGGCCATGCTCGACAGCCCGGATATCAATGCCATCACCTTCACCGGCTCGGTCGGCACCGGCAAGCGCGTCGCCGCGGCAAGCGTCGAGCATATGCGCAAGTTCCAGCTTGAAATGGGCGGCAAGAACCCGCTTGTTGTGCTCGACGATGCCGACCTGGCCGTCGCCGTCGACTGCGCGATCAACGGCGCCTTCTTCTCGACCGGCCAGCGCTGCACGGCGTCGTCCCGGCTGATCGTCACCGACGCCATTCACGACCGCTTCGTCGAGGCGCTGAAGGACCGCATGGGCAAGCTGGTCGTCGGCGATGCCCTCGATGCGAAAACCCAGATCGGTCCGGTCGTCGACGACAGCCAGCTGAAACAGGACGAGGATTATATCGCCATCGGCCGCAAGGAAGGCGCCGATCTCGCTTTCGGCGGCGAGCGGCTCGATCGTGAGACGCCCGGCTTCTACCTGCAGCCGGCGCTGTTCACCGGAGCCAGCAACGCGATGCGCATTTCACGCGAGGAGATTTTCGGACCTGTCGCCAGTGTCATCCGCGTCAAGGATTATGATGAGGCGCTCGCCGTGGCCAACGACACGCCTTTCGGGCTGACCTCGGGCATCTGCACGTCGAGCCTCAAGCACGCCACGCATTTCAAGCGCAATTCGGAGGCGGGCATGGTGATGGTCAACCTGCCGACGGCGGGTGTCGACTTCCATGTTCCCTTCGGTGGCCGCAAGGGATCGAGCTACGGTCCGCGCGAACAAGGCCGCTACGCGGCGGAATTCTATACCACCGTGAAAACCGCCTACACATTTGCCGGCTAATCAAATCCGGTAAGTATCACGCACGGATCAGGCAGGCCGGAAGACATTCAAAAAATGCCGGCCTGATCTGGCTCGCCGCACAAGGTGCGCGGCAAGTGTATGTGATCGATCTCCTGTCACCACGGAACATGCAGTATCTCGAGCTTGGGAAGGCCGACCGGCCTGATGCCCAGATCGTTGGCGAGGGCGCCAAAGCCCTCGGTTTCGATTAGGTCGCGATAGGGGATTTCCGGAAACCGCAGGCCGCCGCGGTGCAATGCCGCGTCGACAAGCAGCATGCTTCCGCCGACCCCGTCGAGACCGATGCTTTCCAGATGCCTGACATCGCTGAGATGTAGCCGGCTCATCGAATAGGCAGGCGGCTGGTAGAGGCCGCCGCGTATCTCGCGATAGTAGCGATAGTTCTTCTCGGGTTGGGTGGTGATGAAACTGTTCAGGTCGAAGCTGTCGCCGCCGGCGATCTTGACGCAGTTGGGGACGACGATGCGATGCCCGGCCGCGATCAACCGGTTGACGACGTCGCCCGGGAATCGCCAGACATCGATGTCGATCCACAGCGCCCATGCGTCGTCGGCTTCCAGCCCGCGATCGATCAGATGGTTGCGTATCCTGGCAATGGCGCCCCGTCTTTCGCGCTGCTGCCGCGGTCTTGCCCGCTTGTCGCGGTCAAGGCTTGTGCCAAGGTGTTTTTGCAGCAGGACGACGCCGCGGTAGCTCGCGGCAAGCGGCGCCGTTGCCGCCTTCAGCCTGTCCCAACTGCCATCGGAACTGTCGCCCTCGCAAAAGACCAGCTTGATCCTGTTCTTGGGATAGTCGAGCCTCTGCAAGGCATCGAGAAACGGCTGGATGTGGTCGGCCGCATCGCGAAGCGGCACCAGTATGGCAATGTTCGAGCCCGAAGGGCGCCCCGCTGAAAGCGCCGCCTGGCTTACGCCCGCTTTCGTCGCGGCCTCGTCAAGATGGGCGCCGCGTGTCAGATGGTGCCAGAACCGGTAAGCATGGTTGCGAACCTTGTCCCGCCACCGCGTCGCGGGCCTTGCCGTCCACCATGTGCCCGCCCAGTGATGGATCGACAGCGTCGGCGTGCCGGTTTGCGTCTCCATCCGCTCGGCCGAGTCCTTTGGCGCGAACAAGGCGTTCGGATGAATGGCGAAGGCCGTCTGGTCGCGATAGCCGAGCTGCGCGGAGGTCAGCACGCAAGGGCCGGTCGCGTCGAGCACTTCCTTGGCATGGACCAAGCCCGGCAACAGCGACAAAAGCTGCAGCCAGAAGGGGTGCCGGGGCGGGCTCGCCATCGTGCCGTTGAACAGCAGGTAGGGCAGCCCTCGAAACTTCGCCTGGACGAGTTCGTGCGAAGCCGGCTCGGTGCAGAGCACGATTCGATTCTCGCCCATGATTGGATCGAAAGGCGCGACGCATTCGCAGTCGATATCGGCGTAGACCCCGCCAAAATGATAAAGCAGCAGGTAGCGTGCCGCATCGGCGCGCAGCACCCCGTGCGAATAGCTGCAGAAGGTCGGCAGGAAATCCGGATAGTGCTCGGCGACGAACTCGAGCAGCATCCGGTCGTTCCAGAACATGATCGTCCAGCCGGGATGGTGCCGTTTCCAGCTCTCGACGTAGCCCTGGAAGCGGGCAGGGACGCTGTCGGTCCTCCAGGTCTGGTGCAGGATGGCGGGGATCATCGGCAGCTCATCGATCGGCGATTGGAAAGGGCGTCATGTGCCGGCATCGTCCAGCCCAAATCCCGCACTAACGGCGTTGCTTATGGCTTCCGGGCCAAACCTGGACCATACGCTTTCATGCGCGCGGGCGCGCTGCCTCGCCATGCGCATGCGGTCCAGGCAAAGCTCGATGGCCAAGCCGGCAAGGCCCTCGTCCGTCTCAGACAGAAGCACCTCTTCACCGTCGACCAGATCCAGGCCCTCGACCGCCAGCGGCGTCGCGACCACCGGAATGCCCCAAGCCATCGCTTCCAGGATCTTGATGCGCGTGCCGCCGCCCGCTGAAAGCGGAATGATGCTGAGATGCGCGCGGGCCAGCAGCGGCCTAAGATCGTCCGGATTCGCCGCGAGGTCGACGCCTTGCAGCCCGCTCAGCGCCTTCACGGCCGGTTTGGGGTATCGGCCGGCAAGAACCAGTCTCGCCATCGGAAGCCTTTCCTGGATGCGGGGCAGGATGGTGCGGGCAAGACGCCCGGCGGCATCGATGTTTGGCTGGTATCCGAGATGGCCGATGAAGAGAATGACCGGAAAGCCTTCGGACATTGCTGCCTCCGCCGGCAGTTCAGCCGCAATGTCCTCAACACGAGGGATGCCGTTCGGAACAATATCGATCGGCACCTCGCGCCGGGACAGCTCCGCCAGTTTGTCGTGGTCGAGCCGCGAGCAGACCCAGGCCCTGTCGACGATGCCGAGCGCCTTTCTTTCGAGGCGCCTGACGCCATAGGCGGCAAGCGTCGATCCTGTCATGTCGGCGCCTTGCAACTGCCCCGCCAGATCGGATTCGACATTATGCATGTCGAGGATGAGCTGCCCCGCCAATGGCCGCAAGGGTCGGAGCAGCTTGAACAAGGCAATGCCCTCGACGACGATGCTGTCCGGTCCAAACGTTCGGATAATTGCCTCCAGACGCCTCAGCGCGACGCGCGGAATTCGTTTCTCGGCGCCTGTTCTCCACCAGCCGATCGAGGCCGTGCGGGCTTCTCCCGCGAGCGTCAGGGCTTCCGTTCGAATGCGGGCGTCGGCCGGTTTCGACGGGTCGGCCTGGGGCCGGATCGAGATGAGGCAGACCGGTCCCAGTTCCGCCGCGGCCACCGCGTTGCCATGGTTCCTCAAATCCGCGCCCGAGACAGGGGGGAAGGCTGGATCATAGCATAGCACCAGCGTGCGCCGCTCCTTGCCGCGGTTGGGGTCGGGGCGTGAAAACCGTGTGCCTGGCGTATGCCCCTGAACCAGGTTCCCGAGGTGGATGCGGGCACTGTACTGCAAGGACTTCCAGCTTTGGCCGGATATTTTGTGGGCACGAACGGCGCGCATCATGGCCACCGCGTCGGCGTACATTTTGTGCTTGATCAGCTGCCGTGAAATTCGCTGCGCTATCCAGGCCTTTCGCCACTGAAGCGTATCTCTTTCGACGCCCAGTTCCGCCAGCCGGTTGAGTTCGAGCGCTATGGCAAGGAACGTCGCGCGCGGCGCATGGATGAAGCGCTGCGCCATTCTGGTTTCGTCGTGATGATAGAGCAGCACTGGTGCCGAAATCGTGGCTGCATCGTAGCGCGCGAGCATCGCGACCCAATAGCATGTGTCTTCGTCGAGACCGATCGCCGAGGGAAAGCGGATGGCGGCTGTCGCCGCTGTCGAAATCAGCGCGCTTCCCATGGCGATCGGCCAGAGTTCGTTGCGAAGATATCGCCTGGCGTTTTCGGTTCTGTCGCTTGTGTAGCCATGCGGCGCCTTGAGCTTGTCAGGCCGCCCGCGCGTGCGACGGATGCTGGCCCCGACCGCCAGGCCTGCACCGGGATTGCGTTCAAGCGCGTCGTGCAGCAGCGACAGGCCTCCCCTGATCAACTCGTCATCGGCATCGAGGAAGAATATCGACTTACCCCTGGCTTGCGCGATGCCGACGTTACGCGCGGCGCCGGCACTGCCAAGCCGGACATTCACGACCTCAAGCGGCAATCCGTATCGTCGTGCGCTCTCGGTCGCTTTCGCAGCGGTCCGGTCTTCCGAACCGTCGTCGATCAGAAGGACTTCGCCGATCAGGTCTCTGTCGGGGATCAGACTAAGCAACGCGGCATCGATCGTTGCAGCGGCATTCCTTGCCGGAATGACGACCGTGACCTCCAATCGCGTTTCCCCGGATCTACTCACTGCCGCTCGAAGAATCCGCGGTTCAGCATTCGGTCATAATAGTGTTTGAGCGGCGTGACCGGACGCAATGAAAGACTGGCAAGGCTGTCAATCTGCTGAGGCTCGACATCGAAAGGCGACTGATTCTCCAGCCAGCCGTAGGAGGAGCCGTCCTTGAGCAGCGAGGGGCTGCCCACCACGTAGCCGCCAAGTGCCTTGACGTGGCCGACGCGGCGCATGCCGAAATGCAGGCTCGACGATACCATCGGCTCACGCGTCCTCAGATAGACATGAAAGCCCCTCGGGGATCTTGCCATCGGCGTGCGGCTGGCAAGTTCACCATGCCTGCCTTGCCAGCCTTGATATGCGGCGGCGCTGTCGAAATCCAGGATCAGCAAGTTGGAGAAGCCTCCCAATATCCCGACATTTCCGGTGAACTTGCAAAACCAGCGCTCGATATCCTCGCGGGTCGGCGGTTTCTGCGCCAGTTGGAACGCGATGGAACAGAAAGCGAGTTCCTTCAAATCCTTGCGTCGGTTTCGCAGATGCAGCGGGTCATAGCCCATCGCCTCTAGGTCGAGATGCTTGCCGCCGGTACGAAGTGGCAGGCATATGTAACCCTGTGCCAGAAGCCGGACTGCATAGTCGGTTGTTATGTCAGGCGGCATCCAGCGTATTCCGCGGCCATGCGATTCACTTGGAACTTGTTTTGTCACGGGGAACTTCTTTAGCCGAATGGTGCTTTCGTCAAGCTCTGGCGGCCGCTCAGCATGTGCAAGCCGCTATTGATCCTTGATCAGGCCGCCGTCGCCGCAAAAGCCATGGCCACTATTCGACATAACCAGGCTCTAGAGGGCTCGCCGGCTGCGACAGCCAGCCACCGCTAAATCCGGCTTTTCGCAAGCCGAGACGCAGATGCTGGCTTGATCGCATCAGATCCCAGATCAGGCGCGAGCGGTGGTTTTCAATCATCAGGACGACGATGCCCTGATCCAGGCCATAGTGTCCTTCCGACACCCAGCCGCTCGGGCCGAAGCCTCGCCGGTTCTTCAGAGTCGGATTGAAGCCGCTCGGCATCCTGAATTTTCCGATCACCTCGGGGTGGCGGTCTGTGAGATGCCGCAGCGCCGGCAAGCAGATTTCCGGCGCGAAGGGCAGCGATGCGAGACAGGACCACGGCGCGATCGTCCCGTCGTCCGGGCCGAAGGGCGCGCCGCGCGCCGCGTAGGCGGAAAATCTGCGCGGCCGCTGCTCGATCCGCGCACGGAAGTTGCCGGGTCCATCACCCGCCGAAAGACCCCACAGCACGTCGCCGTAGCCGCCGAAGCCATGGGGGTTTTGCCGCGCATAATCGCGGTGAATGTAGGTCGCGCGCCGGCTGTTTTCGAAATAGTCCGAGCCCTTCTCCCGCATGAATGCGTCTTGAATGCCATCGAAGTCGATCCAGGCATGCGAGAACTGGTGCATGAACAGCGGGCCGCCATAAAGCACCTGGTAGCCATGGATGTTCTCCCACTGATATGTCGCCGTCCATGCGCTATAGCTGTCGTCCGAGGCCGGTCTGTTCGGGGAGGCCATCGCCAGGACATAGAGGATCGTCGCTTCGTTGTAGCCCTCCCAGTCAGAGTACAGAAAGCCACTCTTCGGCCTCCAGCCCTGCCGCAAGGTTGGACGGCGGCCCTGTGCCCAACGCCAATCGACGCGCCGGTAGAGCGCCTCGCTCAGTTCGCGGATTTCGACCTCGTCTTCGCCGTCGCCCTGGAAATAGGCCCCGGCCATCAGCACGCCGGCCATCAGCAGTGCCGTGTCCACCATCGATAGTTCGCAGCGCCAGGCACGCAGGCCGGTCCGCATGTCGAGGAAGTGATAGTAAAAACCCTTGTGGCCGGTGACATCGTCGCCATTGCCTTGCCGGCTGTTCCAGAAGAAGCGCAGTGCGGCAAGCGTCAGCTTCGAGGCGGCATCGCGTGTGACCCAGCCACGCTCGACCCCGACCGGATAGCAGGACAGCGCGAAGCCGACGACAGCGATGCTTGCCGGCCAATTTGGCCGCGAGGTGTCGGCGACCAGCCCGTTCTCCGGATTAACGGTTTCCAGGAAATAGTCGAAGGCTGCGCGCTGGAAGCGGTCGAGCAGGTCCTCGTCGGGCAGGGAAGGTTCAACGTCGGGCAAATGAAGAGGACTCCGGTCGGGCAGCGCGGGCCTGTCGGCGGGTCGCGTCCAGTTTGCCTCAATAGGTGGCGCGGCCGCCCGAAACGTCGAAGACCGCGGCGGTCGTGAACGAGCATTCCTCGGAAGCGATCCATGAGATCAGCGCCGCCACCTCCTCGACCTCGCCAAAGCGCGCCATCGGTATTTTCGACAGCATGAAATCGATGTGCTGCTGGCTCATCTGCTGGAAGATCGCCGTGCGCACGGCGGCCGGCGTGACGCAGTTCACCGTCACCTTGGTCTTGGCCAGTTCCTTGCCGAGCGACTTGGTCATGCCGATCACCGCCGCCTTCGATGTGCTGTAGGCCGACGCGTTGGGATTCCCTTCCTTGCCGGCGATCGAGGCGATGTTGACGATCCTGCCGTAATTGCGTTCCAGCATGTGCGGAACCAGCGCCCTGTTGCAGTAGAAGACGCCGTTGATATTGATGTCGACAACCTGGCGCCAGTCATCGGTGGAATACTCCCACATCGTCATGTTCGGTCCGGTGATGGCGGCGCTGGTGACCAGGATATCGACCGCGCCGAGCGCCTCGATCGTCTGCCGGGCGGCGCCTTCGACCGCCGCGGGATCGGCGACGTCGACCGTCACGCCGTGCAGATTCGCAACGACAGTGCTGGCCCGCTCGATCTGGGCAGGATCACGATCCCAGATCGAAACGCGCCCGCCCTCGTCAACGATCCTTTGCGCCACGGCGAGACCGATGCCGGAGGCGCCGCCGGTGATCACGGCCGAGCGTCCGGCAAACCGTCCCCTGAAACTCATCGGCATGTGATCTTCCTCCCAATCGGCGGCGAATGTGAAGTCAACGGCAGAGAAGTTCAAGCTGGAATGCAGCGCACGGATCGGCCATGGCGGGCCGCCGGTCGGGCTGATCGATAGCAGCCAATGTCTTTTGGGTGACAGATGGCGGAGGTTGGGCTATATTGCACTGCACAATGGAAATGCCCTGAGGGGCGGGGCGGCGAATCGGCGCCGAACTGCGTGGAGTTGAATGATCGGGAATCCGCTACCGAGATGAAGATTCCAAAATCTTTGTTGATCGACCCGGAGAAGAACTCGGTCTACGGCGCATTTGCCGTTGCCGTTTCCGTCTGGGCATTTTCCTATTCCAGCATTTTTGGCCAGATCCTGATCCTGGCCTATTACGCGGTCTGGCTGCCTCTCATCCTGGTGGACTATCGGCGGCTGCTGCGGGGCCTCTCCAGTGCCTGGCTTCCGCTGATTTTTGCGTTCTATGTCTGTTTCTCGGTGTTCTGGTCGGATGCCCCTGGCATCACCGCCAGGACCGCGCTCCAGTATTGTTCCCATATTGCCTGCGCCTACATCGCCGCACGTACCGTCAGCGTCCGCACCTTGACGATCGGCGCCTTGATCGGGATTTTTTTCGTCCTGCTCTATTCGCTCGCGATCGGCGGTTATTCCTATGACGGGCTCGACGGAACATACAATTTCGTCGGCGCGTTCAGCTCCAAGAACCAGCTCGGCTTTGTCGCGTCTCTCGGCATCTACTTTTGCGTTGTCTATCTGGTCTTTCTCAGACGCGGCCGGCTGAGCCTGTTCCTGACGGTGCCGGTCGTCGTTCTGTCAATTTATCTGCTGGTCGCTGCACATTCGGCTACCTCGACGGCCTCGATACCGGCGGTTCTCGCTCTGGTGGCCCTGCTTACCATGTCCAAGACGCTTTCGCTCCGCTATCGACGGGTGATTTTCCTGGTCGGCGCGTGCGGACTGGTCACGGCCGCGTTGGTTGCCGTCAATGCGGGACTTCTGGATTTCGTCCTTGGCCTCTTTGGCAAGGATTCCACGCTCACCGGACGGACCTATCTGTGGCAACAGGGCTGGGAGGCGGCGCAGCGATCACCGATCCTTGGCGTCGGCTACGCGGCCTATTGGGTGCAGGGTTTCGCCGAGGCCGAGCGACTCTGGAACGAATTCTACATCACCACCCGCAGCGGCTTCCATTTCCACAACACCTACATCGAAGCCCTCGTCGAGCTTGGTTATATCGGGGCGACGCTGATTTCGCTGATCATACTGCGCACGCTGTGGGGCCATATATCGGCGCTGATATTCAGGGCATGGCAAGCCGAGTCCGTGATTCTTGCCGGTGTGATGGTGCTTCTGGTCATCCGGTCCTTCGTCGAGATCGATACATTCAATCCCTACATCATGGGCTCCTTCCTCCTGTACTACAGCTACTTCAAGCTGGTGAAGGTGCCTGTTGCCCGGCCCCGGTGGACCGCGGCCAACCTCTCGGAACCAGAAACCGTAGCGGGACAAGCAAGGCCTTAATGTTCTAGGCCGCCACAGTTTCGCGAATTTTTCAGGCAGGATTTCCCGTAACCAGGCTTCGTTGAGAGCACCTTGGGAGCCGCGGACACAGCTCCAATTGCGCTGTGCCCCCGATTTCAACGCCATACAGCATTATTCAAGACGCCGCCTAATAGCGCCAACGCTAAACAATTAATCTCACAGGCAGCTTCTGAAGCGATGGCGAGAGGCAGTTGCCCCGTCACCGTCGCCCGAATTGCTGCCTGTTGGTCAAGCCCTAAGGGTCAGGAGCGCATACCATGCGAACCGCTTCACAAAGGGAAGTGTCAGAACGACTGAATCGACAGCTTTGCCAACTGTATAGACGGTCTCAGAGATGCCTCGCGGCATCAGCGCGCTTCCGACGGAGCAGAGGCCGAAATATTCCACCTGGACATTGCTGAAATAGCGGCGAGCCAACGCGAAGTCTGACGTTAACAAAGGATGTTCATCAGCGGTGCGGATGAGGGGTGTCCGCTTTCTGTAGGCATTCAGGAGAGGATTGTGTCCCATCGGCTCGTAGAACGACGCCACGCCGTTCGGCTTCAGGACGCGGACCACCTCGGAAAAGCACCGGTCCAGATCCAGGTGATGGATGATCCCACGTCCGTAGACCAGGTCGAACTTGTTGTCTTCGAAGGACATGGCTTCAGCATTCATCGCCAGGAATGTGGCGTTCGTGATTCCAAGCTTGCCCGCCCGTTCGTTCGCCTTGTTTACGGCTACGTCCGAAATGTCGATCCCCGACAGAGATCGGCAAAGACCGGGCAGGTGCAGGGAATGCAGGGACCACCCACCATCGGAACAACCGTACTCGAGCACATCAGTGTTTTCCGAAAGGCGCTTTATTTGCCTGTCTTGATGCTCGGCACCGTGGCGAATTGTTCGATACCATTTGTCCAGACTTTCTCTCGGATCCGCCTCCTGGCTAAATCTGAGATTGTGGAATTCTCTTTCTCGATCGACGATTGCGTCCCTTTCAGTATGCATGACAAACCCCCGGGAGTTACGTTTCAGATCATTATTGGATAGCCACTGGCGCCAGTTTCACCTTGATCACGTCTCCGGGCAGCACAGGCGTGTCTTCGCTGGCGCTGATTTCGCTGGTCTTGCCGTCGACCACCCGAACCAGGCCAAACGACAATGTTGGCTCTTCGCCGTCGCGATAGCGTTGCAACGCCGGGTTCCCCGACATGGCTTCGGACATCAGGCCTGTTTGCATGTTCATCTTGAGCATTGTTTCGCTGAGATCGGCTTCCGTCTGCTGCCGGTCGGCGGCCAGTCCCGCATTCTGGGTGTTTTCCAGATCGATGGCGTCCTGGGTGGCCTTGCTGATCGCCTGCTTGGCGGTGAGGATGGCCGTGTCGTAGTCCAGGATCTGGCCTTCCAGGTCGGCAATCGTCTGTTGTGAATTCAGGAGCCGCGTGTTGACGACCAGGCCCTTTTGCGCCAGCGAGCCGATGCCGTTCAGCTGTTCCTTTGCGAGGTCGACCTGCCGCTGCTGGTTGACGATCTTCTTCTGTAGCGATTCGATCTCGCTCTGCAGCAACGCCTTCAGGTCGTCGAGCGCCTGCAGGCGCAGCTTGAGCTTTTTCTGGTCGGCCGTCAGGATCGCCATCTCGTCGGCGACGATGCTCTGAAGCTTTGGATCGTCGGCCACCTCCTTCGGCACCTCGAACGTCGACTTGTCCGCGATCTCCGCTTCGATGCGCGCGCGCCTGACGGTCAGTCGGACCCGTTGGTCCTGGAGAACGTCAAAATCGCCCTTGGCATTGATCATGTCGCGATCGTACCGCTGTCCTTCGGGGCTCCGTCGGACACCGCCGGCGATGCTCATCGCCCTCAGGACGGTCAGGTCCGGCACGTAAGGATACTGGCCGGGCGTCTGGACCTCCCCGGAAATGTAGAACGGCCTGTACTGCGCCATTTCGACGGAGGCTTCCGGCCGGTCCGCCAAAGCGAGCTTGCGCTGGAGCGCCTGACCGATCGCCGCTGCAATCTCGGCCGTGGTCTTGCCGGATGCGGGCATTTCACCGACGAACGGCACCGACAATGTTCCGGCGGGACCAACCGTGTACTCTCCGTTGACGGCCGACCAGTCGCGGAACGTGCCCTCGACCGTCTGCCATTCGGCGACGCGGATGGTCAGCTTGTCCTGTGATCCGAGGCGGTACTCGTCCGCGGCGGCAAATTGGGGAACGGCAGTCGCCAGCAGGAGGCACATGGCCATAAGCCACCTTCGCCGCATGCGATGCGCAGGAATGCCGGCACGGAGGATCTCGAAGATATCTGTTTTCAACTGAACGTTTTCCGATCCGCTTTGGCCCCACCCATTTAGCTTGCTGCAGAATTCTTGCCGTCTAGGCAGGCTCGCCTCTCGATCCTGGCAAGCCCCGGTCAGTAACAACCTCGCGACATCCAGACCGCGGGAACGGTCTTGATGATGATCCGAATGTCCTCGAACAGCGACCAGTTCTCGACATAGTGGCGGTCGAAGGCTACGCGACTGTCATAGGAAACATCGTTGCGCCCGCTGACCTGCCAGAGCCCGGTCAGGCCGGGACGTGATTTCAGATAGTAGACGGCCGAATTGCCGTAGATCTCGAGTTCGTCACGCACCACGGGGCGCGGCCCGACCAGGCTCATGTCACCCTGGAGGATGTTGATGATCTGCGGCAGTTCATCGAGGCTGAGCTTCCTCAGCACGGCGCCGACACGCGTCACGCGCGGATCGTCCTTCAGCTTGCGGGTCGCTATCCATTCGGCCTTGGCGTCCGGATTGGCGGCAAGATGTGCGGCCAGCACCCGTTCGCCGTCCTGAACCATGGTGCGGAACTTGAGGCACGGGAAAATCCGTCCTCCCCGGCCGATTCGGCTGTGACCGTAGAAAATCGGCCCGCCGTCGGAAAATTTGACCAGCAGCGCGACCATCAAAAACAATGGGCTGAGAGCAATCAGCCCAATCAGCGAACCGGCGATATCGAAGCTGCGCTTGATGAGCCCGCCGATCGGCGGCGGAAAATCAATGCCAGCCTCCGAAAAATCCGCATTGGCCGGCTTGGCAATGTCCCTCATGCTTTAGTCTCCATACGTTAACCGGATGGTTTCAGCGCACGATACCAAAAAAATGTTGCAGCGCAACACACAATTTCCCGGCGACTTGAAATAGTCACGTCATGAATTGACTAAATAATAAACTGATCCTGCCCAAAATTTGTTCTTTATGGCACGCATGTGACATTTTGTGGGCAAATTTGAAAAATCTAGTGCCTTTTTGAGGCTGATTTTGGGCGGATCGCCCTTTGTGCAGCAGTTTTGACACTATGCGTGCTTTAAAATTTTGAAAAATGAAGGGTCTTTAACATAAAATACTAATCAATATTGTAGATCTTACTGAGCTTAGTCCATATCCCGTCGCTGGCCTTGACGCCGATGTGTGCGTCGCAGCATGGCAGAGTCGTTCGGGTCGGCTCATTCAAATTTATTTGTGGTTGGCCTTGCCGGCTATTGCACGCAGCAATAGAATTGCAATTGGTTTCTGTCGGAGTGTGGACAGTTTGGGAAAGGCTGGAAGCAACCAGCCGAAAAGCGGGGGCCTCGATAAGCTCGCATGGCGAAGGGAGGCTCGGGGTGGGTCAATCATCGATTTATGCCCGAGCAGATTGACAGGCTGTGGGGTATGTCTCTACCAAAATTCATCATCGGCATGATTTTCGCCCTGGCGATCGTGGTCGCCTGGTCCTATTTGGGTGGCGCCTCGTTCAGCACGACGCTTTTTCGTGTCGTCGGTTGCGCCATTGTCATCCAACTGGGCTACTTTCTGCTGGTTTTCGTCATGATTGCCAGAAACGCTCCGACGCCGGCTGACAAGATTCGCGACGCCGAGCGAAAGCTGGGTTCGGCCGAAGCGGCCGATGGCGAGAAGTTCAGCGCCAGGCGGAGCCTTCGCTGAATTCGCGTCAGTTCGCGATGTTGACAGGACCTTGGACCGCGTCGGCCGGTTCTCTGTTGGGCGGCTCGTCCGACCGCTCGCCCGACAACATCCTGGACAACCGGCTTCCGGATTTTTCCTTCAACCTCTGGTATTGCCCGACCTCGACGATGCGGCCGTTCTCCATCGCGACCACCCAGTCGGCGAAGGCGATCATCGATGGCCGGTGCGCAATGGTCAGTATGGTCATCGCGCCGCGCAGCCCGTCGATCGACTGGGCGATCAGCGACTGATTCTGCCAATCGAGCGCGCTGGTGGCTTCATCCAGAATGAGCAGTGACGGTTTGCGAAGCAACGCCCGCGCCAAGGCTATCCGCTGGCGTTCGCCGCCCGAGAGCCGTACGCCGCGGTCGCCGACCACCGTCTCAAGCTGGTGTTCGAGTCGCTCGACGAAGTCGACCGCCTGGGCGGACCGAAGCGCTGTCCAGAGATCGTCATTGCTGGCTTGCGGCGCGGCAAGGCGCAGGTTTGCTGCGATCGTATCGTGCAGAAGAAACACGTCCTGCGGCACATAGGCAACCTGATCGCGCCAGCGCCGGCGATTGCCTTCGTCGATCTCGACCCCGTCGGCAAGAATTTTGCCTTCCGTCGGCTCGATCAGGCCAAGCAGCATGTCGGCGATCGTGCTCTTGCCCGATCCCGAAGGACCGATAAGGGCGGTGACCTTGCCGGCGGGTAGACCGAAGGTGATGTTGCTCACGACTGCCTTGCCGGCGCCATCTCCATAGGCAAAGCAAACATTGCGGATGTTCAGCTCCATATCGAGCGAGAGCCTGCCGCGCTCCTGCGGCGCGGCATCGGCCGGTTCGCGCTCGGCGTCGAAAAGTGTCTGAAGGTTGCGCATGGAGGCATAGGCAGGCAAGTTGATCAACACCTGCTGGGCTTGCGTCTGCAATTCCATGAAGCGCGGGGCGATGCGCATGAAGACCAGAAGCAGAACAACGATCTCGGCAAGCGACAGGTTGTAGCGAACCAGCGCGACATAGATGAACAGGCTAAGCCCGACGACGCTTGCGATCTGGAACAATGCGGTGCCGATCGTGCTGCTGCGCACGTAATCGATGTTGCCGGCCTTCATCTTTTCGAGGATCGACTGAAGCTGCGCAAAATAGGTAGCCTCGACGTTCAGGCTCTTGGCCACCTTGATGCCACTCAGAAATTCCGAGACCGTCCGGTACTGATCCTGGCGATTGGCCGTCAAAACCCGACCGAATGCGGTGGCCCTGGAACGAAATGGCTGAAGCGCCGCAAACATGATGATGCCGATCGCCACCGCGAACGAGGTCATCACCGGAGAGATAAAGAGCGAGACGACAAGATAGCCCGCCAGAAGCACCGCGGTCTGCACCAGCATCAGGAGCGAAAAAGCCGCGGCCTGTACCCGGTCTATGTCGCCGGTGAGCGCATGATCGAGGTCGGAACTACGCAAGCGCGTGAATATGCCCCAGCGCGCCCTTCCGATGCCCTCGAACAGGTTCACGCGCAGGCGGTTGAGGAAATCATAGAGGAGCTTGGCCATATAGACGGATTTGAAGCGGTTGAAAGCCGCCTGCAGGGTGACGAGCCCGACGAGCACGCAAAGCACCGTCGCCAGTTGCAGCGCCCCGTCGGGAGCCAGCCAGCGCACCAGATCATTGTCCGGAAGCTTGATTGTGAAATTCTGGTCGGAGCGTCCAATCAGATGCAGCAGCGGGATGAGAAGAAGGATCGAGATGCCTTCCGTCAGGCTTCCCAGGATCAGGAAGATCAAGGCGATCCAGGTTCGCCGCCCGCCGATTTGCGCCATGACCGCGCCGAATGCGGCGGCTTCTCGAAACAGCGACAGGCGAAGGATCGGTGATTTCGACATGTTCTGTTCACCGCGAACGGTTGTCGGATGCCAGGTCTCGTTCGATGAGATCCACGGCTTCGCCGATCCTGCCGAGTCCCGTCGGCACTTCGAGGCGGCACACCCCGACATGGTCGGCCAGCCGCGCGCAGTGCCTGAGATGTCTGGCCGCGAGATCGCCGGCCAGGGCCGGGCGGCCGAACCGTGTCACGTAAGAGAATCGGATGATTGCCGACAGGGCGTCGACCGCGGGCAAAGGCAAGATCGCCGCCCTTTCGCCGCGCTCGAGGATGTAGATCCTCGTCGCCGGAACCTTGTCCCGAGAAAAGCCGCCAAACAGGCGCAGCTGTGTCTTGTCGATTGCCGGATGCACTTGCGGGCGCAGTTCGGCCTGCCCTATCGGGATGGCGGCGGCGGCGTCGGCAGCCAGCTTGAGCTGTGGAAAACCCGGCACTATCACCGGCTCGTCCGGGCTGGCCAGATCTAGCACCACGACATCGTCGGTGAGCAACCTATGCCCGGCACGGATCATCGCGCCCGCCGTCGTCGATTTGCCGGCGCCCTTGTCGCCCATGAAGATCGCACTTGTACCGCCGACGGCTATGGCGCTGGCGTGAAGGACTAGCAAGCCGCGCTGATGCAGCAGAAGCGCCATGACAGGTCCCAGCAGCGGGAACGCGATCAGCTGGTCGTCAACGCCTGGAGCCGGGTCCACATCGATCCGGCAGGCATCGGTTATCAGAAATGCGCCGACCGCTTGCCATGCCAGATATTGCTGTTCCAGTTCGAACCGGAAAAAGGCTCCGGCGTCGATCGAGGGTTCTGGAAAATCGATTGGACCAACCGTGATCAGCACGTCGGCCGCCGCCGGCTCGGTGGGCTCAAGTTCAGGCAGCGCCACGTCAGAACGGATTGTCAGGCCATAGGCTTTGTAGAAGCGGCGCGCTCTTGGCGCCCGATCTTCTGGCCCCCTGTCTTCCGGGCTAGACTGACCATGGTCCGGCTCGGAGGCGAGCGGCGTGTTCCAGCTCATCATGCATGTCCCCCGCCGAGTTGGACTTGCCGCAGCCAGAGAGACAGCGAGGTCGAGCGCCAGACATATTGGACATCCAGCGGTGCCGCTTCGTCCGGCCGGCGCAAGATCCGGGCATAGGCCGCGGTCACTTTCGGCAGGTTGACGTAAGGGGCAATGCGGTGGGCCTCCGCGCCGAGGATGCTGTCGAGCAGATCGCGGTGGTTGCCGATCATGCCTTTGACGAGGCTGGGCGTGAAATCGATCTTGTCGCGCCGCCACTGGACCGCGGGTGGCAAAACCCCTTCCATGGCACGGCGCAGCACATGGCGGCCGAATCCCTTGTTCAACTTTTCCTCGCCCGGAAGGGCCAGGCAGAATTCGACAAGCGGTTTGTCCCAGAACGGATAGCGAGGCTCGACGCCGAAATTGGCGGCGGCCTTGTCGAGAACCTCGAAGGCGTGCGGCACGAGGCCGGTCGACAGCATCCAGCGATGGGTCAACGCCTCGCTGGTGCTGACGGAAGGCGGCATGTATCCGGCCCGGTGAAATCGCTCGACAAGATCGGTCCGCCGGGCAAGGTCCGGATTGACCAGGCCGTGCCAGCCCGGACCGCTCACCGCCCCCGCCGGCTGGCGCCGTATCCTGGTCAGAACGCGATTTGCCGCATGTTTGAGTTTTGCGATGCGCCAGGCCGGCCCGTAAGCGACCAGGAATTTGAAATACATGCCCCAAATACCGTCGCCATAAGTGTTGGAGGCGCTGCGGATTTCCCGCCACAGATCCATCCATCTGCCGGCATTGGCAAGTTCGTGCAGGTAGCCATGGCCTTGCGAAACGACTTCGTCGCCGCCATGGCCGTCCAGCAGGATCTTGATGCCCTTCGCGCCTGCGGCCCTGTAGATGCCGCGGGTCAACGTAAGGCCGGGGGCCAGGAAAGTGCCCTCCTGTTCTTGCAAGACGCGTTCGAACTCGGCGAAGGGTGCGTAATTGCCGACCGCAATCAGGGTGCCGTCAACCGCTTGTCGTCCCAGCACCGCGTCGATAAAGGGCCGTTCGTCCATCGACGACCCTCTTTCGAAAACCAGCGAGAAGGTAGGCAGTCTCGGCTTTTGTTGCGCGGCATTGTACAAGCTCGCCACACAGGCGATCGAAGAGGAATCGAGACCCCCGCTCAGCATCGCGCCGACCGCCGGGCTTCCCCGCATCCTGTTTCGCACCGATTGCGAGAACAGATGCGTGAATTCCTCGGCGGCATCCGGGCGCATCGGCCCTGGCGAGGGCTCGATCTGCCAGTAGGGTCGCAGCACCACCTGTTGCGCCGTCACGGTAAGGCTGTGGCGCGCCGGCAAGCGGAAGACATCGGTATAGGGCGTGGATTGCGGATCATCGGGAAGGCCGGCCAGAAACCCTGAAATCTGATGCTCGCTGAGGCGCGCGCCGACACCGTCGACGCTCATGATCGGTCCGATCTCCGACGCAAAGACGAAGCGGCGGTCCGTCGAATGATAGTAGAATGGTTTGACCCCGAATGGATCGCGTGCGCAAAACAGCGCCTGGCGGTCGCTGTCCCAGATGGCGAAGGCGAAGTCGCCTTGCAGATAAACCGGACAGGCCTCGCCCCAATGCAGATAGGCGCGCATCAACAGCGTGGCATCGGCAACCGACCGGTCCCTGATACCCAGCCTTGCCAGCAATTCGTCCCGATTGTCCAGCCGGCAATCAGCCGTGACGGCGAGTTTGCCGCCGGCCATCGTCAGGGGCCCGGGGCCGGGTTCGTCCGTGGTATTGAGCCAGGCGTGACCAAGAGCTGCGCTCGTATCCATCCACCACGAGCTGCCATCACGGGCGCGATGATGCATGCGCGCCAGCATTTGCTGGATATCTGCCGCGGCGGCCGGCGCGCCTCCCTGCCTGAGCAGAATTCCGGCCACGCCGCTCATCGGCTACTGACCGTGATCGACGAGATGGGCAAAATTGCCGATCGAGCCGCCAAGCACGATGTGGTTGCCGCTTATCAGCCAGGCATGGGCTTTCATCTGCGCGCCCGTACCCCGCTCTATGCCTATGCGTATCTTCGAGGCGCTGCCTTGCCGGGCAAGAATGTATTGACCGGACAGCGCCTGGGTAAGGCAGCTTGCACGCGGGACAAGGCGGGCGGCGGCGGCGACGCCCCAGGCGACTTGCCGCAGCTCGGCGATGCTGGCGGACCGTCGCGCACCCAGCCGCGTCACCATGGCGCGAACACGGTTGTAGGAGAGCAGCGTCAGCCCCAGCCGGACTGCCGCGACCACCAGAAGGCAGCGCGTGAGAAAGAGCATCTCCGAACTGCTCAAGGAGAGAACTCTATAGCGCCGGGCGCCCTTTTGGACGCGCAAAAGACGCTGCAACATTTTGGTTTTGGGCATGAACCCCAGCGAAAATCGATGCCGATTTCCGGGATCGTGCATCAGACAGGTTCCTCATGGTGGAGCCGCGCAAGTCCGCAATCGGCCAGGCTCTTCAACAATCCATCGACATCGGCCTTGCAGCGCTCAGGATCGACATTGTAGCGCGCAAGCACGGCGCTATGGATTTCAGAGATTGGCTTCGGCTCCTGGATCAGCTCCCATATGTAGGCCCCGACGCCGTTCAGGCTGTAATAGATGTTGGACCTCAGATTGAGGAGCGCCAGCCCGCCGCCGAATTCGCAAGCCACGGCATCCTTGGTCGCACTGACGTAGTCTTGCCCGGAGCGGTCCCGGTTCATCCTGAACCTCGTTTTGCGATATGCTTCGGCAGTTCCAGGGACTAGAGGGAGAGCCGGAAATTTGTGACCCCGACTCTCCTAATGCTTTTATGCTTTGGCTCCGGAGTGCGAGCCCGTCACTTTTGGCCCGTCAATACAGGGCCCGCCACTCCGGGTAGAAAGACAGGCTCAAGAGAACGTAAGCTGGTCGAAAGGCGTATGTGCGGGGAATGCCGCGTCGAGCGCCGTTATGCCGGCACCGCCTTGCGTGATCGTTTCAATCGAACCGTGAATCGTCAGGCTTGGGGTCTCGTATTCGTGCTTTTCAACATTCTGTTCCATTTTGCTCTCCGATAAGGATTGGAAACGGCCTGTCGAGTGCCGTCAGCATTTTTTTTATGCTGCAATGCAATAGCTGCATGGCGTCATTTATGAGTCAAGCCTGATTTACCAAGTGTTAATAAAGCTTGGGTGCACCCAGCCCCTTCGTCGGTTGCAACGGGATTTCCCGAGTTGAAATCCGGATGCGTGACGCGCGCAAGAGGTGCCTTACTAAGATGCTGATTTTACCGTGAAAAATATTTCTCCAAAGAGCCATCCCGGTCGGGCTCAACCTCGTTGAGCACCGGCAGAAATAATCGGCTCATTTGATATTTTTGCCACGCTTTCCCAGGTGCTCGAAGCCGCGCTCACAACGCTCAGGTCGCGGAACTCTCAGTGAAAAAAGGAAAAACTGGACGGCGCTATCGATTTTGGCGATGCTTTGCTTCGCAGGTGCAGCATATGCGTCGGCAGCCTGTTTTTGGAGACTTTGTGCGGAATGGCCTTGCAGGAAAGTTCCTACGAACGATTGCGCGCCGCCGAATGCGCCTACGAAATCGCCTATGTTCAAGCCTGCCTGAGGTTGTTTTTTGCTCAGGATAGTCGTGCCACGGGCGAGACGGCCATGCCGACCCTCTCCGTTTCCAGTCCAACCTTTTCCGTTTCCAACATTGCCGACATTGCCAGGTTCAACAAAGTCGCGACCTTCGTCCTAAAGGCGTTGTCCCGTGCCCCGGTTGGTGAAAGGCCGTCCGAGCTTTCCGGATGGCCCGCACTTTCCGGATGGCTCGATACCTATCGCAGGCGGACGGTCTCGATGAACTCGTCCTGCATCATGGACGCGATGGCGATCCATGAGGTGCTGCATGACAGGCATATTGATTTCGTCTTTCTGAAGGGCCCGATCCAGCAGCATCTGCTTTATGGCGATCATTTCATGAAGCCTTCCGGCGATGTCGACATCCTGGTCTCGCCGACCGGTTTCTCCGAAGCGCGCGACGCGCTCCAGTCGATCGGCTACCAGGTCGCGGGCAAGTCCCGCTCCGTGTGGTGGGTTCGTTTTCTTGGTGAACAGCACATGATCCGTGAAGGCGGGTCGAAGCCTTCCACCGTCGATCTTCACCACCGGCTCCAGCAGCCCGGTTCGCCGAGCCCACGCGATACCGATGGATTTCTGCGGCGCAAACGCTCGGTCGACATCGCTGGTGAGAACGTGCCGTTCATTTCGGCTTCCGACACCTTGCTTCTTTCCAGCATCAGCGTGGCCAAGGCGCTTTTCAACCGGGAACCCTGCGCAGGCTATGTCTGCGATGTCCGTGCCAGCGCCAGTCGCCTGGGCGAGGCGGATCAGCAGGATGTGCTCGACCATGCGGCGGAGCAGGGGCTGGTCGACACGCTGCTGCTTGGCTTGCGTGCCGCCGACGTGCTTCTTGGCGGCGCCGAAACATTGCTGTCCGAGCGGGTTTCCCGGGTCCTGTCGCGCATCGGTGACGAAGACCTGCTCAAGATGGTCATTGCGCCGTGGCTGTCGTCCTTGAGATGGCCGCAGAGGCGGACAGTATTGTGGGAACTGTGCGGTCGCGAGCCGGTCCGCTATCTGGCTGAGGCAGGCTGGGCCGCTTCGGCCGATCTCAGCCGGCGCATTTTCGAACGGCCGGACAGTCGATGAGCCGGATAGTTGATGAGAATGACAGTCGATGAGAATGAGCGGGGGCCGGGAGAGGGGCGAGGAAATTTGGAGCCACCTGTGCAATCGAGAGGCCAAGCCATGACAGAATCCCAGGTCTGCGTGATCATCGCCGCCCGCAACGCGGCGCGCACAATCCCGGCTGCCATCGCCTCGGCTTTGCGCGAACCGGAGGTGGCGGAAGTCGTCGTCGTCGACGACGCCTCTACCGACGACACGGCGAAAGTCGCTCAGGCGGCCGACGATGGCAGCGGCCGGCTTTGCATCATCCGCTTTGATGTCAACCAGGGCCCTTCCGTCGCCCGCAACGCCGCGATCGCCAGGTCCAAATCGCCGTTCATCAGCATTCTGGACGCCGACGATTTCTTTCTAGCGGGCAGGTTTGGCGAATTGTTCGCTGGCGCCGACTGGGATTTTGCCGCCGACAACATCATGCTGATCCGGGACGATGCGGCGACCGACGTCTCGAAGATCGTGGCCCCACGGTTTTCGGCCGATCCGGAGTTTCTCGATTTCGAGCGCTTCGTCGAAGGCAACATTTCCAGGCGCCGTGTGAAGAGAGGTGAGCTGGGCTTCCTCAAACCGGTGATCAGCCGTGCCTTCCTCGACCGACATGGGCTCCGCTACGACGAAAACCTGCGCCTGGGTGAAGACTACGAGCTCTATGCGCGCGCGGTCGCATGCGGGGCGCGGTTCAAGGTCATCAGGTCCTGTGGCTATGGTGCGATCGTTCGCGCCGATTCGCTGAGCGGCCGGCACAAGACCCAGGATCTCAAACGATTGGCCGATGCGGATCTGGCGCTGCTGGCGATCGACACTTTGCCGGAAGGTTCGAAAGCCGTGCTCAGAAGGCACGAGCGGCATGTGCGCGACAAATACCGGCTGCGGAATTTCCTCGACGTGAAGGCCGAACGGGGCCTGGCATCGGCAGCACGCTATGCGCTGGCCAGTCAGTCCAATCTTATTCCCATCGTTCGCGGCGTGGCTGCCGACAAGCTGGAGGCGCTGTTCCGCCACATCGGCTTCTCGAAGCACCAGCATGTGCCGCCGCGGCGCTTCCTGATGGCCGCAACCAGCGCGCCCAGCGAGAGGTAAGCAATGCATGACGCGCAAAAGTGCGCAGCGGTTTTGCGATAACGACATGCATCAAAACAAGAGCCTAAAGTGCGTCGCATGAACCGGGTTCAAACGCGACGCGCCTTAGGCGTGACGCCTGGGGGCACAGCCGTTCTGCGTGTAAACTACGTAAAAACAAAAGCTTAACGCGTAATATGTGAATTTCTTCAGGCGCGGCACGCTTTAGGTGGTTGCCTACTCGCTCCCGGGATGGCACTGTATGTTGCGGTGCAGCAATTCTGGTTGGCCGGATCGAAACGGCCCCCAATATCTCCCTGTGAGAGGAGCATATGGCTTCGATATTCGGTTTCAGATCAAGGAATCCGGCCCGCGACAGGCAGACCGACATTGCGCGTCTGGATCGCCTGGCAAAGCTTTTTGACCAGATCGCCGCCGAGGTCGACGCGGAAAAGAGCGGACTTGAGAACCGCTACCGGACAAAGGCCACCAACGCGGCCTTTCTGGTCGAGGCGATGGAAAATGGAGCGGCGTCCGCCAGCAGTTCGGCGGAAGTCAGTGAATTGACGAAGTCGATCCTGAATTGCGAGCGCCGGATCGCAGCACTCACCCGTCAAAACGAATTGATGAAGGATATCCGTCATTCGCTGGATGAAATCTTCGACCAGAACGCCCAACATGGCTCCACTACCAAGGCCGCTTTGGCCAAGCCGGCTGCCGGCGCGGGCTGAAAGCCAGGATCCTGGCCGACGCCGCGGGCAACAGGCTGGTGCTGAAGCAAGAGGTCAGGCGGTGCGTTGAGGAAGGGTCAAGATCAGCTTGTTTCATTACGGTTCGAACGGTCGACTTTGGGTTGGGGGCGCACAGCACAAAGGTGATTTGGCATGAGCGCGGATCCTAAAAACACGTCCACCCTGAAAACTGGCACCCGGAAAACTGGCACCCCATCAACCGGCCGAATGCCCTTCCTGCGCTGGATCAGGCAAGGGAGACGGTTATCCTCGATTGGGGCGTTTGTGCTGGTCGCTGTCGGCGGCCTGATTGCAGGCCCAGACCAATCCCGTGCCGAGGATATCCAAAGCGCACCATCATTCGTCGACGATTTCAGCAAATTCGACCGTTCGCGCTGGTATATTTCCGACGGCTGGAGCAACGGCGCTTTTCAAAACTGCATCTGGTCCAAAAACCTGGTCAAGCTTTCCGACGGCATGCTGACGCTCGGCTTCGAAAAGCGCAAACTGAAGGACCGCGACTTTGCCTGCGCCGAAATCCAGACCAAGCAGCGCTTCGGCTATGGCACCTATGAGGCGCGCATGAAGACGGACACCGGATCCGGCCTCAACGCGGCCTTCTTTTCCTATATCGGTCCCTCCGACAAGCAGCCATGGGATGAAATCGACTTCGAAATACTGACCAAGGACACATCCAAGGTTCAGGTCAATGCCTACATTGCCGGCAAGGGCAAGAACGAGAAGCTGGTCGATGTTCCGGGCGGCGCCGACAAGGCCTTCAACGACTATGCCTTCGTCTGGGAGAAGGACAGGCTGCGCTGGTACCTCAACGGCAAGCTTGTGCACACCATTACCGATCCGGCAAAGCTGCCCAGCCATGCGCAAAAGATATTCTTCAGCCTTTGGGGCAGCGATACGATGAAGGGCTGGATGGGCCCGTTTTCTGATCCGGGCCGCAAGCTTACCACGCAAGTGGATCGCGTCGCATTTACCGCACTAGGCCAACCGTGCCAGTTTCCGGAATCGCTGGCATGCGGCATAACGAACTAGTCGTGAAAACAGGCCCTGGAAAATGCATCTGAACCGGCCGGACCGGAAACGGTCCGAAGCCTTGAACAGGAATGAAACCGAATGAATCTGACGGTCTTTGGAATTGGCTATGTCGGCCTCGTGCAGGCGGCGGTGCTTGCGGAAGTCGGTCATCAGGTGGTGTGCGTCGACATCGACGCACAAAAGGTCGAGCGGCTCAATCAGGGCCTGATACCGATTTACGAGCCCGGACTCGAAGACCTGGTCAAGGAGAACCATGCGGCCGGCCGCATCAAGTTCACCACCGACGCCGTCGCGGCGGTCAAGCACGGCGAAATCCAGATGATCGCCGTCGGCACGCCTCCGGGCGAGGATGGTTCGGCCGACCTGAAATATGTGTTGGCCGTCGCCGAGGCCATCGGCCAACAGATGGAGGCCCCCAAGATCGTCGTCGGCAAGTCGACCGTGCCGGTTGGCACCTGCGAGAAGATCAAGGCCAGGATCGCTGCGACGCTGAAGGCGCGCGGTCGCGAGGATCTGGATTTCGATGTCGCCTCCAATCCGGAATTCCTCAAGGAGGGCTCTGCGGTGGCCGACTGCATGAAGCCCGACCGCATCATTGTCGGCACCGGCAGCGAGCGTACCGAGGCGGTGATGCGCGAGCTTTACGCTCCGTTCAACCGCAACCACGAGAGGCTGATCGTGATGGATGTGCGTAGCGCCGAGTTTACCAAATACGCTGCCAATTGCATGCTGGCGACCAAGATCAGCTTCATGAACGAAATGGCTAATCTGGCCGAAGAGCTTGGCGCCGACATTGAGGAGGTCCGCAAGGGTATCGGCAGCGATCCGCGCATCGGCTATCATTTTATCTATCCTGGCCTCGGCTACGGCGGCTCGTGCTTCCCCAAGGATGTGCGCGCCCTGATCAAGACCGCCGAAGGCGTCAAATTCGATGCCAAGTTGCTGCGCGCGGTCGAGGAGCGCAACAACGCGCAGAAGTCTGTTCTGTTCGACAAGGTGAACCGCTATTTCAAGGGCAATCTGAGGGGCAAGACCTTTGCGTTGTGGGGCCTGGCTTTCAAGCCCAACACCGACGACATGCGCGAGGCGCCGGCGCGCGTCCTGATGGAAGCGCTCTGGAAGGCCGGCGCCAAGGTGCAGGCCTATGACCCCGAAGCCATGCAGGAGTGCCAGCATATCTACGGGCACCGCGACGACCTGCTTCTGTGCGGAACCAAGGAGGCAGCGTTGCGTGGCGCCGACGCGCTCCTGATCGCCACCGAGTGGAAGAGCTTCCGCGCCCCGTCCTTCGACGCGATGAAGGATGCGCTGACGACGCCGATCATCTTCGATGGCCGCAATCTCTACGACCCGAAGGTGATCGCTCGCCACGGCATCGAATACCATTCGATCGGCAGGATGGCGGCATGAGGCCTTGCGATAACGGCCGCCGCGACGCGCTTTAATGCATGTCGCGCAAAAGTGTGCAGCGGTCATTCTCGCCTCTCCGGCGAACAATGTCGTAAGACAAGCGCGTCGCATGAATCCGCTCAAACGCGGCGCGCTTTAGGCGTCCTGGCGCACCTCAAAATTGGCGAATGGGTTGGTGCATGGATGCCAGCCGGTAAACCGGATCGGGTCGGTTGGCGAACTGCGCCAGGCGTAGTCGGTCAGCATATGGAATTCGGCAATCACCCAACGGTCGAAATGCCTGAGATCCTGCTTTTTCTCTTCGGGCAGCAACTGGCGTGCGGCGCCCAGTTTCAGCTCCTCAAGCAGAGTGACGGCATCGCCCAGCTTCTCGTTCGGAAATATCCAGGGATTGCGGTTCTGGAATTCCAGGACGAATTGCTGCAGATGTTCGATGCGCATGTTGAGCTTGCCGAAGTATTTTTCGAGCGTCACCCGCACCAGGTCCTCCTCCGAAAGCGAGGAAACGGCGGCGTAGGCGATACCCGACGAAGCAACCCCGCCGGCCAGGATGGCCAGTGCCGCGCGTCGTGAAACTTCGATCATCTGGCGTCTCCCTTCATGCTATCCGGCTCGCCGCCCGCAAGGACAGGGCAGCCGCGGTCAGGCTTGGGTTGACGCAGGAGCAGCTTGGATAGGTGCTGGTGCCGACGACAACCAGGTTCCGCAGCTGGTGGTGGATCATGTCGCTGTCGACGACCGAATCCGTCGGGCTCGAGCCCATCCGCAACGTGCCCTGGACATGCGACTCGGTCGGCCGGATACCGCGATCGAAAATCTGTTCGACCGGCAATGGCGCGAGCAGCGCTGGTAGTTTTTCCAGCGCCCGCGCCATGCCGTCGACGGCATAGTCCGATGGTGCCTGGAAACTGACGAATGCATTGTCGTCCTTGTCGAGGGTGACAAAGTTTTCGGGATCGAGCAGATTCTCGGTCACGATGACGAGAGGAAGCGTCTGGCGGATACGCCCCTTTTCCGGGCGCATCCCGTGCTGCCAGCGATTTTCGAAATAGACGAGGGCTGCCGCATGCTGTGACCTGTGGGGGCCGTCATAGAGGCCGAAATTCAGGCCGGTGGTGATGGTGCTGCCGCCAAAATTGTCGACGCCGTCAAGGTATGCCTCGAAATTCCATCCGTAGGATTCATGCAGTCCGCGGCCGACGAGATCACCCGACAGGCCGGATCGCAGCATGATCGCCGGGCTCTGGATGGCATTGGCGCCGAGAATGAAAAGATCGCCGGTGACCTGGTATTCCTTGCCGTCGTGCATGAATGTGACCGAACGGACCGCTCCGCCGACCTGGTCGAGACGACGCACTTCGGCGCCGAGGCAGACCGAAACGTCGGGATGCTCGAAGACATGCATCAGGCCATTGTTGGCGGTGAATTTTGCATCGACCGGGCATAGACCGCATCGCAAATTGGCGCAGCACGCGGTTCGCTGCGCCGTCGGTACGCGCGCCCGCGCCGTCGGCATGACAAAGTGCTGGTCCGGCTGCGCCGCCTTCATCATCCGGTCCGGCGCCGACATGTTATGTGGCGGCTGCGGAAAAGGCCTGGAGCGCGGCATCATCGCCGCCATGTCGGGATCGCCGGAGATCGACATGACGTCTTCCGCATCGCAGTAGAACGGCTCCAGCTGGTCATAGCCGATCGGCCAGTCGTTGCCGATGCCGTAAAGGCTTTTCAGCCTGAAGTCGTTCGGATGGAAGCGTGGCGTCTGTGCGAACCAGCAATTCGTGCCGCCGCCCAATCCGATTGTGTAGTTCCAGGGCTTGTCGGAATTGGTCTTGTAGGTCGTCTCATCGTCGATGTCGGTGTTGACGTTCCGCTTGAGCTGCCATTCATGCGTGTTGTGCCGGCCCCATTCCAGAACCAGAATGCGCGCCTTTCGCCGCTTCGCGAACCCGTGCAGAAAGAAAGCCGAACCGAAACCGGAACCGATGGCGACGAGATCGAAATGGTCGTTGGCGATTTTGTCCGGCCTGACGTCCAGCACCATCAGATAAAACCCTTTCTTGGACAAGCGCGTTCATCACGGCCTTCGTGCCACTCCTTCGTGCCGCGCCGGTTCGCGTCGCCACGCGCAATCAGGCCCCTATGCGGCTTTTCGTGAAGGCTGTTGTGCGGCCTTGTCGAGCAGCGAGAAGAAAGTCGCGAACTGGCGCTCGGGGTTCAAGGCGGGGCGCTCGGAGAATGTACGCGCGGCCGCCGAGAGGCGTTCATATTCCCGGCTATCGTTCCACAACAGCCTGATCGCAGCCACCCAGTCGGCGAGCGGGGCCTCATAATCCAGCACCATGCCGCCGGCGCCGATCGCTTCGGGCAGGCCGCCGCGGCGCGAGCCGACCACCGGGATGCCGCTGCAATGGGCTTCCGACGCCACCCGGCCCCAGGCCTCTTCCCATTTGCTCGGCGCAAGCAGGATCTTCGTGCGGCCATAGACAGTCTTCATGTCGCTGGTGCGGCTCTCCAGCGTGACATTGCCGAGCGGTGCGATCGTCTGCTCGATGCGCGCCCGATGATCGTCGTCCAGCTTCCAGCTTTCGACGAACAGGAACGGGATTTCGGAGCATGCCTCGGCAATACGCACCGCCAGCTCAAAACCTTTTTCCTCATAGGGGTTGATCAGCGTCACGAAGTCGCCTGTCGTCGGCGTCGAGTAGAACGCCGGATTGATTGTCGGCGGGATGACCGTCGAATCGATGTCGAACCTTTCCTTGTAGGTGCGCGCGGTGAATTCGGAATTGGCGATGTAGTGCGCCGAATGCAGCTCGCGCAGGTCGCCGCCCAGTTCATGGAACTCGACGTTCCTGAGATAGACGACCAGCGGCACACCCTCGGCCTGCAGCGCCCTGCCGATCGGAACCGACTTGTGGCATTGGACCACGGCGACGTCGGGCCTCAATTTTTCGACGGCAAAGCGCGCCGCCTCCCAGGGGAACCAGGCCCGCACCACGGGATAGCCGGGATAGCTGTCGATGACCGCGCGCTGTCTCAGAAGCTTCATCTTGGCGCGCGCCTTGAGCCCGAAAACGCCCTGGCCGAACAGGGCGGCGAGCACCGACGCCTCATGCCCATGCTCGAGCAATTGCTCGGCCAGATGATGGGTGCTGGACTGGACACCGCCGCTGAACTGCGGCGTATAGCCATTGCCGCCTGCAAAAAGGATTTTCATGGGGTAGGCTCCTTGTCGCATCTCACATTTCGAGGAGAGGTCAGGCCGGGCGTTTGACGCGGTTCTTGAGCGTCTCGTAGCCGCGTTCGCCGAGCAGCGTGCGCGCCACGGTCTTGATCGCCGTCTTGCGCTCGTCAGGCGATTTGATCTGCCGCAATCTGGCCGGGAGATTGCGCGCGCTCTGTCCAAGTGCCGGCAGCGAAAGCGCATCGGGATAGTTTACCAGATGCGTCTCGACGCACAGCACCGGCTTGCCGGACAACCTGGCAATCCTAAGGGCCTGTTCGTGCTCGCTTTCGATAAACAGGATGGCGTCGGATTTGCGGTAGAAATCGGCTTTGAAACTGCCATGCACGCCGAGCCGCTGCCGCTCCGCCTTGCTCGGCAGGTCGAGCATGACCAGGTGATCGTATTGGATGTCGTGCTTGGCAAGCCATGCTTCGGTAAGCTTGCGGTATTTCTCGAGCCGGCTGGTGACGAGCCAGCCGATCTTGCGGGTCGGGCCGTGGAGCGGCAGCGCTTCGCTCAGGAATTTCTCATAGGCCGGTCCGTCGTCGTTTTCGGCTTCGGTCGGGTCGAGGCAAAGCACGCCGTCAATGTCGACGCAGCTTTGGGCGAGAAATTTGTGGTGCATGAAGTTCCACTGGAACATCCTTGGATGCGGCACGACTTCGAAGACGAGATCGGTTTCCTCGTACTGCGGCACCAGGCCGAACACCGCGGCATAGGTGAAGTCCGCCTTGATGCCGGCGGCCTCTATCCGGCTGCGTGCGTCGCGCATGGCCGCACCGCCGCTGACGCTGTCGTCGATCACCAGGATCTTGCGCATTTCGGAGGCCTGGCGGTCGAGCGCGGCACGGCGTTTGGTGACGCCCGAAGTATAGATCTTTCCGCCGAGGAAACTGTCCAGGTCGGTCATCGGGATGTTGGCCGTCAGGCTGACCAGCGTGGCGGCAAGGATGCCGCTGCGAGGAACGCCGACCACCAGGTCGATGTCGCGCGGCAGCCGGTGAAGGTTCCTGACGATGGCATCGTTCATGTCGGAGATCGATCGGTAGTGCATGGATTAGACCCGGTCCTCGTATGAATGTCCGTTCATGTCATTTCGCCCCGCTTGTTGCCGCCGCGGGCACCCGTGCCGGCAACAGCTTCAAGGCCTCGCGCAATGCCTCGCGGCCGGAAGCGAATGCCAGCGCGATCACGATGGTGACTGCGTAGGACAGCACCGCCGCGCTCGCCATGGCGAAGATGTGCTGCTGCGGCAGCAGCGGTTTGGCGAACCAGATGACGGCAAGCGCCAGATGCGCGCCAAGCACGAAGGGCGTTGCCGCGCGCAGCACATGGCTTGCCCTGAGCGGCCCAGTCTTGCCGATATAGAGCCACAGGAAGGGTGTTCTCAGATATTCGCTGGCCGCATAGGCGATCGCCACGCCGAGCGCGCCATAGGGCAGGCCTATGATGAAGGCCAGCACCGACGTCAACGCTGTGATGATACCCCAGCGCATGAAATCGCCCGAGCGGCCCTGGCTGACGAAAAGCCATCCCGCCGGATTGTTGAGCGGCTGCAGCAGCCCGGCAAAACCGAGCGCCAGGAAGATACCGGAGCTCTGCCGCCACTGTTCGCCAAGCACGAACGGGATGAGCACGTCGGACATGGCGGTGGCGAAGGCAACGCCAGGAAGCGCCACCAGCAAGATCAGCGGCATGACGCGAAGATAGGCGCTGCGGTAGCGGTCCGGCTCGTCCTTCAGCCTGGAAAGGGCCGGCACCATCACCTTCGACAACGGATTGGTGATCTGGCTCAACGGAAACAGCAGCAGCTTGTAGGCGCGATCATAGAGGCCGAGCTGCCCTTCGCCCCAGTATTTTCCGATCAGCACATTGTCGAGGTTGCGGGCGAAGAAGTTGGCGAAATTGAACCCGGTGATGCCGGCGCCGAAATTGATCAGCGCGCTGATGCCGTCGACCTTGCGCGGCAGGCTGGGGCGCCAGCGCGAACTCGCCCAGAAGCAAAGCGTCGGCAGCACCGCGCCTGTCAGCGTGCCGGCAAAAAGCGCCCAGTAGGAACGGTCGATGAACGTCCAGGCGATCGAGACGGCAAGGCCGGCGACGGCGCTGGCGACGTCGATGACGGCCAGGCGAACGAATTGCATGCGGCGCGTCAGCAGCGCCAGGTGCTGGGCGCCAAGGCCGTAGGCTATGATCTGCAGCCCCAATGCGGCCACCAGGCCCGCCACCCGCGGTTCGCCGTAGAACGCCGCGACCAGGGGGGCCGCACCCGCAAGCACGCAGGCGAGCAACGCGCTGACCGCGACATTGATCCAGAAGAGGTAATTGACCTCCTCATGCCTGATTCCGCTTTTCTGGATCGTCGCCTGGGTCAGCCCGAAATCCTGGAACAGCGCGATGAAGGCAAGCACCGGCGCGCACATCGCCACGACGCCGAAGTCCTGCGGCGACAAAAGTCGCGACAAGACGATGACGGAGACGATCTGCGTCGCAACACGCACCGATTGTGCCAAGGCCGTGACAATAGCGCCACGTCCGACCGATCTGCGGAGAGAACCCTCTGGCGGATCGAATGCATTGGCTTGCAAATTCAGGATCCCTGATCTTGTGCCGGCCCGGTCACCAAACTACGGCAATAATTTTGCAGTGCAACAAAAAAGGTGGATTTCTGCTACGCCGCACCAAAAATGTTGCGATGCAGCAAAAGCTGTACTAGCATCCTCGCGGGCGGGCCAACAGCGGTCGAGTTTTCATGCTGCATGTCTTGTACTTGGTACACGACGTCTCCGACCCGGCGGTACGCCGGCGTATCATAATGCTTAAGGCAGGCGGCGCTGAGGTTACCTTGGCGGGCTTCCGTCGGTCTGTGGGCCCGATTGCCGACGTCGAGGGATTGCGGCCGATCGACCTTGGCGCGACGCGCGATGGCCGATTCGGTCAGCGTCTGGCCGCGGTTGCGAGAGCGGCGGTTTCAATCGGTTCGAAACTTGGTTCGACGTCCAGGCCCGACCTTATCATCGCGCGCAATCTGGAGATGCTGGCGGTCGCCCGGCGTGCCAGATCGGCGTTCCAGGCATCGGTGCCGATTGTCTACGAGTGTCTCGACATCCATCGGCTGGTGCTTCGCCACGACTTGCTGGGCAAGGCGATGCGCGGCGCGGAACGTTATCTGGCCAGGGACGTCAAACTCCTGGTGACGAGTTCACCGGCCTTCATCGCCAATTACTTCAAGCCGTTCGGGCAGGTCGCGGCACCGGTAGAACTGCTCGAGAATAAATATTTCGAGGCTGCCGCGGTGTCGCCGGACGATCATATGGCAGCGGAGGATCCCGTCGCGCCGCCTTGGCGAATCGGCTGGTTCGGCGCGCTGCGCTGCCGTCGTTCCCTCGAGCTTCTGGCCGAATTTTCCCGCCGCCTCGACGGCCGGGTCGAAATCGTCCTCAGGGGGCGTCCGGCATTGTCCGAATTTCCGGATTTTCACGGCTTTGTCGAAGCCGAGCCGTGGCTCTCGTTCGGCGGGCCATATCGGAACCCGGAGGACATGGCGGCGATCTACCGTGAGGTTCATTTTTCCTGGGCCATCGATTTTTTCGAGCAGGGGCTGAATTCCGAATGGCTGCTGCCCAACCGCCTCTATGAGGGCTGTCGCTTCGGCGCCGTGCCGATCTCGATGGGCAACACCGAAACCGGGCGATTCCTCGATCGGCAAGGCATAGGCGTTCTTTTGCCGGAGGCGACGCCCGAGGCGCTTGAAGCTGCCCTCGGCGATATGGAGGAGCATCGTTTCGCGACGTTGCGGGCACGCGTCCTTGCACGCAATCCGCGGACGTGGAGCCATGATCGCGGCGATTGCCGAGCGCTGGTCGAGAAGCTGCGCGGCTTGGCCTCGGTGCCCGATCCCTATGCCGCCGAGGCACTGGCATAGCATGGCTGGGGATGGACACAGGTCGATGACGCAAACCAAAATGCATCCGTCCAGCCTGATCGTGATTCCGTGCCTGAACGAGGCGGCCCATATCGGTGCGCTTCTTCACGCGCTTCGGCCGGCGGCCGAGCGGCTCGGCGCCAGGATCGTCGTCGCCGATGGCGGCAGCACCGACGGCACAAGGGCCATCGTCGAGGAGATCGCCGGCAAGGACCCGAAAGTGATCCTGCTCCACAACGAAAAGCGCTTGCAGAGCGCGGCGATCAATCTCGCCGTCGCCCGTTACGGCGAAGGCGCCGAGTATCTCATTCGCATCGATGCCCATGGCGGCTACCCCCCGGACTATTGCGATCGGCTGGTCGAGGAGGCGCTGGCCACCGGCGCTGATTCGGTCGTCGTCTCGATGCTGACCAGCGGCAGCGGCACCGTGCAGAAAGCCGCCGCCGCGGCGCAGAACTCCAAGCTCGGCACCGGCGGCTCCAAGCATAGGCATCTCTCGGCGGGAGAGTGGGTCGACCACGGGCATCATGCGCTGATGCGGATATCGGCCTTTACCGCGGTAGGCGGCTATGACGAGACGTTCAGCCACAATGAGGATGCCGAACTCGACTACCGGCTCCGCCAGGCCGGCTACCGGATCTGGATCAGCGGCAAGACGCAGATGGTCTACTATCCGCGCTCGTCGCTGAAGGGCCTCTATTTCCAGTATCTCGGCTATGGCCGCGGTCGGGCGAGGAACGTTCTCAAGCACCGCATGATACCGAAGGTCCGGCAGATGATACCGCTTCTGGTGTTTCCGGTGGTGCTGCTCGCGGCCTTCTCCTTCGTCCATTGGCTGGCGGCCGTGCCACTTCTGCTGTGGGCGTCGGTCTGCCTCGGCTATGGCGTGTGGACCGCCGTCGGCCAGCGCAATCCCGATGTTGCGCTGGCCGGGGTCTCGGCGATGGTCATGCATTTCGGCTGGTCTGTCGGCTTCTGGCTGCAGCTTCTTGGACCTCGATCGCAGCGCGGGGTGGCGTGATGGGCAACACCGTCAAAAACAGAGGCATCGACATTTGCGTCTGCACGTTTCGGCGGCCGGAGCTCGCCGACACGCTCCGTTCCCTGGCTGCCATGGACATGCCTTTGGGATTCGATATCAGCATCATCGTCGCCGACAATGACGATGCGCCGACGGCCGAGCCACTGGTGGCAAAGCTGGCGGAGGAGCTCAAGCTGCCGATCCGCTACCGGCATGCGCCGGCGCGCAACATCTCGATCGCCCGCAATGCCTGTCTCGAAGCCAGCAGGTCGGATTTCGCCGCCTTCATCGATGACGACGAAACGGCGTCTTCGCGCTGGCTGGCCGAGCTGGTCGCCACGGCCGAGGTGAGTGGCGCGGCCGCTGTGCTCGGCCCGGTGCGGGCGCTCTATGCGCCGGACGCGCCCGACTGGATGCGCAAAGGTGATTTCCACTCGACCTTGCCTGTCTGGGTGCGCGGCGAGATCCGCACCGGCTACACCTGCAACGTCCTGCTCAGGATGAGTGCCTCCAGTCTGCGCGGTCGGCGCTTCAGCCTGGCGCGTGGCCAGACCGGCGGCGAGGATACCGAGTTCTTCGACCAGATGGTCAAGGCCGGCGGCCGTATCGCGTTTTCGCCCGAGGCCTGGGTCGACGAAGTGGTGCCACGCTCCAGGGCGGAATTCGACTGGCTGAAACGTCGCCGCTTTCGTTTCGGACAGACGCACGGTCATCTGCTCGGACACAACGCAGGCGGTGTGCGGCGCGCGAAAGAGATCGGCATCGCCTCGGCAAAGGCCGCCTATTGTTTCGCCATGGCGCTTCCCGTCGCCATTAATCCGGTGCGCAGGAACCGCAGCGTGCTTCGCGGCATCATGCATGTCGGCGTCGTCAGCGGTCTGGTCGGCGTGCGCGAAATCCGCCAGTACGGCCTGTCCTCGCCGCGGGAAAGGGGCAAGCATGCAGCCTGACGTCAGCTTTGTCATTGCCGCCTACAATGCCGAGGCGACCATCGACCGGGCGATCAGCAGCGCCATGGCCCAGAGCGACGTCTCCGTCGAGGTCATCGTCGTCGACGACAAGTCGCGCGACCGGACCCTCGACCTGGCGAATGCCTGGCCGCAGGATGTCGTGCGGGTCGTCGTCCTTCCCGCGAATCGCGGTCCAGGCGGCGCCAGGAATGCCGGCCTCGAACATGCCCGCGGCCGGTGGGTCGCGGTGCTCGATTCCGACGACGCGGTCTATCCCGGACGGATCCGCGCCATGATTGCGCGCGCCGAGAAAGCCGGTGCCGAGATCGCCGTCGACAATCTCCAGGTCGTTCGCGAGGACGGCGTCGCCGAAGAAACAATGTTCCCGGTCGACTATCTCGAAGGCCTGAGCGAAATCTCGCTGGCGGACTACATCGCCGGCAATGTTGTCTTCGAGTCCCGGTTCAATCTCGGCTATCTCAAGCCGATCTTCCAGCGCCGGTTCCTGAATGAGAACGGGCTTCGCTATGATGAGGACCTGATCATCGGCGAGGATTACATCCTGTTGGCCAATGCGCTGGCCAAGGGCGGCAAATGCGTGGTCGAGCCGACGACCGGCTATGTCTACCATATCCGCACCGGCTCCATTTCCCGCGTGCTCGAGCTTCATCACGTCGAGGCGATGCGCAAGGCCGACATCGTCTTCGCCAGAACGCATTCGATGGACGCAAAGGCCGAGGCCGCTTTCGCCAGGCGCACGCGCAGCCTGCGCAAGGCGGCGTCGTACCTGTCGCTGGTCCAGCACATCAAGGCGCGGTCCCCGCTCAAGGCGGTATGGACGGCGCTCAGCGATCCGGCGGCGGTCAGGCATATGGGCATGCCGATCGCCGTCCGGTTACGAAGGGTTGCGGCGCAATTTGCCGTGGGTGCGGGGGAGGTGAAGGATGCGGGCAGGTGAAAACGGTTTTCACAGGCCTGGGACAGGTTGAATTCGATCCCCTCAGAAGGAACATGCGATGAAGAAAGTCAGGAAGGCAGTCATACCGGTGGCGGGGCTTGGGACGCGATTCCTGCCGGCGACGAAATCGATGCCGAAGGAAATGCTGCCGGTCGTCGACAGGCCTGTCGTGCAATATGCGGTTGACGAGGCGTTCGAAGCCGGCATCGAGCATATCGTCTTTGTGACCGGCCGCAACAAGGCGGTCATCGAGGACTATTTCGACCTGCATCCCGAACTGATCGGCACCCTGGAGCAGACCGGCAAGAAGGCGCAGCTTCGGTCGCTCGAAAGCCTGCTTCCGGTGGCCGGCGCCACCAGCTTCATCCGCCAGCAGTCGCCGCAAGGTCTTGGCCACGCCGTATGGTGCGCGCGCGAGGTCATCGGCGACGAGCCCTTCGCCTTGCTGCTGCCGGACATGGTGTCCTTCGGTGGGCGCGGATGCCTTGCCGAAATCGCCGACCTTTATGCCGAGACCGGTGGAAACGTCATCGCCGTCGAGCGCTGCGACCCGACTGAGACCAGCAAATACGGTATTATCGGCTGCGGCGCCGATGTCGGTTCGGGCTTCGAGGTGACGGCCATGGTCGAGAAGCCGGCTCCGGCCAATGCGCCGTCGAACTACTACATCAACGGCCGCTATATCCTGCAGCCTGAGATTTTCTCGCTTCTGGGCAATCAGCAACGAGGCGCCGGCAATGAAATCCAGCTCACCGACGCCATGGTCCGTCTCTCGCAAAGCCAGGCCTTCTTTGCCCAGCCCTTCAACGGCCGCATGTTCGATTGCGGTTCCAAAGAAGGGTTCATCCAGGCCAATATTGCCTTCGCGCTGGCGCGTGATGATATGAAGGAGCCCGTCTTCGACATGCTTCAGGAGTTCGTCCGGTCACATGAGCGCCGGGTCGAAGCCGCATAATGCCCATTTTTTGGGAGCATCAGCGTATGGATGGCGACGCAAGGATAAGCGAAGCGTTTGGCTGCCAGGTCTTGCTGTATCTGGCATGACGTTTGCATCGCGTATTCGCTGATGCTCCGATCGCATCTGCAAACTGGAATTGGACCGAAGATGAATTATGCCAACTTTCCTCTCGACAAGAGGAAGCCATTGCCGAATTCCGACGCGGTGAACGCTGAAGACTTCATCGATGTCGAGCGCCTGCTCGCCATGGCGGCAAGGCAGGCGAAGGTGGTTGCGGCATGTGCCACGATCGGTCTTTTCCTGGGCGTGCTCTATTTGCAGACCACGCCTCCCACCTACATAGCGACGAGCAGCGTGCTGATCGACGAAGGCTTGAACAAGGTCGTCGACGATATTTCGGCGGCGTCGGTCAGCATGCAGACTGACTCGGCCATTCTGAGCCAGCTCGAAATTCTCCGGTCGGCGAGACTGGCGGCGGTGGTCGTCGACAAGCTGAAGCTTGATCACAACGACGCTTTCATGAACCCTCCGACATCGGCCGCGGCAAAGGCCGTCGGCTTTGTGCGTGGCGTGATCCGGTACTTCCGCCCCAACCCTGTCGCGGGCGACGCCGACATCAGCCAGCTCGATCCGGCGACACGTGACGCGATGATCGCTTCATCAGGCCGCGATTACGCAATCCTCAAACTGCAAAACGAGGTGCAAGCCGAGCGCAGCGGCCGAAGCTTCGTGATCTCCATCGCCTATCCGGCGAAGGATCCGGCGCTTGCGACCGCGATCACCAAAGCCTATGCCGACGCCTATCTGGCCGATCAGCTCGATGCCAGCTTCGATGCGACCGAGCGCGCGGCGGTCTGGCTGCAAGGCCGGCTGACGGAGCTTCGCGAAAGTTCGCAAGCCGCGGCGCTCGCCGTCGAGAAGTTCAGGGCCGAGCATGGATTGGCGGTCAATGACGGCCAATTGATCAGCGACAAGCAACTGGCGGACCTCAATGCCCAACTCATCGTCGCGCAGGCCGATACCGCTCGCGCCAGCGCCCGCTACCAGCAATACAAGACGATTGTCGAAAACGGCTCGGAAAACGCGTTCAACGATGCGGCCATATCAAGCGACCAGCCGAGCAGCTCGGTCATTGCAACGCTCAAGACCCGCTATCTCGCGGTCGCCAAGCGGCAGCAGGATGTTGAAGCCAATTACGGGGCTCAGCATCCCCAGGCGGTCGCGCTTGCCAAGGAAAAGGCCGATATATCGGCGCAGATCTTCGGCGAACTGAAGCAACTGACCGAAGGCTATCGCAACGAATACGAGGTCGCCCTCGCGCGTGAGACGGCGCTCCGCGCAAATGTCGCATTGGCGGCCGGCAAGAGTTCCATCGACAACCAGTCGCAGGTCAAGCTGCGGGAACTGGACCAGAAGGCCACGGCGCTCGCCACGCTCTATCAGACGTTCCTCGGCCGCTATGAGGAAGCTTCCCAGCAGCAGTCCTTTCCGGTCGGCAAGATCCGCGTCATTTCGGATGCGTCGATGCCGCAGTCCGCGGCAGCCCCGCGGACGTCCATCGTGCTGGGGCTGTCGCTTGTGCTTGGCATGATGCTGGGAGCCGGCGTTGGCGGGTTGAACGAATTCAGGGAACGGTTCTTCAGGACCGGCGAGGACGTTCGCGATCGCGTCGGTCTCAAATTCCTTGGCTACCTGCCGATCATCGGCAGCAAGGCCGCCAAGGACGACAAACGCGTCGACGGGCAGGCGGACAAAACCGCCAAATCACCCTCGAGCGCTGAAAAACGTGCGCGCATGCGGGTGAGTGTCGACGCCCCGGCGTCGATGTTCTCCGAAACGCTGCGCAGCGCCAAGATCGCTTTCGACGTGGTGATGGAAGGGCAAGGCAGCCGGGTTATCGGCATGATTTCGGTCCTGCCCGGCGAGGGCAAGTCGACGGTCGCGGCCAACCTGGCCGGATTGCTTGCCGCCAACGGATCGAGGACGCTGCTGGTCGATGGCGATCTGCGCAACCCCGGTCTCAGCCGCGGCCTTGGCATGGAGGCCGAGCAGGGGCTGATGGAAGCAGTGGTCAGCGGCCAGACCTGGCAGTCCGTCGGCAAGATCGACCGGCAGACGAAGCTGGCGATCGTCCCCTCGGTCCTGCGTGGTCATTTTTCGCATACGAGCGAGCTGCTGTCGTCGGTCGGCATGCGGCGCTTCATCGACAACGCCAAGGAAACTTTCGAATACATCATCGTCGACTTGCCGCCACTCGGCCCCGTGGTCGACGCCAAGGCCTTTGCTCCGCTCGCCGACGGTTTCGTCCTCGTCACCGAATGGGGGCGCACGCCACGTGCCATGGTGCAGTCCATGCTGAGCTCGGAACCCTATATCGCCAACAAGATCGTCGGCGTGGTCCTCAACAAGGTCGATCTGAAGAAGCTGGCGAAATATGGATCGATGGGCGGATCAGAAAAATTCTTCGATAGATATTCAAGCTACTATCTGGAAAAGTCGGAAGCGCGGACGAAGACAGACGCCTGAGGCTGGTACAGTTGAAAGCGCCGCCCCGCGGCAGCCGGCTTAAACAAGCCGGCGCGTTACGCCGCCCTGAGACGGTAGCGGAAAATGGTATGGTCGAGCAGCAGGCGTATTCGCGGTTCTGCCTCGATCGCGACCAGCCAGCTCGCCGCGATCATGGTTGCTCCGACAACCATCATCGACAGCAGGTATGGCACCCCCGCACGCACCAGGGCGCCGAGCAGGGCTGCGCCGACCACGTCGTGGATCAGGTAGAGGGGATAGGTCATCAGGCCGATCCGGCGCCAGCCGCTCCAGGAGAGATCAAGCCGTAACGACCATGCCATCAGCCCCATGGCGGCGAGAAACAGGACGATCGGCGGCGCGTAGGGCATCGCGGCTTCGACCTTGACGCTGCGGACGTCGACCGCGCTGATGATCTGCAGCAGGCCGCCGGCCAGGAACAGGGCGCAGAAGACAAGGCGGGCGGGCGTTACGGCCTTGAAACGCATCAGCCAGAACAGCACGCCTGTCGCAAAGAAGCATCCGTGATGCACCAGGAGAAGGTCGAGCCATCGCGCCTCTGCAAGGTTCGACCAATCAAAAAGGAAATACAGGCACCAGAAAAGCGTGCTCATCGCGCCGATCGCGATCGCCACCGTTTCCATCAGGTCGAAGCGGCTGAGCCGCAGCAGAATCCAGACGACGGCATAGAAGGCTATCTCGATGCCGAGCGTCCAATAGACGCTGTCGACCCAGGGATTGAAAGGGACGAACAGAGCGGTGCGCATGAGCCTGATGACCGCATCCGTCGGCCAGCTCAGATCGACGAAAAGCAGCACCATCGCGGTGATTGGCGCGCAGATCCAGACCGCCGGCGCCAATCGTTTCACCCTTGCCTCGAAAAACCGCAACGGCGTCGAATGCTCTGCACTGAAGGCTATGACGAAGCCGCTGATGACGAAGAATATCTGGACGCCGACCCATCCGAATTGGACCAGCCCGCCTATCTCCGGCTGTGGCGGCACGCCACCCGTCGCGCGCGCCGAAACGCCCTCGGGGAACGCCCACACCCAGAAGCCGTAGTGGTAGAACATCACCATGACGGCGGCGAGAAAACGCAGGATGTCGACGCCGCCGAATGTGGTTTTTTGCTGAGCCATGCCGCGCCTTCGGAATGGCCCCCCAACGCAAAGTCTAGGGTCTATTGCTGCATTGCACAACAGTCGATTGCAATGCGGGATGAATTCGGGAATTCATCCGACGCCGTGATCGCTTGCCGGGCTCCAGAGTTGCTAAAGCCCGATGCCGCGTCCTTTCAGTGCCGCCGTGATCTCGTCAAGGATGACGGGATCGTCGATCGTCGCCGGCATTGCCCATTCTTGCCTGTCGGCGATCTTCTGCATGGTGCCGCGCAGGATCTTGCCGGAACGCGTCTTGGGCAGGCGCTTGATCGTCACCACCGTCTTCAAGGCGGCGACCGGACCGATCCGCTCACGCACCAGGGCGACCACTTCGCTCTCGATGGCGCCGGTGTCGCGCGCGACGCCCGCATTCAACACGACGAAGCCGAGCGGAACCTGGCCCTTCATCTGGTCGGCGATGCCGATGACGGCGCATTCGGCAACGTCGGGATGCGCTGAAAGAACCTCCTCCATCGCGCCCGTCGACAGCCTGTGGCCGGCGACATTGATGATGTCGTCCGTGCGGGCCATGACGAAGAGGTAGCCATCGTCGTCCATCATGCCGGCATCGGCCGTCTTGTAGAAGCCAGGAAACTCGTCGAGATAGGCTTGCCGGAACCGGGCATCGGCGTTCCATAGCGTCGGCAGGCAGCCCGCCGGCAGCGGCAGCTTCACCACCACATTGCCCAGCGTGCCGCGCGGCACTTCATGGCCCGCATCGTCGAGCACACGAATGTCGAAGCCCGGCATCGGCACGCCGGGCGAGCCGTATTTCACCGGCAGCAGGCCCAGCCCCGCCGGGTTTATCGTCATCGGCGAGCCGGTCTCGGTCTGCCACCAATGGTCGATGACCGGCACGTTCAGCTTCTGCTCCGCCCATTTGACGGTTTCCGGGTCGGCGCGCTCGCCGGCCAGGAACAGCGTGCGGAATTTCGACAAATCGTATTTCGGAATGAATTCGCCTTTGGGATCCTGTCCCTTGATGGCGCGGAAAGCGGTCGGCGCGGTGAACAGCGCGACGACGCCATGCTCCGCTATCACCCGCCAGTAGGTGCCGGCGTCGGGCGTGCCGACCGGCTTGCCCTCGAACAGCACAGTGGTGCAGCCATGCAGCAGCGGCGCGTAGACGATATAGGAATGGCCGACCACCCAGCCGACATCGGAGGCCGCCCAGAACACCTCGCCCGGCCTGACGCCGAACTCGTTCTCCATCGTCCATTTCAAGGCGACCATGTGGCCGCCATTGTCGCGCACGATGCCCTTGGGTTGGCCGGTCGTGCCGGAGGTGTAGATGATGTAGAGCGGGTCGGTGGCGAGCACCGGAACGCAGTCGACATTGGCGCCCGCGGCCCGTTCGCGGGCGACGGCATCGGCATAGTCGATATCGTAGTGCTCTCTCATCTCGCACCGCAACTGCTCGCGCTGCAGGATGAGGCAGGCTTCGGGCTTGTGCCTCGACATTTCGATCGCCTTGTCGAGCAGCGGCTTGTAGGCAACGATGCGGCCGGGTTCCAGCCCGCAGGAAGCGGAAATGATCAGCTTCGGCCTGGCGTCGTCGATGCGGGTGGCGAGCTCGTGCGAGGCAAAGCCGCCGAAGACCACCGAATGCACCGCGCCGATGCGGGCGCATGCAAGCATGGCAATCGCTGCTTCCGCCACCATCGGCATGTAGATGATGACGCGGTCGCCTTTTTGGATGCCGCGATTCTTCAGCACCGAGGTCAGCGCCACCACCTCGCGCTTCAGTTCGGCGTAGGTGTATTTCCTCGCGGTGCCGGTAATGGCGCTGTCGTGGATCAGCGCGATCTGGTCGGCGCGCCCGCCCGCGACATGGCGGTCGACGGCGTTGAAGCAGGTGTTGCAGGAGGCGCCGCTGAACCAGCGGCCATAGACGCCGGCCTTGGCATCGAACACGCTATCGAAGGGCGTGAACCAGTCGATGGCCTTGGCCGCTTCGGCCCAAAACCCTACAGGGTCGCGTTTCCAGCCGTCATAGACCTCGTGATAGCGTGATGCCATCCAGCTTCCTCCCCAGAAACCATTTGCCGGGGATAGCCTATGCGGTTTTTCGCAACGATGTGCAATTTCGTCTTTCGGCGACCTCGCCTAAGGGCAAGATGGCGAGGTGGCCTACACGAGGACCAGATCGTGCCCGATTCTAAAACGGCAATGCCGCGAGCATGAGCCCGACTCCGCCGGCGATCAATATGGCTGCCGCCAGCGCCTTGCGATGACGTTCGAGGCTCGTCGGCGCCCGATCCCAATTGTAACGCATCAGCTGTCTCCCAAAAAACCGCCGGCTTCTTACCTTACCCAGGGTAAGAAGCGCAGCACCGTGCCTAGAATCCCTTTGTCAGCCTGACAATGCCGAAGCGCGGCTTGTCATGAGGCTGTCACCGACTATTTCTGGGGGAGTCACATCGGTGCAACTGTTGGAACTGAAGCGATTGCCCTCCTGGGCAACGCCATGCGATAGACAGCGTAACGTTGCCGCGCCATTTGCTTCGCAGCAATCCTGCATGGTCTGGAGCGGGCCCATGGTCGAAATTGCCTCTGAAATGGTTCTGCGGCTGGCGGACGATGCCTCGGTCCAGCATGCCGGCGATGGCGCCGTTGTGCTTTTGGCGCGCAGTGGCCAGCTCTACACTTGCAACGACACCACCGAGGCCTTTCTCGACAAGGTGGATGGGGCGCGCAGCCTCGATCAGATCGTCGGTCTGCTTTCCCAGGAGTTCGAGGTCGACAAGGATACGCTCGATCAGGACATGGCGGCGCTGGCCGAGCAACTGGTGGCGGAAGGCATCCTCGCCGCCCCGGCTGCGTGATGGCTGACGGACCTCTTCTGCGTGCGCTGTTTCGAGCCCACCTGTGGGCAAGCGCGCGGCTGATGCCGGTGCTGATCGGCCAACGCGATTTCGAAGCCGTGCTGAAATGGGCGCCGCTACAGTCATCGACCCCCTACCGCGGCCTGCCGGCGTCCTACATCGTGGCGGCGATCAACCGCACGGTCAGGCATCCCTGGCTGATGCGCGATCGCAGATGCCTGCGGGAAGGCCTGCTCGCCCACCGCTTCCTCCGGCTTGCCGGCTTCGATCCAGATCTGCGCTTCGGCGTCGATCCGAGGTCTATGCAGGCGCCGAGCCTGGCGGCGCATTGCTGGGTCTGCCTCGATGGCAGGCCGGTGGTCAGCGACAGCCTTCCGGGCATGGTCGAGATCTATCGTCACCACGCCGACACGGCGAAGGCGCGTGCCGCTTGACCGGACCTTTGGCTCAGGGTCGCTATGCCCTCAACGGGCAGGTCGTCGGCATATCGGCCGCAAGCCCTGAGCTTTGGCGGGATTTCGACAGGATGCTCGCCAGCCTGCGCACGACGGCGCCGGTCGAGCCGGACTTTCTGATCCGCATCCTCGAGACGCACTCCTTGGCCGAAATGCCCCACGGGTCTCTCGCCTTCGATGGCGAGGTGCCGGAGGACGGCCACTGCCGGATGATCGACGATGGCGCCCTCATCCATCTGATTTTCCCCGGCCGGCAGACGGTGGCGATCCACGCCGGCGAAGGCTGGGCCGAAATCCGCGTCCGCCCGGATACCAGGATTACCTGGACCGCCTGGATGCTGCTCCTCGACGCCGCACTCGATGCGGGTGGCCAGCACATGCTGCACACCGCAGGCCTGACCTTGCCTGATAGCGATGCCCTGGTGCTGATCCACGCGCCGAGCGGCACCGGTAAGACCACGACGTCGCTGGCGCTGGCCTCGCAAGGCTTCGGCCTCTGCTCGGACGACGCCATGATCCTCAACGTTGTGTCTGGGAAGGCCACAGCCTGGGGCCTGCCGCGTGCCGTGAAGATCCATCGCAGGACCGCCGAGATGGTTCCGCTCGTTGCGCCATGCCTCGGCCCTTCATGGGACCGCAATGGCGAGCAGGCGGTCGCGCTCGAACGGCTGGGCGAGATCATACGGGTCGAAGATTCCAGCATCAGACCGGTGGCGGCACTTCTCCACCTCGCGCGGTCGGCGGATGGCCAGAGCAGGCTCCTGGCCATGGCCCGGACCGATGCGATGGTCGCGCTTGCCGCGGACAATGTCAGGACCGGCATGACCGGCCTGTTGCCGTTGCAAAAGCACCGGCTGGCGACGATCGCCGGGCTGGTCTCGACCGTCCCGACCTTTACGCTGGAAGTGGGGTCCACGCCAACCGATGCCGCGCCGCTGATACACTTTGCCTTGGAGCAGGGTTGAAAGGACAACCACGCCGAGCCGTCTTCTCAGGCGAAGTTCGGCTTTGCCCTGGCAAGCCGCTGGATCCAGCGGAAGGCGTCGCGGCTGAGACGCGAACCCATCCTGTTCCTGGAATTGACGTTCAGCAGGGTTTTCCTGGTGATCAGCCGCCTGGCCAGGCGGATGCCCAGATCGGGCTTGATCCGTCCCGCCAGTTCAAGGGCGTGGGCGTCGTCGAACAGGAGGCCGGTCACGTTGAGCACCGTTGCCAGCTCGAGCTCGATGCCCGTCATGCGCGCCGCCTCGAGCAGACGCTCTTCCGATTCCGCTGACTGGAGCGCGCGAACGCCCTGCAGCACGTCCACGCAAAGCTGCAGCCGGTGGAATTTATGCCCGCCGCAGGCGTGGACGATGGCGATGGTGAGAAGTGCCGCCGGCGTGTCGGTTGCCTCGCCGTCGATCGCGCGCAATTCGGCGAAGCCGAGCGACAGGCGTCGCCGCATGCCGGTATCATGCACCAGATTGCCATGCAACTCGATCAGCAGGCTCGAATTCTCCTGTTTGAGCCATTTGAACTCCTGCAACTCCCGCGAGCGCGCTTCATCGCCGGCGAGCTTGAAACCGCATCCCGCGATAACCTGGTTCGCATGGGGCAGATTGGCCGGCTCGACCAGTATGTCGATGTCGGTAAACGGCCTGTCGGTGACATGCCGGTAGAGCTTCCGGGCAAAGACCGGACCCTTGACGATCCGCGCCGGCACACCGTCCGCGGCGAGCGCTTTCATGATGCGATCGCCGTGATATTGCAGCAGCATCGACTGGCCGGTGACGATCGGCGCCTTCTGGCGCAAGCTGGACAATTGCTCCTGCAACGCCGCATCCTGAGGCAGGCGCCTGTCGCCACGCTCCGGCAGCTTGCGCAACATGATCGGCAGCACGCCATGAAACTCGGCATTGGCGAGCAAGGCCGACAGGGTTTTTGCAGCCGGGTCGCCGACAGTCGGCGCCTCGGGATCCGCGTAGTTCAGCAGCAGTTTTTCATCGTCGGGCGTCAGCGGTGGCAGCATCAATCAGGGCAGCGTTTGCAATTGGCGACGATATCCCTGACATGGTCGCAGAAAAGCACCGGCGAAGCTACATGCCCCAGCGCAATGCCGCCGTATGCACCGGTGCATCCCACAATGCGGTCGTCTCGTCGTCCAGCATGGTCAGCGTGATCGAGCAGCCGGCCATGTCGAGCGACGTCACATAGGATCCGACCAGCGAGCGGGTCACCGCCACGCCGTGCTTCTCGAAGATTGTCCGGGCGCTGTTATACATCAGATAGAGCTCCATCAGCGGCGTGCCACCGAAGCCGTTGACGAAGAGCAGCGCCGGGCCCTTCGCCCGGTCGCCGAGATCGCCCAGGATCGCCAGGCAGATCTCCTCGGCGATGGCATCGGCGCTCTTCAGCGTGTCGCGTCGCCTGCCGGGCTCGCCATGGATGCCGACGCCGAACTCCATCTCGCCGTCGCCGATGTCGAAGGTCGGCTTGCCCGCCGCCGGCACGGTGCAACTGGTCAGCGCCACGCCCATCGAGCGCGTCGCGCCGTTGACGCGATCGCCCAGCGCCTTCAGCTCTTTCAGCGCCATGCCTTGCTCGGCCGCCGCGCCAACGATCTTTTCGACGACTAGCGTGCCGGCGACACCGCGCCGGCCGGTCGTATAGGACGAATTCTCGACGGCGACATCGTCATTGGTCACGATCTGCATGACGCCTTCAGACATTTCGGCCGCCATGTCGAAATTCATCACATCGCCCTCGTAGTTCTTGACGATGAACAGGCAGCCTGCGCCGGTGTTGACGGCTTCCGCCGCCGCCATCATCTGGTCCGGCGTCGGCGAGGTGAACACCTGGCCGGGGCAGGCGGCGTCCAGCATGCCGTGCCCGACCAGCCCGCCATGCAGCGGCTCGTGGCCGGAGCCGCCGCCGGAAATCAGCGCCACCTTGCCCGGCTTGAGCAGCTTCCGGCGGACGAATTTATGCTCGTCGCCAAGCTCCAATATGTCGGAATGCGCGGCCACAAAGCCGTCGAGGCTTTCTGTCAGCACCGTATCTACCGAGTTCAGAAATTTCTTCATGGCCGTCCTCCCGAAATAGCCGCTCGACAAGCGGTCAGCCGCCACCCTTGCCGGTGATGCTGGTGATCTTCTGGATGAAATCGTTGACCGCCCGGTCGAGCGCCGCGTTCTGCTTCTCGTCGCCGAAATCGGGCACGATCAGCGAGACGTGCCGCGTCTTGCGCATGCCCGCCGCCACCGACATCTTCCCAGGATGCGCCTGGTGGTAGGCGGTGAGGAAGTGGTCGCGCTCGGCCGGACTGAAATGGCAGACGGAAAAAATAGCCGGCAAATGTTTTGACGGGATCGGGATCGAATAGGCCGGGCTGGAGATCTGGGTGACGAAGCTGCGATGCTTGCCCAGCGCGTCGGCGAGGCGCTGGCGCATACCCGACGGGCGCTGGTCGATGACCTGCGACAGGATCGTCTTGTAGGCGCGGATCGCCTCCTCCGAACCCGGTTCTGGCGTCTTGTCGGCCATACCGGCGCCCTAGACGGCTACGTCCGCGATGGCCGCCTTGGCCATGGCGAGTTGTGCCGGCACCACGGAGAGGTCGCGCAGGCCGGCCTCAAGCAGGGCTGGGATCGAGACCGGATCGCCGCCGGCATCGCCACACAGGCTGACTGGTATCCCTTGCGCCTGACCGAAGGCGGCGACGGAAGCGATCAGCCGGAGCACCGCCGGATGCCGAACGGAATTCAGATGCGCGACCGAGGCATTGTCGCGCGCGGCCGCCATCACATATTGCGTCAGGTCGTTGGAGCCGATCGAGAAGAAGGCGACGCCGGAAAATGCCTCGGGCGCGATCGCCACCGAAGGCACTTCCACCATGATGCCCAGCGGCGGCATTTTGCATGCGACGCCGCGCGCGGAAAGCCCGGCTTGTTCTTCCGCGAACGAGGCGGCGGCTCGCTGATATTCGTCCACGACGGCGATCATCGGGAACATCACCTTGAGATTGCCATGCATGGCGGCGCGCAGCAGCGCCCGGATCTGCACGCGAAACACCTCCGGCCGCGCCAGCGACAGCCTGATGCCGCGCAGGCCGAGGAACGGATTGCCTTCCTCGACGGTGAAGCCCGGCACCGGCTTGTCGCCGCCGGCATCGACGGTACGGATGGTCACCGGCTTTTCGCCGGCCCATTCCAGCACCTTGCGGTAGGCGCGATATTGCGTCTCCTCATCCGGCAGCGTCTTGCCGAACAGGAATTCGGTGCGCATCAGCCCGACGCCGTCACAGGTCGAGATATCGATCCCGTCGACATCGGACGGATCGGCGATGTTGACCTGCACGCGCACCGCCGTGCCGGCTTTGGTCACGGCCGGCTTCTCCAGATAGGTCTGTGCCCTGTCGCGACGGGCCGTGAACGACGACGAAGACCGGCGGAAAGCTTCGATCTCGGCCTTCGACGGCGAAAGCACGATGCCGCCATGCTCGGCGTCGAGCAGTGCGATGCCGGCAAGATGAGCCGGCGAAGCGCCAAGCCCGACGACCCCAAGGCCCACGACCATCGGTACGCCGCGTGAGCGCGCCAGCATGGCGACATGGCTGGCGGCACTACCGGCTTTCAGCGCGATGCCGCCGCCGGAACTCCAGTCTGTTTCGAGGAAACGTGTCGGGGCGATGTCCTCGCCATAGAAGATGGCGCCGGCAGGTGCCGCGGCCTCGCCGTCTTCGGTCAATGCGCGCAGCACCTGGTCTCTGATATCGCGCATGTCGGCGGCGCGCGCCCGGAAATAATCCTGGTCCGAGGTCTCGTAGCCCGCGATCTCGGCATTGAGCGCCTGCCGCCAGGCCGCATCGGCAGGCTGGCCGGCTGTAATCGCCGCGAAGGCCGGGCCGGTCAGCGCATCGTCCTCCAGCATGGCCACCTGGAATTCGAGGATGCCGGCCGCCTCGCCGTCGGCTGTTTCCATCAGCCCGGCGAGTCGGCTTGACGCAACGCCGATCGCCGCCGCGAGCGCGGCCTTCTCATCCGCTGACGTCGCCTTGCTGGCGTAGCGCGCGGCAACCGGTTCGAGGTTGAACAGCGGCCCCTCGGCATAGCCGGCCGAGGCTGAAATGCCTGTCAGCCTAAGCGGTTCGGACATGGTCCGCGCCTTCGTCGAAATCGCGCCGCACCAGCTCGACCAGCGCGTCGACCGCCTCGCCGGCGCCGTCGCCCTTGGCCCTGATATGCAGCATCGTGTCTTTCGGCGCCTTGGCCGCCATCACCTTGACGATGCTCTTGGCGTCGAACCACGGCCCGTTGGCGGCGAGCGCCACCTCGATCTCGGCCGAAAATGTCTTGGCGAGCTTGGTGAACTTCACCGAAGGGCGCGCATGCAGACCCACTTCGTGGGTGATCAGGACGGTGGCTTCGGCGGATGCGGACATGCTGTCAAAATTCCTGTTCGTTCACGATGGCGACAATTCATGCGCCGTCGCCACCACTTCCCTTAGCGAAGCGCCGCCGGAAGCCTCCGTCGCCGCCATCACCGCGCCCTCGACGATCGGCGCATTGCAGACGATGATCTTCTGCGCGCGCGGCTCGCCGATCATCTCGACCGCCATCTCGCTGTTGGTCTCGGCGCCGCCGAGATCGACAAGTATGGCGACACCCGCCTCTGACCAGGCCTTATCGATAGCGCCCATGATCGCCTCGACGTTGGTTCCCAGTCCGCCATGGCCGTTTCCGCCGCACCATGCAAGCGGCACTTCGTCGCCGACCATCTGGCGCACCATGTCCGCTGTGCCTTCGGCGACCAGCGGCGAGTGCGATACGATGACGATACCGACATTGCTCATGCGTGCGCCTCGATTGCTTCGGCAACGGCCCGTACCAGCAGCGCGGTCGAACGCGCCCCGGCGTCCATATGGCCGATCGAGCGGTCGCCGAGGAAGGAGGCGCGGCCGCGCAAGGCCTTCATCGGCACGGTGGCCTCGGCCGCCCTGTCGGCGGCGTCAGTGATTTCCGGCCCGGTTTTGCCTTGCAGCAGCGCCTCGTGCACCGGCTGCAGCACATCGAGCATCGTCTTTTGCCCGACCTGCGACTTGCCCCGCGCGGCCACCGCTTCGATTGCCTTGCCGAACGCCGCCGCCAGATTGGCGCGATCGGGCTCTGGGGAAATTTCCTTGCCGAGCGCCATGAACAGCGTGCCGAAGAGCGGCCCCGAGGCGCCACCGACGGTCATCACCAGCTTCGTGCCGATCGCCTTCAGTGCTTCCGGCAGCGGCTTTGCCGCGAAATTGTCTGCCTCGGCACGCACTGCCTCGAAACCGCGCTTCATATTCAGCCCGTGGTCGCCATCGCCGATCGCCTGGTCGAGCGCGGTCAGCTCCTCAGCGTGGGCGGCAATCGTATCGGCGGTGGCTGATATCAACGCCTTCAGCTCAAGTCTGTCCATCGTCCCGGCCTTGTCCATCGCCTCTATGCTCATGGGTTGGCGATCCTGTTGCCGGCCTGGTCGAAGAACAGCGGCGCCCGGTAGCGGATGATCACCTTGTCGCCCTTTTCCAATTGCGTGTCGGGGTCGGTCAGCGTCACCAGCTTCCTGGTCCCGACCGTCACATGCAGATGGTTCTGGTCGCCCAGATGCTCGACCCAGTCAACAACGCCGTCGGCATGGCCGTTCGACGCCTTGCCGATCGACAGATGTTCGGTGCGCGCGCCGATCGTCTTCGTCCCCGCCGGCATGTCGCCATCGGGCAAGAGCCCGGTCGGCAACAGATTGATCGCCGGCTGGCCGAGCCTTGCCGCGACATGCAGGTTCGCCGGCTCCGAATAGATCGTGCGCGGCGTGCCGATCTGCACCAGCACGCCCTCGGCCAGGATGCCGATGCGGTCGGCCATGGTCATCGCCTCGATCTGGTCGTGGGTGACGTAGAGCATGGTGGCGCCAAGCTCGGCCTGGATGCGCTTCAGCTCGAGCCGAAGGTCGGCACGCAGCTTGGCGTCGAGCGACGACAGCGGCTCGTCCATCAGATAGATCGCGGGCTTGCGCACCAGCGCGCGGCCGATGGCGACGCGCTGCATCTCGCCGCCGGAAAGCTTCGTCGAGCGGTTGTCCAGCTTGTGATGGATGCGCACCATCCTGGCCACGTCCTCGACGCGGCGGCGCACCGCATCTTCGGCAAGCCGCCGTGCCGGCGAACGCAGCGGAAAGGCGAGATTGTCGTAGACCGACAGATGCGGATAGAGCGAATATTGCTGGAAGACGAAGGCGGTGTCGCGCTCGGCAGGCGACAGCATCGTCGCATCGCGGCCGGCGATATGGATCGTGCCCGTGTCGGGCCGTTCCAGCCCGGCGATCAGCCGCAGCGTCGTCGTCTTGCCGGCCCCGGTCGGGCCAAGCAGCACGACGAACTCGCCGTCCTTGATATGCAGGTCCAGCCCGTCGACGGCGGCGTGCTCGCCAAAACTCTTGGTCACGCCCTTGATGTGCACGTCAGCCATGGCGCGCCTCCACGGCTGCGTCATGGATTGCGGTTCTCACTGCCCGGCCGGATCCCTTGTCGAACAGCGACAGCCGCCCGCTGCTCAGCGCCAAGCCGACATGGTCGCCCGTGTTGAGCCGGATTTCGGCCGGCACCCGCGCCTTGATGATGCCGTCCGCCGTCTCCACCGCCACGATCTGCGTGGTGCCGAGATATTCGGTGCCATAGATGGCGCCGCGCAATTTCGAAGCATCGTCGAAGCGGATGTGCTCGGGACGGATGCCGAGCGCCATCTCGGCTGGCGCGATGTCCTCGCGCACCTCCGGCACTGCTACTTTGGCGCCTTGCACGACGATCTCCTTCGACCCTTTCGCCAGCCCGCCGCCGAAGCCCAGAAAATTCATCGGTGGCGAACCGATGAAGTCGGCAACGAACATGGTCGCTGGCCGGTCGTAGATCTCACGCGGCGTGCCGAACTGTTCGATGACGCCGTGGTTCATCACCGCGATCTTGTCGGCCATCGACATCGCTTCCATCTGGTCGTGGGTGACATAGACGGTGGTGGCATGGATGCGGTTGTGCAGTTCGCGCAGCTCATGAACCATGAGATCGCGGAATTCGGTGTCGAGCGTGCCGAGCGGCTCGTCCATCAGGAAGCATTTTGGCCGCCGCACGATAGCGCGGCCGAGCGCCACGCGCTGGCGGTCGCCGCCGGCAAGACCGGAGACGGATTTGTTGAGCAGATGATCGATGCGCAACAGCTTGGCCGTCTCTTCCACCCTGCTGCGGATTTCAGCGCCGGGCATGCCTTGCGCCAAGAGCGGGAAGCCGATGTTCTTGCGCACATTCATATGCGGATAGAGCGCGAAAAGCTGGAAGACGAAGGCGATGTCGCGCTCCCGCGCGCGGCGCATCGTGACATCCTCGCCGCCAAGCAGGATCTTGCCGCCGGTCGGCAGTTCCAGCCCGGCGATCATCCTCAGCGTCGTTGTCTTGCCACAACCCGACGGTCCCAGCATGACGAAGAACTCGCCATCGCCAACGACGAAGTTGGAATCCTGTACCGCGACGAAATCGCCGAAGGCTTTCCTCAGATGCTCAACGCGGATTTCGGCCATCGTCTACTCCGGAAACTTCGAGACGATGATGAACATCACCGTGCCGGCCAGCATGGTGATGAAGGAATAGGTGTAGAGCGACAGCGCGAACGGCTGGAACAGCATCAGGAAACCAATGGCGATGATCGCGGTGGCGATATTTTCCATCAGCCCGCGCCGAGCCCAGGCGGGCCAGCGCGATTTGCGTTTTGCGGGCTGGATCGTGCTCATTTGCGCACCGCGCCGAAGGTGATGCCACGCAAGAGCTGCTTGCGCAGCAGGATGGTGAAGACCAGGATCGGCACCAGGAAGATCGTCGTGCCGGCCGCCACCGCCGGCCAGTCCTGGCCGCCTTCGCCGATGATGGTCGGGATGAAGGGTGGCGCGGTCTGCGCCGTGCCCGAGGTCAGGAGTGCCGCGAAGGCGTATTCGTTCCAGGCGAAGATCAGGCAGAAGATGGCGGTCGCGGCAATGCCGGTGGTCGCCTGCGGCAAAACCGTGCGCCAGAAGGCCTGCAGCCGCGTGTAGCCGTCGATCATCGCCGCTTCCTCATATTCGCGCGGGATCTCGTCGATGAAGCCTTTCAACAGCCAAACAGCGAGCGACACGTTGACCGCCGTATAGAGCAGGATCATGCCGAGCGCGGTGTCGGAGAGGCCGAGCTCGCGATACATCAGATAGATCGGGATCGCGACCGCGATCGGCGGCATCATGCGAGTCGACAGGATGAAGAACAAAAGGTCGTCGGCCAGCGGCACCTTGAAGCGCGAGAAGCCATAGGCCGACAGCGTGCCGAGGAACACCGCGCAGAAGGTCGAGCCGAAGGCGATGATCAACGAATTGACGAAGCGCGGCATGAAGTTGGACGGTCCGGCGATCACCATATTGCGCTTGCGCACGGTCTCGTCGCAGAAGCCGGTCGCCGGTCCGAGCGAGTTGATGTATTCCGGCGTCTGCCTTGTCCGCGTCGTGAACAAATTGCAGTAGCCCTCGATACTCGGCTGGAAAACGATCTTCGGCGGATAGGCGATCGAGTCCGGTGGCGTCTTGAAGCTGGTGGCGAAGATCCACAGCAGCGGCACGATCGAGATCAGCGCATAGGCGACGATGATCGTGCCGGCGATGAGCTTCGCGTTTGCCGAAGGTGCAACGACCGAATGGGCTGTGGTCAGGCTCATCTCTGCTTCACCTTGTTCAGCGCCTTGACGTAGATGTTGGCCAGCCCAAACACCGCGACGAACAGGATGATGGCGAACGCCGACGAGTAGCCGGTGCGCCAGCTTTCGAAAGCCTGCCGCTTCAGCGTGATCGAGGCGACTTCCGTGGTCGAGCCAGGCCCGCCGCCGGTCAACAGAGTGACCATGTCGAACATCTTGAAGTTCTCGATGCCGCGAAACAGCACCGCCAGCATGATGAAGGGCAGCGCCATCGGCAGCGTGATTGACCAGAACTGCCGCCAGTTGGAGGCGCGGTCGACCTCGGCCGCCTCATAGATGTATTCGGGGATGGAGCGTAGGCCCGCGAGGCAGATCAGCATCACATAGGGCGTCCACATCCAGGTGTCGACGATGATGATCGACCACGGCGCCAGCGAGACATTGGACAGCATCTGGATATCGGTCGGCGGAATGCCCGACACGAAGGAGATGGCGTAGGCGAACAGCCCGATCTGCGGCTCGTAAAGGAAGCGCCAGAAATTGCCGACCACGGCCGGCGACAGCATCATCGGCACCAGGATGATGGTCGTCCAGAAGGCATGGCCGCGAAACTTGCGATCGATCAGCCAGGCGAGGGTAAAACCGATCAGCGTCTGCAGAAGAATGGTCCAGAACACGAAATGCGCCGTCGTCTGCATGGCGATCCAGATGTCCTGGTCGCCGAGGATGCGCTTGTAATTGGCAAGGCCGACATTCTTCACCACCTCGTTGGGGCGGTTGGCGCGGTAGTTGGTGAAGGAAAGATAGATCGCCCAGAACAGCGGGAAGATATTGATGGCGAGCAGCAATAGGATCGTCGGCGATATGAACAGCCAGGCGAGGCCCTTGTCGCTGATGCCCCGGACCTTGCGGGCCAACGGCTCAGGCGTGGCCTGGGCAACGCTGTCCGCCGTCCGATTGAGCATGGTCAGTCCCGCTTCGGTCACTTCAAGTCGTCTCGACATTGGAATTTATCTGAACTGCGTCCCGTGCCAAGGGCGGCACGGGACCAGAGCATGATGCCGAAAAGTGTTAAGCGGTTTTCGGACGACATCATGCTCACTCGCTCTTGGTCCGGGGCCGAATGATTTCGGGTCTTCCGAAATCATCCGGCTCTGGGGTCGTGGCTCGGGAGGAGCCTTACATCTTGCCCCCGATTACATCTTGCCATCGTCCTGGAAGACCTCGGTCCAGTCCTTGACCAGGCCGTCAAGCGCGTCCTTGGCCGATCCCTGGCCGGCGACGACATAGTCGTGGAAGCGCTTCTGCGAGGCCTGCAGCAGCGGCGCGTAGCTGGGCTCGGCCCAGAAGTCCTTCACGATGGCCATCGAGTCGAGGAAGGTCTGCGCGTAGGGCTGGCTCGCCGGGAAGCTCGGGTCTTTCACCACGGCGTTGAGGCATGAATAGCCGCCGAGCGACCACCATTTGGCCTGCACGTCCTTGTTGGCGAACCATTTGATATATTTGAGCGCCGCCTCCTGCTTGTCGGAATAGGACACCACCGAGATGCCCTGGCCGCCGAGCTGGGCGAACTGGTCGCCGTCTGGGCCCTTGGGATTGACGAAATAGCCGATCTTGTCGCCGCCGACATTCTCGTCCTTCTGCAGGCCTGGCCAGGTGAAGGCGAAGTTCATGTGCATCGCCACCTGGCCGGATTTGAAGGCATCAACGCCTTCGCCCATATAGCTGTTCGAGGCGCCGGGCGGGGTGCAGCAATCATAGAGCGCCTTGTAGAATTCCAGCCCCTTCACCGATTTCTCGGAATTGACGAAGCCTTCCATCTCGTAGGGCTTCTTGGGGTTCTCGTACTGGAAGCCGAAGCTGTAGAGCACGTCCATGGCGCCCATGGTGATGCCTTCGGAGCCGCGCTCGGTATAGATCGAGGCGCCATAGACGGTCTTGCCGTCGATCTCGCGCTTCTGGAAGAACTCGGCGATCTGCTTGAGCTGGTCGAAGGTCGTCGGCGCGGCGAGGTCCCAGCCATACTTCTCCTTGAATTCCTTCTGCAATTCCGGCTTGGAGAACCAGTCCTTGCGATAGGTCCAGCCGACGACGTCGCCCATCGCCGGCAGCGCCCAGTAGTTCGGCGTGTTCTTCGGCCATTCCGAATAGCCGACGACGGTCGCCGGCACGAAGTCGTCCATGCTGATCTTCTCCTTGTCGAAGAAGTCGTTCAGCTTGACGTAGTGGCCGTTCTCGGCCGCGCCGCCGATCCACTGGCTGTCGCCAATGATCAGGTCGCACAGCTTGCCCTTGGAGTTAAGCTCGTTGAGAAAACGGTCGGCATAGTTGGTCCACGGCACGAACTCGAACTTCATGCCGATGCCGGATTCCTTGGTGAAGTCCTTGGACAATTCCACAAGCGCGTTGGCCGGGTCCCAGGCTGCCCAGCAAAGCGTCAGGTCTTCCGCATGCGCGACGTTCGAGACGGCTGTCGACGCCAACATCGCCGAGGCCAGACCCAACGTCAGTTTCAAGGTCGATTTCATGCCTTCCTCCCATTTGCGAAACGCGTCCGGATGACGGTTTCAAAAAACCACGAACCCCCCTCCTCAGGGGCCCAAACACGGCGGCGCGATCGCGTGGCCAATGTTTAGTAATTTGTTTAGTGATGCAATTTTTACTAAACAAGGCAAGCGAATTCGTTGCTGCGCCGCAGCATATGCGCGGAACGTTGGTGCCGGCTAAGGAGAGTTGGCTGTCAGCGCGTTCGGCCGGCTCAGGTCACCGCCCTGGTGCTCACGGTTACAGGCCGGATCGCAGGCGCCGGCGGCAACAGGGCGCGAATGTCGGCGAAGGGGTAGGTAGGCTCGAAGCGAAACGCCTCGGCGAAGCAGCCGGCCGCGCCATTGCATTGGCCGGCGCGAAAGGCGTTCTGCGTACGCGCCGCTTCGACGAAGCGCTCGGGATCCTGCGACTGATGCGCCAGGATCGCCTTGGCTTTGAGGTCGAAATGCCCTGATATGTCGACATAGTGCGTCGGCGAAAAACCGGTGCCGCCGAGCGTATCGGCATGCAGGACCGGGACTGCGAAAGACGCCGCGATGCGCACGCCATCCGACAGCGCGCGGTGGTCGCCATGATAGTCGTTCGGCGCATGGGTGATCGCCAGATCCGGCTTCAAATCGCCGATCAGCGCCCTGAGGGCCGCGATCAGGGCGGCATCGGCAATCAGCGCACCGTCCGGGAAATCGAGAAAGTGCGGCGTGGCGCCAAGCAGGCCCGCCGCGGCAGTGGCTTCCTCGCGGCGGACGCGGGCGAGCGCTGCCGGATCGCTCCTGCCGCCCCTGGCCCCATCCGTGGCTATCGCAAAAATCAATTCCGCGCCTTGCGTGGCATAGGCGGCCATCGTACCGAACATGAAGATCTCGATGTCGTCGGGATGCGCACCCAGCGCCAATATTTTCACTGCTCTCTCCCCGGAAATGGAAGAACGTGACGAACGGAATCCTGCTCGCCCTGATCGCCTATGCAAGCTATTCGTGCAACGACGCCGTTGTCAAAAGCCTGGGCGGGCAGTTCACCGTGTTCGAGATCGGCTTCTTCTCGACGCTGTTTGCCGGCTTTTTCATGCTCTTCACCCGGCCGAATGGTGAGCGCTGGCGCGATTTCTGGCGCACCAAGCGCCCATGGGCGGTGCAGGCCCGCGCCTGGGCGGGCATATTTTCCGGCGTGCTCAGCGTCTATGCCTTCACCACCATCCCGCTGACTGACGCCTATGCGCTGATCTTCCTGGCGCCGCTCTGCGTCACCATCCTCTCCACCGTCATCCTCAAGGAGAAGGTCGGGCCCTGGCGCTGGCTGGCGGTGGTCGCCGGCTTTGCCGGCGTCATGCTGGTGGTCAGGCCTGGCTTTCGCGAACTGCATCTCGGCCACCTTGCCGCCTTCTGCGTCGCTTTCCTTGCCGCCGCCAGCATCATCCTGATGCGCTCGCTTGCCCAGCAGGAGAAGCGCACGACCATACTTGGCGTGCTGATCGGCTATGGCCTGGTCTTCAATGGCGTCGGCGCCGCGGCCACTTCGTTCACGCTGCCGGACGCCAGGCAATTGATATGGTTCGTCATATCGGGCGCCTTCACCTCCTGCGGGCAATTGCTGCAGCTGCTGGCGGTCAAATACGCGCCCGCCAACCGCATCGCGCCGACGCATTATTCGCAGATCGTCTGGGCGGTGATCCTCGGCGCGCTGTTCTTCCAGGAGTATCCGGACGCGCTGTCGCTGGTCGGCCTGGCGATCGTCGGCGCTTCCGGGCTGCTGACCATGGTGCGCGAGGAGGTGCGGCTGGGTACGGTGCGCTGGAATCCGTTCACGCGCACGAGGCTGTAAGTTACCCCGCCGGTTGCGCGCCGGCCATCGCCGCTGATATGCGGGCGCGATGAAGATGAGAGCCTTGCCGGAACTTCCGGTGTCCGCCGTGCTGCCGGCGCTGAGCGAAGCGCTCGGCAGCGGCAACGCCGCCGTGCTGGTGGCGCCGCCCGGCGCCGGCAAGACGACGCTCGTGCCGCTGGCGCTGCTCGATGCGCCATGGCCCGGCACGGGCAAAATCGTCCTGCTCGAGCCGCGCCGGCTCGCCGCCCGCGCCGCCGCCCGCCGCATGGCCGAGCTTATCGGCGAGGAGCCTGGCGAAACCGTCGGCTATGCCATGCGCATGGAAAACCGCATTTCGGCGCGGACAAGAATCCTCGTCGTCACCGAAGGCGTCTTGTCGCGCATGATCCTCGATGATCCGGAGCTACCCGGCGTCTCGGCGGTGATCTTCGACGAATTCCACGAACGCTCGCTCGACGGCGATTTCGGCCTGGCGCTGGCGCTCGACGTGCAGGGCGCGCTCAGGCCCGATCTGCGGTTGCTGGTGATGTCGGCGACGCTCGATGGCGCGCGTGTCGCGAAATTGTTGTCCGCCGCGCCGGTGATCGAGAGCGAGGGCCGCGCCTTCCCGGTGGAGATCCGCTACGACGAGCGACCGGCCGGCATCGCTATTGAGGACGCCATGGCCAAGGCGATCCGTTCGGCACTTGCCGAGGAAAGCGGCAGCGTGCTCGCCTTCCTGCCCGGCCAGCGCGAGATCGAGCGCACCGCCGAGCGGCTGGCGGGCAGGGTCGGCGCCCACACCGACATCGTGCCGCTCTATGGTCAGCTCGACGGCAAGGCGCAGGATGCGGCGATCAGGCCGGCGCCGCCAGGCCGCCGCAAGGTGGTGCTGGCAACGTCGATCGCCGAGACCTCCATCACCATCGACGGCGTGCGCGTCGTCATCGATTCCGGCCTGTCGCGCCTGCCGCGCTACGAGCCGGCCAGCGGCCTGACGCGGCTGGAGACGGTGCGTGTTTCGCGTGCATCGGCCGAACAGCGCGCCGGCCGCGCCGGCCGCACGCAAGCTGGCATCGCTATCCGGCTGTGGCGGGCCGAGCAGACATCGGCACTGCCCGCCTTCACCCCGCCGGAAATCCTCGAGGCCGATCTTTCCGGCCTGCTGCTCGATTGCGCCGCCTTCGGCGTTGCCGATCCGGCAAGCCTCGCCTTCCTCGATCCGCCGCCGGCCCCGGCGCTCAACGAGGCAAGGGCGCTGCTTCATGCGCTGCACGCCATCGACGAGGCAGGGCGCCTGACGGACGCCGGGCAGGCGATGCGCAAGCTGGCGCTGCCGGTGCGGCTGGCGCACATGGTTGCCGAGGCCGCCAGGACCGGTCAAGCCTATGAGGCGGCCATGCTCGCCGTGCTGCTCACCGAGCGCGGCCTCGGTGGCGACGGCGCCGACCTCGAGCGGCGGCTGATGCGGTTTCGCACCGAAAGATCGCCGCGCGCCACATCGGCGCGGCAGCTTGCGGAACGGCTGGCGAAACAGGCTTCACCCTCTTCACCCTCCCCCTTGTGGGGAGGGTCGATCCGCGAAGCGGAGCGGGGTGGGGGTAGGTCGAGCGCGGCGGGGGGGGGGGGGGGGGGGGGGGGGGGGGGGGGGGGGGGGGGGGCGGGGGGGGGGGGCGGCGGGGGGGGGGGGCGCCGGCCCGGCCGGGGCGGG
>NZ_JBVVPU010000002.1:15610-114135 GCF_055811295.1 Mesorhizobium sp. WSM4871 | reverse complement strand
CCCCCTCCTCCCGGCCCCCCCCCCCGGGGGCTGGCCGGGGCGCCCCCCGCCCCCCACCCCCCCCCCCCCCCCCCCCCCCCCGGGTGGGGGGGGGCGGCCCCCCCCCCCCGGGGGGGGGGGGGGGGCCCAGGTCGAGCGCGGCACCCCCACCCCGTCTCCCTCGCCTTGCCGCGCAAGGCTCGCTCGCCGACCCTCCCCTCGAGGGGGAGGGTAAAAGCGCCGGCGCCCTCCTCATCCATGCCTGGCCGGACCGCGTGGCGAGGGCGCGCGGCGAGCGTGGCCGGTTCGTGCTGGCCAACGGCTCCGGCGCGATGCTCGACGCCGCCGATCCGCTGGCCGGCGAGGCCTGGCTGGTCGTTGCCGACCTGCAGGGCAAGGCGCAGAACGCCCGCATCACCGCGGCGGCCGCGGTCGATGAGGCCGATATTCGCGCGGCTCTCGCGGAGAAAATCGAGACCCGCCGGGAAACCAGCTTCGACCGCGACAGGCGCGCCGTGCGCATGCGCGAGATCGTCCGCCTCTGCGCCATTACGCTGTCCGAGCGCATGCTGCCGGCGCCATCGGGCGCGGATGCGAATCGCGCCATCCTGGACGCCTTGCACGAACATGGCCTCTCGCTTTTGCCGTGGAGCAAGGAGGCGCAAACGCTGCGCCAGCGGCTTGGCTGGCTGCATCGCGGTCTTGGCGCGCCCTGGCCCGATATGTCCGATGCCGCACTTCTCGAAGGCCTTGACGACTGGCTGCTGCCTTTTCTCTCCGGCTCGGCGTCCTTCGCCGCGATCGATCAGGGCGTGCTTTCGGCCGGCCTGATGGCCCTGGTGCCGCACGACCTCCAGCGCAAGGTCGAGGCGCTGGCGCCGACCCATTTCGACGCGCCGTCGGGCAGCCATGTGCCGATCCGCTATGACGGCGAATGGCCGGTGCTGGCGGTCCGCGTGCAGGAGCTTTTCGGTCTCGACCGGCATCCGGCGATCGCCGGCGGCACGGTGCCGCTGACGCTCGAACTTCTGTCGCCGGCGCACCGGCCGATCCAGACGACGCGCGACCTGCCCGGCTTCTGGCGCGGTTCCTGGGCCGATGTTCGCACCGACATGCGTGGCCGCTACCCCCGGCATGTCTGGCCGGAGAACCCGCTTCTCGCCTCCGCAACCGCCCGCGCCAAGCCGCGCGGGACGTGAACCGGAGATTGAAAGTATCATGGACCAAGGCGTGTTGAGATTCAGGTCAGGCTGCGCCGAGCATGGTGGTTTCCGAGAACCGGAGCGGAGCGTACTTGAAGTACGTGAGCACCGGAAGCGCAGGAAATCACCGTTCGCAGGCCGGCATCACCTGAATATCAACACGCCTCATCGCACCGCTCCCTTTCCCGGTTATAATCCTTGGCCATGATAAAAATCCTGCACACGCCCGACTTCCAGCAAAGCCAGCGGCTGCGCCTCAACACGCTGATCAGGCTGCGCTGGCTGGCCATCGTCGGCCAGAGCCTGACGGTGCTCGTCGTTGCCTATGGGCTGGAGTTCCCGCTGCCGGTCAGCCTGTGCTTCGCGCTGATTGCCTGTTCGGCCTGGATGAACCTGCTGCTGACCTTCCGCTATCCGGCGGCGCATCGCCTGACCCCGCTCTCGGCCTTCGCCATCCTGACCTTCGACAGCCTGCAACTGGCCGGCCTGCTCTATATGACTGGCGGCCTCACCAATCCCTTTTCCGTGCTGATGACCGTGCCCGTGGTCATTTCGGCGGCATCGCTGCCGCTGCGGCTGACCGCCGTCCTCGGCGCGCTGGTGATGGTGGCGGCGAGCCTGCTGGTGTTCTTCCATCTGCCGCTGCCCTGGCACGAGGGCGCGCCGCTGGAGATGCCGTTCATCTATGTCGCCGGCATGTGGATGGCGGTGTTTTCCTCGATCGCCTTCACCGCGATCTATGCCTTCCGGGTGGCCGAGGAAGCGCGCCTGCTCGCCAACGCGCTTGCCGCAACCGAACTGGTGCTGCAGCGCGAGCAGCATCTGTCGGCGCTCGACGGTCTTGCGGCCGCCGCCGCGCATGAACTCGGCACGCCGCTCGCCACCATCGCGCTGGTCTCCAAGGAGATGGAGAAGGCGCTCGGTAAAGACCCGAAATATGGCGAGGACGTCACGCTGCTGCGTTCGCAGAGCGAGCGCTGCCGCGAAATCCTGAAGCGGCTCACCAGCCTGTCCTCCGAGGGCGAGGCGCATCTCTCCCGCCTGCCGCTGACCTCGCTGGTCGAGGAGGTGACGGCCCCGCATCGCGATTTCGGCATTTCGATCAAGCTTCGGCCCGGCGAGCGCATCGGCCCCGAACCGGTCGGACGGCGCAATCCCGGCGTCATCTACGGCCTCGGCAATCTGGTCGAGAACGCCGTCGACTTCGCCCGCAAGAGCGTCACCATACGCTGGAGCTGGGACGAGGCCGCGGTCACCTTCTCGATCATCGACGACGGGCCTGGTTTCCCGCCTGAAATCATCGACCGCATCGGCGAGCCCTACATGTCGACGCGCCAGGGCACCGAAGCCGGCGGCGGCCTGGGTCTCGGTCTGTTCATTGCCAAGACCTTGCTGGAGCGCTCGGGCGCCACGCTCGATTTCCGCAATTCGAGCGGGCTGGGCGAGGGCGCCATCGTGCAGATAGCCTGGCCGCGCAGCGTCTTCCTCAATCCCGAGCAGGCTCCGGCGACCATGTTCGACACGGCCTGACAAGTGCTAAAATTGGACATTGGCGCTTCAAAACTATATCTGCGTAAAAACCAGGCAGCAGGAATTCCAGAGACGATGAGTGGCGACGAAACGATTGGCGCAATGGTTGAAGGCGAGGACACCTCGCTGTTGATCGTCGACGATGACAAGCCGTTCCTGACGCGCCTTGCCCGTGCCATGGAAACCAGGGGTTTCCTGGTCGAGACGGCAGAGAGCGTCGAGGAGGCGGTGGCCAAGGCGCGCGCCAATCCGCCGGCCTATGCGGTGGTCGACATGCGGCTTGCCGACGGCAACGGCCTTGACGTCGTCGCCGCCATCCGCGAGAAGCGCGACGACGCCCGCACCATCATCCTGACCGGCTACGGCAACATCGCCACGGCGGTGACGGCGGTGAAGCTCGGCGCCGTCGACTATTTGTCGAAACCGGCCGATGCCGACGATGTTTTTGCAGCCCTCACCCGCACGGCGGGCGAACGCGCCGCACCGCCGGAAAATCCGATGTCGGCCGACCGCGTGCGCTGGGAACACATCCAGCGCGTCTACGAAATGTGCGACCGCAACGTCTCCGAGACCGCGCGCCGGCTCAACATGCATCGCCGCACCCTGCAGCGGATACTGGCCAAGCGCGCGCCGCGCTGAAGCATGGTGCCACCCGCGTCCCTGGGACGCGCGGCGCTGTCGAGACTTGCCCTGCCATTGGTGTTTGCGCATCATCGCACCAGGTGAAACCGGCCCTGCCGGCCGATAGGACGGAGAGTACATGCAGGACCAGAAGCAGCGACCGATTGCCATTCTTCGAAAGCGGCCGATCTCCATCCTTCGCGAATTCCTGTCCAGCGAGGCGGCCGGCGGCATCGTCCTGATGGCGGCTGCCGCCCTTGCCCTGATCGTCGCCAATTCGCCGCTGGCCGAGACCTATTTCTCCGCCCTTCACGCCTATCTCGGGCCGCTCAGCGTCTCGCACTGGATCAATGACGGTCTGATGGCGGTGTTCTTCCTGCTGGTCGGTTTGGAAATCAAGCGCGAGATGCTGGACGGCCAGCTTTCGACCTGGCCGCGGCGCGCCCTTCCCGGCATCGCCGCCGCCGGTGGCATGCTGGTGCCGGCCCTCGTCTATGTCGCCATCAACCGCGACAACCCGGCCGCTCTGTCCGGCTGGGCGATCCCGACCGCCACCGACATCGCCTTTGCGCTCGGCGTGCTGTCGCTGCTCGGCAGCCGCGTGCCGGTATCGCTGAAGATATTCCTCACCGCGCTCGCCATCATCGACGACCTTGGCGCCGTCATCATCATCGCGGTGTTCTACACAAGCGACCTGTCGCTCGCCTATCTCGGCGCCGCCTTCGCGGTCATCGCGCTGCTCGTCGTTCTTGGCCGCATGCAGGTGCTGGCGCTGCTGCCCTATCTCCTGCTTGGTGTCGTCCTGTGGGTTCTGGTGCTGAAGTCGGGCGTCCATGCCACGCTCGCTGGCGTGGCGCTGGCTCTCACCATACCCCTGAAGATTACTCCGGGCATCAGCCACGATCTCGAAGATTCGCCGCTGCACCGGCTCGAGCACGGCCTGCACAAAATCGTGCCGTTCGTCGTCATTCCGATCTTCGGCTTCGCCAATGCCGGTGTTTCGCTGGCCGGCCTGAGCGCCGCCACCCTTGTCGAACCGCTGACGCTGGGGGTGGCGGCCGGCCTCGTCGCCGGCAAGCTGGTCGGCGTGTTCGGCTCCTCCGCGCTTGCCATAAAGCTCGGCTTCGCCGATCTGCCGGTCAATGCCGGCTGGCTGCACATGGTCGGCATTTCGCTTTTGTGCGGCATCGGCTTCACCATGAGCCTGTTCATCGGCCTGCTCGCCTTCGCCGGCAATGTCGAGCTGCAGGACGCGGTCAAGGTTGGCATCCTGGCAGGCTCGTTCATCGCCGCCATCCTCGGCGCAGCGGTCTTGCTGATGGCGCCGGCGGTGGCGGACGAGGGCGAGGAGTAGAGCCGTCGGCGAAGCTGCTGATCTCCCCCCTTGCGGACAGGGCAATCGCATAAGGATTTTTTGCGAAGAGGACCCCCACCCTAACCCTCCCCACAAGGGGGAGGGAACGCTGCCGCGCGCCTTTCCTTCCTTCTTTGGCGCCGGAAGAGTGGCAATTTGCCGAGGTCAGCGCCAACGGAAGTCTCCCTCCCCCTTGTGGGGAGGGGTTAGGGGTGGGGGTACTCGTAGAGCGAAAGCCTCGGCTTTCCACCTGCGATAGCCCTGCCCGCAAGGGGAGATCGGATGTCGCGTCGGCTTTCGCCAACCGCCAGCTACTCGCTCTCCCCATCCAGCGCCGGCACCGATACGCCCGCCAGTTCCGCCGCCAAAAGCCGCGAAGCGCCCGCCCGCGCGATCCTCAGCATCAGCGCCTTGCGCGTTGCCGCCGCCATGCGGTGCTCCGGCGCATCGCGCAGGATTTCCGCGCCATAGCCGTCGGAGAGGATGAAGCCGCACTCCTCGGGAAAGATCTCCGAGGGCACGCCGGGGTGGGTGGCAAAGAAGAAGCGGTCGGAATGCAGCCGGTAGTCGGGCCATTTGCGGTCGACCCGGAAATCCTCGATCGAGGATTTGATCTCGATGATCCAGATGTCGCCCTGGCGGGTCAGCGCGACGAGGTCGGCGCGGCGGCCGGTGGCCAGCGAGATTTCGGGCAGCACATGCGCGCCCATTTCCCTGAGCAGCCGCTGCACGCCGCGTCGCACCAGCATGGCGCGATCCGACTGGCGACCGTCGATGAGGGGATTGAGGGGAATCGGGGAAATGATCGGCATGGCCTGCACCATGCCAGATTTTGTTCACGGTTTGAACCCCCAAAGGGGTGACGGTTACATGGTTGACAGACCCAAGGTGAAATAGGAATATATGCCTGATGGGCCGGGATAACCATTACCCAATGCAATGGGCATAAGCTGTTCACACCCTGTGGATGGCGCTGCCTCGGACTCTCTTTTTGAGTCGTGTCAATGGGACAGTGTGGATTTCCCCAGAGAATCCCTATATCCTGATAATGTAGGGGTAGTCTTGCCCTTAGGAGATGATTTTTAGATGGCTGAGTTAACGGTCGAAATCGCCGCCTACGAACGTATGCAGGCTGATCTGGAGTCGACCAACCTTGGGAAGTGGGCGCTCGTTCATGACGAACGGCTAGAGGGAGTTTTTGACTCTTTTGAAACCGCTGCTAGGGATGCTGTGAAAAAATTCGGACGTGGCCCCTACCTAATTAGGCAGATCGGCGCGCCGAGCTTAGTATTGCCAGCCTCTGTTATGTATCGGGTTTATAATGCCGACAGTCCAGTGCGGATTCAGTAACGGTCCTGGGGTTCTTGGTCAAAACTTGTTAGTTCAACGGGGTCCAACCCTGCAAGTGCAGATTGGGTTTGACCCGAACTACCAAGGCGCGCCGCAAATACCGGCGCTGCCGACCCAACTTATCGAAGCCCTGGTCGATTCAGGGGCAACCGAAAGCTGCATCGATAGCGGTTTGGCCATGCAGCTAAATTTGCCTGTCGTGAATCAAGTGGTGATTGCGGGGGTCGGCGGCGCTCACAACGTGAATGTGCATCTGGCGCATATCTACATAGCTGGCCTTGGCGTCACGATCGATGGGGCTTTCGCAGCCGTAAACCTTGCCGCAGGGGGACAAACCCATTTGGCTCTCATCGGGCGTACGTTCCTGATGCATTTCCGCATGATCTATGACGGACTGACGGGAGCCGTTTCGATTACTAATGACCCGATCATTCAAGCGGCTAATGCGGGCGGCGGCCCCTAACCCTGATCGCGCTTGCGGCGCACTAGTTCTTTTATCTGCTCCTGTGTGAGCTTCGGCGCGTGAGCGATCCTGTTCACCACAGCCTCAAAGGCGGCGTCGGACTGGTCGGCTTTCAGGTCGCGAGCCGCTTCACGGAATTTATCAATCTGCGGCTTATCCGCCGGTTTGGACATAGGAATATAGACTCCGAATCTGCCGTATGATAAACGAATGGGCGGGGATTGTTCCCCGCCCAAACTCTATCTTATGGCACACGGTCGCGAATAGCCCGCCGCGTGCGGTTCAAGGTGGAGGATCATGGGAACCTCCAGTCTCCGGCATCTACCAGTGCCGGTTCTGGCCGCCGTGGAAGCGGAATTGTTGGGATTGATGGCACCCACGCGCCTCCATCAATCCGTATCGCCGTTACGGGGTGGCGACCCCACCGGTGTGATCTGCGAAGCGCTCTCCGGTCCGCTGGGGAGCGCTTCTTTGTTCTTCTGCCATTCAGTCAGTGACCAAAGACCGGTTTCGTTGCCCTCGAAGGTGAAGACGTCGCGACGCGTTGAGAATTTAGCGGTCATATTCCCCTTCGGTGACTTTCCGGCGATCTTCACGCCGCGACGCATAAGCCGGTCGTAAATGTCCGCTGCCGTCATGGACTTCCCGGCCTCTCGCAAGACGGCTTCCGCCTCTGAAAGAACCACGGCAGTCGGAGAGGATGGCTCAAATACTGACCTGCCGTTGACGATGCGCAACGTTCCGGTGAGTGGCTTGCTGGCGGCTCGTTCTGGCGAGACAGATTGTCCACCTTCCGTGCCATCCGCGAGAAGTGCCTCACCAGTGATGATCCAGTCTTTGAGGCGGCGGATTTCACCCTCATGGAAGGCGATCTTGTCTCGCGCTTTTTGAAATGCATCCTGGGCCATGAGGTAAGCTCTAGAGGAGTCGCTCTAAACCGTCAAGGCCCCTCTAGGAGAGTCAGAGATTTCCTACTATGTTCTTCACAGACTAGAGGGTGCGGCTCTGGAGAAGGGAATGCACATATCTTTATATGGATTGCGTTTCGCCCTCCAGAGTGGAAACTCTAGCTGCACAGACTTTCGGAAATGCGTCCGCTTCTCGTCAAGCAGGTCTTTGATGCCGGAGACGCTTGCCGGCGGCACCTTTCACCGCGATGAAAGCGCGGGTGCCGTCATCGACGCCAAGCGCGATACGGTTCGAATAGCGGAAATCGAATTCGGCAAGGTAGCGGTGCAGGTGGTGTTTGCCGCAACGCTGGTAGACGCCCTTCATGCCGCGTTTGAAATCGAATAGTAGCCTTCGACGGTGTTCGTATGGGCGGTGCCGCGAACATATTCATCCTTGGAAATGCGTGACGAAATCGTGCGAGGCGAAATCCTGGCCGCCGCGGCGATAGATGCCGCTCTCGTCGGTCATCAATGCGCTTTCCCGCGCGAGATTGGCGCGCACGATTGGCATGACGTTGCCCATGCGGGCGGTATCGACATGGAAGGAACGTGCCTTGCCACCGCGCTCGACGAGGGTAACGATAAGTGTTCTTGTGAGCACCGCCACCACGCTTCACTGGAGCGCCTTTCAGCTTGCCGATGTAGGTCTCGTCAACTTCGACTGTCTTGCCGGAACCGCCATGGGAGACAGTTCGCCAGACGCCATTGCAAGGCGAATGCGATGGCACAGGAACCAAGCGGCCTCATAGGTGCATTCGAGTATGCGGTGCATCTGCTGAGCGCTGATACCCTTCTTAGAGGCGCACATAAGGTGGATAGCCTGAAGCCACTTGGTGAGCGGCAGATGGCTTTCTTCGAAGATCGAACCCATGCGCACGGTGAACTGAGAACGGCAAGCGCTACACTTGTGCAGGCCGTGGCGCTCGACGCCGTTCGGGTTCTTCTTGGAGGGCTTGGTGCGGACGCCCTTCAGTTTGTAGTGCTTGTCCACGGAACCGCACTTCGGGCAGACCGGACCATTCGGCCAAAGGATCGCCTCAACGTGCTCGAAAGCCTTGGCTTCGTCGTGGAATTCGGGGCGGGACAAAACGGACATGGCGATAACTCCTTAGAATCATTATCGCCTATTGGTTTGGGTTTGTCAACCATATAATCGCCTAAGGGGCGGAGATTGCCTGGTTGACACTCGCCTCATTCAGGCCGTTCGACGCAGCCTCCGAACAAGGTGAAGAAAGGTGCCTACAGCAAACACTGGATTGCCGCCCAGTAGTGGCCACCCCGTGCGCTTAACAAACTCTTCCTCCAATGGGTCCGATGGGCCGAGAGGCCCGCTTTCGACATACTCACGAGGAACTGCCGCTCGTCTTGCGGCCTTGATCTCTTCAAGGCGTGCGCCAAGCATTCTTAGGCGCAACTCCAAGTCGTTCTCCGTCAAGCTCGGCTCCATATGCCTATCATCGCACCAAGTCAGGATTCGGACAACGCAGATACCCGGCGGAGCGGGATGTCTCGCCTACGGGATTTGTAATGGCCCGTCCCCCGCCATCTCGATCTCCACCGGCACGCCCCGCCGCAGCGAGTTGCCGACCGCGGTGATTGCGTTGGCGCCGTCGATGACCTTCCTCGGGTCGGAGCCGTCCAGTGTCTCGCAGGAAACCGTCATCCTTGCCGACGTCGCCAGCAAGGGCTTGCCTTCGAGGTTCACCGTGACGGTGACGGCAATCTTTCCGAGCTTCACGCTCATGTCCTCGGCGACATAACGAAGGTCGTTGCAGAAGCATCCGCCGATCGCCAGCGCCAGCAACTGGGCGCCATTGAAGCCGAGGCCCATGCCGCCGGCTCTGCCTTCGGGCCGGTCGACGACGATCGTGTGTCCGCCGGCCCAGCCCATCGCGGCTTGCGTGCCTTCCACCGTGCGCAGTTCGACGGTCATGGAAACCATGTGTGGATATCCCCCTCGTTGCGGCTCTTCAACGCATTGGCGTGCGGTGCCTATACTGACGCCGATGCGCCCTTATTGCCATCCCCCGCACCACCCGCGATATCGTCCAGGATCGGGCAGTCTGGCCGCTCGTCACCGTGGCAGGCGTGGATCAGCTTCTGCAGGGTCGCGCGCATCGATTGCAGCTCGCGCACCTTCTCCTCTATTGCCGTGACATGGGCGGCCGCGATCTCGCGCACATCGTGGCTGGCGCGGCTGCGATCCTGGTAGAGCGCCATCAGCTGGCGGCAATCGTCGATGGAAAAGCCCAGGTTGCGCGCGCGGCGCAGGAAAGCCAGCCGGTGGATGTCCTCGCCCGTATAATCGCGGTAGCCGTTGCCGGCGCGCCGAGGGCGAATCAGGCCGATCTCCTCATAGTAGCGGATGGTCTTGGCCGGCAGGCCGGAACGGTGGGCGGCATCCCCGACATTCATGGTGACGTCCTCGACTTCGGCAGCCTTGACGGGCTGCCCCATTGATTTTGCTTCACAATCCTGTGAAGCCTGTTGCCGAAATGCCATAGTAACGCGGTTACCGGCACGTAAGCTCTGGCATATAGGCATCGCGCGCTTGGCAAGCAAAGCAAATGCCAGCATGAATGATGGCGACAAAGCGGCCGTAACGAGCCGCGCTATTTTAGGCGGGGCATCGGACCTTTTTATGCGCTTGAAGTCATTTGCAATCGTCGCCGCCCTCGCGCTTTCGACCGCTATCACCGGTTGCAGCACCATCGGCTCGCGGGTGTTCTCCAACGACTACGGCGCGATGACCGATGCCGGCTATTCATTGCCGCGTATTCCGATCGAAAAGGTGCCGTTCAAGTATCGCCGGCAAGTGGTGGAGTACGACACCAGCGAAAAGCCGGGCACCATCATCGTCGATACGCAGAACAAGTTCCTCTATTTCGTCATGGGCGACGGCGAGGCGATGCGCTACGGCATCGGCGTCGGCCGCGAAGGCTTTGAATGGCGCGGCACCGCCCGTATCGCGCTGAAGCGCGAATGGCCGACCTGGACGCCGCCTTCGGCGATGATCAAGCGCCAGCCGGAACTTGCCAAGTTTGCCGGCGGCATGGAGCCGGGATTGAAGAACCCGCTCGGCGCGCGCGCCCTGTACCTGTTCAACAGGGGCGGCGATTCGGGCTACCGCCTGCATGGCAGCCCGGAATGGAACTCGATCGGCAAGGCGATGTCGTCGGGCTGCATCCGGCTGATGAACCAGGACATTATCGACCTCTACGACCGCACATCGGTCGGCGCCAAGGTCATCGTCTTGTAAGACCAATTCTACGCGGACCGTCTAGGCAACAACTGACGTCCAAAACAGAAAACCGGGCAATTCGGCCCGGTTTTTTGTTTTTGCCCGAAGGGGCGGATTCTGGACGCTGAGTCTGTCAGGAGACCTGTTCGACCTGCTGCACCTCGGGCACAAAATGCCGCAAAAGGTTCTGGATGCCGTGCTTCAGCGTCGCCGTCGATGACGGGCAGCCAGCGCAGGCGCCTTTCATGTGCAGGAATACCGTGCCGTTCTCGAAGCCGCGGAAGGTGATGTCGCCGCCATCCTGGGCGACGGCCGGGCGCACCCTGGTGTCGAGCAGTTCCTTGATGGTGATGACCAGTTCCTCGTCGGCCTTGTCGTAGAATTCGCCGGTCTGGCTGGTTTCGGCGGCCGGGCCAGCCTTGGCCATCACCGGCGCGCCGGACATGAAATGCTCCATGATGGCGCCGAGGATCGCCGGCTTCAAATGCTGCCAGTCGGGCCCGTCCTTGGTCACGGTGACGAAGTCATAGCCGAAGAAGACGCCGGTGACGCCCGGGATCTCGAACAGCCGGCCGGCCAGCGGCGAGGCAGCCGCGGCAGCGGCGGCGTCGCGGAAATCGGCGGTGCCTTCGACAAGCACTTCCTTGCCGGGCAGGAATTTCAGCGTCGCCGGGTTCGGCGTCGATTCGGTCTGGATGAACATGGTCGTCTCCATGCCCGTTTCGGGCAATAGTTTGGAATAATTCTAAATAGGCTTTATCGGCTGGACATTCAAGCGAAACGCATCGCCGGAATGGCTGGCTGGCGGAATGTTTTGCTAGCGCCCTGAAACGCTTGGAGATGTGTTGAGATTCAGGTCAGGCCGAGCCGAAAATGGTGGTTTCCGAGAACCGGAGCGGAGCGTACTTGAAGTACGTGAGCACCGGAAGCGCAGGAAGCCGCCATTTGCAGGCCGGGCTCACCTGAATATCAGCACATCTCAGGCGAGGCTGTCGATCTCCTCGTCCGAAAGGTTCTGCGGGACAACGGTCACCGGGATCGGGAAGGCGGCGCCCTTGCCGGCGACCGCGCCAACCAGCGGTCCGGGTCCCTCTTTCCCGGCGCCCGCCGCCAGCACCAATATGGCGATGTCCTGGTCTTCCTCGATCAATTTGTGGATCTCTTCCGTCGGCTTGCCTTCGCGCACCACCAGTTCCGGCTCGATGCCAAGCTTCTGGCGCACCTTGTTGGCATAGCTGTCGAGGGCCGCTCGCGCCGTCGCGGTAGCTTCCTCGCGCATGATCTTCTCGACGCCCAGCCAGTGCTGGAAATCGTCGGGCTCGATCACATAAAGCAGCACCAGCACGCCGCTCGTGCTCTGCGCGCGCTTCGAGGCGTAGGCGACGGCGCGCTCGCATTCCGGCGTGTCGTCGATGATCGCCAGGAACTTGCGGCGATGACCGGCTTCGCGGCTGAGGCGTTTTGAGACCATGTCTATCTACTCGGTGGTTTTTCGATCGCAATCTGCCACTGCCGCAGACCGGCCGCAAGCGGCCGGCCATTGTGGCTGTGTTGGGTGGCAATGTCAGGAAAGGGATCAGGCCTGCAGCAGGCCGATAATGTCGCGCACCGTTTTCATCGTCGCTTCGGCCAGGACGCCGGCGCGTTCGCCGCCATCCTTCAGGACGGCGTCGACATAGGCGCGGTCGCCCGAAATACGGCGCATCTCGCTGGCGACTGGCGCCAGTCTTTCCACGGCAAGATCGGCCAGCGCCGGCTTGAACACGGAAAACTGCTGGCCGCCGAACTCCTTGAGCACCGCCTCCTTCGAGATTTCGGCGAGACCCGCATAGATGCCGACAAGGTTTTCCGCCTCCGGCCGGCCTGCCAGGCCGTCCAGCTCGCCCGGCAACGCCTCGGGGTCGGTCTTGGCCTTGCGGATCTTCTTCGAGATGGCGTCGGCGTCGTCGGTCAGGTTGATGCGCGACAGGTCCGACGGGTCCGATTTCGACATCTTCTTCGAGCCGTCGCGCAGGCTCATGATGCGCGCCGCCGGCCCGCCGATGACCGGTTCGGTCAGCGGGAAATAGCCGTTCACCGTCTCCTCGCCGACCTGCATCTCGACGCCGACGCCAAGGCCAGCGATGCGGTCCGAGAAATCATTGTTGAATTTCTGCGCGATGTCGCGGGTCAGCTCCAGATGCTGCTTCTGGTCCTCGCCCACCGGCACGTGGGTGGCGCGATAGAGCAGGATGTCGGCGGCCATCAGGCTCGGATAGGCAAGCAGCCCGAGCGAGGCGTTCTCGCGGTCCTTGCCGGCCTTGTCCTTGAACTGCGTCATGCGGTTCATCCAGCCGATGCGCGCCACGCAGTTGAAGATCCAGGCAAGCTCGGCGTGCTGCATGACCCGCGACTGGTTGAAGACGATGTGCTTCTTCGGGTCGATGCCGGAGGCGAGGAAGGCAGCGGTGATCGAGCGCGTCTGGTCGGCAAGGTCGTCATAGACGAGCTGCGCGGTCAGCGAGTGCAGGTCGACGACGCAATAGATGCAGTCGGACGTGTCCTGCAGGGCGACGAATTTCTTGATGGCGCCGAGATAGTTGCCGAGATGCAGGTTGCCGGTCGGCTGGACGCCGGAAAAGACGAGTGGCTTGAAGGCGGTCATGATGTCCTCATGGCTTGTGGAGGGCCGTTTCGCGCGCGGCGAAAGTCTTGCGACGGCGCGCTTATGGACGAGAGCGATGAGAGGATCAAGAGGCTGTCGGATAGACGCGGAGCTTCGGGCTCAGCCCAGTCAAAACGCTGCGGGAGACCCTGCTTGCCAAGCATGAAGAAAACCCGCCTCAACGACGGGTCGTCGGCGCAACTCGGCACTATGAATAAATTCCTAGCATAGTTGCCCTCACCTGTCAAGCGAGATCTGGCAAACCCAGGGGCGATCGCCTGAGCTTTGTGGCGGTCCGCGGCGTTCGATGGCGATTGGCGAAATCCGCGATGACGGCCGATCTCCCTCGCAAGGGGGGAGATCGGCAGCTTCGCCGACGGCGCAAGAGTTCCGGCTTACGGATCCGGAGATTGTTCCTCGATCGGCAAGGACCTCGTCCGCCGCATATTGCGCCTCAGCATGCCGAAATCGGCGCCGCCGGTGGCGAAGGCGGTGACGAAATAGAGCAGCGCCCCGCCGGCGACGAGCCCGAGCACCGTCGTCGCCTTGATCAGCAGCGGCGACCCGGGACCGATCCTGGCCGCGAACCAGTGTTCGGCGAAATAGAGCGCCGCCGCCATCACCGCCGCCGACAGCACCAGCCGCGGAATGCGTTTGAGCAGCGGCACGTCGCGGCCCCAAAGGCCGCGCCGGATCAGCACGCCGAGCAGCATCAGCGCATTGACCCAGCCGGCGACTGCGGAAGCGACCGCGATCCCCGGCGCACCCATCGACGGGAACAGGGTTAGCGCGGTCGTCACGTTCACCGCCACCGAGATGGCGGCGAAGATCATCGGCGTGCGTGTGTCCTCGCGGGCGAAATAACCTGGCGTGAACGCCTTGATCAGCACGAAGGCCGGCAGGCCGAGGCCGAAGATCGCCAGGATCGCCGCCACGGTTGGCGTCGAATTGTTGGCGGCAAAGGCCCCGCGCTCATAGACCAGCCGCACGATCGGCTCGGACATGACCAGCAGTGCGGCGGCGGCCGGCAGGGTCATGAACAGCGTGAACTCGACCGAGCGGTTCTGCAGATTGGCCGCTTCGATGAGATTGCCCGACTTCAGCGCCCGCGACAGTTCCGGCAACAAAACGATCGCGACGGCGACACCGACGACGCCGAGCGGCAACTGGTAGATGCGGTCGGCATAGGCGAGCGAGGACACCGCGCTGTCCTGTGCCGACGCGATCGCCGTGCCGATCAGCTGGTTGATCTGCGTGATGCCGCCGGTGATCGCCGCCGGCAGCGCCAGGATCAACAGCCGCTTGACGCTGGGCGTCATCTTCGGCCGGCGAAAGCCGATCGAGATGCCGGCATGGCGCACCGCCACCCAGACGATGGCGAGCTGCACCAGTCCCGCCGCCAGCACGCCCCAGGCCAGCCCGAAGCCCACCGTGCGGGCGTCCGATCCCTTGTACCAGGCATAGGCGAGCACGCCGATCAGGATGATGTTGAGGAACACCGGCGCTACAGCGGCCGCGAAATAGCGGCGCAGCGAATTCAGCATGCCAGCCATCATCGCGCCCAGCGACATGCAGATCAGGTAGGGAAACATGACGGTCGCAAGCTCGACCGTCGTCTCGAACTTCCCCGGCGTGTCGGCGAAGCCCGGCGCCACCAGGTAGCGCACGATCAGCGGCATCGCCAGTTCCATGGCGATGGTCAGCGCCAGAAGCGCTGTGAACAGCACACCGAACACTTCCTCGGAAAAGCGCTTGGCGCCGTCGGTGCCGTGGGTTTCGATCTCCTTGGCAAAGAGCGGCACGAAGGCGGCGTTGAAGGCGCCTTCGGCGAACAGCCGGCGAAAGGTGTTGGGGAACTGGAAAGCGGCGTTGAAGGCGTCGGCGACCGGCCCGGTGCCGAGTGCGGCGGCCATCAGCATCTCGCGGCCGAAGCCGAGGGCGCGGCTCATCAGCGTGCCGGAAGCGACGGTGGCGAATTTCTTGACGAGGCTCATGCGTTCGGAGACTGCCTGCGGGATTGGGACAAAGTGATGATAACAGTCACTCGGCAGCCGCCTTGGCCTTGCCGCCACGCTCGGGCGCTTTGCCTTCGAGTGCCGCGATCAGCCTGTTATGGATGGCGGCGATGCGCGCCGGGCTGTCGATCTTCTGGCCGGTGAGATCGGTAACGTAGAAAGTGTCGATGACCTTTTCGCCGAAAGTGGTGATATGGGCCGACGCGATGTCGAGCGACAGGTCCGACAGCGCCCCGGTGATCTCCGAAAGCAGGCCCGGCCGGTCCAGCCCTTCGACCTCGATCACGGAAAACCGGTTCGACAGCGTGTTACGGATTTCGGCGCGCGGCGGAATGCGGAACACCTTGGCGCCACGCCGCGGCTTGGTGCGCTTTTCGATCATCTCGGGCAGCCAGCTCTTGCCCGACAGCACGTCCTCGATCAGCCGGCCGACGCGTTCGGCGCGGCGGCGCTCGTCCTCGTCGCGGTCGAATTCCCTCGAGATCAGGATGGTGTCCAGCGCGCGGCCGTCCGAAGTGGTGAAGATCTGCGCATCGACGATGTTGCCGCCGGCCCCGGCACAGGCGCCGGCAATGACCGAAAGCAGCCGGGGATGGTCCTGCGCCAGAACGGTGATTTCCGTCACCGCCTCGAACTGGTGGGTCTTGACCATGGTGGCGAGCTTCTTGCCCGCGGCATCCGCCTCGCGGATGAACTCGGCATGACGAAGCTGGTCGGCGAGATCGACCGTCAGCAGATAGTTCTCATAGTGCAGGCCGACATAGCGCTTGCGGGCCTTGTCGGGCCATTCGGCGAGCGCTTCGGCCAATAGCTCGCGCGCCGCGGCCGTCCGCTTGGCGCGCGACACTTCCGAGAACCCGCCGGTCAGCAACAGCTCGGTCTCGTAGTAGAGCGTGCGCAGCAATTGCCCTTTCCAGCCGTTCCACACCCCCGGACCGACGCCTCTGATGTCGCAGATGGTGAGGACCAGCAGCAGCTTCAGCCGCTCGACCGACTGCACGACCGCCGCGAAATCCTCGATCGTCTTGCGATCATTGAGATCGCGGGTCTGCGCCGTCATCGACATCACGAGATGGTTCTCGACCAGCCAGGCGACCGTTTCGGTGTCGGCTGGCGAGAGCCCCATATGCGGGCAGATGCGCCGCGCGATCCGCGCGCCTGCCTCCGAATGGTCCTCCGGCCGCCCCTTGGCGATGTCGTGCAACAGCACCGCGACATAGAGCGCCTCGCGGCTTTTCCGCAAGCCCGGCATCAGCGTGTGCGAGAGCGGATGGAGCCTTTCGCCGTCGCCGCGCTCGATCTCGGCCAGCACGCCGATGCAGCGGATCAGGTGCTCGTCCACGGTATAGTGGTGGTACATCGAGAACTGCATCATGGCGACGATCTTGCCGAAATCCGGGATCAGCTTGCCCAGCAGGCCCGCCTCGTTCATGCGCCTGAGATTGAGCTCGGCATTACGGTCCGAGGTCAATATGTCGAGGAACAGCCGATTGGCCTCCTCGTCGCGGCGCAGCGCCCTGCCGACAAGGCCGAGCGACCGGGTCAGAAGCTTCAGCGCATCGGGATGGAATTCCAGCCCGTGCTTGTCGGCGAACCAGAACAGCCGCAACAGATTGACCGGATCGCGCTCGAACACCTGGTCGTCGGCAATGTTGATGCGGTGATTGTCGACAATGAAATCGGAGGTGCCGGCAAGCTTGCGCTTGCGGCGCGAGAAGGTGAGGAAGATGCGGTTGAAACCCGGCACATGCTTGGCCTGTTCCTCCTCGAGCGCCGCGCAGAAGATGCGGGTGAGGTCTCCGACATCCTTGGCGACGAGGAAGTAGTGCTTCATGAAGCGTTCGACCGCCGACAGGCCCGGATGGGTGGTATAGCCGAGCCGCTGGGCGATCTCGCGCTGGATGTCGAAATGCAGCCGCTCCTCGGCCTTGCCGGTGAGGAAATGCATGTGGCAGCGCACGGCCCACAGGAAGTCCTCGGCCTTCTGGAATTCGCGGTATTCGGCATCGGTGAAGACGCCTTTGTCGACCAGTTCCTCGCCGGTGCGCACCCGGTAGAAATATTTGCCGATCCAGAACAGCGTCTGCAGGTCGCGCAGTCCGCCCTTGCCGTCCTTGACGTTGGGTTCGACCAGATAGCGGCTTTCACCGGCCTTGGCGTGGCGCTCGTCGCGTTCGGCGAGCTTGGCCTGCACGTATTCGGGGCCGGTCGTGCGCACCACCTCGCGGTCGAAGCGCAGCAGGAGCTCGTCATAAAGCTTCTGCTCGCCCCACAGGAAGCGCGCTTCCAGGATCGAGGTGCGGATGGTGATGTCGGTGCGCGACAATCTCAGGCATTCGTCGATGTTGCGGGTGGCATGGCCGACCTTCAGCCCGAGATCCCACAGCATGTAGAGCATGTATTCGACGATCTGCTCGCCCCATGGCGTCTGCTTGTAGGGTAAGAGGAACAGGAGGTCGATGTCGGAGCCCGGCGCCAGCGTGCCGCGGCCATAGCCGCCGACCGCAACGACGGCCATGCGTTCGGCCGATGACGGGTTTTTCACGCGATAGACATGGTTGGCGGCGAAATCGTAGAGCGCGCGGATGATCTCGTCCATGAGATGCGACAGCCGGGCGGCGCAGGCGCTGCCGCTGCCATCCTCCATCAGCATGCGTTCGGCGATTGTGCGGCCCTCGTTGAGCCGGCTTTTGAGCAGCTGGAGCACGCCACTGCGCACTGCCTGCCCGGCGCCATTGCCTGCCGTGGCCGCGGTCAGAGCTGTCATGTCACGGCGCAAGGCTTCGCCGTCGATCAAATCGTCGAGTTTCAGGGCTATTTTTGCCATAAGTGCTGTTCGGCCTCGCCGTTTCGGCGGCGTCTATAGCGCGTTTTCGCGGCGCTGGGTATGGGGCGGGCGGATACGTTCTCCGCGATAGTCGAATGGGATGATTGTCTCTTGCCGCAGCCGGCAGAGGTCGGAGATCTGCTCGACTATCCGCTTGATCTCGGTGCGGATTTTGTTCAGTCCCGTCTTCCTGCGTCTTTTGATCATCTCGATGACGTCACGTTGCTCGCCGCGTTCCTGCTTGAGCATGCTCGGCAATCCGACGGCCCGCTCACCCAGGAACTGGTCCTGCAGGCATAGCGCCGGAACGAGCTGATAGATGGTCTTGCTGGACGACGTTGCCAGGGCCGAATTGAAGACGACGTGGTCGACCGGTATACCGATATCCTGGGTAGCGTCGACGAGGTCGCGCGCGGCTTGCCTTGAAATTATATAGCCCGCTGTCCCGATATGGAGCCCGTGGAGCCGGGAGACGGAAAAACCGTGGCCGGCCGAAACGCGCTTCCGCGCGATGGTGGTTTTCTTGAAGAATGTCTCCAGCTTGACGATGTCGGCGTCCGCCGGAATCCAGCCGGTATCGGCCAGCAATGCGCCGGCCTCTGCCGAAAAGACGATATCGTCTTCGAAGATGGCGCCGTAGGCATCGTCGCCGGCCGCGACGATCGCCCAGCAGGCCCTATGGCTGAGCAGGCAGCCGATCTCGGCGTCCGTCATGCGAAGCGGCGATTTGCGCCTGACGCGCAGCGGCATAAGGGCGAGGTCGGGTCGATCCTGGGCGTCGATCGCCGCAAACCGCTCGAACCCAACGCCGATCCGGGCAAACTCGGCCGTCATATGGGCGAGTCTGTCGCCGGACCGATCGAGATTGATGACCAGACATTTCATTTGCCAGGCACTTCGTTTGGATGGGATCGACGCGGTTGCCCTAAAGTGGTCGCGTCCATAGCACACCGGCACAAATGCGTGCGGTTTTTTCCGCCATGCGGTTCTGCGAGGAGCGGGCTCGAAAAATTGTGACTGGCCCTTGACCTTCCAGTTACTGGAAGCACTACCTCCGCATCAGTATCGAGACACCGAGGCAATTCGCATGACGCATTCCGACCACGATCATCACGCGCACAGCGGCTGCTGCTCGACGAAAGCAGCTCCATCCGCCGCGGAAGCAGTCGTCCGCGATCCGGTCTGCGGCATGACCGTCGATCCAGCCGCCGGCAAGCCGACGGCCGAGCATGGCGGCCAGCTCTATCATTTCTGCAGCGAGCGCTGCCGCCAGAAATTCGTCGCCGAGCCGGAGAAATATCTGACGGCCACCGATCCCGTCTGCGGCATGAGCGTCGACCGCGCCACCGCGAAGCACTTTTCCCGACACGAGGGCCAGGGCTTCTATTTCTGCTCGGCCGGCTGCCAGGCGAAATTCGAGGCGGAGCCGGCAAAATATCTTGGCGATCGGCCGCAGGCGCCGGCGATGCCGAAAGGCACGCAGTACACCTGCCCGATGCATCCCGAGATCGTTCGCGACAAGCCCGGCTCCTGCCCCATCTGCGGCATGGCGCTGGAGCCGATGGGCGTACCGACCGGCGATGAAGGCCCGAACCCGGAGCTGGTCGACTTCACCAGGCGCTTCTGGGTAAGTGCGGTGCTGTCCGTGCCATTGCTGATCATTGCCATGGCGCCGATGCTCGGACTGACCTTTCAAGCCTTCATCGACGATCGGACGAAGGTCTGGGTGGAACTGGCGCTGGCCAGCCCGGTGGTGCTGTGGGCCGCTTTCCCGTTCTTTCATCGCGGCTGGGATTCGGTTCTCAACCGCAGCCCCAACATGTGGACGCTGATTTCGCTCGGCGTCGGCGCCGCCTATGTCTACAGCGTCGTCGCCACGCTGTTTCCGGATATCTTCCCGCACCAGTTTCGCGGTCATGGCGGCACGGTACCGGTCTATTTCGAGGCTGCCGCTGTCATCGTGGCGCTGGTATTCTTGGGTCAGGTGCTGGAACTGCGCGCCCGGGAAAAAACCGGCTCGGCGATCCGCGCGCTGCTCGACCTGGCGCCCAAGACGGCGCGGCGGATCGGCGAGGACGGTTCCGAAAACGATGTGCCGCTCGATGCGGTCAAGGCCGGCGACCGCCTGCGCATCCGTCCCGGTGATGCCGTGCCGGTCGACGGCATCGTGCTCGAAGGCCGCTCGTCCATCGACGAATCGATGATATCGGGCGAGCCGCTGCCGGTCGAAAAAACCGAAGGCGATGCCTTGACCGGCGGCACGCTCAACAAGAACGGCTCGCTGGTCATGCGCGCCGACAAGGTCGGCGCCGAGACCACATTGGCCCGGATCGTCGAGCTCGTCGCCAAGGCGCAGCGGTCGCGCGCCCCGATTCAAGGATTGGCCGACCGCGTCTCCTTCTATTTCGTGCCGGCCGTCGTGCTGGTAGCGATCATTGCCTTCATCGCCTGGGCGGTCTTCGGCCCGCAGCCCAGCCTGATCTTTGCCATCGTCTCGGCGGTCTCGGTGCTGATCATCGCCTGTCCCTGCGCGCTGGGCCTGGCGACGCCGATGTCGATCATGACCGCCACCGGGCGCGGCGCGCATGCCGGCGTTCTGATCAAGGAGGCGGCGGCGCTCGAACGTTTTGCCTCCGTCGATACGCTGATCGTCGACAAGACCGGAACGCTGACCGAAGGTCGGCCGCGATTGACCGATGTTGTCGCCCTCGACGGCATGCCGGACGATGAATTGCTGGCGCTTGCCGCTTCCTTGGAGAAGGGCTCGGAGCATCCGCTGGCCGAGGCGATCGTCGATGGCGCCGGCGAGCGGGGGTTGAAAATCACTGATGCCAATGACTTCGAGGCGGTCACCGGCAAAGGCGTTTCCGGCACGGTGTCGGGCAAGAAGGTCGCGCTCGGCAATACGGCCATGATGGCCGATCTCGGCATCGACACCGCGCCGCTCGGTGAACAGGCCACGGCGCTGCAGGCGGACGGCAAGACGGTGATGTTCGTTGCCGTAGGGAAAAAGCTGGCCGGCATTGTCGCCGTCGCTGATCCGGTCAAGGCGACGACCGCCGAGGCAATCAAGGCGCTGCACGACAGGGGCTTGAGGATCATCATGGCGACCGGCGACAATGAGCGTACGGCCAGGGCTATCGCCGGCAAGCTCGGCATCGACGAGGTTCGCGCCGGCCTGCTGCCGGAACAGAAGGCGACACTTGTCGAGGAATTGCGCTCGAAAGGCGCCGGCGTCGCCATGGCCGGCGATGGTGTCAACGATGCACCGGCGCTGGCCGCCGCCGATGTCGGCATCGCCATGGGCACCGGCGCTGACGTCGCGGTCGAAAGCGCCGGGATCACGCTGGTCAAGGGCGATCTCAACGGCATCGTCCGGGCCCGAACGCTCGCTCAGGCAACGATCCGCAACATCCGCCAGAACCTGTTTTTCGCCTTCCTCTACAATGTGCTTGGCGTGCCGGTCGCTGCCGGCGTGCTCTATCCGCTCACCGGCACGCTGCTTTCGCCGATGATTGCGGCAGCGGCGATGAGCCTGTCTTCGGTTTCAGTGATCGCCAACGCACTGCGGCTCAGGACGTTGAAACTCTGAGTGAAGCCCCCAAATACGAATCCATTCGACAGGAGATTATGGATGAGCTTGGCTAAAAAAATCGTGCTGTTGCTGATGGCGGCGGGGATGCTGGTTGCAGTGTTTCTCGAAAGCGTTCCGGCGCAGTCCGAAGAGATGAAACATGACATGGGCGCGATGGCGATGGGCGCCGATAGCCCCTCGACCGAAGGTTACAAGGCGGCGATGGACAAGATGCATACCGACATGATGATCGAATATTCCGGCAATGCCGATGTCGACTTCGTCCGCGGCATGATCCCGCATCATCAGGGCGCGATCGACATGGCCAAGGTCGAATTGGCCAACGGCAAGGATCCGGAAATCCGCAAGCTGGCCGAGGCCGTCATCAAGGCACAGGAAGCCGAGATCAAGCAGATGCAGGATTGGCTCGCCGCCCATCCGGTGAAGTAGCCACCACGTTGAGTTCCGGGAAGGTCCTTTCCGGATTTCTCCCGCTGGTTATGATAGCCTCCGGTCCGGACTGGAGCACATGATGCCGTCGACGATAAGAACCACCACGTTGCCCTCTGGCGAAGCCGTTCCAGTGCTTGGCCAGGGCACCTGGAAGATGGGCGAGGACGCCCGTCGTCGTGTCGATGAGGTCAACGCCCTCAAGCTCGGGCTGGACCTTGGCGTCACGCTGATCGATACGGCGGAAATGTATGCCAGTGGCGGCGCCGAGGAGGTGGTGGCGCTGGCCATCGCCGGGCGTCGCGACGAGACCTTCCTGGTCTCCAAGGTGCTGCCGTCCAACGCCTCGCGCGCCGGCGTGGCGCGCGCCTGCGAGAACAGCCTGAAGCGCCTCGCCACCGACCGCATCGATCTCTATCTGCTGCATTGGCCAGGCAGCGTGCCGTTGGCGGAAACAGTCGAGGCATTCGAGGCCCTAGAGAAAGCCGGCAAGATCCGCCACTGGGGCGTCAGCAATTTCGATACCCACGAGGTGGAGGAACTGGTCGGCCTGCCGGGCGGCGGCAATGTCCAGACCAACCAGATCCTCTACAATCTGTCCCAGCGCGGCCCCGAATTCGATCTTTCGCCCTGGAGCCGGCAGCGCGGCATTCCGCTGATGGCCTATTCGCCGGTCGATCAGGGTACGCTGGCGCGCAACGCCAGGCTCGAAGCCATCGCTGCCCGCCACGATGCCACGCCGGCGCAAATCGCGCTTGCCTGGGTGATGCGCCAGGACGGTGTCATCGCCATTCCCAAGGCCAGCCGGCAGGAGCATGTCCGCCAGAACGTCGCCGCGCTCGATATCAGGCTCACCCCGGAAGACTTCGCCGACCTCGACCGCGCCTTCCCGCCGCCGACCCGCAAGCGTGGTTTGGAGATGATCTAGAATCCGAAAATTGGGAACCGGTTTTCGGAAGATGAGAGAGTGAGCATTGGAACGAATTTCAGCCGGGCATCATCACACAGCGTACAAAATCGGGGATATGACGGTCACGTCGCTGCGCGACGGTTATGTCGACATGCCAACCAGGCGGCTGCGCCAGCCTGGAAACATTGTATTCGGTGATGACCTGCCATCGCAGGTGGCGCTTGTCGACGGCGCGCTCAGGCTATCGGTCAACGCCTTTGCCATCGACGACGGCGACGAAATCACGCTGATCGACACAGGGGCTTCGAACGCCTGGCACCCGACAATGGGGCATCTCCCCGAGGCGCTGCGCGAGGCGAAGATCGCCGTCGGCCGGATACGCACTGTTGCCTTCACCCACACCCATCTCGACCATATCCACGGGCTCATCCTTGCCGACGGTCGGGACGGCTTCCCGCAGCTCTCTCGCCTGCTTGTCCCGCGAGCCGAGTTCGACATGTTCCGGGCGGAGGCGAGGCTGGAACGTTTCCACAGCCGGGCGCAGCCCTTCGACGCTGGACAGCACCTCAGCGCGCCCATCGATACGATCGCCACCCCTGGCCATGAAGTCGGCCACACCTGCTTCCGCGTCATGAGTGGGGGCGAAACATTGTTAATCTGGGGCGACATCGTGCATGTGCCGTCGCTTCAATTCGATCGACCGGAGATCACGTGGGAGTTCGATGCCGACCAGGAACAGGCGCGGGCAAGTCGGCTGCAAATCCTGGCGATAGCAACCGGCAACGGCTGCTACGTCGCGGGAGCGCATCTCGATTCGCCCGGCGTCGGCCGGGTTTTTCGAACCGAAACCGCGTTTCGATTCGAACCCCTGTAAGCGCTAGCCCAATGCCGCCCGTGCTCGCTGCAGGGCGCGGGAAAAGACCGCCGTATCGTCGAAAGCGCGTCCCAGCGTGAGTGCGCCCTGGATGGCGCAGACCGTCTCTTCGGCCAGTTCGTCCGCCCTGGCCGGGCTATGTCCGGTGCGGGTCAGCGCTTCGGCTAGATGCGCCACCCAGCGGCCGAAATAGCTTTTGATCGCCTTGGCAAAAAGGTCGCGGGACTCGTCAAGCGCGAAGGCGCCGATCAGACACACCCGCCGACCGGAGCGGAAATAGCGGTCGGTGGCCTCCAGCATGCGTTCGATGCCAGCATGCGGGTCAGCCCTGTCCTGCAGCGGCACGAAGACATTTTCCTCGAACCATCCATCTATATGGGCGATGACGGCCGCCGCCATCTCTTCCTTGCCGCCGGGAAAGAAGTGATAGAGGCTGCCTTTGCCTAAGCCGGTCGCCGCGCCGATCAGCGCCAGGCTTGCCCCTTCATAACCGTGCTCGCGGAAAACTTCGCCAATGATGGAGAGCAAGTCGGCGCGATCGGGCGCGATCCTGCGCATGCGCGTCCTTACAGGCCGAGTTCGGTGAGGCCGGGATGGTCATCGGGCCGGCGGCCGAGCGGCCAGTAATATTTGCGATCGCTCTCGCTGATCGGCAGATCATTGATGCTGGCGACGCGCCTACGCATCAGCCCGGCTTCATCGAACTCCCAGTTCTCGTTGCCGTAGGAGCGGAACCAGTGGCCACTGTCGTCGTGCCATTCATAGGCAAAGCGCACGGCGATGCGGTTTTCGTTCCAGGTCCACACCTCCTTGATGAGGCGGTAGTCGAGTTCGCGTGCCCATTTGCGCGCTAGGAAACCGACGATCTCGTCACGGCCGGCTATGAACTCGGCACGATTGCGCCACGCGCTGTCCTCGGTATAGGCGAGCGAAACCCGTTCCGGATCGCGGCTGTTCCAGGCATCCTCGGCAAGCCGCGCCTTTTGTGTCGCGGTCTCAAGCGTGAACGGCGGCAGCGGTGGACGGCTCATGGCATTATCCCATCGATTGAAGCGATGGGGGGCATTGTACCAATCGGTACAGTAGCGTCAAGGGCACTGAATGGTGCTATGGTTTCCCCGCCATCCCCTTCAGCCGATACAGCGCTTCCAATGCCTCGCGCGGCGTCATCTCGTCGGGATTGATCGCGCCCAACGCCTCACCCAGCGCATCGTTCCTGGCCGGCTTCGGCGCCTCCCGCTTCATCGCCACCGAAAACAGCGGCAGGTCGTCGACCAGCCGGTTGGCCTTGCCCGAGACTTCACCGGCTTCGAGCTGGTGCAGCACCTCCTTGGCCCGGCCGACCACGGCTTCCGGCAGGCCGGCCAGCCGCGCCACCTGCACGCCATAGGAGCGGTCGGCCGCACCCTTGCCGACCTCGTGCAGGAAGACGACGTCGCCCTCCCATTCCTTGACCCGCATGGTGACGTTGTGCAGCCGCGGCAGTTTCCCGGCTAGCGCCGTCATTTCGTGGAAATGGGTGGCGAAGATCGCCCGGCAGCGGTTCTTCTCGTGCAGATATTCGACCGCCGCCCAGGCGATCGACAGGCCGTCGAAGGTGGCGGTGCCGCGGCCGATCTCGTCGAGGATGACCAGCGCGCGCTCGCCGGCCTGGTTGAGGATGGCCGCCGTCTCGACCATCTCGACCATGAAGGTCGAGCGGCCGCGCGCCAGGTCGTCGGAAGCGCCGACACGCGAGAACAGCCGGTCGACGACGCCGATATGGGCTGATGTCGCAGGCACGAAGGAGCCGGTCTGGGCAAGGATGGCGATCAGCGCGTTCTGCCTGAGAAAGGTCGACTTGCCGCCCATATTCGGACCGGTCAGCAGCCAGATCGCGCCATTCTTTGCCCCTCCTTCCGGCGACAGGTCGCAATCATTGGCGACGAACGGGCCTTCACCCGAACGGCGCAGCGCCTGCTCGACCACGGGATGGCGCCCGCCCGAAATCTCGAAGGCAAGGCTTGCATCGACCACCGGCCGGCACCAGGCTTCGCTTTCCGAGAGCAGGGCGAGCGCTGCCGAGACGTCGAGCACGGCAAGCGCTTCGGCGCCGGCGCGGATTTTATCCGCCTCGCCGACGGCTTCAGCCGTCAGCCGGTCGAAGGCGGCAAGCTCGATGCTCAGCGCCCGGTCGGCGGCATTGGCGATCTTCGATTCCAGTTCGGCCAGTTCCGTCGTGGTGAAGCGCATGGCATTGGCCATGGTCTGGCGATGGATGAAGCGCGCCTTCGCCCCGTCGCTGCCGGTCATGATCGAATGGTGGTTGGCCGTCACCTCGATGTAGTAGCCCAGCACGTTGTTGTGCCGGATTTTCAGCGAGCGGATGCCGGTCTCCTCGATCAGCGAGCGCTCCAGCCCGGCAATCACCTTGCGCGACTCGTCGCGCAGCGCCCGCATCTCGTCGAGCTCGCCGTGATAGCCGGAGCGGATGAAGCCGCCGTCGCGCTTCAGCAGCGGCAATTCCTCGCCCAGCGCCTGCGTCAGATGGCTGGCCAGCGGTTTAGGCAGCGCTTCGATCGCCGCGAGTGCCGCCGCCAATTCTTCCGGTGGGGCGGCAGCGGCAAACAGTTCGGCAATCGCGCCCGCCGCCTCGAAGCCGGCGCGCAGCGCGCCAAGATCGCGTGGGCCGCCACGGTTGAGCGCCAGCCTGGACAGCGCGCGCGGCATGTCGGCGACGCTCTTCAGGCTCGCCCGCACCGCCTGGCAGAGCCGCGTCTCGGAGCGGAAGAACGACACCGAGTCCAGCCTGGCGCCGATCGCCGCCGGATCGGTCAGCGGCGCCATCAGCCGGTCGGCGAGCAGCCGCGCCCCGCCACCGGTCACCGTGCGGTCGATCGCCTTGAACAGCGAGCCTTCGCGGCTGCCGGACAAGGTGCGCAGCAGCTCCAGATTGGCGCGCGTCGCCGGGTCGATGAACAGCGTCGAGCCCTGCTCCTCGCGTTCGGGCCGCGACAATGGTGGCCGCTCGGCCTTCTGCGTCTTCTCGACATAGGCGATCGCGCCCGAGATCGCCGACAGCTCGGCGCGCGAAAACGTACCGAAACTGTCCGGCGTCGCCACCTCGAAGAAGCGGGCGATGCGCCCTGCCGCCGAGGCCGAATCGAACAGCGAGGGCGGCTGCGGATTGGCGACGCGGCCAAGCACGTCGAACACCGGTTTCAGCTCCGGGTCATAAAACACCGGCTCGGCGACGATCAACTCACGCGGGTCGACACGGAAGACATCGGCGAGCAGCCGGTCGGCGGTGGTCTCGGCGACGTGAAAGCTGCCGGTCGAGATCTCGATCCAGGCAAGCGCGAAGGAGTGCTCCGCTCCGCCCTTCACCCGTCCCAGCGCCATCAGGAAGCTCGATTCCGAGGGCGCCAGCAATTTGTCCTCGGTGATGGTGCCGGGCGTCACCAGCCGCACCACGTCACGGCGCACCACCGATTTGCCGCCGCGTTTCTTCGCTTCCGCCGGATCCTCGATCTGCTCGCAGACGGCGACGCGGAACCCTTGGCCGATCAGCTTCTGCAGATAGTCGTCGGCCGCATGCACCGGCACGCCGCACATCGGAATGTCGTGGCCCTGGTGCTTGCCGCGCTTGGTCAGCACGATGCCCAGCGCCCGGCTTGCCTTTTCGGCGTCGTCGAAGAACAGCTCGTAGAAATCGCCCATGCGGTAGAACAGCAGCGAATCCGGGTTCGCCGCCTTGATCTCGATATACTGCTCCATCATCGGCGTGACGGCGCCGCCCGTCACGGGCGCGGGCGTCGTCGCCTCGGGGGCGTCGGGCTCGGTTGGCATGTGCATGTTCATGCCGGCACGCTAGCAGATGTGACTGCCGGGTTTAATGCCGGCAACTCGAAAAGCAGGGGAAAGGGGCGTCGGGCTCGCCACGTTGCCTGAAATCCAAATCGCGAATACTGAGGGATCGGAGCTTGGGCGGGGCACAGTGGACAAGGACAGGCACGAGACATTCGAGGAGATGATCGGTCCCGTCGGGTCGCCGCTGCAGCGCGTGCTGCTCAGGGCGGCGCGCCGCGCCAACCGAACCGCGGACAAGCTCAGGCTCTCGGCGCGAAAGCGGTTTCCCTTCATTCTTCCGTCCCGTGGTCCGCTGTCCGACCTCGACAGCGGCATCCAGGTTTCCGTGCACGTGGTCAGCCGCGATCCGCTGGTCTTGTATACGCCGGTCGGCGGGCCGCGCCCGTTTTACTCCGTTGCCGCCATCGGCCGGCGCCTGGCGGCGCGGCGCGCGGCATTCCTGCTGATGCCGAGCTGGACTTTGGAGCGGCCGGCCGTCGTCGAGCAGATCGGCCGGGATCTCGCCTGGTATGCCAGGCTTTGCCCCGATCACGAGGTCATCTTCCTCTGCAACACCGAGGAGGAGCGCCGCCTGATCGCCGCGGTTGGCGGCACCGCGATCTTTTCCAATCACAATCTGATGATATCGGACGACGTGTTCCGGCCGCTGCCGGACGTACCGGTCGAGTTCGACGCCGTCTACACCGGCCGCATATCCCACACCAAGCGGCATTACCTGGCCTTCGATGTCGAAAGGCTGGTTCACATCGCCACGTCGATCGGCGAACTGCCGCCCTCCGGCGCCCGCGCCTTCATCCGCCGCCTGCAAGCGCAGTCGCCGCTCCATCGCATCGCCAATCCGATCGTCGATGGCATGACCGCAAGCCTGTCGCAGGCGGAAGTCAATCGCGTCTACAACCAGGCCGCGGTCGGGCTCTGCCTGTCGGCGGCGGAAGGCGCGATGTATTCCAGCATGGAATATCTGATGGCCGGGCTGCCGATCGTCTCGACGCCGAGCCTCGGCGGTCGCGACGTCTATTTCGATCCGGACTATTGCCTGATCGCCGAACCGGAGCCCGCGGCGATCAGGAAGGCTGTCGAGACGCTGCGCGACCATCGGATACCGCGCGAGGAGATCCGTGCCCGTACTCTTGAAAAGGTGCGCGCGCAGCGGCTGGAGCTGATGGCCTATCTGTCGGCGCTGCTGCGGCGCATGGGCAGCGACGCGCCACCGCTTTCGCAATGGCCATTTCCCCCGACCTCCGCGCTGATGCGGTGGGCCCCGGTGCGTGACCACGCGCGCGAGCTTGCCACGCTGGCCTCCTCGTCTGATCGGGCCTGACCAGAGACGCGCTCAACCACGATTCCCCATCGCTTGGCGGTTTACAGCGGCGGCGTGTGGCCTTAATTCGGAACTCCACAAAAAAGCACCCGTCTCAAGCGGTGCTGTACCGGCGAGGAAATCAAAAAGCATCATGGCCAGGAAAACCGAAAACAACGGCCCCTCCGTCAGCGCCCAGGAGGCGCTGGAGTTCCACGCCATGGGCCGCCCGGGCAAGCTGGAGATCGTCGCCACCAAGCCGATGGCGACGCAGCGCGATCTGAGCCTTGCCTATTCACCGGGCGTCGCGGTGCCCGTACTTGCCATTGCCGAAGACCCAAGCCGCGCTTTCGACTATACGACGCGCGGCAACATGGTCGCCGTCATCTCCAACGGCACGGCCATCCTCGGCCTCGGCAACCTTGGCGCGCTGGCCTCCAAGCCGGTCATGGAAGGCAAGGCGGTGCTGTTCAAGCGCTTCGCCGATGTCGATTCCATCGATCTCGAGGTCGATACCGAGGATGCCGACGAATTCATCAATTGCGTGCGCTATCTCGGCCCTTCCTTCGGCGGCATCAACCTCGAGGACATCAAGGCGCCGGAATGCTTCATCATCGAGCAGCGCCTGCGCGAATTGATGGATATTCCGGTCTTCCACGACGACCAGCATGGCACCGCCATCATCTCGGCCGCTGGCCTGATCAACGCGCTGGAGATCACCGGCCGCGACATGAAGACCACCAAGATGGTCTGCAATGGCGCCGGTGCGGCCGGCATCGCCTGCATCGAACTGATGAAGGCGATGGGTTTTTCGCCCGAAAACATCGTCCTGTGCGACACCAAGGGCGTCGTCTTCCAGGGCCGCACCGAAGGCATGAACCAGTGGAAGTCGGCGCATGCGGTCAAGACCGAGGCCCGCTCGCTGGCCGAGGCGCTCGACGGCGCCGATGTCTTCCTCGGCCTCTCCGCCAAGGGTGCGTTGACCACCAAAATGGTGCAGTCGATGGCCAGGAACCCGATCATCTTCGCCATGGCCAATCCCGATCCGGAGATCACACCGGAGGAGGTGGCCAAGATCCGCACCGACGCCATCATGGCCACCGGCCGTTCGGACTATCCGAACCAGGTCAACAATGTGCTGGGTTTCCCCTACATCTTCCGCGGCGCGCTGGATGTACGCGCCACCACCATCAATGACGACATGAAGATCGCAGCCGCCAGGGCGCTCGCCGAGCTGGCGCGCCAGGACGTGCCCGACGACGTCGCCGCCGCCTATCAGGGCAACCGGCCGAAATTCGGCCCCAGCTACATCATCCCGGTGCCGTTCGACCCGCGCCTGATCGCGGCCATCCCGATGGCAGTGGCCAAGGCGGCGATGGACAGCGGCGTCGCCCGCAAGCCGATCCTCGATCTCGACCGCTATGCGCAGGAACTATCGGCCCGCCGCGATCCCATTGCGTCCACGCTGCAGCGCATCTACGACCGCGTCCGCCGCCAGCCCAAGCGCATCGTCTTCGCCGAGGGTGAGGAGGAGCAGGTGATGCGCGCCGCCGTCTCCTATGTGAACCAGCGGCTCGGCACCGCCATCCTGCTCGGCCGAGACGACGTCATCAAGGAGAACGCCAGGCATGCCGGCATCGAGCTCAACAAGCAGGGCATCGAGATCATCAACGCCAGGCTGTCGCGCCGCAACGGCGTCTACACCGACTATCTCTACGAGCGCATGCAGCGCAAGGGCTTCCTGTTCCGCGACTGCCAGCGCCTGATTAACAATGACCGCAACCATTTCGCCGCCTGCATGGTGGCGCTGGGCGACGCCGACGGCATCGTCACCGGCGTCACCCGCAACTATTCGACCGCGCTCGACGATATCCGCCGCGTCATCGACGCCAAGCCTGGCCACCGTGTCATCGGCGCCTCGATCGTGCTGGCGCGTGGCCGCACCGTGATCGTCGCCGATACCGCCGTGCACGACATGCCGAATGCCGAGCAGATCGCCGACATCGCCGAGGAGGCCGCCGGCTTCGCCCGCCGCATGGGCTACGAGCCGAGGCTCGCCATGCTCGCCTATTCGACCTTCGGCCATCCGCAGGGAGAGCGCTCCGAGCGCGTCCAGGAAGCGGTGCGCATCCTCGACAAAAGGCGCGTCGATTTCGAATATGATGGCGAGATGGCCGCCGACGTGGCGCTCAATGCCCGCGCCATGGCGCAATATCCGTTCATCAGGCTCACCGGCCCGGCCAATGTGCTGATCATGCCGGCCTTCCACTCGGCCTCCATCTCGACCAAGATGCTGCAGGAACTCGGCGGCTCCACCGTCATCGGCCCGCTGCTGGTCGGCCTGAACAAGCCGGTGCAGATCGTCTCGCTCAACGCCAAGGACTCGGACATCGTGAATATGGCGGCCATCGCGGCTTATACCGCAGGGGCTTGAGCGACGTTTGCATCGCGCAAAAAACCTTCCCCGCGTGCGAGGGGAAGGCCAAGTACATGGTGATGGGATAGCTCATTGCCAGCCGCGGCAGCTCTGATAGGCGTGCCGCCAGTAGCGCCAGCCGGTCGTCTTCCATTTCCAGAATTCATAGCCGCAGCCGCCGTGATCGGAAGCGACGATCGTCACGCCGCCCCAGAACCAGGAGCCGTGCTTGTGATGGCCATGGTGATTGCCGTGGTGGCCGTCATGGTCCTTGCCGGGGTTGCATCCGAACACCTTGCAATGCAGCTTGGGCCTATGCTTGAGGATCGGCGGCTTGGCCTTGCAGCCAGTCACGGCGCAGTCGATTTTCGCATTTATCCTGGGGCGGATCTTGTCGCCAAGGGACGGCAGTTTGTCTGTCGGCCGGAGGGTTTCGCTGCGACGGGCGAGGCGCGTTTGCGGCATTGCCGAATTCTGCGTCACCGCCTGTGAAATACCCTGTTTCACCTTGAACTTGTTTCCTTCGGCCTGGGCGCCGTTGGTGACGGCCATCGCCCCGATGATCGTCGCCAGCAGCAGGACGATGCCGGGCAGGCGACGTCCGATGCTGAACATCGATGTCAGGCGCGCCATGCCTTTGGCGGGCACGGCCGATCTTTCCTGACGCGCGCGAGCCATCGCGCCGGTGTAGAGTTTTTCGTGCTGCGTCGGCGTCAACGCACGGGGATCGACGCCGCTGAAAGCGTCGACTGCTACGGGAGTAAACATCTTCCTGATCCTTCAGTTGGTTAGCGGCCTCGGCCGCGGAGCCGTCCCGTCGGGGTTCGCTCCATGGCGCGGTTTTTCGCTGCCGCCTGTTTCGGATGAATGCCGAAACTCGACCGAAGTGTTTCAATTGTTGCGCTTCGTGGTGCGAAGGCAAAAAGCCGCCGCTGTTGCGCGGCGACATCCCGTCAAGGGCAGGGCTATCGCAGGTAGAAGGTCGAGGCTTTCGCTCTACGATGGACCCCCACCCCTAACCCCTCCCCACAAGGGGGAGGAACTTCCGTTGGCGTTGACCTCAGCAAATCGCCAGCCTTTCGGCGCCAAAGAGGAAGCAGAGGCACGCGGCAGCGTTCCCTCCCCCTTGTGGGGAGGGTTAGGGTGGGGGTCCATCTTCGTAAGAACTCGATACGATTGCCCTGCCCTTGCGGGGAGATGGAAATCGCTAAATCAGCCCCGCCTGCTCGGCCTCTTTGCGCAAATTCTGGCGCGGCCTTGGTCCGATCTGCTGGATGACCAGCCCGGCCGCCAGCGAGCCGAGATCGCCGCACGCCTTCAGGCTGCGGCCTTGCGTGTAGCCGTAGAGGAAACCGGCGGCATAGAGGTCGCCGGCGCCGGTGGTGTCGACCAGCTCGCGGATCTTCGTCGCCTGGATGGTGACGGTTTCGTCGCCGCGCACGATCACCGATCCCTTTTCCGAGCGGGTGACGGCGGCGATCTTGCAGTCCTTGCGAATCTGGGCCAGCGCCTCGTCGAAGGAGGCGGTCTGGTAGAGCGATTTGATCTCGTGGCTGTTGGCAAAGACGATGTCGACCGTGCCCGAGCGCATCAGGTCGAGGAACTCGTCGCGGTAGCGGTCGACGCAGAACGAGTCCGACAGCGTCATCGACACTTCACGCCCCGCCGCATGCGCCAGTTTCGCCGTCTGCCTTATCGCTTCCTTGGCGCGCGGCGGGTCCCACAGATAGCCCTCGAAATAGGTGACCGCCGCACCCGAAGCCTTGTCCGCCTCGACATCCTCCGGGCCGAGCTCGACGCAGGCGCCGAGATAGGTGTTCATCGAGCGCTCGCCGTCGGGCGTGACGAAGATCATCGAGCGCGCCGTCGGCGGTTCGCCCTGAAGCGGCCTTGTGTCGAAGGCGACGCCCTGCGCGTGGATGTCATGGGCATAGATCTCGCCGAGCGGGTCGTTCGAGACCTTGCCGAAGAATGCGGCGCGTCCGCCGAAGGAGGCGACGCCCGCCGCCGTGTTGCCGGCGCTGCCGCCGGAGGCTTCGATCGCCGGGCCCATGCGGCTGTAGAGCAGTTCGGCGCGGTGGGTGTCGATGAGGTTCATCGCGCCCTTGATGATGCCGTTCGTCTCCAGGAATGCCTCGTCGCACTGGGCGATGATGTCGACGATGGCATTCCCGATGCAAAGCACGTCATAGTCCGGCATCAATATCTCCGCCATGAACCCACCGGCTTTCTGCCACGCCGGCCGCAGGCGGGTCTAGCGATTTGCCGCCACTTTGCCTACCCGAAAAATCGTCGTGACGGCCCTGGTGACGATTCTGTGTCCGCTGCTGCAGCCATCGCATCGAACTGGACCATACCGGCCGTGCCGCCGGCGGCTATGGTTGCGTCCACATCGAAGCATTTTCGTTTGTCATCGGCTAAAAGCGGATCCAATCGAAGTTTCCGAAGGCGCGGACAAGCTATGCCAGAAAAGATCAACATGACGACGGAACTGGCCCTGCTCGGCGTGCTGGCCGTTCTGTGGGGCGCGTCCTATTCCTTCATCAAGGTCGGCGTCGAGACGATTCCCCCGGTGACCTTCATCGCTGGACGGACCCTGATCGCCGGCGGCATCCTGCTCGCGCTCCTCCACTGGCGCGGCCTTGCCATGCCGAGGGATGCGGCAAGCTGGCGCCGGTTCATGTTTCAGGCCTGCATGAACAGCGTCGTGCCGTTCACGCTGATTGCCGCCGCCGAGCGCACCATCGACGCCGGCCTTGCCATCATCCTCAACGCGACGTCGCCGATCTTCACCTTCCTGTTGACCGCGCTCATCACCCGCCATGAGCCTGTGACCATGCGCAAACTGTTCGGCGTCGGGGCGGGCATCGCGGGCATATGCCTCATTGTCGGCACCCAGGCGCTGGGCGGTCTTGGCCATCAGCTCTGGGCGCAGCTCGCCGTCATCGCTGCCACCGTTAGCTACGCGGGCGCCGCTATTTTCGGGCGCAACTTCAGGGGGCTCGACCCCATGGTGCCGGCGGCCGGCTCGATGATTTGCGGCGCGGCAATCCTCATCCCGCTGAGCCTTGTTTTCGACCGGCCTTGGACGCTCTCGCCGTCGACGGCCTCAATCCTTGCGCTGCTTGGACTTTCGGTATTTTCGACCGCGCTCGCCTTCTCGATCTTTTTCCGTCTCATCCACACGCTGGGCTCGGTCGGCACCACCTCGCAAGCCTATCTGCGCGTGCCGATCGGCGTCGGCATCGGCGCGCTCTTCCTTGGCGAGAGCCTCGGCCCGACAGCCTGGTTCGGCATGGCCTTCGTCGTCGCCGGCGTGGCGGCGATGACCATCCCCGCCCGCAAGCCGGCGCTCGCGCGGTAGGCGGCTCTATCAGCCCCAGTTGCGTTGGTGGCCGGTCCTTCCTATCTCGGGAGCGTCCTGCCCGAAATGGGCTTCACACATTGGGTTCGAAAACGCCGTGATATCAGACGCCGCCCGCGCCGCCTTGAGCCGGCTGTTCTCACCCGAATTCCGCTCGGTTTTCATCAAGACACTGGGGCTCACCTTGCTGGCACTGGTGGCCTTGTGGTTCGGGCTGACCAGCCTCGTCGAATGGCTGGCCCTGCCATGGCTTGAGGCACTGATGCCTGGCCTGCCGTCCTGGGCCGGCTGGCTGGGCGGCATCATCGCCGCTATCGCTCTTGCCTTCGGCATGGCGCTGCTCATCGCGCCGGCGACGGCGATCGTCGCCGGCCTGTTCCTCGATGATGTCGCCGAGGTGGTCGAGCGCACCGACTATCCCGGCGATCCGCCCGGCAGCGCCGTGCCGGCGCTGCGCTCGCTGGTGCTGGCGATAAAATTTTTCGGCGTCGTCATCGTCGGCAACATCGTGGCTCTTCTGTTGCTCCTGGTGCCGGGTGTCAACATCGCCGCCTTCTTCATCATCAACGGCTATCTGCTTGGGCGCGAGTTCTTTGAATTCGCCGCCATGCGCTTTCGGCCTGAGGCCGAGGCCAGGGCGCTGCGCCGGAAATATGCCGGCACGGTGTTCCTGGCCGGCCTGCTCATCGCTGCCTTCCTCGCCGTGCCGTTAGTCAACCTGGTAACGCCGCTCTTCGCCGCCGCCATGATGGTGCATCTGCACAAGGCGATATCGGCACGGGAGGGGCGGGAGATCGCTCAGAACAGCAAGAAGCCGCGTCCGAGCTCGTCGTCGGGCTCGACGATGAATTCGGCCCGGCCCGAATAGTAGGCGCGGCCGCCGACGCGGGCGATGACGGCGTCATGCGGTCCGGCTTTTGCCGTCCGTGTCACGCTGCCGGAAAAACGCGAGCCGGCGATGCTTTCGAATATCCGTGCCTGCCCGATCGCGATCTCGCCCCTGGCATGCATGGCCGCCAGCCGTGCGGTGACGCCCGAGCCGGTCGGCGAGCGGTCGACCTGGGCCTCGGCGAAGACACAGATGTTCTTTGTCGCCTCGCCGGAAAACGCGTCCCTGCCGTCGGTCAGGATGCTGCCATAGAGAAAGGCGAGATCGGCATGGTCGGGATGCGACAGCGGGAATTCCGCCTTCAGCGTCTCCGTCAGCACCGTTGCCGCATCGACGAAATCTCGCACGCGGCTCCTGCCGAATTCCAGGCCGAATTGGTGGCAATCGGCCAGCGCGTAGAATGCGCCGCCATAGGCGATGTCGAACCCTGTCATCCCGAAACCCGGCAGCTCGATCTGCTGGTCGCGGGCGAACAGGAAGGCCGGCACGCTTTCGAACGACACCGCACCCGCTCTGCCATCCCTGACCTCCACCGAAGCCACCACCAGCCCGCATGGCGCCTCGATGTTGACTGTCGTCACCGGCTCCCGCCGGGCCACCAGCCCCTCGTCGACGGCATAGCGGCCGAGCGCGACGATGGCGTGGCCGCACATGGTCGAATAGCCCTCATTGTGCATGAACAGCACCGCGAGGTCGGCGCCGGGCAGGTCGGGCTCGACCAATAGCGCGCCATACATGTCGTAATGGCCGCGCGGCTCGAACATCAGTATCTTTCGGAGATGATCGAGGTGATCGCGCACATAGGCGCGTTTTTCCAGGATGGTGCCCTTGGGTATCGCGGGATAGCCGCCGGTGACGATCCTGAGTGGCTCGCCGCCGGTGTGCATGTCGACGACGGTGAGCGTCATGCGTCGGGGCCCATCTAAGCCGGGGATTTGGAGAACAGCTCTTGCAGCTTGCTGAAAGGCATGGCGGCGCGAGTGAAGCCGAACGTGCCGTCCTGCTGGATCTCGCGTGCCGCTGTCTCCAGCATGCCGAAAGCGAAATTGGTCAGCCAGGGCCCGAGCGAAATGCGCTTGACGCCTGCCAGGGCAAGATCGGCAACGGTGAAGCCAGGCCTCGCCATGACATTGACCGGCTTGCTCACCGACGAGCAGATGGTCTGCACCGTCTCGATATCGCCGATGCCCGGCGCATACAGCACGTCCGCGCCGGCCTTTTCGAAGGCTTGCAGCCGCTTGATCGTGTCGTCGATGTCGGTCTTGCCCCAGAGGAAATTCTCGGCCCGCGCGGTGAAGACGAAATCGCGCTTCAGCGCCCGTGCCGCCTCCGCCGCGGCAGCGACGCGCTCGACCGCATGCGAAAAATCGTAGATCGGCTTGTCGGGTTCGCCGGTATGGTCCTCGATCGAGCAGCCGGCGAGGCCCGCCGCTTCGGCCGCGAAGATGGTCTCGGCGGCACTTGTGGCGCTATCGCCCTTGCCCTTTTCGAGATCGGCCGAGACCGGCAGGGCGGTCGCCACCGTCACCTCGCGGCAGTGATGGATCATGGCGTCGAAGGTCACCGCGCCGTCGGGCAGGCCGCGCGAAAAGGCAAAGCCGGCGCTGGTCGTCGCCAGCGCCTGGAAGCCGAAGGAGGCGAGCAGCTTCGTCGTGCCGACATCCCACGGATTGGGCATGACGAAGATCGAGGCATGCAGGTCGCGAAAGATCTTGCCCTTGTCCATGAATGCTCCTCTTCAGATGCAAAGATGTGAAAAGGATTCTAGCGTGCCGATTTGTGCCGGGCAAACGAATGCGATTGGTTCAGAAGCGTTTGGCGTTTTCTGCTGACAATTTGTCCAGTGCTCGTTGGGAGACGATTAATTGTTGAAGTTGGCGCTGCCCCTCATCCGCCTGCCGGCACCTTCTCCCCGTATAGTGACGGGGAGAAGAGGGCTGGCCGCAACCTTGGCGCTTCTTTTGCAACGTTAGTTATTGGCGAAATCCTTTGCGAAGGCGTCTTTCTCCCCGTCACTATACGGGGAGAAATGCCCGGTAGGGCAATGAGGGGCAGCGCCGACGTCCGGAATGGGTAAGAACGAGGGGGGAACTCAGGCCTGAAGCGATTGCCCTGTCGAATCCGAACTTCACATTACATCAGTGGATCGGCACCAGCCCGGCCAACTCGCGCATGTCATCGAACAGGATGCCGCCGGCTCCGGCGAGGCCGTCACGGTCGGAATAGGGGTCGCCGTGATAGGAAAACACCCGCATGCCGGCGGCAATGCCGGCTTGTGTTCCGGCGACGCTGTCCTCGATGACGATGCAGTCGGCGGGCGCGAAGCCCATCGTGGTTGCGGCGTGCAGGAACAGGTCGGGGAATGGCTTGCCGCGCGAGACCATGGTGGAGCTGAACAGCGCATGCTCGAACAGCGGCAAAAGCCCGGTCTGGCCGAGCGTGATGTGCATTTTCGACACGCGTGCCGACGATGCGACGCAAGCTGGGATGCCGGCTGCGTGAACAGCCTCGATGAAGTCCCTGACATAGGGGATCGCTTCGACGCCATGGGCGAACAGATCCGGCAGGCCGGCGTTCCAGCGATCGACGAAATCGACGCCGAGGCTGACGCCGACGGCCTCGACCTCCTTCTGCACCGAGACCATGCTGCGGCCGGAAAAATTCTTGCGGCAATATTCGAAGCTGGCTGGATACCCGGCGGTAGTAAGCCATTCGGCGAGGCGGTGATTGGCCAGGTTCTCGGTGTCGACCAGAACCCCGTCGCAATCGAAGATGACGAGCTTGGGTTTTCTCATTTCGCTACGCTCATCAGGCCGTGCCGGTCGATCCGAACCCGCCCGAGCCTCGCGCCGTGCCGCCGGCCAATGTGCGTTCCTCGACCGTCGCCTGCATCACCGACGCAAAGACGATCTGGGCAATCCGCATGCCGCGCGTCACCGCGAAATCCTCTTCGCCGAGATTGATCAGCAGCACCTTCACCTCGCCGCGATAGTCGCTGTCGATGGTGCCCGGTGTGTTGAGGCAGGTGAGGCCATGCTTGAAGGCAAGTCCCGAACGCGGCCGGACCTGGCCTTCCATGCCTTCCGGGATTTCCAGGATCAGCCCCGTCGGCACCAATGCGCGTTTCCCGGGCAGGATCAGCAGCGGCCGATCATCCGGCACTGCGGCGCGCAGATCCATGCCCGCCGCACCCGCACTTTCATAGGCCGGCAGCGGCAGGCCTTCGCCATGCGGCAGCCTGACGAAACCGACGGAGGGGCCGATGACGGGAGTGGGATAAAGGGCAGCACGCATAAAGCCACTCCTATCGGCACGAATGCCGATTCGGTCAACTCGGCCGCAGGGCTATCAACGGCTTTCTTTTTAGGTAGTTCCGCCTCAACGCAGTTCCACCGGAACGATTGTCGTTTCCTTGATCTCTTCCATGACGAACGAGGCCGAAACATCCGACAGCGCCACCTTGGCGATCAGCCGCTGGTAGAGCCGGTCATAGGCCTTCATGTCGGCGACGCGGGCCCTGAGCACATAGTCGAGATCGCCGGACATGCGGTAGACCCCGGTGATCTCGGGGAAACCGGTCACCGCCGCGCGGAACTTCCGCAGCCAGTCCGGATCGTGGTTGGAGGTGCGGATCAGGATGAACACAGAGAGGCCGAGCCCAAGCTTGTCGGCATCGACCAGCGCCACCCGCCCGGTGATGACACCATCCTCCTCCAGCCGCTTGACGCGACGCCAGCAGGCATTGCGCGACAAGGCCACCCGTTCCGACAACTGGTCGGCCGACAACGTGCCGTCGCGCTGCAACTCGGCCAGCAATCTTCGATCGATTTCATCGATATCGGGCGCCATTTGGGATGTTTGTCCCAAACAATCACCAGAAACAAGGACAATTTGAGACCGATGCACCGCGAGCCCGTGCCAGGATACTTAACATCGGGGCTTATCCCGGCAGGAGAGGATCATCATGACGGCACGGCTTGCCAAGCTCTTCACCTCTCACCCGGCCAAGGTGGGCGAAACCTATTTCAGCCATATGGCCTTTGCCGCGTGGTTCTGCTCGCGCCTGTCCATGGCCGCGGGCGCCGCGTTCATTCACGCTTTCTTGCCATTTCTGTTTGAGACTACCGCCAGCCGAATCGTCCGTGAGCTCTACGAGCGCACGCACAACAGAGGCCCACACGCGGTCAAGGAGCCGGCGGCTCTCATGGATCGCGCATAGCGAACGGTAGAAGCGAATGTGCCGATGGGCGGCCTATCTTGGTGAAGCGGTCTTCCTCGAAGACATCGTCACCGCGCCCTGCCACTCGCTGATCACCCAGAGCCATTGCGCCCAGGAAGCCAAGTCGCCGACCAATGGCGACGGTTTCGGGCTCGCCTGGTATGGCGATCGGCCAGAGCCCGGCCTCTATCGCGATATCCTGCCGGCCTGGTCCGATCCCAACCTGAAGAGCCTGTGCCGGCAGATCCGCTCCGGCCTGTTCCTCGCTCATGTGCGCGCCTCGACCGGCGGCGCCACCAGCCGCATGAACTGCCACCCGTTCATCTCGGGCCGCTGGTCGTTCATGCACAACGGCCAGATCGGCGGCTTCGAGAAGATCCGCCGCGCGCTGGAAAATTCGCTTTCCGACGCTGTCTTCGACCAGCGCGAAGGCACCACCGATTCCGAACTCTTTTTCCTGCTGATGATCGACGAGGGTCTGGCCAGTGATCCGCAAGGCGCTGTCGCCCGCGCGACCAGCCGTGTCATCGACGCCTCCCGCCGCGCCGGTCTTGAGCCGGCTTTGAAACTCACCGCCGCCTTCTCGGACGGGCAAGCGCTCTACGCTGTGCGCCATGCCAGCGACGGCCACGCGCCGACGCTCTACACCGCTGCCAAGGGCGCCGGCCGCTGCATTGTCTCCGAGCCGTTCGACCGAGACGGCGGCGACTGGCAGGCCATCCCGCCGTCGAGTTTCGTCACCATGACCCGGGACGGCATCATTATCCGTCCGTTTGTATCCGCTACAGCCAAGCTGTCGCTGGTCAGCTGAAGCGCAATCCAGGTCGTGCATAATCCTCGAATGCCGAATCTGGCCTGGACTCGCGCCGGATCATCCGGAGCAACTGTCCCGTTGGCAGCGTCTCGTTGCACAAAAAGAGACAAAGGATCAGAAGAATATAAGAACGGCGTAAGGACACTTGCCTGCCCACCCTGCAATTCTCGCTCTGCCTGACAGCGGCGAGCGGGATTCATCCGCAAGCTTCTCGGAGCGGGTGAACAGCAGAGGAAATGGAAAAATGTGCCGTTGGGCGGCCTATCTTGGCGAAGCGATCTTCCTCGAGGATATCGTCACCGCGCCTAGCCATTCACTGATCGCCCAGAGCCATCGCGCCCGGGAGGCAAAATCACCGACCAATGGCGACGGTTTTGGTGTCGCCTGGTATGGTGGCCGGCCAGAGCCTGGTCTTTACCGCGACGTACTGCCGGCTTGGTCCGACCCCAATCTGAGGAGCATATGCCGACAGATCAAATCGGGGCTGTTCCTCGCCCATGTGCGCGCCTCGACCGGCGGCGCCACCAGCCGCATGAACTGCCACCCCTTCGTTTCCGGCCGCTGGTCGTTCATGCACAACGGCCAGATCGGCGGCTTCGAGAAAATCCGCCGCAGGCTGGAGAATTCGCTCTCTGACGCTGTTTTCGACCAGCGCGAAGGCACCACCGACTCAGAGCTGTTCTTTCTGATGATGATGGACGAAGGCCTGGCCAGGGATCCGCAAGGCGCTGTCTCGCGTGCAACCAGCAGGGTGCTGGAGGCCTCGCTTAGCGCCGGCCTTGCACCGGCGCTGAAACTGACAGCTGCCTTCTCCGATGGGCAGGCGCTGCATGCCGTTCGCTACTCCACCGACGATTACGCGCCAAGCCTATACACTGCTGCCCTGAGGGACGGTGGTCGCTGCATCGTTTCGGAGCCGTTCGACCGTGACGGCGAGTGGCAGATGATCCCACCGGCTAGCTTCGTCACCATCACGACATCAGGCATGAGAGTTCGACCCTTCGCTCCGGCCACAGCGAAACTCGCACTCGTTGGCTGAGCCCGCTAACCTTGTCATAATTGGTTCAATGCCTTCCGCCTACCGAGCAAAACGCGCCAAGCCATACGGCGTCAATAGCGGGTCGCGCTCGCCGTCGAGTATTTCGCGGGTAGCGAACAGGCCGACGGCTGGCGCCAGCGTGACACCGGAATGCATGACCGCGACGTATAGGCCGGGCACGCCCTCGGCGCGGCCGATGATCGGAAAGCCATCGATCGGCGTCGGCCGGTAGCCGACCGTATGGAAATCGAGTTCCAGTCCATCGGCGCCTCTCAACATGGCTTTCATCGCCGCGAACAGGTCGCGCGCGGTGGCTTCGGCATTCATGCCCGGATCGGCGCCGCCGAAATCCGAGCCCGCGATGATGCGGCCCTCCGCCGTCTGGCGCATATGCAACCGCTCTGCCAGAACCAGGCCGTTGAGCAATTTTTCAAAGGGGCGTGAATGGACGATCAGGCCTGGCGGGGTCTCGATCGGCAATTTTACGCCAGCCGTCGCGGCTATGTCCGGTGATCCGACACCGGCCGCGACCACCACTTCGTCGGCGGCAATCAGCCCGGAAGACGTGTCCACCCCCACAACCCTGCCGTTAGTCTGCGCCAGCGCGGTCACAGCCGCCCCGGCCAGGATGCGGGCGCCGCGCCGTTCGGCATCGGCCAGCAGGGCGCGCGTGGCGGCGACAGGTTCGGCGACACCTTCCCCAGGTACATAGAGGGCGAAATCTGGAAGTTCGGCCAGATTTGGCTCGATGCGCGCTGCCCGCGCACGGTCGACACGCTCCATGCCATAGCCCCAGGCGGAATGCTCGGTGGCATAGGCCTCGAGCTTGGCCGCTGGCAGATCCCAGCACAGGCCGCCGCACCAGGCGAGTGGCAGGCCGGGCAGGTCCTGCGCCAGCCGCGTCCATTCAGCCATCGCGCGGGTGCGCAGCCGAAAATAGGTCTCGGGATTGCCCCAACTGGCATTGATCCAGGCAAAGGAATTCGGCGTGGCGACGCCACCGGCGCCGCTGTCGGCAATCACCGTCACCTCCGCTCCGGCCACCGCCAGATGCCAGGCGATGGAAGCACCAATGATACCGGCGCCGATGACGATGATTTGTTTCGGATTGCTCATTTTTGGCCCCTGTCGGATCGGTCTTCGTCATGGCACTGCGCACGGTCGATCGCAACAGCAGCCGAGCTTTCGATGGTGGGGTTCGGCCGGCAGCCTGTCGATGGGGCTATAAGTCGTTGTCGGAAAGAAAACCCTAAGGTCTTTTACGCGCTACCCGAGCGCTTCGCTCTTCGCGCCGGAGAGCCCCTTCAGCTCATCGAGCCGCCGTATCAGCCGCGACGAGTCGACTTTCCTTGCGATCGTCAGCACGGTGCCGAGTTCCAATTCTGCTCCAGTGCTATCGCCCAATTGAATGAGCAGCGCCGCGAGCGACAGCCGCGCGTTGGCCGCATTGATTGCCGACCCGATTTCATTCCAGCGCGAACATGCAACTTGCAGTTCTCCGACAGCCTCTGCCAGACGGCCTTCCCGCATGAAGAGCTCGGCCTTGGCTTCCGAGGTAAGCGCCCGGATGGATGCCATCGGCCAGCGCTGGGGCTGCGTCTCCAATTCGGCAATGACCTCCTTCGCACGCTCCAGCCGATCCGTTCGTACCGCCACCTTGGCCAGGGTGGCGAGTATCAGACCTCGGCGCTGCAGCGTTGGCCATGCTGACCCGATCAGGGACCGCTCGAGAGCATTGAATGCTGCCTCCGCCTGTCCTTGCTCAAGTTGCAGCAGCGCGAGGCCCGGCTGTGGATCCCAGCCGACCGCATGGGCGCCACGATACGCAGCTTCCGCCTCGTTGAGGTCTCCTGCGGCAAGATGAATGTCGCCCAGTACACGCAACGCGTCGCCCGTCGCCCAAGGCGCGTCGAGCGCAAGTTGGTCGAGGGCGGCACGTACCAGTGCCTCCGCTTCCTTCAGCGTGCCGTGCACGCCGAGCACCTCGGCCCGATGCAGCCGGCACGAGCCCGACAGATCCTCTAGGCCATGGCCCCTGCACCAGTTCTCGTAGCCGAGGGTCCACTGGTTCGCTCTCGACCAGTCGCCGAAATTTCTGCAGGCCCAAAGAACGTTGCAATAGAGGATTCCGCCGACCACCGGATCGACGTCGCTGGACAAACCGAGCGCGGCGGCGAAGTCCTGGTCTTCGAGCCCGGATTGGGTCTCGCCAAGGCAAAGCTTGAAAAAACCGCGATAGATAAGGCCGAGGGACTCCACGACGGGATCTTCCAGGTGTTTGCCAACGACACAGGCCTGTTCGGCAAACGCCAGCGCCTGTTCCGGCTCCGCGTCCGCTGCCTTGATCCGCGACCCCATCCAGCACCACAGTCCGTGTTCCCGGCTATCGGTGGCGGTGCCGATCAATGCCGCCGCCCGCTGGTGCCAGCCTTTCGCGACAGCAAGCTCTCCTCGTTCCAGATGGATTCTTGCAAGTGTGATTGCCGGCGCTCCCGCCCGCGAACCCTCCCCGGCAATGCTGTATGCCCTCACCGCGCGCGTCAGCGGCGCAATGGCTTCGACCGGCCGTCCCATGCATTCCAAGGCTAGCGCCCACTCCTCGAGATCGGCCGTCAGCAACTCATCGGCGGCGTCCGCTTCGGCGAACGACGCCGAGGCTTCGTGCCATTTCCTGGCCGAAGCAGCTGCCCGCGCGGCCAGGATCCGGAGGCTAGGGGTCGAACCCACAATCGACGGATCTGGGAGATGGGACCCTCGCTCCGAAACTGCTGGGAGATCCACACACATCCGGTAGCCGAACCGGGGCAGGTTGCGTAGCGCCGCCTCCATGCCGCCCTGGCGAAGAATGCCGCGAGCCAGGCTGGCAACACGCTGCAGCGATGCCTCTGTCACCGTTACGCCTGGCCACAGTGTCTCGAGCAATTCCTCCTTGCTCAAGGCCCGGTCCTGATTGCGCAGAAGAATAGCCAGGAAATCGAACACCAGAGGCTGGACCTCGATCTCCCGGCCGGAGAGACGAAGGCTCCGGGATTCCTCGTTCAACTCGAAGTCGCCGAAGCAATAGACCCCCATCGGCAGCATTCCTCCTACGACAATAGGTAAAGATCAGAAGAAGATAAGAGCGGCGTAAGGACTGTAACCCGCCCCTCCTGCCATTCTCCATGTGCCTGGCGAGCCAAGGAGCATTCTAGCTCAGCAGCCCCGGCGATGTCACCGGCCGCGATTCCGGCAGCATCTGAACCCAACACAAGGAGATATGAAAATGCACAAATACATCATCGAACGGGAGATCCCGAAGGTCGGTACTTTCGAGCGTGAGCAGCTTCGCGAGGCATCCAAGGCCTCGAACGCCGTTCTCGCCGAACTCGGCCCGGAAATTCAATGGATCGAGTCATTCGTGGCGGACGACAAGACGTTTTGCGTCTACCTCGCGGAGGACGAAGCGATCATCCAGCGCCATGCCAAGATGAGCGGCTTCCCCGCCACAAAGATCACGCAGGTCAAGCGCCTGTTCGACCCGACCACTGCTTCCGATCGCGCTGGGGCATGAGGACCGTGAAACTCCTCGCAAACCTCATCCTCGGCATGGCGTTGTCGGGAGTCATTTGGGCCTCGGCACTCGCCTGCGGCACCACGGATGCCCATGACATGGCTGACCCGGTGCTCAATCGGTCCCGGGAAATGGCGGCGAAATACCTCAACATCGAGGTCGCCAAGGCCGACGGTTACCAGCAGCTGTTCGAATGCACCATGCATGACGAGCACGGCAACATGGGCGTGCACTTCATCCATCCTGGCCGTGCCGGCGACGGGAAGCTGGTGCTCGGCGAGCCGGACGTGCTGACCTACGAACCGGAGTCCGGCGGCTCCATGCAACTCGTTGGCATGGAATACATCGTCTTCGAGAAGGACTGGAAAGGCCAAGGCGTCCCCGAATTCCTCGGCCGCACCCTGCAGCGCAAGACGACGGTCGGCGTTCACCCCGTTGACCCCTACTACGAGCTCCACGTCTGGCACTGGCGGCACAATCCGGCCGGCATCTTCGCCGACTGGAACCCTTATGTGAGCTGCGAACACGACATGTCCTGACGGACGTGACGCGCGACACTTCCTGGGAGGTCATTTGCACGGCCCTCCCGATTTCTTAGTTCAAACAAAAGGAAACAAGACCATGCCAATCCTTCATTCGGGACCGGAATTCATCGTCCATCAGTCCGTCATCGGTCGCTTCTTCGCTGCAGCCATTGAAATATCTCGGTCGGGCCTCCGTATTCTCGCGCGTCTTCGGCGTATTTACAGGGACCGCGCATTGCTGGACGAATTGCCGGACTACCTGCTGCGCGATATCGGCATTGATCGATCCGAAATTTCGTCAGTCACCAGATTCGGTGCCAAGGGCGGTCTCCGCGGCTTACGGACTTGAAGGACGCGGTCTCTCTGCCAGCAGTCAATCTTGCAGTGGCGTTGATGCCGATGTGCCCAAAACCGTCGACAGGCCACAAAAGCGCTGCTAGAAGCCCGCGCCACAGACAGGATTCCACAAATTGGCTGAAGACATTGAAAACGCGGTATCGCGGCGCCGCACTTTCGCGATCATCGCGCACCCCGACGCCGGCAAGACGACGCTGACCGAAAAGCTGCTGCTGTTCGGTGGCGCCATCCAGCTTGCCGGCGAGGTCAAGGCCAAGAAGGACCGCATCCAGACCCGGTCCGACTGGATGAAGATCGAACGCGAGCGCGGCATTTCGGTCGTCACCTCGGTGATGACCTTCGAATATGAGGACAATGTCTTCAACTTGCTCGACACGCCCGGCCACGAGGATTTCGCCGACGATACCTATCGCACGCTCTCGGCGGTCGACTCCGCCGTGATGGTCATCGACGCCGCCAAGGGCATCGAGCCGCGCACGCTGAAACTGTTCGAGGTCTGCCGGCTGCGCGACATCCCGATCATTACCTTCGTCAACAAGATGGACCGCGAAAGCCGCGACCCGTTCGAGATCCTCGACGAGATCGAGCAAAAACTGGCGCTCGACACAGCCCCGATCACCTGGCCGATCGGCCGCGGCAAGACCTTTGCCGGCACCTACCATCTGGCGCTGAACGCCGTGCGCAGGGGCGACGCCGAAAAGGAGCGCACGCCGGTCAACGGTCCCGATTCCAACCGCGTCGCCGGTCTTTTGCCGGAAAACGAGCGCGAGGCCTTTATCGAGGAACTGGAACTCGCGCGCGAAGCTTGCCGTCCGCTCGATATCGATTCCTTCCGCGAAGGTCACCTGACGCCGGTCTATTTCGGCTCGGCGCTGCGCAATTACGGCGTGCGCGACTTGATCGAGGCGCTCGGCGCCTACGGACCACCGCCGCGCGCGCAGGAGGCCGACACCCGCAAGGTCGAGGCGACCGAAGAGAAGATGACCTCCTTCGTCTTCAAGATCCAGGCCAACATGGACCCCAATCACCGCGACCGCATCGCTTTCGTCCGCGTCTGCTCGGGCAAGCTCGAGCGCGGCATGAAGGCCAAGCTGGTGCGCACGGGAAAACCGATGAGCCTGTCGGCGCCGCAATTCTTCTTCGCCCGCACCCGCGTCACCGCCGACGAGGCCTTTGCCGGCGACGTCGTCGGCATTCCCAATCACGGCACGCTGCGCATCGGCGATACCTTGACTGAAGGCGAGGAAATCCTGTTCCGCGGCGTGCCCAACTTCGCTCCGGAAATCCTGCGCCGTGTCCGCCTTGGCGATGCCATGAAGGCCAAGAAACTCAAGGAAGCGCTGCATCAGATGGCCGAGGAAGGCGTGGTGCAGCTGTTCTCGCCGGAGGACGGCTCGCCGGCGATCGTCGGCGTTGTCGGCGCGCTGCAGCTCGACGTGCTCAAGGAGCGGCTGAACTTCGAATACACGCTGCCCGTCGATTTCGAGATGTCGCGCTTTTCCGTCTGCCGCTGGATCTCGGCCGACGACAAGGCCGAGGTGCAGCGCTTCATCGAGGCGCATCGCGGCGACATCGCCCGCGACCTCGACAACGACCCGGTGTTCCTCGCCCAGCACGCCTTCTCGCTCAACTACGAGGCCGAGCGCTGGAAGGCGATCCGTTTTGCGGCGGTCAAGGACTATCAGGTCCGTGACAAGGCGGCATGATTTTAGTCAGTAGTCAGTAGTCAGTAGTCAGTAGTCATTGGAGGCCTCACTACTCACTACTCACTTACTTTCACCCCTTCGCCGCCGCTTCGATCTTGGCGATGTCGATCTTGCTCATCTGCATCATCGCTGACATCACCCGGCCCGCCTTGGCCCGGTCCGGATCCAGAAGCAGGCGCGGCAGTTGCTCGGGCACGACTTGCCAGGAGATGCCGAATTTGTCCTTCAGCCAGCTGCATTGCGACGGTTCGCCGCCACCTTCGATGAGCCTGTCCCAGAAATAATCCACCTCTTCCTGCGTCTTGCAGTCGATCGACTGTGACATCGCCTCGTTGAACTTGAATTGCGGTCCGCCGTTGAGCGCCTGGAACTGCACGCCGTCGAGTTCGAACGTGGTCACCAGCACTTTGCCTTCATCGGCGTGGCCTTCGGGCCAGCGCATCACGCTCAGCACCTTCGAATTCTTGAAGATGGAGACGTAGAAATTCATCGCCTCTTCGGCCTGGCCGTCGAACCACAGGCAGGTGGTGATCTTTTGCATGTCTTGCTCCTCGGGCTGTTTCAGTTGGCTAGCACAATGAAACGGCTGGCTTGACGTCATTTGCCCTGCCGTTTGCCCAAGGACGCCTGGGCGGCACGCAATCCGACAATGTCATCGAATTTTCCTGGGGGAATCTGGCGCATTGCAAAATTGTGGCCAGACCAGGCTTCGGCGTCTATAACGCCTGCGGTCCGAATTCAGCGCCGCCGCGCCATGCCTCGGCGCGGCCAGCCAGCTAAGGAAAGTTCATGCCCGCCTATCGTTCCCGCACCACCACTCATGGCCGCAACATGGCCGGCGCCCGCGGCCTGTGGCGCGCCACCGGCATGAAGGACAGTGATTTCGGCAAGCCGATCATCGCCGTGGTCAATTCCTTCACCCAGTTCGTGCCGGGCCATGTCCATCTCAAGGACCTTGGCCAGTTGGTGGCGCGCGAGATCGAAAAGGCCGGCGGCGTCGCCAAGGAATTCAACACCATCGCCGTCGATGACGGCATCGCCATGGGCCATGACGGCATGCTCTATTCGCTGCCGTCGCGCGAGCTGATCGCCGACTCGGTCGAATACATGGTCAATGCGCACTGCGCCGACGCCATGGTCTGCATCTCCAATTGCGACAAGATCACGCCGGGCATGCTGATGGCCTCGCTGCGCCTCAACATCCCGACCGTCTTCGTCTCGGGCGGACCGATGGAAGCCGGCAAGGTGGTGCTCGCCGGCAAGACGCAGGCGCTCGATCTGGTCGATGCCATGGTTGCTGCCGCCGATGACAAGATCTCCGACGAGGACGTCAAGGTCATCGAGCGCTCGGCCTGCCCGACCTGCGGCTCCTGCTCGGGCATGTTCACCGCCAATTCGATGAACTGCCTGACCGAGGCGCTGGGCCTGTCGCTGCCCGGCAATGGTTCGACGCTGGCCACGCACGCCAATCGCAAGCGCCTGTTCGTCGAGGCCGGCCATCTGGTCGTCGATCTCGCCCAGCGCTATTACGAACAGGACGACGAAACCGCGCTTCCACGCAGCATTGCCTCCAAGGGCGCCTTCGAGAACGCCATGACGCTCGACATCGCCATGGGCGGCTCGACCAACACCGTGCTGCACATCCTGGCTGCCGCGCATGAGGGCGAGGTCGATTTCACCATGGAAGACATCGACCGGCTGTCGCGGCGCGTCCCGGTGCTGTGCAAGGTGGCGCCGGCGAAATCCGACGTCCATATGGAAGATGTCCATCGTGCCGGCGGCATCATGGCTATCCTCGGCCAGCTCGACAGCGCCGGGTTGATCAATCGCGATCTGCCGACCGTGCATACGGCAAGCCTCGGCGAGGCGCTCGACCATTGGGACATTTCGCGCACGACCAGCCAGAACGTCCGCGATTTCTTCCTCGCGGCGCCGGGCGGCGTGCCGACGCAGGTCGCCTTCAGCCAGGACCGCCGCTGGGATGAGCTTGATCTCGACCGCGAGAAGGGTGTCATCCGTTCGGCGCAGACGCCTTTCTCGAAAGATGGCGGCCTTGCCGTGCTGAAAGGCAATCTGGCGCTCGATGGCTGCATCGTGAAGACCGCGGGCGTCGACGAGTCGATCCTGAAATTCACCGGCCCGGCGCGTGTGTTCGAAAGCCAGGACGCCTCCGTCAAGGCGATCCTGTCCAACGAGATCAAGGCCGGCGATGTCGTCGTTATCCGCTATGAGGGGCCGCGCGGCGGCCCCGGCATGCAGGAAATGCTCTACCCGACCAGCTATCTGAAGTCGAAGGGTCTGGGCAAGGCCTGCGCGCTGGTCACCGACGGCCGCTTCTCCGGCGGCACGTCAGGCCTGTCCATCGGCCATGCCTCGCCGGAAGCGGCGGAAGGCGGATTGATCGGACTGGTGCAGGAGGGCGACACGATCGAGATCGACATCCCCAACCGCACCATCCGCCTTGCGGTCGACGACGCTGAACTTGACGCGCGTCGTGCGGCTATGGAGGCCAAGGGCGTTTTGGCCTGGAAGCCGGAGGAAAAGCGCAAGCGCAAGGTGACGACCGCCCTGCGCGCCTATGCCGCCTTCGCCACCAGCGCCGACAAGGGTGCTGTGAGGCACGTGCCGGAATAGGTTCGCGCCCAGGCTCCCACATCCGGCAACACCGTCACGGCATCAGCTGATACTCATAAAGCTTCTGATAAAGCCCACCCTGTTTGAGCAGTGCCTTGTGCGGGCCGCTTTCCACCACCTTGCCGGCCTCCAGCACCACGATCGTGTCGGCCTGGTGCACGGTCGACAGCCGGTGCGCGATGACGATTGTCGTGCGCCCGACCGTCAGTTGCTGCAGCGCGTCGCGGAACAATGCCTCGGATTCCGCGTCAAGCGCGCTGGTCGCCTCGTCGAGCAGCAGGATCTCGGCATTGCGCAGCATGGCGCGCGCGATCGAGATGCGCTGGCGCTGGCCGCCGGAAAGCAGCGCGCCGTTCTCGCCAACATCCGTCTCATAGCCTTTGGCCAACGCGGTGATGAAGTCATGCGCATTGGCCGCCCTGGCGGCGGCGATCACCTCGTCGTCGGTGGCGTCCTGACGCCCAAGCCGGATATTGTGCATGATCGTGCCGGCAAACAGGAACGTGTCCTGGCTGACATAGGCGATCTTTTCCCGGAGCGAAGCGATGGTTGCGTGGGAGATGTCCTGGCTGTCGAGCAGCACCTTGCCGCTCTGCGGGTCGTACATGCGCATGATCAGGTTGAGGATGGTCGACTTGCCGCCGCCCGATGGCCCGACCAGCGCCGTCATCTTGCCGGCCTTAAGCGTCAGGTCGAGCCCATCGAACACCGGCGGACTTTCCGGATAGGCAAAGCCGACATTGTCGAACCGGATTTCGCCCGGTCCCGGCCGCAGCGGCTTGGCGTCCGGCCTTTCGGCCAGCGTCAGCGGCCGGTCGGCGAGCTGGAACATCATACGTACACCGACGATGCCGGTTTCCAGCGAGATGCGCACGCGGGCCAGGCGTTTGGCCGGTTCATAGGCAAGCAGCAGCGCCGCGATGAAGGCCATGATGTTGCCCGGCATCTGGCCCCCCCCAAGGACCAGAAGGCCGCTGACCAGAATGGCGCCGGAGATCGCCAGTCCGGCCAGCGTTTCCATCACCGGGCTGGTGGCGGCCTCCAGTGTCGCAATGTTGTTGGCGCGGTTTTCGACATCGGACACCGCCTTGTACATGCGCTTGCGCATCGCGCCTTCGAGACCGAAGGATTTGACGACACGCACGCCGACTGCCGTTTCCTGCATCACCTGCACGATCTGGCCGAGCGAGCGGAATTCCTGCGCGGCGATCTTGCGCACGCGCTTCAGGATGCGGTTGACCCCGTAAATGGCTATTGGCCCCACGACGAAGCAGATGAGGGACAGCGCCGGCTGCTGCCAGACCATCACCCCCACCAGGACAAGCAAAGTCAGCAGGTCGCGCACATAGGACGTGACGACGAGGTCAAGCACGCTGCGTGCCGCCTGCGCGTTGTTGGTCATGCGGGTGATCAGGTCGGATGACGAGGTCGAATGGTAGAACTCGATGCCTTGCTCCAGGATACGGTCGTAGATCTTGCGTTGTCGTTCGGCGATGATGCTGTTGCCGACCCGGCTCATGAAATAGGCCTGGACGAAATTGGCGATGCCCTTGGCGACGAAGATCCCGGCAACCGCCGCGGCAATCCAGTTGACGCGCTCTACCCTCTTGTAGATCACGAACTCATTGGTGATTTCGCGCAGGATCCAGGCGCTGGCGCCCGTCATGGCGGCCACCACCAGCATCGACAGGATGGCGGCGCCATATCCGAACTTGTGCTCGTGGAAGGATTCCCTCACCAGCCTTGCGATGAGGCGCTGGTTTTCCGTCGAACGGAAGAAGCGAAACAAATGGCTGATCCCATGCCTGGCTGAGACGGATTTCGGATTCGCCACGGGGGCGAAAGGCGGCTTATAGAGCGAGTTGCGTCCGGATGGAACCTGCCACCCGCTTTGAAACAAACGGCTGCGGCAAGCTGTCTTTTGCGCCACGATGGCACGGTGATTCCTTAGAGAGGATGGCTACAGATGGATTTCGACCTTATCGTGCGAGGCGGCACGCTGCCCGACGGCACGATTGCCGACATCGGCATTATCGGCGAGACGATCGCGGCGATCGAGCCCGAACTGAACGTCACTGCAGGCATGGCGGTCGATGCCCACGGCAATCTGGTCTCGCCGCCCTTCGTCGATCCGCATTTCCATATAGACGCCACGCTCTCCTATGGCATCCCGCGCATCAATGCCTCGGGCACGTTGCTGGAAGGCATTTCGCTATGGGGCGAGTTGAAGCCGCTTTTGACCCACGAGGCGGTGCGCGACCGCGCGCTCGCCTATTGCGACTGGGCGGTATCCATGGGCCTGCTCGCCATCCGCACCCATGTCGATGTCTGCGACGACAGGCTGCTGGCGGTCGAAGCCCTGCTCGACGTGAAGAAGACGGTCGCGCCCTATATCGACCTGCAACTGGTCGCCTTTCCGCAGGACGGATTCTACCGCTCGCCGACCGCGCGCGACAACACGATCCGTGCGCTTGACCTCGGCGTCGACATCGTTGGCGGCATACCGCATTTCGAGCGCACCATGGCCGACGGCACGCGTTCGGTGACGGAACTGTGCGAAATCGCCGCCAGGCGCGGCCTGATGGTCGACCTGCATTGCGACGAAACCGATGACCCGCTGTCGCGCCATATCGAACAACTGGCCTATGAGACGCAGCGCCTCGGCTTGGGGCGCAGGGTGGCCGGCTCGCACCTCACCTCCATGCATTCGATGGACAATTACTACGTCTCCAAGCTGTTGCCGATGATCGCCGAGGCCGGCGTCTCGGCGATTCCCAATCCGCTCATCAACATCATGCTGCAGGGCCGCCACGACACGTTCCCCAAGCGCCGTGGCCTGACCCGCGTCAAGGAAATGCTGGCCATGGGCATCCGCGTCGGCTGGGGCCAGGATTGCGTGCTCGACCCCTGGTACTCGCTCGGCACTGCCGACATGCTCGACGTCGCCTTCATGGGCCTGCATGTCGCCCAGATGTCGAGCCCCGCCGACATGGCGCGCTGCTTCGACATGGTCACCAATGTCAACGCCGCCATCATGGGGCTTGATCATCTGGGTCTCGGCGTCGGCAAGCGCGCCAGCCTCGTCGTCCTCGATGCCGGCAATCCGGTCGAGGCCATACGCTTGCGCCCCGAACGTCTCTACGTCATTGCCAGGGGCAAGGTGGTTGCGGAGCGGACGAAGCAGGAGACACGGCTGTCGATCGCCGGCCGGCCGGCGCAGGTGAACCGCCGGCACAAAGCGGCTGGTTGAGCCGGGCCTGGCGGCCCCAACAGGCCCGGCCTCTCTGCATCAAGGCTCTCCGCTTCGCTTGGCCATAATTAAGTCTACATAAACCTCCATTTTAATTCGAGGGCGATTACGCGATGTGGCAAAAGACTGTGATGGTGGCCGCGCTGGGGGTGCTCTGTACGGGCTGCATGAGCGCGCAGGATCGTCGCGCCGCCGATGAGGCGAAGTGCCGGTCCTACGGCTTCACCAAGAAGAATGACGCCTTCGCCGAATGCCTGCAGCGCATCGACCTCGATCGGCGCGCGGAGTTGCGAAGCGCCTCGGCCTTCGATCCGTGGGAGAGACCGGTGATCTACCGCCCGGTCATCATTCGGCCAAGGCCAAAGTAGGCGGAATCGCGATCCGGCCGGCAAAGCGGCCATTCAAGCCGCGATCTGCGCCATAGGCCCAGCCGATTTCCGGTTCTGGTCCGGCCGGGTTTTCCGATTCCGCTCGTCAAGCCGGTTGCTAGCGGCTACGACGCGATACGTGCGGGAGGAACCATAACGGCATGGCACAGCCGATAGCCCAGAATCCGACGATCAGGAACGTGCTGCTGGCTGGCATTCTCTTGATGCTGGCCGGCGATTTCCTGTTTGCGTTGAACGATGCGATGGGCAAATGGCTGGTCGCCAGCTTTTCCGTCGGCCAGGTCGTGCTGATCCGTTCCGTCGGCGCCTTTTTCGTGCTCGGCCCGATGATCGCGCATCAGGGCACCGGCAAGCTGTTTCGCGTGGAGCGCGTCGAATTGCAGGTTTTGCGAGTCGTCATGACGACGCTCGACACCGCGCTGTTCTACGCCGCCGTCGTCTATCTGCCGCTGGCCGACGTCATGAGCTTCTACATGGCCGGGCCGATCTACGTCGCGGCGTTGTCCCACCTTCTGCTCGGTGAAAAGGTCGGCTGGCGCCGCTGGGTGGCGATCCTGGTCGGCTTCTGCGGCGTGCTGATCATGCTGAAACCATCGTCGTCGGCGTTTTCGCTGTCCTCGATCTTCGCGGTGGTCGGAAGTATTTCGTTCGCCTTCGCCATCATCCTCAACCGCCGGCTGCGTGGCACCAGCGACACATCGCTCGTCACCTGGCAGACCATCGGCACGCTGCTGGTCGGCGCGGTGCTGACCGTCGGCAACTGGCAGACGCCGTCGGCGCTCGATTTCGGCGCCATGCTGCTGCTCGGTATCGTCTCCTGCGGCGCGCATCTGATGATCACCAGGGCGCTGAAACTGGCGCCGGCCTCGACGCTGGCGCCGCTGCATTACAGCCTGCTTTTGTGGGCCGTGATCTTTGGCTTGGCCTTCTTCGGTGACGTGCCTGGTCCACGCATCCTGGTCGGCTCGGCCATCGTCGTGCTCGCCGGCCTGTTCATCTTCCACCGCCAGAAGGTGGTCGATACGACGGTGCCGCCCGAAAACGTGCCGAAGGGTGTAAATTAGCCCGCGCGCACGGCCGCCAGATGCCCTGAAAACTCCGGCGTTTCCATCAGCGCCTTGCAGCGCGAAAAACGCCCGTCGGCATAGGCGCGGAAATCGTCGACCGGGTTGTTGTTGGCAAGCTGGATCAGTCCCCACAACGTCCATAGGAGATCGCACATCGCCTTGTAGATGACGACACGGCCGCGCTCCACCGGCGTCGGCTCCCCGCCGAAATAGGCGCGCAGCATCTCCTCATCTTGCGCCGCATCGAACTTTCCTTCGACGCTGAGGTCGCCAAGATCCCAGAGCGGATCGTTCATCCCTGAATATTCCCAGTCGACGATCCACATCCGCTCGCCCGTATCGAGAAAGTTTTCGCACAGCGGATCGCAATGGCAGGCGACGATCGAAAGGGGATTGGCGGCAAGGGCCGAGCGCACCGTTTCGGCCTCGCGCACGACGTCGTGGTAGCCCGCGGGCAGGGTAACGTCCTTGGTCGACAGCACCTTCAGATAGTCGTCGATCATCGCAAACAGCTCGAAGCGAAAGGGGAAGACCGCACCCGATGTATGCAGTCTGCGTAGGGCTTCGGCGGCGCGCGCCGGGCTGCCTGGCCGGGTCTTGAACTTTTCCGGCGACATCGTCTCGGCGCCGGCGATGAAGCGCGTCACCATCACGCCCGTTCTGCCGTCGACATGCAGCACATCGGGGCTGACGCCGGCCTTGGCGGCTTCCTGGGCCGCCACCGCCTCATTGACGCGGTTGATATATTCCTCGGTGCCGTTGCCGGGGATGCGCAGGCAGGCATCTCCGGCCTTGAAGACGAGATTGGTGAGGCCGCCGAGGCGTTCAAGCGGCCCGTCATAGCTGGCCAGCACCGGAATGGCCGCAAGCCTGGCGCGCGCCTCGTCAACCTCCATCGCGTCGCCCCCTATTTACACATCGTTATTTTCTCGCGGCGACGGTTCCACAATTTTCGCCATTTGGCTATCATCCGGATGGCGTATGAGCCACGAGACGGCGGACGGGACCGGGATGACGGACAAGAAGAACGAAGGCCCGCTCGCCGCGGCCTATGCGGCAAAGCGCCCCGAGGACGTGGCGGCCCTCTATGACAGTTGGTCCGACACTTACGACGCGGACATGTCGGCGGCCGGTTATCGTCATCCGACCATCTGCCTTGCCCTGCTTGCCCGCCATCTGCCACGCGGCGCGGCGCCGCTGCTTGACGCCGGGGCCGGGACCGGCCTCATCGGCGAATGGCTTGCCATCACGGGCTACCCACGGGTCGAGGCGCTCGACATCTCCGCCGGCATGCTGGCCCAGGCCTCGCGCAAGGGCGTCTATTCGGCGCTGCATTGCCTGGCGCTCGGCGGTCCCTTGCCTTTCGCCGACGGTGCCTATGCCGGCATCGTATCGGCCGGCGTCTTCACCTCGGGCCATGTCGGCGTCGAGGGGCTGGACGAACTGATCCGCATTTGCCGGCCGGGTGGCATCATCGTGCTGACGGTCAAGAACACGCTGTGGGACGCAGGATTTGCCGCACGGATCGCCGAACTCGAGGCGAAGGGCGTCATAACGCGCGCCGAGGAAACGCCGCCCTATGTCTCGATGCCGGGTGAGGCGGATACCGTGCCCAGCCGCGGCCTCGTTCTGCGCGTGAGCTGAAGCTACGCTTTGACCCTGTCTCCGGCTGGATCGTAAAGCGGCTGAAGGTGAATCCGTGCCGGTGTCCGCTCCATTGCCACCACCAGCTCGTAGTCGCCGGAGGTGAGGAAATCGTCGCTGATGCCGCCGGCATTGCGCACATAGCCATAGCCGATGTTCTTGCCGACCGTGTAGCCATAGCCGCCGCTGGTGAGATAGCCGACCGGCTCGCCATTGCGCAGGATCGTCTCGCGTCCGAGCAGCACGGTTTCCGGGTTGTCGACCGTGAAGCCGGCGAAGCGTTTTTTGAGCGCCGCGCCGCTGCTCTTTTCAAGCGCCCGCCGGCCGACGAAATCCGTGTTCTTTCGCAGCTTCACCGCCCAGCTGAGGCCCGCTTCCTCGGGCGTGTCGTTGGGCGTGATATCGGCGCCCCAGGCCCGGTAGCCCTTTTCCAACCGCAATGATTCCAGCGCCCGATAGCCGACCGGACGAATACCGTGCCTTTTGCCAGCCGCCATCAGCGCATCGAAGACCTCGCCCGCCGCCGCGATCGGCACATGCAGTTCCCAGCCGAGTTCGCCGACATAGGTGACGCGCAACGCCCGTATAGTATGGCCAGCGACTTCAATCTCGCGCGCATGGCCGAACGGGAAGCTGGTGTTCGACACGTCCGCAGCGGTTACTGCGGCCAGCACTTCACGGGCGCGCGGCCCCATCAGCGACAACGTGCCGAAATCCTCGGTGACATCGATCAGCGTAACGTCAAGATCCTTGCCGACATGGTCGTCGATCCAGGAGAAATCATGCGTGCGGAAACCGGTGCCGGTGACGATGTAGAATTTCTCTTCGCCGAGCCGCGCCACCGTCAGGTCGGCCTCGATGCCGCCGCGCGTGTTGAGAAGCTGCGTGTAGGTCAGCCGGCCGACCGGCTTGGCGACGTCGTTGGCGCAGATCCAGTCCAGCGCCTTCTGCGCATCCGCGCCTGATATTTCGTATTTGGCGAAGGACGACTGGTCGAAGATGCCGACGCTTTCGCGCACCTGCCGGTGCTCGTCGCCGACGGCTGAGAACCAGTTCTGCCGGCCCATCGAATAGGCATCCTCAGGCTCGACGCCCTCGGGCGCGAACCAGTTCGGCCGCTCCCAGCCGAGCTTCGAGCCGAACACCGCGCGATGCTCTTGCAGCCGTGCATAGAGTGGCGAGACAATGCACGGCCGTCCCGATAGATATTCCTCGTGCGGGAAGCCAATCGTGTAGTGCTTGCCATAGGCTTCCAGCGTGCGGTCGCGGACCCATTGCCGGTCGCGGTGCAGGCCCGAAAAACGCCTGATGTCGACCACCCACAGATCGAGCGGCGCCTCGCCGTCGACCACCCATTGCGCCAGCACCCAGCCGGCGCCGCCGCCGGACGCGATGCCGAATGCGTTGAAGCCGGCGCCGACGAACATGTTGGCGCATTCGGGCGCGACGCCGAGGATGAAATTGCCGTCCGGCGTGAAGCTCTCCGGCCCGTTAATCATCTGCTTGACGCCGGCGTTTTCCAGCGCCGGGATCCGCGCGATCGCCTGGTTCATATGCTGCTCGAAATGATCGTAATCGTCATCGAACAGCCGGAATTCCCAGTCGTCAGGCACGTCGCCGCCGGGCAGGCCGGTCGTCCAGGCCTGCGGATTGGGCTCGTAGCCGCCCATCACCAGCCCGCCGACTTCCTCCTTGAAATAGGTGCGGCGGTCCGGATCGCGGATGGTTGGCGCATCGGTCGCCAGTCCCTCGATCTTCTCGGTGATGATGTACTGATGTTTCACCGGCTGCAGCGGCACGTTGATGCCGGCCAGCGCCCCAACCTGCCGCGCCCATTGCCCGGCGCAGTTCACCACCTTGTCGCAGGCGATGTCGCCCTCGGCTGTTTTCACCGCGACGATGCGGCCGTCCTTCATCTCGAAGCCGGTGACGCGGACGTTCTCGAACAGCCTGGCGCCATGCATGCGTGCGCCCTTGGCCAGCGACTGGGTGATGTCGGAAGGGCTTGCCTGGCCGTCGGTCGGCAACCAGGAGGCGCCGACGAGATCACCCGTTTCCAGGAGCGGCCACATCGTCTTGACCTCGGCCGGCGACAGCAACTGCATGTCCATGCCGAAGCTCTTCGCCGTCGTCGCCAGCCTCTTATATTCGGTCCAGCGGTCGGCATTGGTCGCCAGCCTGAGGCACCCGGTCATCTTCCAGCCGGTGGCCAGCCCGGTTTCGGCCTCCAGCCCCTTGTAGAGATCCACCGAATATTTGAGCACGCGCGTGATCGAGGCCGACGAGCGCAACTGGCCGACCAGCCCGGCGGCGTGCCAGGTCGAGCCCGAGGTCAGCTTGCCCTGCTCCAGGAGCACGACATCGGCCTTGTGGTCGCGCGCCAGATGATAGGCCGTCGAACAGCCGATGATGCCGCCGCCGATGACCACGATCTCGGCATGGCTGGGCAAGGTCATGATGTCTGCATCCCGTATTTTGTTCTGTAATTGTCCAGCGCGGCGTCCAGCCGCGTCAGGTTTTCGTCGGTATAGGCGACGTAGTCGATGCCGGGCGCATCGAGGTAAAGTTCGGAAACCATGCTCCACATCGCCTCGCGCAGCAGCGACGCGCATTGCATGGCCGCGTGCGAGCGGCGGATCGCCTCGTCCGGCTCCTTCATGAAATAGGCGGTGAGGAAGGCGAAGGATTCCTCGTCGCTCATGCTGGCGTTGGAGGCGACGCCGGCAAGGTCGAACATCGCAGTGTTGAAGCCGGCATATTCGAAATCGATCAGCCACAATCTGTGGCCATCGTCGAGGATATTGGCTGGCAGAAGATCATTATGGCCGAAGACGATCGGCAGCAGTTTCTGCGCCCGTTCGAGTTCGTCCGCCAAAGTCAGAAAGCGCGGCAGGTCGTTCAGCTTGCGGCTGCCGCCTTCCTCCAGCGTGCGCGCATAGTCGCGGATGACGTGAAACACCCAGAACATGAAGCCGGCGCCCGAGACATGATTGGGCATTTCGCGGTGGAAGCCGCGCATCAGGGCGGCGACGCGGCCGATATTGGCCCTCACATCTTCGGCGACAAAGGCCTTGGCGCCGAGAAATTCCGTCACCACGATGCCGGGCTCGTCATAGCGTACGGCCGGCCCGAAGCCGGCGGCCTGCGCCGCGCGCGCCGTCATCACCTCGCGCTCGCGAAAGACGTGGTGGAACGGAAAGTCCTGGCCGATACGTACGACATGCCGCCCGGCCGCATCCTTGACCACATAGTTGGCGTTGCTCAGGCCGCCCGGCAGCGGCTCAATGTCGATGCTGCCGGTCCAGCAGGGCAGGGCGCGGATGCGGTCTTCGGCAGTCAAGAACTCATCCCTCGTTTGGCGGAGGTTTAACAAGGCCGCGGGTGAGCCGAAGATGGCAACCGGCCGGAGGGGGAGAAGGTGAAAATCTCGTCGGTGCGGGATGCCAGGATTGGTATCCCGCGCCGCACCGACGAGCCCCTTTGCCGGGTTCTTCGACGCCGGCGTCCGCCCCCGCGGATTCCCAAAACTCCATTCCCCTGTGCCGGGCGCTTTGCAGGCGTTCGGAAAGGCGAATTCTTGTGCGGCTCAGCCATCGTTCTCCCGCAGCGGCTACGAGCCTGTCACACCGACAATCTCGCGCCATCTGGTCCGGCCTGTCAACAAGAATCTGTGGCTTTTTATGTCTTTTTGCCCGAAATAGTTCGAAATTCTCGTGAATACGTGCATGTTTGCCGTAAAAGCAGACAGTATCGCAACAACGCGAGCGGAAAAGCCTGATGGTCCATTCGAAGCGGCATGGTGAGATCCTGCGTCTCCTGCAGGAGGAGGGCACCGTCACCATCGCCAGCCTGGCCGACCGGCTGGGCGTCTCGCTGGAAACCGTGCGGCGCGACGTCAAGCCGCTCACCAATGACGGCTCCATCCTGAAGATGCACGGCGCGGTAGGCCTGTCGTCCATGATCGGCGAGGCGCCGTTCGAGCGACGCATGCGCGAAAACGCCGATGCCAAGCGGACGATCGCGCGCATGGTCGCGACGACAATCCGCGACGGCGAATCGGTCATGCTCGACACCGGCACCACGACCTCGTTCCTGGCCCGCGAATTGCTCGGCCATCGGCGGCTGACCGTCGTCACCAACTCCTCCGACATTGCCCGCACACTGGCCACCGTCAACGGCAACAAGGTCTACATGGCCGGTGGCGAGTTGCGCAGCGATTCGGGTGCGGCCTTCGGCGTCTCGGCCATCGAATTCGTCAGCCGTTTTTCCGTCAGCCACGCGGTGATCTCCACGGGCGCCGTCGATGCCGTCACGGGCGTCATGGATTACGATCTGGAGGAAGCCGAATTCGCCCGTATGGTGCTGTCGCGCGGCCAGCGCTCGCTGGTCATCACCGACCACACCAAGTTCGGCCGTCAGGGTCTCGTCCAGGTCTGCGGTTTCGACGGTTTTTCCGAGCTCGCCACCGATCGGCAGCCGCCGCGCGACATCGCCGCGGCCCTCGCCCAGTCCGGCGCGCGGCTGAGCATCGCAGGCGCGGAAACCGGGTCTTAATCAAAAACCATCGACTGGTGTGCGCATACGCCCGCGAAGGCACCGCTGGAAACGGCGAAGGCGATGTTGTGCATCGATCGTGCCGCGTCTCCGGCGGCATAGACACCGGAGACTGTCGTGCGCTGCCTGTCATCGACGGTGATCACCGGACCGAGAAGACCTTCCGTGAAAGCACAGCCAAGCTGTTCGGCAAGCGGGCTCGCCATGGTGTTGCGTGGCGCGGTGAACATCGCCTTGACGCCGACCTGACGGCTGTCTTCAAGGTGGACGATCAATCCGCCAGCGCTGTCGTTCTGCAGTTCGGCCACGGCGGCCGGCTCGAACCTCACCTTGCGTCTTTCCAATGCGTATGCCTGCTCGGCGTCAGGCTCGAACAGGCCGTTGGCGAACAGCGTGACATCGCCCCAGTCGGCGATCAACTGCTCCTGATGCATGGCCATCGGGCCGGTTGCGAGCACGCCAAGTGGTCCGCCTGCCACCTCGAAGCCATGGCAGTAGGGGCAGTGCAGCACGCTCTTGCCCCATTGCTCGGCAAGCCCGGGAACATCCGGCAGGACATCGCGCACGCCGGTGGCAAGCACCAGTCGGCCCGCGCCGAATGTCTCGCCGCGGTCCGTGGTGATCTCGAAGCCGCGGCCGGCGGCGGCGGCTTTGTCCGCCAATCCGGTGGTGACCTTGGCCGTCGGATAGGCCAGCAGTTGCTGCCTTGCGTCGTCCAGTATGGCGCCGGGCGTGCGCCCATCCTGCCCTAGGAAGCCGTGCGAATGCTGCGCGAAACGGTTGCGCGGCCGGCCCGCATCGATCACCAGGACACGGCGCCGCGCCCGCGCCGCCTGGATCGCGGCCGACAGGCCGGCAAAGCTGCCGCCGACGACAATCAGATCATACTGCGTGGCTGGCAGATCATACTGCATGGCTGGTCACTCCAATCTGCGCGTAACGGCGGCGGAAATCGGCGGCGAGGTCGGCAAGCGTGATGCGGCTGAGCTTTTCCGCCAGCAACCTTTCGGCTTCGAGCCGAAAATCATCGAGCGCCGCTATCACCGCTTGTTCGACAAGGCAGCCGGGGCTTTCCGGCTCGTTGCTGAAAGGCAGCAGCGTTTCCCCGAGGGCAGCGCTGATCTCGGCCAGCGAAATCTTCTCGGGCGCGCGGCCAAGCTGCCAGCCGCCGCCATGGCCGCGCGCCGAGGTGACGATGCCCGCGTCGCGCAAGCCGGCAATCGTCCGGCGGACGACGACCGGGTTCGTGTGGATGAAGGTGGCGAGTTGCTCGGAGGTCAGCGCGTGCTCCCGCGTCTCGGTCATGTGGACGAGAATGTGCAAGGTGGAGGACAGTCTGCTGTTTCGTTTCATGTAACTTACTTAGTTACGAATCTTATTGTGTCAAGCCTTCGCCTTCGTCCCACTTCCCAGCATGGCCTGTGCCGTGTTTAGTCCGGCGATGGCCTTCACCATCCGCCAGTTGCAGTTCTTCATCGCCGTCGCCGAGCAAGGCACGGTGTCGGGCGCCGCGCAGAACCTGTCGATCTCGCAATCGTCGGTCACCGAGGCGATCAAGGAGCTGGAAAGCGATCTCGGCGTCGAGCTGTTCGAGCGCCACCCGCGCGGCCTCAACATCACCCACAAGGGCCACCAGTTCCTGCGCCACGCGACCAAGATACTGGCGGACGTGTCCGATGCGCGCCGCGCCTTCTTCGGCGAGCAGGTGGTGGCCGGCGGCCGCCTGCAGCTCGGTGTGACCTCGCTGGTCGCCGGCTATGTGCTGTCGGATCTTCTCGCCCGCTACCGCCGCGCCTATCCCGGCGTCGAAGTGTCGGCCATCGAAGACAATGGCGACTATCTCGAACACCTCCTGATCGGCGGCAAGCTGGATATCGCGGTCATGGTCATCTCGAACCTGCGCGATCGCACCGCGCTGCAGTCGGAAATCCTCGAAGTGTCGGCCTATCGTCTTTGGCTGCCGCTCAGCCATAAGCTGGCCAGCGCCGACATCATCGGCGTCAATGATATCGTCTCGGAGCCGCTGATCATGCTCACCGTCGACGAGATCGAGGAAAATACCGGAAAATTGCTGGCCGCGATCGGCGCCAAGCCGCATGTCGCTTTCCGCACCCGTTCGGTCGAAGCGGTACGCAGCCTCGTCGCCACCGGCGCCGGCGTCGCGCTGTTGCCCGACCTCGTCTACCGGCCCTGGTCGCTGGAAGGCGATCGCATCGAATCGCGCGATATTTCCGGCGCCTTGCCGGTCGTCCAGGTCGGCATGGTCTGGCGCCGCGGCTCCGGCCTGCCCCAGGCCGCACGCGACTTCGTCGGGCTCGCCCAGTCGCAGCGAATGGTTCGTCAGCGGCCGGACAAGATCGGCCGATAGTCTATCGGTAAAACCGATATCGGCCTTCTGATAAATGAATTTGCGAAACCGGGATTTTCGCATCACTTTTCACGCAGGGAACCAAAGCCGCCGTCAACAGTGCGGCCGCCAGAGCGTCAGGACGCTCTGACGTCTTTGAGTTTGCGCATGATCCCTTTCCGAAAACCGAAACCGGTTTTCGGGGTCATGCGCCAAAATGGGAGATCGACGATGAATTCATTCCTGAAATCATGCACTGCATTGACGGTAGCACTTGCCTTCTCCGGCCAGGCCATCGCCCAGGTCAAGGAACTCGGCAAGGGCGAAGGCGAGGTCAACATCGTCGCCTGGCCGGGCTACATCGAACGCGGCGAAACCGACAAGGGCTACGACTGGGTGACGTCCTTCGAGAAGGAAAGCGGCTGCAAGGTCAACGTCAAGACCGCCAACACGTCCGACGAGATGGTCTCGCTGATGAACGAGGGCGGCTTCGACCTGGTCACGGCCTCGGGCGACGCCTCGCTGCGTCTGGTCGCCGGCAAGCGGGTGCAACCGATCAACACCGATCTGGTTCCGAGCTGGAAGACGGTCGACGACCGGCTGAAGGACGCGCCCTGGTTCACAGTCGATGGCGCCCACTACGGCGTTCCCTACCAGTGGGGACCGAACGTGCTGATGTACAACACGGAAGTCTTCAAGGAAGCGCCGAAGAGCTGGAACGTCGTCTTCGAGGAGATGAACCTGCCCGACGGCAAATCGAACAAGGGCCGCGTTCAGGCCTATGACGGTCCGATCCACATAGCCGACGCCGCCAACTATCTGATGTTCCACAAGCCGGAACTCGGCATCAAGGATCCCTACGAACTGACCGAGGACCAGTACAAGGCGGCGCTCGATCTGCTGCGCGTCCAGCGCACGCTGGTCGGCCGCTACTGGCATGACGCCGCCATCCAGGTCGACGACTTCCAGAACGAAGGCGTCGTTGCCTCGGGTTCGTGGCCTTATCAGGTCAACACGCTGGTCGCCGCCAAGAAGCCGGTTTCTTCGACCGTTCCCGAGGAAGGCGTCACCGGCTGGGCCGACACCACCATGATGGAGGCGGACGCGGCCCACCCGAACTGCGCCTATATGTGGCTGGAGCATTCGCTGTCGCCCAAGGTGCAAGGCGATGTCTCGGCCTGGTTCGGTTCGCTGCCCGTGGTGCCGGCCGCCTGCAAGGGCAATGAATTGCTTGGCGACGAGGGCTGCAAGACCAACGGCTACGACAATTTCGACAAGATCAAGTTCTGGAAGACGCCAGTGTCGAAATGCGCCACCGGGAACAACCAGTGCGTGCCCTATTACCGCTGGGTGTCGGACTATATCGGCGTCATCGGCGGGCGGTGAGTTCGTTTCGCTCATCCTGAGAACGCAGCGCTGCCCCTCACCCCCGGCCCTCTCCCCGTGAAGAACGGGGAGAGGGGGATCGCCGGCGTTCCGGCCAATGCCTTCTCCCCGTCGTTCACGGGGAGAAGGTGCCGGTAGGCGGATGAGGGGCAGCGCCATCGCCTGATTTGATGCGCCTGACAGACAGGACAGCCCATGACCTCCGCCGTCTCTTTCCAGAAAGTCTCGCGCCATTTCGGCGCAGTGCGCGCGGTCGACGCGGTCGATCTCGACATCGCACCAGGCGAATTCTTCGCCATGCTCGGCCCGTCGGGCTCCGGCAAGACGACCTGCCTGCGTCTGATCGCCGGCTTCGAGCAGCCGACAGCGGGCTCGATCTCGATCTTCAGCGAGCGCGCCGAGGGCGTCCCGCCCTACCGCCGCAACGTCAACACCGTGTTCCAGGACTACGCGCTGTTCCCGCATCTCAACGTGCTCGACAACGTCGCCTATGGGCTGATGGTCAAGGGCGTCGGCAAGCCCGAGCGGCGGAAGGCGGCGGAGGAGGCGCTGTCGCTGGTCAGGCTTCCCGGCTATGGCGCGCGTCGACCGGGCCAGCTCTCCGGCGGCCAGCGTCAGCGCGTCGCGCTTGCCCGCGCACTGGTCAACCAGCCCAAGGTGCTTCTTCTCGACGAGCCGCTTGGCGCGCTCGACCTCAAGCTGCGCGAGAACATGCAGGAAGAGCTGAAATCGCTGCAGAAGGCGCTCGGCATCACCTTCGTCTTCGTCACCCATGACCAGGGCGAGGCGCTGTCGATGGCCGACCGCGTCGCCGTCTTCAATGAAGGCAGGATCATGCAGATCGGCACGCCGGAAGACATCTACCAGCGCCCGAAAACCCGCTTCGTCGCCGATTTCGTCGGCTCCTCCAACGTCCTGCCGCCGGATTTCGTCCAGCGTTATTCCGGCCAGCACCGCTGGGGCAGCCTGCGCCCCGAATCCATCCGTATCGGCCGCGCTGCGAAAGGCGACGGCGTCGCTGCGCGCCTGGTCTCGACAAACTATCTCGGCGCCACGACAAGACTGGCGCTCGACGCCGATGGGCTGAGGCTGCACGCCATCGTGCCGGCTGGTGCGAAATTGCCCAGGGAAGGCGAGGCGGTCGTGCTCACCTTCAACCGCGAGCATTTGCACCTGATGGACGAGCCGGCATGATCAAGGTTTGCGCGCGGCACCCCCCTCTGTCCTGCCGGACATCTCCCCCGCAAGGGGGGAGATTGGCCGTCACCACTGGCCTCACCAATCTCCAGCGTTGTAGAACTGGCGGGGCGGACAAGCTGCTGATCTCCCCCCTTGCGGGGGAGATGTCCGGCAGGACAGAGGGGGGCGCGAAGGATGGCGGCCTCTCATCTGTTCTCCGTCAAGGCAGAGCAGCGTCATGACGGTCGCCGCGCTCAATACCAATCCCGCGCCGGCCATACTGCCGGGCAGCGGCGGCATGCGCGGTGCGCTCTCCGACCTCTTCTGGCGGCGGCCGCAACTCCTGCTTTTGCTGATGCTGTTGCCGCCGGTTCTGTGGCTTGGCATCGTCTATATCGGTTCACTCTTCGCCCTGCTCTTGCAAAGCTTCTTTTCGATCGACGAGTTCTCCGGCCTCATCAACCGGCAGTTCACGTTGAAGACCTATGGCGATTTGTTGCAAGCCGCCAATCTCGACATCATCCTGCGCACGGTGACGATGGCGGCCCTGGTCACCCTGGCTTCGGCGGTCATCGCCTTCCCCATCGCCTATTACGCGGCGCGCTATGCGCGCGGCCGCTGGAAGGCGCTGTTCTACCTCGGCGTCATGCTGCCGCTGTGGTCGAGCTACCTGGTCAAGATCTACGCATGGAAGCTGATCCTCGCCAAGGAAGGCATTCTCACCTGGCTGCTCGCCAAATTGCACCTGCTGTGGCTGCTCGATGGCTGGCTGTCGCTGCCTGTGGTCGGTGGCAACTCGCTGTCGGTCTCCGCCACCGGCACCTTCATCGTCTTCGTCTATGTCTGGCTGCCCTTCATGATCCTGCCCGTTCAGGCCGCGCTCGAACGCGTGCCCGGCAATCTGGTCGAGGCCTCGTCCGATCTCGGCGCTTCGCCCGGCCAGACCTTCCGCAACGTGCTGTTCCCGCTGGCGCTGCCCGGCATCGTCGCCGGCTCGATCTTCACCTTCTCGCTGACATTGGGCGACTACATCATTCCGCAGATCATCGGCACCTCGCGGCTGTTCATCGGCCAGGCCGTCTATTCGCAGCAGGGCACCGCCGGCAACATCCCGCTCGCCGCCGCCTTCACCGTGGTGCCCATCGTCATCATGGGCTTCTACCTCTGGGGAGCCAAGCGCATGGGAGCTTTCGATGCGCTCTGACCGCGGCCAGTCCGCTCCGCTCGGTCTGAAGATCGCCGCTACCGTCGGCCTGCTCTTCCTGCATTTGCCGATCCTGCTGATCTTCGTCTATGCCTTCACCACCGAGGAGAAGAGTTTCGTCTGGCCGCCGCCGGGGCTGACCACGCAGTGGTTTGCCGTCACCTGGAACCGTCCGGACGTTTGGCAGGCGCTGTCGCTGTCGGTCAGGGTCGCGGCCATCTCGACGGCGATCGCCCTGGTGCTGGGCACGCTTTGCGCCGCCGCCGTGTCGCGCACAAGATTCTTCGGCCGCGAAACCATCTCGCTGCTGGTTATCCTGCCGATCGCGCTGCCTGGCATCATCACCGGCATCGCGCTGCGTTCGGCCTTTTCTCTGGCCGAGATTCCGTTCTCCTTCTGGACGATCGTGCTCGGCCACGCCACCTTTTGCGTGGTCGTCGTCTACAACAACGCGGTCGCCCGCTTTCGCCGCACCTCGGGCTCGATGATCGAGGCCTCGATGGATCTCGGCGCCGATGGCTTCCAGACCTTCCGCCATGTCGTGTTGCCCAACATCGCCACGGCACTCCTTGCCGGCGGCATGCTGGCTTTTGCTCTTTCCTTCGATGAGGTCATCGTCACCACCTTCACCGCCGGCCAGCAGCAAACCGTGCCGATCTGGATGCTGGAGGAGCTGATCCGGCCGCGCCAGCGCCCGGTCACCAATGTCGTCGCCATGGTCGTCGTTCTGGTGACGCTGCTGCCTATCCTTCTCGCCTATTACTTGACCCGCGACGGCGACCAGATCGCCGGTTCGGGCAAATAACGGAATACGGGAGAATCCCCATGGACACTCAAATGCTGATCGGCTCGAAATTCGAGAAGGGCACCGAAACCGAGGAGCCGATCCTCAATCCGAAGACCGGGGCGACCATTCTCAACCTGCCGGAGGCCAGCCAGGCTCAGATCGAGGCGGCGGTCCTGGCCGCGGAAAAGACGTTTGCTACCTGGTCGCGCACCACGCCGGCGCAGCGCTCGGGCTATCTCCTCAAGATTGCCGATCGCATTGAGGCCGCGGCCCATGAATTCGCAGCACTCGAGGCGCTGAATTGCGGCAAGCCGATCAATGCCGTGCTCAATGACGAGATACCGGCCATCGTCGATTGCTATCGCTTCTTTGCCGGCGCCGTCCGCTCGATGCCAGGTGTGGTCGCCGGTGAATATCTGCCCGGCCACACCTCGATGGTGCGGCGCGACCCGATCGGCGTCGTCGCCTCGATCGCGCCCTGGAACTATCCGCTGATGATGATGGCCTGGAAGCTGGCGCCGGCGATCGGCGGTGGCAACACCGTCGTCTTCAAGCCATCCGAACAGACGCCGCTGACAGCGCTGAAGCTGGCGAAGATCCTGGCCGACATCCTGCCCGAGGGCGTCGTCAATGTCGTGCTCGGCCGTGGCGACAGCGTCGGCAACGCGCTGATCAACCACGCCAAGGTCAATATGATCTCGATCACCGGCGACGTCGCCACCGGCAAGAAAGTGCTGCAGGCGGCCGCCAAGTCGGTCAAGCGAACGCATCTGGAGCTTGGCGGCAAGGCGCCGGTCATCGTCTTCGACGACGCCGATCTCGGCGCGGTGGTAAACGGCTTGCGCGCCTTCGGCTTCTACAATGCCGGCCAGGACTGCACTGCCGCCTGCCGCATCTATGCCGGCAAGAAAATCTACGACAGACTGGTCGCCGACCTCTCCTCGGCCGTCTCGACCATCAAATACGACCGCCCCGACGATACCGAAAACGAGATCGGGCCGCTGATCTCGCGACGCCAGCGCGATCGTGTGTCGAGCTTCGTCGAGCGCGCCTCGGAACTGAAGCACATCGAGATCACCACAGGTGGCAAGCCGGGCGAGGGCTCCGGTTTCTTCTACCAGCCGACGGTGGTCGCCGGCGCGTTGCAGGAAGACGAGATCGTGCGCCGCGAAGTGTTCGGGCCGGTCGTCTCGGTCACACGCTTCTCGGAAATCGACGAAGCCGTGAACTGGGCCAATGACAGCGACTACGGCCTGGCCTCATCGGTGTGGACGAAGGACGTCTCGCGCGCCATGGCGACAGCAGCCCGCCTGCAATATGGCTGCACCTGGATCAACACCCATTTCATGCTGACCAACGAGATGCCGCATGGCGGGCTGAAACAATCCGGCTACGGCAAGGACATGTCGCTCTACGCGCTCGAGGACTACACCGCCGTGCGGCATGTCATGGTGGCGCACGGGTAGACCAGCGCGTTTCCTTCTCCCCCTGTGGGAGAAGGTGGATTGTCGCGAAGCGACAAGACGGATGAGGGGTGTTCCAGCTTGGCGCTAGCTTACCCCTCACCCGGATTGCCAACCGATTTGTGAAGGACAAATCGGGGCAATCCGACCTCTCCCACAAGGGGAGAGGTAAGACCGCTGCGCTAGCCGCTACTCCACAATGCGATAGATGTTCCACAGGCTGGTGCCCGACACGACGTAGGGCTCCATCTCCTTGCCCCATTTGGCGTGGGCGTCGATCTTGCCGATCTTGGCGAAAAACTCCTCCAGCTTCGCCAGGCTTTCAACCTGGTGATGCGACTCGACCGTCGCCTCCCGCGCGCCGATCGATCCGGTCATGATCTGGAACTCCAGCTCGGCGATGCCGACTTGCGAGCCGATCTCGCGCTCCCATTTTTTCAACAGTTCGAGCACGGTCTGCTTGTGTCCGAACTTGGCGTCGATCTGCCATCTGGCGCTAAACATGTTGGTTCTCCTCCCTTGTTGCGGCAGGAGCACGATCCCAAACCGAAGGTCAGTGAAGCAAAAAAGTGGAATGCGGTTTTCGGGAAAGATCGTGCTCCAGCATTTGAATGGAGCTCCATCCCGATTCGATCGGAATGGAGGGCTCCGTGGTTGATCTACTCGCCCCAGGCCTGCACGACGGTCTGCCGTGCGATGCGTCCGCCCACAGCAGATCGAGATTGGAGATGAAGCCCGGCACGAAGACGAGATCGAACGAACCCTGGCCGACCGCCTGGTAGGCGATCCGCGCATCACCGCTACGGGCATATCTGGTCTCGATCGGCCTCACGCAACCACCCCGCCCGGCCAGACGATTTCCTGTCGCCGACCATAGCAGAGCCAAGCCGTTTGCGGCAGACAAACTTTAGCGAACTCGAATATAAGACCTCTGGCGGTCGGAAGGGTGTGGCAAGGCTATTTCAGTGGGGCCGCGCTCTCGCCCTGCGCAGGCGGGGTGTAACCAAGGCTCATGTCGGCCTGTTCGGGCGTCTTTGGCCGTTTGATCCTGGCCGAAGCGGCCACCACGAGCTCGTCGAAATTCTCGGTGCCGCCGTCCAGCATCTCGAAGAACTGCTGCCGCATCCTCGGCTCCCAGAACTTGTTGATGTGCTCGGCCACGCCGGCGATGCCTTCCTCGCGCGATTTGGAATGGAAGAAGGCCGCGATCTGGTTGGCCATGCGCACCAGCTTTTCCCTGGTGCTGGTGATGTGGTCTTCGTCATGCGACATGCTTGGCAACTCCGCAAACCACCCGTTCGGAGTGGGTGAAAATATCGAAATCATCGCCGCGCACCAGCGCCACCAGCGTCATTCCGGCGGCCTCGGCCGTGCGGATGGCAAGCGCGGTCGGCGCCGAAACGGCGATGATGATGGCAGAGCCGATGGCGGCCGTCTTCTGCACCATCTCCACCGACACACGCGACGTCACCACAACGGCGCCAGACGTGCCGGCGATGCCGGCTTTCGCCAGCGCGCCGGCGAGCTTGTCCAGCGCGTTGTGGCGGCCGACATCCTCGCGCGCCATGACGATGCCTTCGCCGGGAACATAAAAGCCGGCGGCATGTACCGCTCCGGTCTCGGTGTGAAGCGGCTGCACTTTCGATAAAAGCTTGACCGAGCGGGTGATGTCCTCGGCATCAAGCGTAAGTTTCGACGAACCGACCGCGTCGACCGAACGCATCGCTTCCTCGATCGATTCGATGCCGCAAAGCCCGCAGCCTACCGGTCCGGCCAGCCGGCGCCGCCGCGCCTCAAAACGCGTGTTGGCTTGGTCCCTGAGCCTGATCTGGATATCGATGCCGGCGCCATGATCTTCGACCTCGATCGCCTCGATCTCCTCCGGCGCAGCGATAATGCCTTCGGTCAGCGAGAAGCCGAGCGCGAAATCCTCGAAATCAGCGGGGCTCGCCATCATCACCGCATGCGTGGTGCCGGCAAAGGAGAACGCCACCGGCGTCTCCTCCGGCACCATGCGGTTCGAGGCCGTGGTGCCGCTGGCGCGGTGCGCCAGCCGCGATATCTGCGTCGTTGCTTTGCGGCGCGCGGCCAAGACTACTCCGCCGCTTCCAGCGGGGCGATGCGCCGGCTCTGGCGGGCCTGCTCGTTATAGTCCTTCTGCCAGTCGGTCGGACCGTTGGACGGCGTCACCTGCACGGCGGTGACCTTGTATTCCGGACAGTTGGTCGCCCAGTCCGAGAAGTCGGTGGTGATCACGTTGGCCTGGGTGTCGGGGTGATGGAACGTCGTATAGACGACGCCCGGCGACACCCGGTCGGTGATCAGCGCGCGCAGCGTCGTCTCGCCGGAACGGCTCGCCAGCCGCACCCAGTCGCCTTCGCGGATGCCGCGGTTCTCGGCGTCGTGCGGATGGATCTCCAGCCGGTCCTCGGCATGCCACATCACATTTTCGGTGCGCCTCGTCTGCGCGCCGACATTGTACTGCGACAGAATCCGGCCGGTGGTAAGCAGCAGCGGGAAGCGCGGTCCCGTCCTTTCGTCCGTCGCCACATATTCGGTGCGGATGAACTTGCCCTTGCCGCGCACGAAACCATCGACATGCATGATCGGCGTGCCGAGCGGCGCCTTTTCGTTGCAGGGCCATTGCACCGATCCGACACGGTCGAGCAGCTCGAAGGAGACGTTGGCGAAGCTCGGCGTCGTCTTGGCGATCTCGTCCATGATCTCGGAAGGATGCTGGTAATTCCAGTCCAGCCCGATCGCGCGGGCAAGCTCCTGCGTCGCCTCCCAGTCGGCGTAGCGCGCCTTCGGCTCCAGAACCTTGCGCACCATGTTGATGCGGCGCTCGGCATTGGTGAAGGTGCCGTCCTTCTCGAGGAAGGTCGAGCCCGGCAGGAACACATGCGCATAGTTCGCGGTCTCGTTGAGGAAGAGATCGTGCACGACGACGCATTCCATCGCCGCAAGGCCGCCCGCGACATGCTTGGTATCGGGATCGGACTGCAGAATGTCCTCGCCCTGAATGTAGATGCCCTTGAAGGTACCGTCGACGGCGGCGTCCAGCATGTTGGGGATGCGCAGGCCGGGCTCGTCGTCGAGCTTCACGCCCCACAGGCTCTCATAGATGTCGCGCACGGCTTCACCGGAGATGTGGCGATAGCCCGGCAACTCATGCGGGAAGGAGCCCATGTCGCATGAGCCCTGCACGTTGTTCTGGCCGCGCAGCGGGTTCACGCCGACGCCTGGCCGGCCGATGTTGCCGGTGGCCATGGCGAGGTTGGCGATCGCCATCACCGTGGTCGAACCCTGGCTGTGTTCCGTGACGCCGAGGCCGTAGTAGATCGCACCATTGCCGCCGGTGGCGTAGAGACGCGCGGCACCCCGGATCAGTTCGGGATCGACGCCGGACAATTTGCCGACGGTTTCGGGGCTGTTTTCCGGCAAGGCGACGAAAGAGGCCCAGTCCTGGAACTCCGCCCAGTCGCAGCGCTCGCGGATGAAAGCCTCATTGAACAGACCTTCGGTGACAACGACATGCGCCAGAGCCGTCAGTACAGCCACATTGGTGCCGGGCCTCAGCGGCAGATGATAGTCCGCTTCGACATGCGCCGACTTGACCATCTCGGTGCGGCGCGGATCGAGCACGATCAGCTTTGCGCCCTGGCGCAGCCGCTTCTTCAGCCGCGAAGCAAATACCGGATGGGCTGAAACCGGATTGGCGCCGATGACCACGGCGACGTCGGTGAATTCGACGGAATCGAAATCCTGAGTGCCGGCCGAGGTGCCATAGGTCTGGCCGAGCCCATAGCCGGTCGGCGAATGGCAGACGCGCGCGCAAGTGTCGACATTGTTGTTGCGGAAGCCCTGCCGCACCAGCTTCTGCACGAGATAGGTCTCCTCGTTCGTGCAGCGCGAGGAGGTGATGCCGCCGATTGCCGTGCGTCCGTACTGATACTGGATGCGGCGGAATTCCTTGGCGGTATGGGCGATAGCCTCTTCCCAGCTTACCTCCCGCCAGGGATCGCTGATCTTTTCGCGGATCATCGGCGACAGGATGCGGTCCTTGTGGGTGGCGTAGCCATAAGCGAAACGGCCCTTCACGCAGGAATGGCCATGGTTCGCCTTGCCCTCCTTGTAGGGCAGCATGCGGATGACCTCGTCGTCCTTCACCTCGGCCTTGAACGAGCAACCGACGCCGCAATAGGCGCAGGTGGTGACGGCCGAGCGCTCCGGCGGGCCCTTCTCAAGCACCGTTTTCTCGCGCAGCGCATCGGTCGGGCAAGCCTGCACGCAGGCGCCGCAGGACACGCATTCGGAAGTGATGAAATCCTCGTGCATGCCGGCGACCATGCGCGATTCGAAACCGCGGCCCTCGATGGTCAGCGCGAAGGTGCCCTGCACCTCCTCGCAGGCCCGCACGCAGCGCGAGCAGACGATGCATTGCGCCGGATCATAGGCGAAATAGGGATTGGATTCATCGCGGGCGATGTAGTCGACGGCGAGCGAGCCGTGGCCGGGCGCCACGCCATTCACCTGCTTGACGTGGTTGCGGCCTTCGACGCCGTACCGGTTCTCGCTGAGGCCGACCGACTTCGCCACGGTATCGAATTCGCTGGCGCCGGTTCCAGCCTTTTCGTTCCAGCCGGTCGGATGGTCGGAGACATAGAGTTCCATGACGCCGCGGCGAATGGCGTCGAGCCGTTCGGACTGCGTGTTGACCACCATGCCTTCGCCGACCGGCGTCGTGCAGGACGCCGGCGTACCGCCGCGGCCTTCGATCTCGACCAGGCAGACGCGGCACGAACCGAACGAGTCCAGCATGTCGGTGGCGCAGAGTTTGGGGATTTCGACCCCGCCTTCCATCGCCGCACGCATGATCGACGTGCCTTCCAGCACGGTGATGCTGCGGCCGTCGACGGTCAGCGTGACCTGCTTTTCCGCATTGGATTGCGGAGTTCCGAAGTCGATCTCTTCGATGAGTGACGGGAAGTCGGCCTTGATGTTCATCTGCCAGCTCCTATTCTGCTGCTTCGGCGACCGGCGTCAGCGACTTTCTCGCCAACAAACCGAAATACTCGATAAGTTCAAAAGGCAGGTCTTCTTCGAAAGCCGTAAATGTAATGGATCCGTCACTTTCCAAACGCCGAATTTCGAGAACGATTCCTGATTTTCCTTCGCTTACTTCCGTCACTTCCAGATACATGCTGTCTGGTTCATTGTCGCTGCAAAGAACGACTTTAAAACGCCGGTTCTGATACTCAAGCGTCATCGATTTCACTCCGCCGCCACGCGCGTTGGCGCCGGCTTGAAATCCTCGGGGAAATGGGTGATCGAACTCATCACCGGGTAAGGCGTGAAGCCGCCCAGCGCGCACAGCGATCCGAACTTCATCGTGTTGCAGAGGTCGGCGACCAGGGCGAGGTTCTTCTCCGGCTCGATGCCGGCGGCGAGCCTGTCGATGGTCTCGACACCGCGCGTCGAGCCGATGCGGCAGGGCGTGCACTTGCCGCAGCTCTCGATGGCGCAGAACTCCATGGCGAAACGCGCCTGCTTCAGCATGTCGGCGGTGTCGTCGAACACCGTGATGCCGGCATGGCCGATCAGCCCGTCCTTGGCGGCGAAGGCTTCATAGTCGAACGGCGTGTCGAACAGGGCGCGCGGGAAATAGGCGCCGAGCGGTCCGCCGACCTGCACCGCCTTCACAGGTCGTCCGGTCGCGGTGCCACCGCCGATATCGTCGACGATCTCACCCAGCGTCATGCCGAAGGCAGCCTCGAACAGGCCGCCATGCTTGACGTTGCCGGCGATCTGGATCGGGATCGTGCCGCGTGAGCGGCCCATGCCGTAATCCTTGTAGAAGGCCGCACCTTTGTCCATGATGACGGGCACGGAGGCCAGGCTGATGACGTTGTTGATCACCGTCGGCTTGCCGAACAGACCTTGGATCGCCGGCAGCGGCGGCTTGGCGCGCACCACGCCTCGCTTGCCTTCCAGGCTGTTCAAGAGCGAGGTTTCCTCGCCACAGACATAGGCGCCGGCGCCGACGCGGATTTCCATGTCGAAAGCATTGGGCGAACCCAGCACATTGACGCCGAGCACGCCGGCCTTGCGGGCGACCTCGACAGCCTTGTTCATTGTCGCCACCGCATGCGGATATTCCGAGCGGATATAGACAAAGCCCTTGGTGGCGCCGGTGGCGATGCCGGCGATCGCCATGCCTTCGATCAGCACGAAGGGATCGCCCTCCATGATCATGCGGTCGGCGAAGGTGGCGCTGTCGCCCTCGTCGGCGTTGCAGACGATGTATTTGCGGTCGCCCGATGTATCGAGCACCGTTTTCCATTTGATGCCGGTCGGGAAACCGGCGCCGCCGCGCCCGCGCAGGCCTGAGTCTGTCACTTGCTTGACGATATCGGCCGGCGCCATGGCCACCGCGTTCTGCAACCCCTTCAGCCCGCCAAGCGACTTGTAGGCATCGAGCGACAGCGGGTCGTTGATGCCGCAGCGCGCGAAGGTCAGCCGCGTTTGCTTGGCCAGGAACGGGATCTTGTCCGGAGCGCCCAGCCAGCGCTTGTGATGGCCGCCGGTGAGAAAGCCGCAATCGAACAGGCTCTTGACGTCGGATGGCTTGACCGGTCCGTAGGCGACGCGGCCATTGGCGGTTGCCACTTCGACCATAGGTTCGAGGAAATAGGCGCCGCGCGAACCGTTGCGCACGATCTTGGCCTCGATGCCGCGGCCGGCGAGTTCCTTCGCGATCGCCTTGGCGACCTTTTCCGCGCCGAGCGCCAGCGCGCCGGAATCGCCGGGAATGTAGATGCGGGGGATCATGAGCGCACCTCCGCGACGATCTCTTCGATCTTTTCGTCATCGAGCCGCCCGATCACCTCGCCGTCCAGCATCGCCGATGGCGAACAGGCGCAAAGCCCGAGGCAATAAACCGGCTCGAGTGTCACCGAGCCATCGCGGGTGGTCTCGTGAAAACCAATGCCGAGCAACTGCTTGAATTTGGCGGCGACAGCGTCCGACCCCATCGACTGGCAGGCTTCCGCCTGGCAGAGCTTGAGCACATGCCGGCCGGCCGGGCGGGCGCGGAAATCATGATAGAAGGTGACGACCCCGTGCACCTCGGCCCTGGAGAGGTTCAGCCCATCGGCGATGACGGGTAACGCTTCCTGCGGCACATGGCCGAACTCTTCCTGGATGCCGTGGAGGATCGGCAGCAGCGGGCCCTCAAGGCCCTTCATCTCCTGGACGATCGCCGCCGTGCGCGACGCGATCTCGGTACTTGCTAGCTGCATCGTCATGCAGCGCCCTCCCTGGTCGATAGCGATTTGTCGCTAAGTCTTTACAAAATCAGAGGAAACCCGTGAAATCAATAAAGCTGTTTCGTCGTTTGATAGAAATCATCTATCAAACTGCCTCAGCACGCATTGTTTAGCCTAGTGCTGGGCGCGGAAATCGTCCGCCAGCGCCATCGCCTCGTCCAGCAGCGCCGAGACCAGCGGCGTGTGCGGCTCGCGCGGCGTCGCCACCAGCCCGACTGTGTGGCTGGCATCCGGCTCGACGATCGGGATGGCCCGGATCGGCTCGGAAAAGCCGAATGTTTCCGCGAGGTTGAGCGGCATGATCGACGACCACTTGCCGGTCCGGATATGTGAAAACAGCACGATCATCGAATTGGATTCGAGCGTCGGCCGCACCTGAACGCCGGCTTCGGCCAGATGCTGGTCGATGATGCGGCGGTTCTGCATGTCCGGCGTCAAAAGGCAGAGCGGCAGCTGGCTGAGCTCGGCCCATGTCACTTTGTCGCGGTCGGAATAGGTGTTTCCACTCGCGGTGATCAGTTGGTAGCGCTCGTCATAGAGCGGCACGCTGGTCACCCGGCCCAGCGGTTCGTTGTCGAGATAGGTGATGCCGGCGTCGATGTCGAAATTGCCGAGCAGGGTCAGCACCTCGATCGAGGTCCGCGACAGCACCGAAAAGGTGACGCCCGGATGCTTTTCGCGGAACGGCGTCGTCAGCCGCGCCACCATGGCAAGCGCGGTCGGTACGGCGGCGATGCGGATGCGGCCGGACAGGCCGTGGCGCGCCGCCCGCATCTCCTCGCGCATGGTCCTGCTATCGCCGACGATGCGGCGCGCCCACACCAGCACCTGCTTGCCTTCCGGCGTCAGCCCCTGGAAGCGTGAGCCGCGCAGCACCAGCATCACGCCGAGCTGGCCCTCCAATTGCTTGATTCCGGCCGAAAGCGTCGGCTGGGTGACGCCACACAGTTCCGCGGCCCGGCCAAAATGCTCTTCCCTGGCCAGCGCGATGAAAAATTCCAGCTTGTCGATCATGCCATTTTTCCGATCCTTTCGCCCAAGGTCGGGGAAATTATGTCCCGCCGCAAGCCGCACCTATAATCGGCCCGCATCCACATCTTTTAGCCGGCTTGCTGTTTCCCGCGGCGGAATGCGGCGCTATGTGGATGAAACGGCACGACGGGAGATCGAACATGCTGGGCTGGTTCCGCAAGCTGCTGCCGCGCGAAGATCGCTTCTTCGATCTGTTCGAGCAGCATTCCCGTACCGTGGTCGGCGGCGCCGAAGCGCTCCAGCAGCTTCTCCAGGGCAAGGACATCGACCGCTGGTGTCAGAAGATCATCGATCTCGAGGACGAGGCCGATCACATCACCGCCGAAGTCCTGCTTTCCGTCCGCCGCTCTTTCATCACGCCGTTCGATCGCGGCGACATCAAGGATCTGATTCAGTCGATGGATGACGCCATCGACATGATGCACAAGACCGTCAAGACGGTAAGATTGTTCGAGAAGAGGGAGTTCGACCCGCTGATGCAGGAGATGGGCGGCGTCATCGTCGATGCCGCCAAGCTGGTCGCCGAGGCGATCCCGCTGCTCAGCAAGGTCGGCGCACACAGCGCGCGCCTCAATTCGATTGCCGAGGAGGTCATGCGCGCCGAAGGTCGAGCCGACGATCTGCACGAACAGGGCCTGAAGGACCTGTTCAAAAAGCATGGTCGCAGCGACGCGATGGCCTACTTCATCGGCAGTGAGATCTATGGTCAGCTTGAGAAAGTGGTGGACCGTTTCGAGGACGTCGCCAACGAGATCAGCGGCATCGTCATCGAGAACGTATAGTGGAAGCGACAATCGCCTTTCCCCTGCTGGTCGGCCTTGTCGCCGTCGCGCTGTTCTTCGATTTTCTCAACGGCCTGCACGACGCCGCCAACTCCATCGCCACCATCGTCTCGACCCGGGTGCTGAGGCCGCATTATGCGGTGTTCTGGGCGGCTTTCTTCAACTTCATCGCCTTTATGTTCTTTGGCCTCCATGTCGCCGAAACAGTGGGAAAGGGCATCATCGACGCCAGCATCGTCACGCCGGCTGTGATCTTCGCTGCCCTTGTCGGCGCCATTGTCTGGAACATCGTCACCTGGATTGCCGGCATCCCTTCGAGCAGCTCGCATGCGCTGATCGGCGGCCTGGTCGGCGCCGGGGTTGCCAAGGCTGGCGCCGGCGCCATCGTCTGGTCTGGTCTTGGCAAGACCATTGCGGCCATCGTGCTGTCGCCCGCGACAGGGTTCCTGCTGGCTCTGCTCCTGGTCCTTCTCGTTTCCTGGCTGTTCGTGCGTCAGACTCCGTTTGCCGTGGACAGCACTTTCCGTGTCATGCAGTTCGTCTCCGCCTCGCTCTATTCGCTCGGCCACGGCGGCAACGACGCTCAGAAAACCATGGGCATCATCGCGGTGCTGCTCTATTCGCAAGGCATGCTGGGTGGAAGTTTCCACGTGCCGCTGTGGGTCGTGCTCACCTGCCAGTCGGCATTGGCGATGGGCACATTGTTCGGCGGCTGGCGCATCGTTCATACCATGGGCTCGAAGATCACGCGGCTAAACCCGATGCAGGGCTTCTGCGCCGAGACCGGCGGCGCGATCACGCTGTTCGCCGCCACCTGGCTCGGCATCCCGGTGTCCACCACGCATACGATCACCGGCGCCATCATCGGTGTCGGAGCGGCCCGCCGCGTCTCGGCAGTGCGCTGGGGCATCGCCAGCAACATCGTCATCGCCTGGGTGGTGACCTTGCCTGCCACCGCCGCGATTTCGGCACTCACCTACCTGGCGGTCAGCCTCGCAAGTTGACGTCGCGCCGTTGCCAGCCGAATGGACGAACTATCTGTCCACAAGGTTCAGGATATTGCCGTCCGGATCCTTGAACCAAGCAACCTTCATGCCGTCACCGACGTGGATATCGCCTTCCATCGTCGTGTGAGGCATGTCGTAGTGCTCGAAAACAACACCCTTGGATTTCAGCGCCTTGACGATATTGCCGATCTCGTCGCCGACCATCCAGGTCACTGCCGTCGCCTTGTTGGTTCCGGCGAAATCCGAGTGGTACACATTGATGCTGGTGTCGCCACTTTTGTAGACGATCAGTTCGCCACCCTCATCGTGAACCTCCGTCAAACCTAGGATGTCGTGGTAGAAGGCCTTGGCCTTGGCAAGGTTCTTCACCGCGATGTTGGCTGTTGCGTTGCTATTTGCGAGCATGACAGTCTCCTTTCCTTGTGGGACACGTCCGAAAGCCATGCAGGAAATAGGGCGGCTTCGCCTTCGGGCGACCGCTGCCTGCAGGACTGCCGGGCGTCTTCCGAAGGACGTTCGGCTTCCGCCAAACCCTACAAGCCAACGCAGGTTTTTTGGGCGCATGTCACCCGGCGTGTCGTTCCGCCGCTTGGTTCTGCCCGGGAACTGCATTATCTCATGCGCAAGTTGCGTAAGGAAAAAGCTGATGCCCGCTCTCCAGGAAAACGTCACCAAGGAAATCGTCACCGAGCGCCTGAAGACGGTCAACGGGCCGGACTTCACCGGCAACATCGTCGATCTTGGTATGGTTTCAGAGATTTTCATCGCCGATGCCAAGGTCTTTTTCTCCATTACCGTTCCTGCCGCCCGCGCCCAGGAAATGGAGCCGCTGCGCGCCGCTGCCGAACGGGTGGTGAAGGCGATTCCAGGTGTCGCCGGCGCCGTGGTTGCGCTGACGGCGGAGAAGAAGGGCGGCGGCATGGAGGCTCCCGTTCCGCAGCGATCCGCACCCAGGCCCGCGCAGCAGCCCGCACCCGCCCGGCCGCCTCAGGCGCCCGCTTCGCACAGCCACGGCAAGCGTGGCGTGCCCGGCATCGAGGCGATCATCGCTGTGGCCTCCGGCAAGGGCGGCGTCGGCAAGTCGACCACCGCCGTCAACCTCGCGCTCGGTCTCGCCGCCAACGGCTTGAAGGTCGGCGTGCTCGACGCCGACATCTACGGCCCGTCCATGCCGCGGCTGCTGAATATCCACGGCCGCCCGCAGACCGTCGACGGCAAGATCCTGAAACCCATGCAAAATTACGGCCTGAAGGTCATGTCGATGGGTTTTCTCGTCGACGAGGAGACGCCGATGATCTGGCGCGGGCCGATGGTGATGTCGGCGCTGACGCAGATGCTGCGCGAGGTCGAATGGGGTCCGCTGGACGTGCTCGTCGTCGACATGCCGCCCGGCACCGGCGACGCCCAGCTCACCATGGCCCAGCAGGTGCCGCTGGCCGGCGCCGTCATCGTTTCGACGCCGCAGGACCTGGCGCTGATCGACGCCCGCAAAGGCCTTAACATGTTCAAGAAGGTCGACGTGCCGCTGCTGGGCATCGTCGAGAATATGAGCTACTTCCTTGCTCCCGATACCGGCAAGCGCTACGACATTTTCGGCCATGGCGGCGCCCGCCGCGAGGCCGAGCGTCTCGGCGTCACCTTCCTCGGCGAAGTGCCGCTCGAAATGGGCATCCGCGAAAGCTCGGACGCTGGTACGCCGGTGGTGGTCTCGAAGCCTGATAGCGCCGAGGCGAAGATCTACCGCGACATCGCCGCGAAGGTCTGGGGCAGGGTCAACGAAGAACGCGGCGCGGCGGAAGCGGCAGTGCCCAGCATCGTGTTCGAGTAACCTCTCGACGGGAAGGGCTCAGCCGCCCACCTTCTCGCCGAAGCTCGAAAAAAATTGTCCAGCCAGTTTCTTCGAGGTCGATTCGATCAGCCGGCTGCCAAGCTGGGCGATCTTGCCGCCGACATCGGCCTTGGCCGCATATTTGAGGATTGTGGTATCCTCCCCATCTGATGTCAGGGTTACGTCGGCGCCGCCCTTGGCGAAGCCGGCAATGCCGCCCTTGCCCTCGCCCTGGATCGTGTAGGAATGCGGCGGCTTGAGGTTCTTCAAGGTCACCTCGCCGTTGAACGTCGCCTTGATCGGCCCGATCTTCAGCACCACCGTCGCCGCCATCTCTGTATCCGACTTCTTCTCGAGGCTCTGGCAGCCGGGAATGGTTTGTCTCAAAATGTCCGGATCGTTCAGCGCTTCCCACACTTTCTGCAGGGGTGCGGCGATGCGCTCCTCGCCTTCGATTACCAAAGCCATCTAAATCTCCCCGGAAAGACAGGCCTGAAGCCCTAGCGCAGGGGCGCGGTCGTGTCTATCGCACCAAAGTGCGGGTCAGGATTGCGCGAGCCCCTTGCTTGCACTCGCGCATTGTCATATCGATTTGTCCTACAAATACGGAGACCATGATGGCAGGCGCCCCCACGGACAAGAAGAAATTTCGCTCGCAGGAGTGGTTCGACAACCCCGACAATCCGGGCATGACGGCGCTTTATCTCGAGCGCTACCTGAATTACGGGCTGACGCGCGCCGAACTGATGTCGGGCAAGCCGCTGATCGGCATCGCCCAGACCGGCTCGGATCTGTCGCCCTGCAATCGCCATCATATCGAACTGGCCAAGCGCGTGCGCGAGGGTATCGTCTCGATGGGCGGCATCCCGTTCGAATTCCCGTGCCATCCGATTCAGGAGACCGGCAAGCGTCCGACCGCCGCACTCGACCGCAACCTCGCCTATCTCGGCCTGGTCGAAGTGCTCTACGGCTATCCGCTCGACGGCGTCGTGCTCACCATCGGTTGTGACAAGACCACGCCGGCGCTGCTTATGGCGGCCGCTACTGTCAACATTCCGGCGATCGCGCTCTCGGTCGGCCCGATGCTGAACGGCTGGCACAAGGGCAAGCGCACGGGATCCGGCACCATCGTCTGGGAATCGCGCCAGCGCCTGTCGGCCGGCGAGATCGACTATGACGAGTTCATGGACATTGTCGCCTCCTCGGCGCCGTCCACCGGCTATTGCAACACCATGGGCACCGCCACCACGATGAATTCGCTGGCCGAGGCGCTCGGCATGCAATTGCCGGGCTCGGCCGCGATTCCGGCACCCTATCGCGAGCGCGGCCAGATCGCCTATGAGACAGGCAAGCGCATCGTCGACATGGTGCATGAGGACCTGAAGCCGTCCGACATCATGACCCGCGAGGCCTTCGAGAACGCCATCGTCGTCAATTCGGCCATCGGCGGCTCGACCAACGCACCGATCCATCTCAATGCGATTGCCCGCCATCTCGGCGTGCCGCTCGACAATGACGACTGGCAGAAGGTCGGCCTCAAAGTGCCGCTCATCGTCAATCTGCAGCCGACGGGCGAGTATCTGGGCGAGGACTACCATCATGCCGGCGGCGTGCCCGCCGTCGTCGCCGAACTGATGAAAGCCGGATTGTTGCCTCATCCCGATGCCATGACCGTCAACGGCAAAACCATGGGCGACAATTGCAAGGGCGCGGTCAACGAGAATCTCGATGTCATCCGCACCGTCGCCGAGCCGTTGAAAGCCAATGCCGGCTTCATCAATCTCAGGGGCAATCTCTTCGATTCGGCGATCATGAAGACCAGCGGCATCTCGCCGGAGTTCCGCGAGCGCTATCTGTCCAACCCGCAAGACCCCGAGGCCTTCGAGGGCAACGCCATGGTTTTCGACGGGCCGGAAGACTACCACGCCCGCATCGACGATCCGGCGCAAGGCATCGACGAGCACACCATCCTGTTCATGCGTGGCGCCGGCCCGATCGGCTATCCCGGCGGCGCCGAGGTCGTCAACATGCAGCCGCCGGCCTATCTCATCAAGAAGGGCATCCACGCGCTGGCCTGCATCGGCGACGGCCGCCAGTCGGGCACATCGGGCTCACCGTCGATCCTCAACGCTTCGCCCGAAGCGGCAATAGGCGGCGGGCTGGCGCTGCTGAAGACGGGCGACCGCGTCCGCATCGACCTGCGCAAGGGCACCGCCGACATCCTCGTCACCGATGACGAGATCACGCGGCGCCGCGCCGAGCTGCAGAACAATGGCGGCTATCATTACCCCAAGCACCAGACGCCCTGGCAAGAGATCCAGCGCGGCATGGTCGACCAGTTCTCGGCCGGCATGGTGCTGAAGCCGGCGGTGAAATACCAGGATGTCGCGCACACCAGCGGCGTGCCGAGGGACAATCACTGAACGCTGGAGCGCCGCGGCTGCACAAACGGCGGCTTGATCCGGATCGAGCCGCCGCCGGTGCGTCCCTGCTCTACAAATAGCTGGTGATCGCAGGCGCTTCCATCTGCCGGTCGCGCTTGCCATCCTCATAGACGATTGGTGCCGCGGCGAGTTCCTCTTCGGTGACGTCGTCGAGGCAGGCGACGTTCACCGCCCAGAAGTTCCCACCCATGAAGTCGAGATAGCCGCGCGAGAGAAAATTCGCGCCGCAGTTCGGGCACATATAGTGGTTGATGTCGCCTTCCGGCCAGTTGGACGGCGTCGCCTGGTACTCCCGCATCCGGTCGCGGCCATCCGTCACCCGCACAGCCTCATAGGCTGCGAACGACTTTCGGTAGCCGAGTTTCCAGCAGAAGCTGCAATTGCATTTGCGGATGCCGTCAGTGAGGTCGATATCGGCCTCGAAATGCACCGCGCCGCAATGGCAGCTGCCGTGATAGGTCTTTTTCATCGTCTTGCCTCGCAGGAAAGTGCTCTGCCTCCGCCCAACCGTCGGAGCCCGAGCATCCTTGCTCCAGGCATGACGCTTGACAAGCACGCGCGACAAATCCACCATCATGACAAGGGGTGCATCGCGACGACCCCGTGAGGCGTCAGCCCAACGTTCGCGTCCAAGCTTCTCTTTCAAGGAGGTGGACGCCATGCCGTCAACAACCGCTATCACCGTATCGCAATTGTCCCGTCTGAGTGGTCTGCCGGGTGCGCCCGCGATCGTCGATGTTCGCGTCGATGACGATTACAACGCCGATCCGCGCCTGCTTCCGGCCTCGAGCCGGCGTGATTTCAAAACCGTCCAGGCTTGGGCGGCCGACTTCGCCGGCAGCCGGGTGGCGGTCGTCTGCCAGAAAGGGCAAAAGCTCTCGCAAGGCGTGGCCGCGTGGCTGCGGCATGAGGGCATTGCCGCCGAATCCCTCGAAGGCGGGTTCGAGGCCTGGCGCGATGCCAAGGGGCTCCTGGTCCGCACCGACAAGATGCCGCCCCGCGACCATAAAGGCCGCACCGTATGGGTGACGCGGGCCCGCCCGAAGGTCGATCGCATCGCCTGTCCTTGGCTGATCCGGCGTTTCATCGATCCGGGCGCGGTTTTTCTCTTTGTCGAGGCCGCCGAGGTGGCGGCCGCCGCGGATCGCTTCCAGGCTGTGCCTTTCGACATCGACGATGTGTTCTGGTCGCACCGGGGCGAACGCTGCACCTTCGACACCATGATCGAAGAGTTCGGGCTCGAATCCGAGCCGCTCGACCGGCTCGCAATGATTGTGCGCGCGGCCGATACGGCAAGCCTCGATCTGGTTCCCCAGGCGGCCGGTTTCCTGGCCGCCTCGCTTGGCCTGTCGCGAATGTTTCGCGACGATCTGGAACAATTACAGGCAGGCATACTGCTTTACGACGCGTTTTTTCGCTGGTGCCGCGACGCCACCGAGGAGACGCACAATTGGCCAAGCGCGAGCAAACCGTCATGAGTGTCCAAACTTCTGGCAAAACGGGGGCTTCCGAAAAAACGGGCGAGATCGCCTCGGCGCCGACGGTGCCGACCTTCAGCGAGGCCGTGAAGGTCTGGGCGAAAATCGGCCTGCTCTCCTTCGGCGGGCCGGCCGGGCAGATCGCGCTCATGCACAGGGAACTGGTCGAGGAGCGGCGCTGGATCGGCGAACAGCGTTTCCTGCATGCATTGAATTACTGCATGCTGCTGCCCGGCCCGGAGGCCCAGCAGCTTGCCGTCTACATCGGCTGGCTGCTGCACCGGACGCTCGGCGGTCTGGTCGCCGGGCTCCTTTTCGTTGTGCCGGGCGCGGTTGTGATGCTCGCTTTGAGCACCCTTTATGCGCTGTATGGCGACGCGCCGCTTGTGGAGGCGCTGTTTTTCGGGGTGAAGGCGGCCGTGCTTGCTATCGTCATCGAGGCGGTCATCCGGATCGGAAGGCGTGCCCTGAAGAACCGGGCAATGGTGTCGATCGCACTCGCCGCCTTCATCGCCATCTACGCGTTGAATGTGCCGTTTCCGCTCATCGTCCTGCTTGCGGGCCTGACAGGCTGGATCGGCAACCGCGTTGCGCCGGGCCTTTTCTCCGGTTCGGCGCATGGCAAGGGCGACGCTCCCGACATCAAGGGCGCGGTCGACCTGATGTTCGAGCGCGGTGAACTGACCCACACCAGGCCGACGAGATGGCATGCGCCGCGCACCTTGGCGATCTGGCTGCCGATCTGGCTCGGGCCTGTGCTTCTCATCTGGGCGTTCACCGGATCCGCCAGCGTTTGGAGTGAGATCGGCAGGTTCTTCAGCATCATGGCGGTCGTCACCTTCGGCGGCGCCTATGCAGTCCTTGCCTATGTCGCGCAGGCCGCGGTCGGCTCCTTTGGCTGGCTGGCGCCCCGTGAGATGGTCGATGGCCTTGGGCTGGCGGAAACGACGCCCGGTCCGCTCATTCTGGTCCTGCAGTTCGTCGGCTTCCTTGCCGCGTTCCGCCAACCCGGCGCGCTGAGCCCGCTGCTGGCCGGGTCGCTTGGAGCGTTGCTCACGCTTTGGGTCACGTTCACCCCATGCTTCCTCTGGATATTCCTCGGCGCGCCATACATCGAAGCGCTGCGCGGCAACAAGGCGCTGTCGGCGGCGCTCGGTGCGATCACCGCCGCCGTTGTCGGCGTCATCATGAATCTCGCTTTGTGGTTTGCCTTGCACGTCATCTTCGGTGAGGTGCGCAGCATGGGTGGAATGAACGTTCCCGTACTCTCATCCATCGACTGGCGCGCGGCGCTGCTGTCATGCGCCGCCATGATCGCCATCCTGAAGCTCAAGGTCGGCATGCTGCCGACGCTGGCGGGATCGGTCTTCGCCGGTGTCCTGTTGCTGGCCGTGAGCGGATAGAGGCGCTTCGCCGCGCCCAGCCTGCGCGTGCATAACAGCGATCGCGGTGCCATATGACTGGAAACGGATAGGAACATCATGGCCCGACGGCGCTCTTCCCCAGGCTTCCTCGGAATGTTCGGCCGCTCAAGCGATCTCAGGCAACTCGACGCCGCGTTGCGCGGCGTCGACCTCCATCCCGCCCTTGTGCCGGAGGGCGTAAAACTCACCATCGTCAATCTGATGAAGGATCATTGGTCCGACGAGCCGCCGCCGCAGGCCTATCCATCGGTGGCGCGGCTGTTCGGCTATTGTATTGCCGGACCGGAGGCGTTCGAACGCTCCAACGGCCGAGAAAACATGCTGGACGCGGAGCGCCGGATCGAGGCGGCGCTTGAGGCCGGCGACAGCTTCGATGCGCAGATCGTGCTAATGACGCTGCATGCCAAGCTGATCAGCGCCGAAGTCGTCGAACGCTACGGGCTGAGCGCGGGTTGACTGTCTCGGGGAGGCGGTTTCACCCGCCCATATTGCCGCGCGGCAGCTTGATCATCTCGCCAAAGCGGGCGCGCAGTTTGTCGTCGATTGTTTTCGGCACATGGCGGGGAAAGCGCTCGGCGAGGATGCGTTTCTTCTCGATGATCGCCCGCTGCAGGATGTCGGGCCTGCCTTTCTCGTTCCATTCCTTCGGCGAAAAGCGGTCGCCGACGGCCGGATAGAAATATTCGGTCTGCATCAGCCTCAGCGTCTGCTCATTGCCGAGATAGTGGCCCGGTCCATTCAGGCAAACCTCGGTGATCGTCTCGATAGACAGCGCTTCGTCGGTCACCTCGATGCCGCGCACGCAGCGCAGGCAATGGCCGAGCATGTCATTGTCGATGATCAGGCTTTCCAGGCAGAAGCCGAGCAGCGAGGCATGCATGCCTGCCGATTCATAGACGAGGTTGAGGCCGGCAAGGCCGGCCATCACGTCGGTGATGCCCTTTTCGTAGCCGGACTGGATATCGGGCAGTTTCGAATCCGTCATGCCGGCGGCCGAACCGCCGGGCAGGTCGTAAAATTGCGCCATCTGCGCGCAGGCTGCGGTCAGCACCGCCTGCTCGGCCGAGCCTCCTGACATGGCGCCGGTCCTGAGATCCGACACGAACGGCCAGGTGCCGAAGATCGCCGGATGTCCCGGTTTGATGGCGTTGACATAAACGAGGCCGACCAGCACTTCGGCCACCGCCTGCACCACCGCACCGGCAATAGCCGCGGGAGCGGTGGCGCCGGCCTGGCCGGCGGAGAGCAAAAGAATCGGAATGCCGCCTTCGACACAGGCTTCGAGCACGCCGCAGGCATCCTCGGCGAATTTCATTGGCGGCACGACGAAGCAGTTCGAGTTGGAGACGAACGGGCGCGCACGGAAATTCTCCTCGCCGCCGGCGATCGCGTAGAGCATGTCGAGCGCCGGCTTGACGTTCTCGCGCACCGTGAACGAGGTGCCGACATGTTTCGAAGTTCCCATCACGCAGGCGTAGAGCGTGTTGAAATCCATATCGAGCGGATCGGGAATGTCGCGCGGCACCATCGGCCGCTGGAAGAAATGGATATTGTCCAGCCCTTCGACGATACGAGCGGCGTCGTAGATGTCCTGCAGCAGCGACTCGCGGTATTCGCGCTTCTCGACATCCACCAGGTGCACGGCGGCCCCTGCCGTGCCGTAATGCACGCGCTTGCCCTTGATCAGCATGTCGTGTTTCGGGTCCTGGCCGTGCAGGGTAAAATGCCGTGCCGCTCGTCTGATGGTGTCGAGGACCAGCGCGCGAGGGAAGCGGATGCGGCCGTCGTCACCATAGGTGGCGCCGGCCTTGGTCAACGCCTCGATGCAGGAGGGGATGGCGTTGGCGAAGCCGACAGTCTCGAGCAGCGTCAGCACTGCCTCGTGAATGCGCTCGCGGTCGTTTTCGCTGAGCGGTCCATAGCTGCCGCCCTCTAGGCCGGCGCGCACCGGCTTGATGTCGTCGGCAAGAGGGGCTGCCCGCATGGCGCGGCGCGCTTCGCGCCCGCCTGATCGCCGCGAACGCTGGTCCGCGGGCGAATCCGGCTTCTCAAAAGCCACTGACATCTAGGCACTCCACCTTTAGCTGCGAAGCGGGAGGCGGCGGTTGGTCCACCATCGGCCTGCTTCGTCCCCTTTATCCCTCGACTATGCCGCCGGCATTGGCACAGCCTATGGGCCAGCCGGCATGGTCGCATATGCCAGAGTGCTAAAGGACCTCTCCAGGGGAATGGAGCCGGTTCCGGCTCCGTTCGGGAGAAGGTCAGGCCGCCGCTGGCCTGCGGCCTGCCGCTGTCGCCAGTTCGCGGATGCCGGGCTCGATGTGCTGCAGCGCGATCGAGGAGATGCCCAAGCGCATGAAACGCGAAGGCTTTTCGGTGCGGTCGAAGAAGCGGTCGCCGGGCTCGATGATGACGCTGCGCGAGGCGGCCGCTTCCGCCAGGCCGCGCGAATCGGTGCCGCGTGGCCCCTCGAGCCAGAGCGATGTGCCGCCGGCCGAATCGGTCGAACGCCACTCCGGCAGGAAAGCGGAAATCGCATGGACCAGGCGCTTGCGCCGCTCGTCGAAGGCGGAGGACAGCCGCCGCACCAGCGCCTCGTGATGGCCAAGCGACAGGAACAGCGCGACCGCGCGCTGGTTGTTGGCCGGCGGATGCCGCAGCATGAAACGGCGCAACGCGCGAAGCTCCGAGATCAATCCGGCCGAGGCGACGATGTAGCCGAGCCTCAGGCCAGGAGCCAGCGTCTTCGACATCGAGCCGACATAAACGACGCGGCCGGACCGATCGAGGCTCTTCAGCGCCTGCTGCGGGGCCTCGTCCAGGAGTTGGCTGTCATAGCCGTCCTCGATGATGATCTGGTTGTGGCGGTTGGCCCGCGAGAGCAAATCCTGCCGGCGCTCCGCCGACAGCGGCACCATGGTCGGGCAATGATGGCTGGGCGTCACGAAGACGAAGCCGGAATCATTGGGGATAGAAGCGGTTACGATGCCGGACTGGTCGACCGGAACCGGTTGGATATCGGCGCCTGCCAGCCGGAAGATCGAGCGCGCGTCGGGATAGCCCGGATCTTCCATCGCCACCTTGGAGCCCTTGGTCATCAGCAGGGTGGCAAGCATATAGAGCGCGTTCTGTGCGCCGAGCGTCACGATGATCTCGTCCGGATTGGCGAAGATGCCGCGCCGCGGCAACAGCCGCGCCTGGATCTGCTCGATCAAGAGCGGATCGTCGCGGTCGACCATGTCGGACGCCCAGTTGCGGATTTCGAGCACGGCCAGCGCCATGCGGTTGCACTCGCGCCATTCGGCGGTCGGGAATAGCGCCGGATCGAACTGGCCGTAGACGAAGGGGTAGGACGACTTGATCCAGTTGTCGTGCTTGGCCGGCGGCGGCATGTCGCTGGCGGCGATCTGCCGGCGCGCCTTCCAGTCGATCTCATTGGCCTGGTCGGGCGCCTTCTGGTGCGGCTTGGCCGGCGTCGCCAGCACGTCGGGATTGACGAAATGGCCGCGCCGTTCGCGCGCCACAAGAAACCCCTGGTCGACCAGCTGCTGGAAAGCCAGCACCACAGTGCCGCGGGCGACGCCGAGCTTTTCGGCCAGAATCCGGCACGACGGCAGCGGCATCGAAGCGGCAATCTGCCGGTCCAGGATGGCGGCGACGATCGCCTGACGGATCTGTGCCTGCAAGGTCTGGCCGGATTCCGCCGAAATTCGGAACAGGCCAGACCATATGGCCGTATCGTTTCGCTGTGGCATGGAAGATGTTTCCTCGATGGCCAGCTTTTTTTGCTTGGCTGGACCAGTCGAATGTAACGGTGGCACAAGGTATTGCGCCAATCAATTTTTCTGATCGCTGGGATTTATGCCAGTGATCCATCGCGCGACGCGCAGCGTCGTCGCGTAGCTGCAGCGCGTCATCCTCAGCGCAACGCGTCATCCCCGCGTGACGCAGCCGTCATCGCTCCATGCTGCAGTGCGGCATCCCCACGCATTGAAACGAATGGAATTCGGCTCGATACAGTGGCGCGACGACATGCGCCGGAAACATCCGGTCATTAGGGATGACATGTTAAGGCTCGGAGTTTGGCAGTGGATCAATCGTCCTTTCAAGAACAGCTCGTCGCGTTGCGCAATCACCGCGCGAGCGCGTCCGGCAGCATGCGCGAGGCTTTCGCCGCCGATCCCAAGCGCTTCCAGACATTCTCCGCCACCGATGGCGACCTGCTGCTCGACTGGTCTAAATGCGCGGTCGATGCGCACACCATGGACCTGCTGGGGAAACTCGCGGGGGCGGCCGACCTCGCCGGCCGGCGGACCGCGATGTTCGAAGGCAAGAAGATCAACATCACTGAGGATCGCGCCGTGCTGCACACGGCGCTGCGCAACCTCAGCGGCAAGGGCGTGGTGCTCGACGGGCAGGACGTGAAGTCCGAGGTTCTTGCCGTGCTCGACGCCATGGGCGCTTTCGCCGACGCCGTGCGTTCAGGCAAGGCGGCGGGCGCCACCGGCAAGAGGATCACCGACATCGTCAATATCGGCATCGGCGGTTCCGATCTTGGCCCGGCCATGGCGACGCTGGCGCTGGCGCCCTATCACGACGGGCCGCGCGCGCACTACGTCTCCAACATCGACGGCGCCCACATCCACGACACGCTGAAGGGCCTGTCCGCCGAAACCACCTTGTTCATCATCGCTTCGAAGACCTTCACCACGGTCGAGACGATGACCAATGCCGAGACGGCGCGCAAATGGATAGAGAAGGCGCTCGGCAAGGAAGCCGTCGGCAAGCATTTCGCCGCCGTTTCGACGGCGCTCGATCTGGTGGCGAAGTTCGGTATCGAGGCTGATCGTGTGTTCGGCTTCTGGGATTGGGTCGGCGGCCGCTATTCGGTCTGGGGCGCGATCGGCCTGCCGGTCATGATCGCTGTCGGCCCGAGGAATTTTCGCGCCTTTCTCGATGGCGCCCACGAGATGGACGAGCATTTTCGCACCGCGCCGCTGGGCAAGAACCTGCCGGCGCTGCTGGGGCTGATCGGCTGGTGGCATCGGGTGATCTGCAAATATCCCGCTCGCGCGGTCATCCCCTACGATCAGCGGCTGTCCAGGCTGCCGGCCTATCTGCAACAGCTCGACATGGAATCGAACGGCAAGAGCGTTACCCTCGACGGCGGCGCGGTAACGACGCCGACCGGCCCGCTGGTCTGGGGCGAGCCCGGCACCAATGGCCAGCACGCCTTCTTCCAGTTGCTGCACCAGGGCACCGATTTCATTCCGGTCGAATTCCTCGCCGCCGCGATCGGCCATGAGCCCGATCTCAAGCATCACCACGATCTGCTGCTCGCCAACTGCCTGGCGCAGTCGGAAGCCTTCATGAAGGGCCGCACGCTCGAGGAAGCGCGCGCGCAGATGCTGGCCAAGGGCATGAAGCCTGCCGATGTCGACAGGATCGCTCCGCATCGCGTCTTCTCCGGCAATCGTCCTTCGGTGACGATCCTCTACAAGAAGCTCGATCCGCATACGTTCGGCCGGCTGATCGCGCTCTATGAGCATCGCGTCTTCGTCGAAGGCACGCTGTTCGATATCAATTCCTTCGACCAGTGGGGCGTCGAACTCGGCAAGGAACTGGCGACCGGACTGCTGCCTGTCGTGGAGGGCAAGGAGAGTGCCGCCAAGCGAGACGCTTCGACGGCAGGTCTGGTGGGGCATATCCACCATTTGCGTGCATCGGAGTAAAAGCTTGGGCGACATCAAGGGAATTTTGTTCGACAAGGATGGAACGCTTGTCGACTTCAACGCAACGTGGCTCAGCATCGCGGATTTCATGGCGTTGGAAGCGGCCGAGGGCGACCGCTGGAAGGCCGACAGGCTGCTCGCCGCGGCGGGGTTCGATTTCGCCGCCAAGCGCTTCAAGCCCGACTCGATCTTCGCATCCGGCTCAAACCTCGACGTCGTTGAACTGTGGTTTCCCAGGCTGTCCGACGAAGACCAGATGAGCGCCGTTGCGCATTTCAACGAGATTACCTCGATGAAGGGTTCGGCATTGGCCGTGGCGCTGCCAGGCATTGTCGAGACGCTTCGCGTTCTTCACAAGAAAGACTACCGGCTCGGCGTCGCCACCAACGATTCGACCAGCGGCGCGGAAAAGACGCTGGCTACGCTCGGCGTCGCACAGCTTTTCGACGCCGCCTATGGCTACGACGCGGTGGCCAATCCGAAGCCGGCGCCGGATGCGATCCTCGCCTTTTGTGACCTGACCGGCTTGAGGCCGACCGAGATCGCCATGATCGGCGACAATCGTCACGATCTGGAGATGGCGCGGGCCGGCGGCTGCGGGCTGGCGATCGGCGTCCTCTCCGGCACCGGTACGCGTGAATCGCTGTCACTGATCGCCGACGTCATTCTGGATTCGGTTGCCGATCTGCCCGATTTTCTTTCGGCGAGGGTCAAGGAAACGATTTGACCGGCTGGAGCGAGAAGACGCCGCTCGGTTTCGTCGCGGCGTGCCTGGCCTCCCCGAAATCCGGCACGATATATTCGGCGAGCAGGCGAAGCCGTGACCGGGGCAGCCACGCGCGGCCAGGGTCGCCAACCAGCACATCGATGCCGGCCGCCAGGCAGCGGTCGAGGAAGGGCATGACCCGTTCAGCGACACTCTGGCCGTAAAAAACGTCGCCGGCCAAAATGAGGTCGACCGCGGGCGGTGGTCCACCGGTGATGTCTTCGCCGATGACCGTAATCATAACGCCGTTCGCCACGGCGTTGAGGCCGAGCGCGGCAACGCCGTTGCGATCGATCTCGGCGGCGATCACCTCGCTTGCGCCGGCCTTTGCCGCGGCGATGCCGACGAGGCCCGAACCGGCGCCGAGGTCGAGCACGCGGCGACCCGCCACTGTCCGCGGCCGATCGACAATGTAGCGGGCGAGCACCGCGCCGCCGGCCCAGGCATAGGCCCAATAGGGTGGCTGCGGTTCCTTCTCGTCGGCTTCGGTTTCTTTTTCCGGATCGGTGAGCCGTCTGAGACCGCTTCCCGGATGGGCCGTGTAAAGCCGGATTTCGGGAAGCGAAGGCACTGGCATCAGGCGCATGTTCGCCCTGATGAATGCGACCGGGTCAGGGCCGGAACGCGGGTCGACCGCTTCGCCGCCGGCAAGGCAATCGTTCAAGATAGCGCCTATCCCCGCAGCGCCCGCCGCAGGATCTTGCCCACCGGCGTCTTCGGCAGTTCGGTGCGGAACTCGATATATTTGGGCCGCTTGTAGCCGGTCAGGTTCTCGCGGCAATAGGCGGCCAGCGCCTCGGTCGTCAGCGTCGGATCCTTCTTGACCACGAACAGCTTCGGCGCTTCGCCTGAATGTTCGTCCGGCACGCCGATCGCGGCCACTTCGAGCACACCCGGATGCATAGCCACGACCTCCTCGAGTTCGTTCGGGTAGACGTTGAAGCCGGACACGAGGATCATGTCCTTCTTGCGGTCGACGATCTTGGTGTAGCCGCCCTCGTTCATGAAGCCCATGTCGCCCGATTTGAAGAAGCCGTCCTTGGTCATCACCTTGGCTGTCTCGTCCGGCCGGTTCCAGTAACCGGCCATCACTTGCGGTCCGCGAATGCAGATCTCGCCGACCTCGCCGAGCGGCAGATTGTTGCCGTCGTCGTCGCGGATGGCGATCTCGGTCGAGGGTAGCGGCAGGCCGATCGTGCCAGTGAAATTACCGTCGCTGAATTTGTTGGCGGTGGCCACTGGTGAGGTTTCCGAAAGTCCATAGCCCTCGGTGACCGGGCAGCCGGTCAGCGCTTTCCAGCGCTCCGCGACCCCCTTCTGCACCGCCATGCCGCCGCCCAGCGTCAGGATCAGTGGCTTGAAGTCGAGCTTGCGGAAATCCTCATTGTTGAGCAACGCGTTGAACAGCGTGTTGAGGCCAGGAAAGATGTGGACCGGGTATTTCTGCAGCTCCTTCACAAAGCCGGGAATGTCGCGCGGGTTGGGGATGAGAATGTTCTGGCCACCCATTTGCATGCCCATCAGCGCGTTCACCGTCAGCGCGAAGATGTGATAGAGCGGCAATGCGCAGACCAGGTTGAGATGCGCCGGTTTCGGCTTGATCGCGTAGGCGTCTTCGATCCAGAGCGCATTTTGCGCGACATTGGCCAGCACATTGCTGTGCAGCAGCGTCGCGCCCTTCGAAATGCCGGTGGTGCCGCCCGTATATTGCAGGAAGGCGACATCATCGGCCGCGACCCTGGCGGGCTTGAATGCTACACCGCCCCCCGTCTTCAATGCCGCGTTGAATTTGATGTGGTCTGGCAATGACCATGCCGGCACCATCTTCTTCACCCGGCGTACGACGAAATTGACGATCGTTCCTTTCAGCGTGCCAAGCATGTCGCCCATTGAGGCCACCACGACATGCTTGACCGCCGTCCTGGCGATGACCGCTTGCAAGGTGCTGGCGAAGTTCTCGAGAATGACGATGGCTTGCGCGCCGGAATCCTTGAGCTGGTGCTCCAGTTCGCGCGGCGTGTAAAGCGGGTTGACATTGACCACGACATAGCCGGCGCGCAGCACCGCCATCATCGCCACCGGATATTGCAGCACGTTCGGCATCATCAGCGCCACGCGTGCGCCCTTCTGCAATCCAGTCGATTGCAGATAGGCGCCGAAGGCCGCCGATTGCCGCTCGAGCTCGGCGTAGGTGATGGTCTTGCCCATGCAGGTGAAGGCCGGCTGACCGGCGAACTGTTTGCAGGCGGCGACAAGAAAGTCGCCGATCGAACTGTGGGGCAGTGGACCGATCTCGGCCGGAACGATTTTCGGATAGTTCTTGAGCCATGGCTTTTCCGGCAGTCCGGCGGCAAGCGCCGTCAGCGCCTTGGGCAATCTCTTGACCGGCGCTGATTTTGCCGGCGTCGTTTGTTTGGCGGCGACGGGCTTCGCCGCCGCGGTCTTTCCGGCCGCTGCCTTGGCCGCACCTTTCGCGGCGGGCTTTGCGATTGTTTTGGCAGTCCCTTTGGCGGCAGCTTTGGCAGATGGCGCTTTTGGCGTGTCGGCGCCGGTCTGTTTTGCTCCGGCTTTGGCCTTCGCCGGAGTCTTTGCGGATTTTGCCATCTGTCCCTCCCTCGTCGTTCTTCTTGTTGTCTCAGCTTGCCTGATGTCGCGTCACCTCCCGGATGACAGAGACGGCGGCGTTGCGGATTCCCCAAGAAATCCGGTGTGCCATCTATGTATTGCGACTATCGGCGGCCGTGCAAGTCTTGCCCCTGCGGCAAGACGGGAAAGATTTGCCGTCAAAATCTTTCCCCGACAACGTCTTGGGAAGCTGCTTCCTGCTCTGCTGGCGGCGAGATCGAAGTCAGGGGATTATTGTATCGGCGAGATCGGCGATCAATAAAAAAATGCGGTCGTTAATAATAGTGTGATTAGCAGGTTTTGCTATTTTTTTTTGAGATTTAGCAAAACCAGAGAATTATTTTCTGCTTACGGTGGGTTAGGCAAACAGGGAGTTCCAAAGCCGGAGAAACGGTGCTTATATGCGCGCTTCGCGAGCCTGATAGAGGGGCTTGGAAGAACATCAGGGAGTGCTCAATGAAAAAGAAACTGACTTTTGCGGCCGCGCTGCTGGCCGCAAGCGTCATCGGCGGCATGGCTAACGCCAAGCAGCTGGTCTATTGCTCGGAGGCGGCGCCGGCCGGTTTCGACCCGTCGCCATGGAGCGGTGGCAACGACTTCGACGCGTCGTCACGCACCATCTATTCGCGCCTGGTCGAGTTCGAACATGGCAAGACCACCATCTCGCCCGGCCTCGCCGAGAGCTGGACGGTTTCCGACGACGGTCTCGAATACACGTTCAAGCTTCGGCCCGGCGTGAAGTTCCAGACCACCGACTATTTCACGCCGACGCGCGACCTCAATGCCGACGACGTGATCTTCTCCTTCGAACGGCAGTGGAAGAAGGAAAACCCGTGGTACAGCTATCTGGAAGGCACCGGCTGGGAATATTTCACCGGCATGGGTTTCCCGGATCTCCTGAAGGAAATCGTCAAGGTCGACGACCTGACGGTGAAGTTCGTGCTGAACAAGCCTGAAGTCGCCTTCCTGCCCGACCTCGGCATGGATTTCGCATCGATCGTCTCCAAGGAATATGCCGACCAGCTCGACAAGGCCGGCACAAGGCAGCAATTCACCCAGAAGCCGATCGGCACCGGTCCGTTCCAGTTCGTTGACTATCAGGTCGACGCGGTCGTGCGCTATGCGGCTTGGGACGGCTACTATGGCGGCCGCCAGAAGATCGACGATCTGATCTTCGCCATCACGACCGATCCGGCCGTGCGCGCGCAGAAGCTGAAGGCAGGCGAGTGCGATATCATGTCGTATCCGGCGCCGGCCGACATTGCCGGCCTGCAGGCGGACACGAACCTCAAGGTCGACGAGCAGGAAGGCCTCAACATCGGCTACCTGGCCTACAACACCACGGTGCCGCCCTTCGACAAGGTCGAGGTCCGCAAGGCTCTCAACATGGCGGTCAACAAGAAGGCGATCATCGACGCCGTCTATCAGGGCGCCGGCCAGCCGGCCACCAACCCGATCCCGCCGACCATGTGGTCCTATAACAAGGACATCAAGGACGATCCCTATGATCCCGAAGCGGCCAAGAAGATGCTGGCCGACGCGGGCGTCAAGGATCTGTCGATGAAGATCTGGGCAATGCCCGTCAGCCGTCCGTACAACCCGAACGCCCAGCGCGTCGCTGAAATGATCCAGGCCGACTACGCCGCCGTCGGTGTCAAGGCCGAGATCGTCAGCTACGAATGGACCGAGTATCGCGAGCGCGGCAAGCAGAAGGATCGTGACGGCGCCTTCCAGCTCGGCTGGACCGGCGACAATGGCGATCCGGACAACTTCCTGTTCCTGCTCGGCTGCGACGCCATCGGCCAGTCCAACTACGCGATATGGTGCAACAAGGAGTTCGAGGATCTGCTCAAGAAGGGCAAGGCCACCACGGACGTTGCCGAACGAACCAAGATCTACGAAGAAGCTCAGGTCGTGTTCAAGCGTGAGGCCCCGTGGCTGACCATCGCCCATTCCAAGGTCTTCATGCCGATGAACAAGAGGGTCTCGGGCTTCGTCATGGATCCGCTCGGCATTCACCGGTTTGACGGCGTCGACGTCACCGAATAAGCCAACGAGAAATTGGGCGGGGGGGGGGGGGGGGGGGGGGGGGGGCGGGGCGGCGGGGGGGGGGGATTAAAATAAAAAAAAAAAAAAAAAGAAGAAAGCAAGAAAAGGACGCAGA
>NZ_JBVVPU010000002.1:0-15600 GCF_055811295.1 Mesorhizobium sp. WSM4871 | reverse complement strand
CCTAACACATGCGGCTCGGGGGTCTTGTTATGGTCCCCCCGTCGATTCAGCTGTTTGCGGGGTCCCTCTTACCAAAAAAAAAAAAAAAAAGGGGGGGGGGGGGGGGGGGCCCCCCCCCCCCCGCCGTTCTATGAAGTAAGATGCTCCGCTATCTCCTCCATAAGCTCGCCCTGATCGTTCCGACCGTGTTCGGCATATCGCTGGCGGCGTTTGCTTTCGTTCGGCTGCTGCCGGGCGACCCGATCCTCGCCCTGGCCGGCGAGCGCGGCGTCAGTCCCGAGCGCTATGCGCAGCTTATCGAGCAATTCGGCTATAACCGGCCCTATGTCATCCAGTATCTCGAATATATCGGCAGGGTCCTGACCGGCGACTTTGGCATATCGATCGCCACCAAGCGGCCGGTGCTCGGCGAGTTCCAGGCACTGTTTCCGGCAACGCTGGAACTGGCGACGATCGCATTGATCATCGCCGTCCTCCTCGGCATTCCCGCCGGCATCTTTGCCGCGATCAAGCGCGGATCATGGTTCGACCAGGCGACGATGGGCGTGGCGCTGACCGGCTACTCCATGCCGATCTTCTGGTGGGGCCTGCTGCTCATCATCTTCTTTTCCGGTTATCTCGGTTGGACCCCGGTCTCCGGCCGCATCGGCCTGCAGTATTTCTTCAAGCCGACCACGGGTTTCATGCTGATAGACAGCCTGATCTCCGGCAAGAGCGGCGCTTTCAGGTCCGCTGCCAGTCACCTGGTCCTGCCGGCCATCGTGCTGGCGACGATTCCGCTCGCCGTCATAGCGCGCCAGACGCGGTCGGCGATGCTGGAGGTGCTGGGCGAGGATTATGTCCGCACCGCGCGCGCCAAGGGTCTGGCGCCGCGCCGCGTCATCGGGCTCCATGCCTTTCGCAACGCGCTGATCCCGGTCGTCACCACCATCGGCCTGCAGGTCGGCACGCTGATGGCCGGTGCCATCCTCACCGAGACGATCTTTTCCTGGCCCGGCATCGGCAAATGGATGATCGATGCGATCGGCAAGCGCGACTATGTCGTCGTGCAGAGCGGCTTGCTGATCATCGCGCTGATCGTCATGGCGGTGAACCTGATCGTCGACGTGCTCTACGCCGTCATCAACCCACGCATCCGGGTGCAGTGAGATGACCGACCAGTCCGCGGCCGAAGCCACTGCCGCATCCGTTCAGCCCGGCGGCCGGCAACGCGCCTTTGCCGAGTTCTGGCACTATTATTCGATGAACACCGGCGCCGTCATCGGCCTTGTCGTGTTCGCTCTGCTCGTGCTGGTGGCGATCTTCGCGCCGCTGGTCGCGCCGCATTCGCCCGACGAACAGTTTCGCGATGCGCTGCTGGCGCCGCCGGCCTGGCAGGAGGGCGGCAAATCGATGTTCCTGCTCGGCACCGATGCGGTCGGCCGCGACATGCTTTCGCGGCTGATCTTCGGCGCGCGTTTCTCGCTGTTCATCGGCCTGGTGGTCGTCGTCTTCTCGCTGACCAGCGGCATCATCCTCGGCGTGCTCGCCGGCTATTTCCGCGGTTGGGTCGATACGCTGATCATGCGCGTCATGGACATCATCCTGGCCTTCCCGTCGCTGCTGCTGGCACTGGTGCTGGTGGCGATCCTTGGGCCTGGCCTGTTCAACGCCATGCTGGCGATCGCGCTGGTGCTGCAGCCGCATTTTGCCCGGCTCACCCGTGCGGCGGTGATGGCCGAAAAGAACCGCGAATATGTGGTCTCCGCGAAGGTCGCTGGCGCCAGTCACATCAGGCTGATGCTGGTGACGATACTGCCGAATTGCGTGGCGCCGCTGATCGTCCAGGCGACGCTGTCCTTCTCCAACGCCATCCTCGAGGCCGCGGCGCTCGGCTTCCTTGGCGTGGGCGCGCAGCCGCCGACGCCCGAATGGGGTACCATGCTGGCTTCGGCGCGCGAGTTCATCCTGCGCGCGCCTTGGGTGGTGACCTTCCCCGGTCTTGCCATCCTGATCACGGTGCTGGCCATCAACCTGATCGGCGACGGCTTGCGCGATGCCTTCGACCCCAAGCTGAAGAGGTCGTGAGCCCCATGCCTCTCCTCGAGATCAAGAACCTGACCGTCTCCTTCGACACCGCCGCCGGTCCGTTCATGGCCGTGCAAGGCATCGACCTGTCGATCGAGCCGCGCGAGGTGCTGGCGATCGTCGGCGAATCCGGTTCCGGCAAGTCTGTGGCGATGCTGGCGGTGATGGGGCTGTTGCCCAACACGGCGACGGTGAAGGCCGACCGCATGGCCTTCGACGGCATCGACCTGCTCGGGCTCAGCCCCTCGCAACGACGCAAGATCGTCGGCAAGGACATCTCGATGATCTTCCAGGAGCCGATCGCCAGCCTCAATCCGTGCTTCACCGCCGGCTTCCAGATCGAGGAGGTGCTGCGCTTTCACATGGGCATGGATCGCGCCCAGCGCCGGGCTCGCGCCATCGAACTGATGACGCTGGTCGGCATCGCCGATCCGGAGGAACGGCTGAATTCGTTCCCGCACCAGATGTCGGGCGGTCAGTGCCAGCGTGTCATGATCGCCATTGCCATCGCCTGCAATCCGAAGCTGTTGATCGCCGACGAGCCGACGACAGCCCTTGATGTCACCATCCAGAAGCAGATCCTCGATTTGCTGGTCTCCTTGCAGGCCAAATACGGCATGGGGCTGATCATGATCACCCATAATATGGGCGTGGTGGCCGAGACGGCGGACCGTGTCATCGTCCAGTACAAGGGCCGCAAGATGGAAGAGGCCGACGTGCTTTCGCTCTTCGAATCCCCAAAGAGCAACTACACGCGCGCGCTGCTGTCGGCGCTGCCGGAAAACGCCGTCGGCGACCGGCTTCCGACCGTTTCCGACATGCTGTTCGAGCCGGCCCCCTCTGCCGCGATGTCTGGATCGCCAACGGGGGCTGCCTCATGAGCGTGACGGTTCTCGAAGGCAAGAATATCGTGCGCGACTATCATGTCGGCGGCGGCCTGTTTCGCCCCAGCCGCACCGTTCATGCGGTCAAGGGTGTCTCCTTCACCGTGCAGAAGGGCAAGACCCTGGCCATCGTCGGCGAAAGCGGCTGCGGCAAGTCCACGCTCGCCCGCATCATCACGCTGATCGATCCTGCGACATCAGGCGAACTCTTCATCGACGGCAACAAGGTCGACATCGCCAAGGACGGCCTGACGAAGGAGATGCGCCGCAAGGTGCAGATCGTCTTCCAGAACCCCTATGGCTCGCTCAACCCGCGCCAGAAGATCGGCGATGTGCTCGGTGAGCCGCTGATCATCAACACAAACAAGCCGGCCGAGGAACGCCGCGACCTTGCCATGAAGATGCTGAAGAAGGTCGGCCTCGGCCCCGAGCATTACAACCGCTACCCGCACATGTTCTCGGGCGGCCAGCGCCAGCGCATCGCCATTGCCCGTGCGCTGATGCTGAACCCCAGCCTGCTGGTGCTGGACGAACCGGTCTCGGCGCTCGATCTTTCGGTGCAGGCGCAGGTGCTCAATCTGCTCGCCGACCTGCAGGACGAGTTCCAGCTGACCTATGTCTTCATCAGCCACGATCTGTCGGTGGTGCGCTACATCGCCGACGACGTGATGGTGATGTATTTCGGCGAGGCGGTCGAATACGGCTCCCGCGACGAGGTTTTTGCCGATCCCAAGCACAACTACACCAGGACGCTGTTCGCGGCGACGCCGCGCGCCGACGTCGCCTCGATCAAGGCCAGGCTGGCGAAGAAGAAGGCCGCCTGACGCCCGCGCCGCGGCCGTCAGGCCGGCGCCGGAACCATCAGGACAGCTTGGCGATAATGGCGCGTAGCGCCTCGCCGAAACGGTGGATCTCTTCGACCGTGTTGTAGTGCACCAGCGAGGCGCGGATGGCGCCGCTGTCCATCGAGAGGTTGAGACGCTTCATCAGCCGCGGCGCGTACATATGGCCGTCGCGGATGCCGATCTGCATCTCGGCCATCTCCTCGACGATCCGTTGCGGCGACAGCGTGCCGATGTTGAAACAGAAGGTCGGCACGCGTTCGTTGATGCGGGCCGCGTCGGCAACGCCATAGATCGTCGTCCCGCAATCCTTGAGCACGGCGAGCATCTCGCGCGCCAGCAGCAGCTCGTAATCGCGGATGGCGCCCATGCCGGCGACGATGTTTTCGCGCCGCGAGCGGTTGTTCGAGGGCGCAAGATTGCGGCCGATCAATTCCAGATATTGCACGGCTGCATCCATGCCGGAGACGTTCTCGTAGATGAAGGTGCCGGCCTCGACCTTGTAGGGCGGCTCGTCGGGGATGAAATCCTCGCGGAAGGTCGGCAGCCGCTTCAACGTTTCGAAGCGCCCCCAAAGGAAGCCCATATGCGGCGAGAAATTCTTATAGCCGGAACAGACGAGGTAGTCGCAGTCCCAGGCCTGCACGTCGATCAATCCATGCGGTCCGTAATGCACGCAGTCGAGGAACACTTCCGCACCCGCCGCGTGCGCGATCCTGGCCACGGAAGCGACGTCGACGATCGAGCCGATCGAATGCGCCGTCACCGTGCAGGCGACGAGCCTTGTGCGATCCGAGACCAGCGGCTTGAGGTCGTCGACATGGAGGTTGCCGTCCTCGCGCATGCGCCACCACCGGAACTTCGCGCCGGCCTGCTCCAGCGCCAGCCAGGTCGCGATATTGGCGTCATGGTCCATGTCGGTGATGACGATCTCGTCACGCTCCTGCAGCATCTGGCCGATGCCGAGGCTGACGAGGCGGATGAACGAGGTGGCGTTCATGCCGAAGCAGATTTCCGACGGACTGTAGGCGTTGATCAGCAGCGCCACGCTCTCGCGCGCCTCAGCGACCGATTGATCGACCGTGACGCTGCGGCCATAGCGGCCGCCGCGCTGCACATTGTGCGCCACCAGATGGTTTGTCACCGCGTCGAGCACGCTTTGCGGGATCTGCGCACCGGCGGCATTGTCCATGAAGATGAAGTCGCCGGCCTGCCGCAAGGCGGGGAACATGGCGCGGATCGTGTCGACCGGGAAGACCGCGGAGACGTTGCCTGCATTGTGGGTCTGATGCTTGTTCAAGATGGTCTCCTGCGAGATGACAGATGGGGGAACTGGCGACGTCAGCGGGTCTTTTCGGTTTTGAAGCGGCGTTCCAGCAGGCTGACGAGGCGCACCATCGGCCAGAGGAAGAGGAGATAGACCAGCGCCGCGCCGATCAACGGCGATGGGTTGGCGTAGAGCGACTGCGCATTGGTCGCTTCCTTCAGAAGTTCGGGCAGCGCCACGGTTGAGGCGAGCGAGGTGTCCTTGAACATCGAAACGCAGTTGCTGGTCATCGGCGGAATGACCACGCGGATCGCTTGCGGCAGCACCACCTTGCGCAAGGTCAGCAAAAACGGCAGGCCGAGTGCCTGCGCCGCCTCGAACTGGCCGCGCGGAATGCTCTCTATGCCGGAGCGGAACACCTCGGCCGAATAAGCCGCCATGATGATGGCGAATGCCGTCACCGCCGAGGCCCAGGACGACAGACGTATGCCGAGGAAAGGCAGCGCGTAGTAGATCAGGATCAGCACGACCAGCACGGGCATCGCCCGGAAAATATCGATATAGCCGACCGCCAGCAGCCGCAGCGGCTTTGGCGCATAGAGCCGCATCAGGCTGATTGCCAGGCCGACGGGGATACCAATGCCGATGCTGAAGAGCCCGAGCAGCAGTGTGTTCAGGAAGCCGCGCAGCAGCGCCGGCAGGCTGGAGATCATGACATCGGCGTTGAAGAAGGTCTCGATCAGCGACATGGGAGCATTCCTGAAAGATTGGCGTCCCGCGACGCTAAAGCATGACTCCGAAACCAGAAATCGGCCTTCGGAGCGGTTCATGCGTGAAAGAAGGGCTACGGCGTCCGCTGCGCGTCCAGGAGGCGCGCAACGCTATCCCATGAAATCGTGCCGACGTGAAAAAGCCGGCACGATTTCAGCAGTTGCCGTTCAGGCCTTCGGCATAGGCATTTCCTTGACGGTCGAAGAATCGGCGGGTGCGTCGCTGCCGAACCACTTCTTGTGGATCGCGGCCAGCGTGCCGTCCTTCTTCATCGCGGTCAGCGCGTCGTTCAGCTTGCCGAGCAGCGGGTGGTCCTGGGCCATCATCAGCCCGTACTGCTCGCCGGTCTTGATACGCTCTTTCACAGCGAGATCCTTCATCCTGGTGAAGGAGTATTCCAGGCCGGGAACGTCGCTGACAGCGGCGTCGACGCGGCCGGCGCTGAGATCGAGCAGCAGGTTCTGCTGCGTGTCGTAGCCCTTCACCTCGCTGAACCCGTCGGCCTCCTGGTGCTGCTTGGTCCAGGCTTCGCCGGTCGAGCCGGACAGCACGCCGATGATCTTGCCCTTGAGGTCGGCCTCGGTCTTGATCGGGCTGTCGGCCTTTGCTGCGATGCCCATGTCGGAATCGTAGTAGGGCTGCGTGAACGCCTGCGATTTCAGCCGCTCCGGGGTGATCGTGATCGACGAGATGGCAACGTCGATGCGCTTCGACGTCGTGGCGGCGAACAGCGCCTGAAATCCGAGGTCGGCGATTTCCGTGGTCATGCCGATGCGTTTGGCCGCCTCGTTGACGATATCGACTTCAAAGCCTTCGAAAGTGCCGCTTTCATTCTTGTATTCGAAGGGCGGATTGGTCGGGTAGGCCCCGACATTCAGCACGTCCGCGGCATAGGCGGCGGCTGGGCTGACGGCGATGCCGATGGCGGCAGCGAGAAGAAGCAGGTTGCGACGAGTGAAGCTCATTTTTGTTCCCTCTGGTTTGGCCACTCCCTGTGGCGTTTTCCACTTCCGCCCCTTTTCAGCGCCGTATTTTCCGGACGCTGCAGGCGAGGCGACCTGAAATCAGGATGCGCGGCGTTGCCGCGCACCGACAAGGTCTTGCAGGCGCGCAAGCAGGGCATCGACCGCGTCGCCTGATGTGACCATGCCGGGCGACAGCCTGAGTGTCGCGCCGCGCGCGTCGCAGTAAAGTCGCTCACTGCGCAGCGTCGACACTGTCTTCGCCGGGTCGACGCCTTGCGGCAAGGTCAACATGACGCTACCGCCGCGCTTGTCTGGATCGAGCGGCGAGCGAACCGCCCAGCCATTGTCGAGTGCGCAGCCGATAATGCGTGCGGTCATGCTGGCGTTCTGTGCGCGGATAGCCTCGACGCCTGTGTCGGCGACCCATGCGAGGCCTGGCAGCGATGCGACGCTGGCAAGGATCGCCGGCGTGCCATGGTCGAACCGGCGTGCATCGTCGGCATAGGCGAAACTGTCGAGATTCCAGGAGAACGGGTTTGGCTGGCTGAACCAGCCGCGAAGCTCGGGCCGACATGTTGCCAGGAGATCGGGCGTGACCTGCAGGATGCCGGCGCCCGAAGTGCCGCACAGCCATTTCAGCGACGTCGAGACGACGAAATCGACCGGCGTCTCGACAACCGAGAAGGGTGCGACGCCGACGCCTTGCGTAATGTCGACACCGACGATGCTGCCCATCTCCCGACCATGCGCGGCAAGCCGAGCCACGTCGCAGCGGTGCGAGGCCGTCGAGGTGACGAAGGTCAGCAAGGCCAGGCCGACATCGTCCTGCCAGCGGGCGATGAAATCCTCGTCGCGCACCCAGCTCTCGCCGGGACGCATCGGCACGGTGTCGAGGGTGAAGTCGAAGCGTTCGGCCAGACCGGCGAGCAGGAAGTGCAGGCTAGGGAAACAGTCGGCGGCGATCAGCAGGCGCTTTCCCTTCAGACGCTCGGACGGCAAGGCGCCGATCAGGCTGTAGAGGGCTGACGTGACATTCTCGGCGGTGGTGAGAGTATTTTGTGGAGCATCGATCAGCGAGTTCCAGGCATCGATGAAGCGCTGCCGCGCGGCAAGCGCCGCCGGCCACTGGCCGTCATCTTCCGCCGCCCAGGTCCCGGAGAATTCCGCCAGGGCAGCAGCCATACGCTCCGCCTTGCCGGGAAACGTCCCGATTGAATGGTAGAGAAAATAACCAGACACTGCGCTTTTTGCTCCTTGTGATCATGTGATCACGAAATGGAACACGGATCAATCGCTGCCTGCGAAGAAATGCGATTCAATCGGGAAAATCGGGGCGGTCTTTTGCGACCGCGAACGATCGCCAATCGGCGCCTTCCGGCGTCGATCTGTCGTTCGACTGCACCGGAGCTTCAGGAGGCCCTGCCGAAACCGGCGAACTCGACGGGCTTGGATTCCGGCACGTCGGGGCAGATCGCGCGCAGCGTCTCCTGCGTTGTCTGGATGTCTGCAACCACCTCTTGGCGGGCACGGCCAAAATCGCCATCCTTCAGTGCTGCGATGATCGCTGTGTGCCGCCCGGAGGGCTCCATGGTGCCGGCGCGCATCAACGGCGCGACATGGTTTGACAACAGCCGCATATAGGGGCCGAAGCGCAGCCACAGCGTCTCGATCAACTGGAACAGCACGTCGGAGCCGGAGGCACGGTAGATGGTGAAATGGAACTGCTGGTTCTTGGCGATCAGTTCGTAAATGCTGCCATTGCGCCCGATCGCCTGCTGCTCGGCGGTGATCTTCTCCAATGTGGCTATATCGGAAGCGGCCAGGCGTGGCGCCCCGAGTTCGGCCGCCAGTCCCTCGACGGCGACGCGAGCCCGGCACAGGTCGTCGAGCCGCGCCCGGGTGACGACCGGCACGCAGGCCGAGCCGTTCTGCGAGATCTCCAGCGCATTTTCGGCGGCGAGCCGCCGCAAGGCCTCGCGCACCGGCATGTTCGAGGTGCCGAAGGCTTCCGCCAGCGAAGCAATGGTCAGCACCTGAGCCGGATCGAAACTGCCGACCATCAGCGCATGCCGAAGCTGCTGGTAGACGCCGTCCTGGACGGTCACACGTCCTGATACAGGTTCAAATCCCAGAGCCACGGTTTTGCTTTTCTCCGACTGAAGCTATATGCAGTCATCGCCAACCGAAGCAGGCGTGATCATCTGATCACAAAAGCTGCGGGGAGCCAAGTCACTCGGCCGACAACACCGAGGCAATGACATCTGATGGAAGTCAGACGTCATTCCCTCGTTTACGGAAGAAGGTGAAGGGCGGTGCCGAATGCGACAGGCTTGATGCGTGAGTTGGGTGAGGCCGGAGAAGAGCCGAGCCTCAGTCTGGAATTACTGCCGTCGCCTGGATCTCCACCTTGGCGCGATCCTCGACCAGTGCCACCACCTGCATGGCGGCCATGGCCGGAAAATGCCGGCCGATGACGGCGCGATAGGCTTCGCCGATACCTCTGAGGTTCGCAAGATATTCCGCCTTGTCGGTAAAATACCAGGTCATCGAGGTGATATGCTCAGGCTTGCCGCCAGCCTCGGCCAGCACGGCGACGATGTTGGCGAGCGTCTGCCGCACCTGGCCGACGAAATCATCGGTCTCGAACCGGCATTGTTCGTTCCAGCCGACCTGACCGCCGACGAACACGAGCTGGCCGCGCGCGGCGACGCCGTTGGCGTAGCCGATGGGTTTAGCCCAGCCTTCCGGCTGCAGGATGGTGTGCATGTCTGGCCTCCCGATAGTCAATCTGCTCTCAAATGTCAGGTTTGAAAAACAGCCCGGTCTGTAAATCCGCTGAGCAGCCCTCAAGCCGCTCCCATCACTTGTCTGGCGATTACCACCTTCTGCACGTCCGACGCGCCCTCGTAGATGCGCAATGCCCGGATCTCGCGGTAGAGGCTCTCGACGATATGGCCCTTGCGCACGCCGTCGCCGCCGTGCAGTTGCACGGCCTTGTCGATGACGCTCTGGGCGCGGTCTGTTGCAAAGAGTTTCGCCATGGCTGCCTCGCGCGTCACCCGCGCGGCGCCCATGTCCTTGGTCCAGGCGGCGCGGTAGACCAGCAGCGCTGCGGCATCGACGTCGAGCGCCATGTCGGCGATGTGGCCCTGCACCATCTGCAATTCGGCCATCGGCGCCCCGAAAAGCTTGCGCTCCGCCACCCTGCCTATGCTTTCGTCCAGCGCGCGGCGCGCAAAGCCGAGTGCGGCCGCACCTACGGTCGAGCGGAACACGTCGAGCACCGACATGGCGATGCGGAAACCGTCGCCCGGTTTGCCTATCAGCGCCGAACCCGGAACGCGAACGCCATCGAACGTCAGCCGCGCCAGCGGATGTGGCGCGATCACTTCCAGCCGCTCGGCGATGGCCAGTCCTTTTGCATCCGATGGCACGATGAAGGCAGAGAGCCCCTTTGCGCCTGGTGCTTCGCCGGTGCGGGCAAAGACGATGTAGAGGTCGGCAATGCCGCCATTGGAGATCCAGGTCTTCTCGCCCGACAGCACATAGTCGTCTCCGTCGCGCGTGGCCGCCATCTCCATGTCAGCGACATCAGATCCCGAGCGCGGCTCCGACAGCGCGAAAGCGGAAATCGCCTTGCCGGCGCGGGTCTTTGCCAGCCAGCGCTGCTGGTCAGGTGTGCCGAACAGGCTGAGCGCACCGGTGCCGAGCCCCTGCATCGCGAAAGCGAAATCGGCCAGCCCGTCATGCCGCGCCAGCGTCTCACGCGTGAGACACAGCGTGCGCACGTCGAGCGGGCCGGGGTTTTCCGTGTCGAGGGCTGTCGGCTTGAGCCAGCCGTCCTTGCCGAGCTTTGCCACCAGCTTGCGGCAGGCCGCGTCGACATCGTGATGGTCGACCGGCAGGTTCTTCGCGCACCATGCCTCCAGCCGCTCGGCCAGCTGGCGATGGCGGTCCTCGAAGAAAGGCCAGGAGAGGAAGGAACAGTCAGGCATTTGTGCCCCCGCTGTTCTTCAGCCCTTGCGCTCTACGGCGCCCCCCTCTGTCCTGCCGGACATCTCCCCCTCCAGGGGGGAGATTGGCAGCTCCGCCTGCGGTGCTCGTCTTGCGACGTTGGTGATTAGCGAAGGCCGAGAGGAAGGTTGATCTCCCCCCTAGAGGGGGAGATGTCCGGCAGGACAGAGGGGGGCGCTGTCCCGTCAACGTCTCCGTAAAAAGGGCCATCCTCAATTCCCCTCGAATACCGGCTTTTCCTTAGCGACGAAAGCCTTGTACGCCCGCCCGAAATCGGCGGTCTGCATGCAGATCGCCTGCGCCTGCGCCTCCGCTTCGATCGCCTGTTCCAGCCCCATCGACCATTCCTGGTTCAGCTGCGTCTTGGTGATGCCATGGGCAAAGGTCGGTCCGGAAACGATGCGCGCGGCCAGCTCAAGCGCATCGGCCTCGAGTGCCGCGGCGTCGACCAGCCGGTTGTAGAAACCCCAGCGCTCTCCTTCGGCGGCACTCATGGTGCGGCCGGTGTAAAGCAGTTCGGCGGCGCGGCCCTGGCCGATGATGCGCGGCAGGATGGCGCAGGCGCCCATGTCGCAGCCGGCAAGCCCAACGCGAGTGAACAGGAAGGCGGTCTTCGCCTCGGGCGTGGCGATGCGGATGTCCGACGCCATGGCGATGATGGCGCCGGCGCCCACCGCCACGCCGTCGACCGCCGCAATGATCGGCTTGCCGCAATTGAGCATCGCCTTGACGAAATCGCCGGTCATGCGGGTGAAGGCGAGCAGCGCCTTCATGTCCATCTTGACCAGCGGGCCGATAATGTCGTGCACATCGCCGCCGGAGCAGAAATTGCCGCCATTGGGCAGGAACACCACGGCGTCGACATCCTCGGCATAGACCAGGTCGCGAAAAGTGTCGCGCAATTCGGCGTAGCTGTCGAAGGTCAGCGGGTTCTTGCGCTCCGGCCGGTCGAGCCGGATCCTTGCGACCTTGCCTTCGACCTGCCACAGGAAATGCTTGGGCTTGCGGTTTGCCATCCTTGTCATTCCCGTCCCTCCCAATTGCTGCGGAAGGAATTCAGCATGCCGATCAGCCGGCGCGCCTCTTCCTCGCTCACAGTGCCCAGCAGCTCGCCGACCCAGCCTTCATGTGCAGCGGCGATCACGGCGAAGGCCTTCGAACCTTCCTCGGTCAGCCGCACCATCGAAGTGCGACGGTCGCCATTGCGCCGGGCGCGGGCAACCAGTCCTTCCGAGACCAGCCGGTCGACGATGCCCGTCACATTGCCGTTGGAGACCAGAAGGAAACGCGACAGGTCGCTCATCAGCATGCCTTCAGGCGACCTGTAGAGCGCCGCCATCACATCGAAGCGCGGCAGCGTCGTGTTGAATTCCTTCTTCAGCCGCTCGCGCAGTTCGGCTTCGATCGTGCGCGAGGCGCGCAGCAGCCGTATCCAAAGGCGCAGCCGATCCTTGCCGGCTTCGGAGCGCGCGGGCAGGGGGCCGGCTACCATGTCTCGCCTCCCGAAACAGAGATCGCCTGGCCGGTGATCGACCCTGCCGCATCGCCGCACAGCCATAGCACCGCGGCGGCGACTTCCTCCGGCTGGATGAAACGTCCTTGCGGGTTTGTCGAGGCAAGGCTCGTCCGCGCCTCCTCGACTGAGCGGCCGGTCTTTTCGACGATGCGCTGGATGGATTCGTCCAGCATCTCGGTTTCGACGAAGCCCGGGCAGACGGCATTGACTGTCACACCTGATTTTGCGGTCTCGGCGGCCAGCGCCCGCATCAGCCCGACGACGCCATGCTTGGCCGCGACGTAAGCCGCGACATATGGATAGCCCTTCAGCCCGGCCGTGGAGGCGACGAAGACGATCCTGCCTGTCTTCCGTGCCGCCATGCCGGCCAGCGCCGGCTTCACCGTCAGGAACGCCCCGGTGAGGTTGACGTCAAGCGTACGCTGCCAGTCCGCGAGAGAGGTCCTATGCGCCGGGGCGCTGCCGGACATGCCGGCATTGGCGACAACAATGTTGAAAGGTCCGCGCGCCGCTTCCGCGTTGCTGTGGAGCGACGCCATTGAGGCCTCGTCGGTGACGTCGGCGGCAATGCCGAAGATGCGGTCGCTTTCCCCCGCGACCTCGGCAAGCACCGCCTCGCGCCGGCCGCAGATGGTGACAGTGATGCCGGCTCTTGCCAGTGCCAATGCGATAGCGCGGCCGACGCCGGAGCCGCCACCGGTGACAAGGGCGTGCCTGCCCGCGATTGCTCCGGCCGCGCTCATACTTTCAGCCCCGCAGCGGCGTCGCGTTCGGCCAGCCGGTAAATCTGGTCGCGGCCGGGCAGATAGGGATCCGGCCATTTGACGCCGCGATCGCCAAGCGTCACCGCCGCGTGCAGCGTCCAGTAGGGATCTGTGAGATGCGGTCGTGCCAGCGCCACCAGATCGGCGCGGCCGGCCATCAGGATAGAATTGACATGGTCCGGCTCATAGATGTTGCCGACCGCCATCGTCGCCATGCCGACCTCGTTGCGGATGCGGTCGGAAAACGGCGTCTGGAACATGCGGCCATAGACCGGCTTTGCCAATGCCGAGGTCTGGCCGGCCGACACGTCGCAGATGTCGACACCGGCCTCGTGCAGCAACTTGGCGATCTCGACCGCGTCGGCCGGCGTCACCCCTTCGATGCCGACCCAGTCATTGGCTGAGATGCGCATGGAAACAGGCTTTTCCGCTGGCCAGACAGCGCGTACGGCGCGGAAAATTTCCAGCGGATAGCGCATGCGGTTTTCCAGCGAACCGCCATAGGCGTCGGTGCGCCGGTTGGTCAGCGGCGTAATGAAGGAGGAGAGCAGATAGCCATGCGCGGCATGGATCTCCAGCATGTCGAAGCCGCAACGATCAGCCATCTCGGCCGAGGCCACGAACTGGTCGCGCACCAGATCCATGTCGGCGCGGTCCATTGCCTTCGGCACCTGGTTCTCAGGCGACCACGCGACCGCCGACGCGGCCATGACGGGCCAGTTGCCGGATGGCAGCGGCACATCGGTTCCTTGCCAGCCGAGCCGGGTCGAGCCCTTGGCGCCGGAATGGCCGATCTGGGCGCAGATTTTGGCTTCCGTCTCGGCATGGACGAAGTCGACCAGCCGCTTCCACGCCACCTCGTGCTCGGGCGCGTAGAAGCCGGGACAGCCGGGTGTGATGCGGCCTTCCGGGCTGACACAGGTCATCTCGATATAGAGAAGGCCGGCACCGCCCTTGGCGCGTTCGGCATAATGGGCGAAATGCCAGTCAGTCGGGCAGCCGTCGACGGCCTTGTACTGTGCCATCGGCGAGACGACGATGCGGTTGTTGAGCGCCATGTCGCGCAGCTTGAACGGCGCGAACATCGGTGCACGGCGCAAGCTGTTGCCGCCGGCGCCGGCCTGGCGCTGGAACCATTCTTCCGCGCCGGCCAGCCACTCGCCGTCGCGCAGCCTGAGATTCTCGTGGCTGATGCGCTGCGAGCGCGTCAGCAGCGAATAGTTGAACTGCACCGGATCGAGGCCGAGATAGCGCTCGACCTCCTCGAACCATTCGAGCGAATTGCGCGCCGCCGACTGCAGCTTCAGCACTTCGGTGCGCCGTGCATCCTCATATTTGCGGAACGCCGCCTCGAGATCAGGCTCGGACTTGACATAATCGGCCAGCGCCACCGCGCTTTCCAGCGCCAGCTTGGTGCCTGAACCGATAGAGAAATGCGCCGATGCCGCCGCATCTCCCATGAGCGCCAGATTTTTGTACGACCAGCGCTCGCACAACACCCGCGGAAAATTGATCCAGGCCGAACCCCTGATGTGATTGGCATTGGTCATCAGCGCATGACCGCCGAGATGCTTGGCGAAGATCCTCTCGCAGGCGGCGATCGATTCCTGCTGGCTCATCGCGCCGAAACCGAAGGCAGCCCAGGTCTGCTCGCTGCATTCGACGATGAAGGTCGCTGTCTCGCTGTCGAACTGATAGGCGTGCGCCCAAACCCAGCCATGCTCCGTCTTCTCGAAGATGAAGGTAAAGGCGTCGTCGAATTTTTGCCGTGTGCCAAGCCAGACGAACTTGCATTTGCGGGTGTCTATGTCGGGCTTGAAGATGTCGACGAAGGTGCCGCGCGCCTTCGAATTCAGCCCGTCGGCGGCTACCACCAGGTCGTGGCTCTCCATATAGGGCCGGGGGTCGCCGATATCTGTCTCGAAGACGAGCTTGACGCCGAGTTCGCGCGCCCGCCGCTGCAACAGGATGAGCAGCCGCTTGCGGCCGATGCCGCAGAAGCCGTGCCCGGTCGAGACCGTGCGCACGCCGTCATGGATGACGGCAATGTCGTCCCAATAGGCGAAGTGCTTTTTGATCCAGACGGCGCTGACCGGATCGTTCCTGGTCAGATTGTCGAGCGTTTCGGCCGACAGCACCACGCCCCAGCCGAATGTGTCGTCGGCGTGATTGCGCTCGAACACCGTCACCTCGTGGGTGGCGTCGCGGAGCTTCATCGAGATAGCAAAGTAGAGCCCGGCCGGTCCACCGCCGAGAACCGCAACCTTCATATCTGCGATCTCCTCTTCGCCTCGGGCCACCGGCAAGGCCGGCGATCCCGACTTTCAGTATCGCGCCGCAGGCAAATTATTTCAAGCTTAAAGTTTCATATCGAAACAATTCGGGCGCGTATCTGGGGCGGGGGGGGGGGGGGGGGGGGGGGGGCCCGCCCGCCGGGGGGGGGGGGGGGGGGGGGGGGGGGGGGGGGGGGGGGGGGGGGGGGGGGGGGGCGGGGGGGGGGGGGGGGGGGG